>NZ_JACYUL010000002.1:0-552518 GCF_014841705.1 Pseudomonas sp. CFBP 8770
CTTTAACACGCGATGTACATTTTACAAGGGTGCGCCATTTCGCCGCAGGTACATTGAGCAGGAGCAGAAGAGGTTTCATCCAAACACCACGCATGTCCAGACTGGTAACCTCGCTTATCCATACGCTGCATGAATGGCTACCGGCATGACACAGCTCTTTGAAAGCATGCGAAAAACGTCGAATGCCGGTCGAAAGATCCCCGAATCGTGAACGTTGGGGCGCTTTCGATCGAGGTTCCATCGCATTCGCAAATCAAACGACCTGCACCTAGGGGCTCTTCAAGAACGAGCACCGCAATTCCCTATTAGCATTTTTTTCTGTGACGGCACTGCATTTCCCGCTCAGGTCAACTGGAAATTTCAGGTTTGCGTGCAAACCATCCGTAGAACGCGATAGCCGCGTAGCAAGCTGCAGGCACAACCAACGAAAATGACAGAGTGTTTAAGTCCGCAACAAAACCGGTGAGGGGCGGAATAATAGCGCCACCCACGATAGCGCAGCATATGAGGCCTGAACCTTGCGCCGCTTTTTCGCCCAGCCCTTCGGAGGCCATTGCGAATATAGTAGGAAACATAACCGAGTTGAATAATCCTACTGCCAAAATTGCCCAGCCAGCAGATATACCTTCGGCAGAGGCTGCTAGACTCAGAAGCATGATCACTCCACTCGCAGCGTAGGTAAGCAGTTTTCCCGGGGCAAACCTTCTAAGGAGGGCCGCACCAATAAAACGACCTACCATCGCGCCACCCCAATAATAGGCAACGTATTTGCCTGCTGTTTCAGAATCGAAGCCAAAGGTTGAAGTTTGCATCAAGAAGTTGGTTAGTAAGCTTCCAATAGCGACCTCGGCGCCAACATAAAAGAACAAGCACGCCGCACCGAGGGAGAATCGCGGGCGTTTGAGAAGTTTAAGTGCTGTCAGCGGATTGCTGGGCTCAGGTTTGGTTTCCGCTGGTAGCTGTTTTCGCTGATGCCAAATGATCGCGGCGACAACCAATAGCACGAGTGAAATCCCCACATAAGTATTGCTGATAACCTCAGCTTCTTCAGCGAGGAAAGAAGTTAGCGCGGAGCCGTTCAATACTGAAGGATCGAAATCATTGAGCGTCCCGAGAATCAAAATTGCGCCTAGGTAGGGCGCTAGGGTAGTTCCTAGAGAGTTAAACGCGTGGGCGAACGTTACCCGGCTGTGTGCGGAGCTGGAAGAACCGAGCAGTAATATCAAGGGGTTGGAAACCACCTGCACGATGGTGACCCCGGTCGCCAAAATGAATAACGCTCCTAGAAACGTTGCAAATAATCCTATTTGAGTTGCCGGAATGAACAGTAGGCAACCTGCGGCCATGGTAAGTAGACCAACCGTGGCAGCTTGCATATAACCTATTCGTGCGATCAGCAAGCCTGCTGGAATTGAGGCGAGGAAGTAGGCAAGAAAAAATGACGACTGAACAAGCATGGCTTCGGCATAGCTTAGGCTAAAGAGATGTTTGAGTTTAGGGATCAATACATCGTTCAGGCTGGTAATGCTCCCAAAGATGAAGAATAGCGAGAAAACGAGAAAACTGAGGCGTTGGACGTTGGGATGGGCGGGTGTCGATGTCTGTACTTTCGCAGCAGTTGTCCCGTGCATCACAGGCACTCCCTATTGTCTTTTTGGTAGGAGGGTTGGCACCACGATTTTTCCGACCGTGGCGATCAAGGAGGATGCCGAGGTTTGGATGGGTAGGGCAGTGCCACTAATGGCGTTCGATGGTACGATTGTGGCGTGTTCATATCCCTGCAAAGCAGCATGCGCTCATGAGACCCAGTTTCGAACAAGTTCCGACCGAAGCTAATGCCTCCTTGACGATGTTGAACAGGCGTTTACCCGACGCGATACCATTTGAATGGCACCATCACCCAGAATATGAGTTGACGCTCACATTGAACAGTCGTGGGCACCGCTACATCAGCAACGATGTAGCGCCGTACGAGGATGGCGACCTGGTGCTAATGGGCCCTAATGTTCCGCACAGCTGGTCGTCAGTCGAGCGTTACGACCCGGCGAAACCCTATATTGCTTTAGTGATTTGGTTTTCTGATTCATGGGCCGAGTCGCTCGTAGCTCTGTTCCCAGAAATGGGCGCTATTCGAACTCTACTGAGTGCTGCACAGACAGCGGTGCATTTCACTGAAGCGGCTTCGCGTGAGCTTCGTCCTATCATTGAATCGATGGTGGATCAGGACGCTTCGCAACGTTTGGTTTCGCTGTTAGTAGTCCTGAGCAAGCTGTCTCAAGATACGGATGCCAGGAAAATCTCCGTAGCGGCAATTTCGGATTCATCCAGTCAAATCATCGAGGATGCCCGGATCCGTCGAGTCCTCGATCATATTCACGCTCGCTACACGACCTCCCTTAGTCTGCCGACGCTCGCAGACGTAGCCTGTGTCAGCGTTTCAGCATTTCATCGCATGTTCAAAAAGCACACTCGGTGTACAGCTTTGGATTACATCGTCCGATTACGTACCGGGCATGCATGCTCGCTATTGATGCAGAGCAACTTGCCCGTTTCAACGATCGCCGAGCAAGTAGGCTACTCCTCTCAAGCACTCTTCAATCGTCAATTCAAGGTACAAAAAGGCGTGACACCATCAGAGTTCCGGCGCCAGCATGGGCGCCATTTCAAATGATGCCGCCATGTGACCGACAGAGGCTGGTCATTAGCTTGATCGTTCTGCAAGCTCAGAAAACGCCAGAATCATATTAGCCAACGCCGGGAACGTGACTGCCGAAATCGTCTTTTTGGTGGTTTGATGCTTGCGGGAAAATAAGAATTCAGGTGTCCTATGACCAAGTATCGATCTTTCGAAAGTGTAGACCTCCCCGAAAACTACAAAGACAGCATCGTCAAAATGAAAAAGACGTTGCGTGCGCAAATAGGCGATGTCGAATCGCTTTTCGCCGAGGTCAGCGAGTTCATTGCAACCGAAATCGCATCGATCAAGGAGCAGCAAGCGATGACCGGGTCGGGTTTGCCTCTGCTCGAGTTCGACGCCGTAGCCAATAGGAACGTGACACAGGAGCAATTGGCGCAAATCAAACGTCGCGGCTGCTTGGTCATAAAAAACCACTTCCAGAGAGAGCAAGTCCTGACTTGGGATAGGAACCTACTTGAGTATCTAGATAGGAATGATTTTGATCGGGTGTATCGCGGGCCTGTCGATCAGTTTTTTGGCAACCTTGACGCTTCGCGACCGGAGATTTTCCCAATTTATTGGTCGAACTCGCAGATGCAACTTCGCCAAGATGAGCGTATGGCCGCAGCTCAATCATTTCTGAACAGGCTATGGAAAATCCACTCCCAGGGTCAGGAGTGGTTCAATCCGGACGTTAACGCTCTCTACCCCGATCGTGTGCGCCGCCGTCCACCGGGTACCACCTCTAAAGGGTTGGGGCCTCACACTGATTCAGGCGCTTTGGAGCGATGGCTACATCCGGCTTACCTTAAGGTTTTCGATAAAATCTATAGCAACGATTTTAAGTCCTATGATCCGTGGGACGCAGCGCACCGCACTGAAGTGGATGAATACGCTTACAGAGACACGGTAAAGTGCTCGGCTTTCAGAACTTTTCAAGGGTGGACAGCCCTCTCTGACATGAAAGCCAGTCAGGGAGTGCTGCATACCTTGCCCATTCCGAAAGCGATGGCTTATATGCTTCTGAGACCTTTGTTGAAAGACGTACCAGAGGATGAGTTGTGTGGTGTAGCACCGGGTAAGGTACTGCCAGTTTCACAAAAATGGCATCCGCTACTGGTGCAGGGAATGACGCCGATCCCCGATGTCGAGGCAGGTGATTCAGTTTGGTGGCACTGCGACATCATCCACAGTGTGGCACCCGTCGAAAACCAAGAAGGCTGGGGTAATGTGATGTATGTACCAGCAGCACCCATGTGCCCAAAGAATCTTAGATATGCTCACGACGTACGAAGAGCCTTTGAGGCGGGAAAATCGCCAGATGATTTTCCGCCAGAACATTACGAAACTGCGTGGCAAGACCGATTCACACCAGATCAGTTGAACGCTCTTGGTCGCAACGGATTGGGCATTCGCTGATCGCCTGTGATGGTTGTTGCTGAATCTGGCGTACCCTCAATGCAAAGACGTTGCTGTAACAGCAAGCTTCGCATGCCTCGCTGATAAAAACAAAAAAGGTGTAAAGATGAACAAGACCAATCGCTTTGCCGTAACCATTTCCTTGGCCACACTTATCCCTATCATAGTGCAGGCTGCCGAAAGCAAGGGCACTGTTGAAGTCGTTCACTATTGGACATCGGGGGGAGAAGCAAAATCGGTAGATGTACTTAAACAGATTATCGAAAAAGATGGCTTCACTTGGCAAAACAGTGCCGTGGCAGGCGGCGGCGGAGCTGCGGCTATGACCGTGCTGAAAACACGCACAATTTCCGGCAATCCGCCGTCCGCAGCGCAGATCAAGGGGCCGGATATTCAAGAATGGGGCAACTTGGGTCTGTTAGCCAGTATCGACAACGTCGCCAAAGCGAACGACTGGGATAATCTCCTACCAAAAGCGATCGCCGATATCATGAAATATGATGGTAACTACGTAGCGGTACCGGTAAACATACATCGGATCAATTGGCTATGGATAAATCCTGAAGTGTTAAAAAAATCCGGCGTGGACAAGGCGCCGGCAACCCTCGAGGAACTCTATGCTGCGGGCGACAAGCTCAAGGCGGCAGGCTTCATTGCGATTGCACACGGTGGCCAACCCTGGCAAGACACCACTGTATTTGAAGATCTCGTGCTGAGCATTATAGGAGCCGATGGCTTTCAAAAAGCCTTTGTAGAAATTGACGAGCAGACGCTGACGAGCTCTAAAATGAAGGATGTATTCACGGCGCTTCGTAAGCTTCAAACATATATGGATCCCGACGGTGCTGGTCAAGACTGGAACCTGGAAGCCGGGAAAGTCATCAATGGCAATGCCGGCATGCAAATCATGGGGGACTGGGCCAAAAGTGAGTGGATTGCGGCCGGCAAGCTGGCTGATACCGATTACCAATGCGTACCGTTCCCAGGATCGCAAGGTATTTACACCTACACCATCGATTCTCTGGCAATGTTCAAGTTGTCCAATAAGAACGATACGGACGGTAACAATGCGGCACGCGACTACCTAGCTAAAGTTGCTATGGAGCCTACGTTCCAGTACGTTTTCAATCAGAACAAAGGCTCAATCCCAGTGATCAAGGGCCTGGACATGAGTCAGTTCGATAGTTGTGCACAGGCTTCAGCCAGAGATTTTGCCGAAGCGGAGAAGGCTGGCACACTCGAGCCGAGCATGGCGTTCAACATGTCAACCTCGCAGGCAGTGCAAGGAGCTGTTTTCGATGTTGTCAGCAATTTCTTGAGCGACAAGAGCGCCGAGCCGAGCAAGGCAGGTAGACAGCTGTTCACTGCGATGAAAGCGGCCTCCCAATAGCGCTCAGCGTAATTCTAGACCTGCAGTAGCCCGGCAGATCTTGAAGGAGACAGCGTAAAAAACCACGCTTGCCGTGTTAATTTTCGCCAGTGCCCGCGCTTCCTCCAGGTGGGCGGCTTGTCTGAACTTCATAACCCGATTGGTCAGTCGTAAGATGAACAGCATCAAGGGGCGAAAAACCATTCACCTTACGATATTTGAGAGATCAGCATCGGTATCAATCAGGTGCTCGCCTAGCGGATTGAGCGCGCCATTACGGTAGTAGCGCAGAGCATTGGCACCATTCTATCTGTCAGGCTTGAACGGTATTTGCTAATAATCGGGGGGCTGGCAGCCGGCATCATCTGCCTATGCGCCTTGCTGCCTTAATCGCATTGGAAACCTGCCGCGTACTGATGGAAGAACTAAATGGCCAGGCGTCTAAACGCTATCAAATGCAGACGATGACGCTATCCACGTAGGCAGCATTCGAACCATCAACTAAAAGACTGCAATATCTGTTTCTTAGACAAAGACTGAGCAACCCCACTGTTTGTTTCCGTCCATTTAGTGGATCCACAGCTAATGAGCTTTAACTGCAGGAGTCTTGCCGCCAAGCGGCATCTACGCCAAAACGAAGGGGCTTAAACGCGAGTGGGGCTAAACTACTGGTTGGTTTCCTAAGAGTTGATACAGTAATGGTCGATTTCACATTAAGGCGCTTGGATTGCAATGCACCAGGATCACCGCAGGATAAGATTTCATTAATGTTCGATACCTTGGCTCAATCGTGGCTTTGTTCTCCGATTTTTCCAATAGCGAGTGAAAGCTACTCAAATCCGTTATTGTGACAAGCTGTCCGCGAGTTCACGTGGGGTCATACGAATCGTGTGACTTCTCTTCGCCAGTTCAAGCATCCAGTCAACAAAACAGCGGACGCGCGGTGCTAGATGCTTGTTGGTGGGATAGAGGAGGTGAATAGGCTTGGGCGCGAAGCTCCAGTTTGGAAGGACAGGAATCAGTAGCCCTGATCTCACCCAATGCTCGACTGCGAAAGGTGAGCCTGGGCAGATACCTCCACCTGCCATACATGAGGCAATGGCAACTTCTGGGTCATCGAAGTGCAGTCCATCCCTGGTAGTGACTTCATATTGCTCCGACGGCGAGAAAAGGTTCCAGGAGAATGGATTTTGCTGGCCGCCGAACCAAGAAATCAATTGATGAGAATGCAGAGCATGCGGATGCTTTAAATTATCATGGTGATCGAAGTATAGGGCTGAGGCGTAAAGGCCAAACTGAACATCGCATATGTACCGGGCGATCTGGCTTGAATCGTCCAAGTGCCCGCCCCGAATCGCCACATCAATTCCTTCATCCAATAGATGACTAATCCTGTCGTTGCTGCTAAGGCTTACGGAAAGATCGGGATACATCGTTTTGAATTCATGCAGGTGTGGAGATATTACCCAGCGTGCGACTGAAACCAGCGCCTCGATTCTGACGCGCCCGCGCGGATTTGAAGCGCTGCTGTTGAGAGCGCTTTCAAAGTCATCAATTTCCTGCAAAACCGCCAGACATCGAGGAAAATAAGCCTTTCCATCCTCTGTAAGGTTCAAGGAACGAGTGGTTCTATGGAGCAGCCTGACTCCGAGCAAGTGCTCCAAATCTGAGACCCGTTGCGACACCCTTGCTTTGGGTAGCCCAAGTGATTGCGCTGCTTTAGTAAAGCTGCCTGCTTCCACCACGGTAGCGAACGTGGTCATTGCCGATAATTTGTCCAAACCTACTGTTCCTGAATGTTGAACAAAGAATCATGCTTTTAGCATATATCTCTACGAGCCTCAATCAGTTAAAGTATGCTTGCTTTTTTGGCCAGCTTACGATTAGCCACATGAAGAATTTGAGCCTGGACTATGCCTGTTTCGAGCTCTTAGGCTAAACTTTTGCGTTGGTCAGTGCTGGGTCGTATCAGAACCGCAAACATTCGTGTAAAGAATCGTCTCCGGAAGTTAAGTCATGATGAATTGTGATGCAGATATGGGTGCATGCAGCATTGTGAGAGCCGAGCCTGAAGAGCAGTACCAAGGTTCTGGACACAGAAAATTAACAGTGCGATATGTGGGTGATCCTATGTGTTCATGGTGCTGGGGAATTCCTCCGGCTGTACATGGGGCTGCGGAATTCTGTGCACTCATAGGAGTCCAGTTTTCAATAACGATGGGAGGCTTGCGAGCAGGCGGCGGAGATCCGTGGGATGCTGGATTCAAAAAACTTATTCGTAATGAGTGGCAGCACGTTTCAAAGGTGACCGGTCAACCGTTCGGTTATTCTTTACTTGACGCGGAAGACTTTTATTACGATACAGAACCGTTTTGTAGAGCAGTGGCGACAGTTCAAGATCTACTGCTCGGACAAGATGGTAGTGAACAAATCGTATTGAGGTTTTTCTCTGCCGTACAAAAAACACTTTATGTAGACGGTCATGACGCAACTTGCACTGGTTTCTATGAGGGGCCGTGTGCTGAAATAGCTTTGGATTATGGAAACTTCTTGCGTAATTACGAGGCTACTGAAGCCAGGAATCGTGTAAATAAGGCATTCAGCCGGTGTCGGCACTGGGGCGTTCGTTCATTCCCTACAGTATTGATTAAAACGATCAGAAAACAACGCTACTTACAGTCAGTTTCACGACAACTGAAGAGTTAGTCTATCAGATTGGTGGGTTTATGGGTCATAAAATTATCAGCGGCTAGACGCTTATAAACTTTATCGAGTTAATTAGCTTTTCCGCAGTCTGCTGAGTTGTCTTTTTGTGCCCAAGAAAACAAGGGCGGTTAATTTAATTTTTTTGTATAAAACTGGAGCGATTTATGCCTGTTGAAGAAATACTCTACGTTGCGCATGCCCAAGCTACGGGTGGTCGTGAAGGCCGAGCCCATACTGACGACCGTGTGCTTGATGTTGCACTCACAATGCCCCGTGAGCTAGGAGGAAATGGCGCATCCGGTAGCAATCCTGAACAGCTTTTTGCTGCGGGTTATTCCGCGTGCTTCCTTGGCGCTTTGAACTTTGTTGCAAGTCAACAAAAAATCAAGTTGTCGGCACACACCCGCATCGACGGTTTTGTAGGTATCGGCCCAATTCCTACCGGTTTTGGTATCGAGGTTGAGCTAAAAATTTCGCTACCCGAACTGGATGAAAGTATGGCTCAGGAGTTAGTTGAGAAGGCGCATATTGTTTGCCCTTACTCGAATGCTACCAGTGGGAATATCAATGTCAAACTGACCTTGATCTAAAGCACTGAGGGCGGCTAGGCTGCCCTTTTCGTGCAGTTTTCGTGTAGTAGGAGGAATGATGTCATACATACTTCAAGTCGATTTTCCTTATAATGGCCCATGGGGTGAAGATATGTATGTATTAATGGAGGGTATCGCAAGATCCATAGCTAAGGAGCCCGGATTAATCTGGAAAGTCTGGACAGTGAACGAGCAACAGCAGGAGGCTGGCGGGATTTATTTGTTCAGCGATGAGCCCAGTGCGATAGCTTATTTGGAGATGCACTCTTCGCGATTACAAGGTTTTGGAATTTCAGATATAAAGGGAAAAGTCTTCGCAGTACACCAGGGACTGACTGAGCTAGATCATGGGCCAATATGATCGACACTCTATAGGCTCAGGCTGTCTATCGGCCAATCTTTTTCTGCTACTGAGGACTATTGGAAGTCGATGATCATATATCTTCTTATTCTCCTCGATGCATCAGAACCTTGTTTTCCGCTACTTAGTAAAGCCGGCCACCAATTTCTTAATTGGGTCTGATCTATGGAGCTGGTCAGTCCGTGTTCAGGTTTTCTGTGCGAAAAAGATCTCGTGTAAATGTTATAAAAAACTAAGCATTTTATTATATGTCGATCTAACAGATTTTATGTAAATAAGTTCTGTGCCGCCTGTTTCATTGCCAAACTGATACCTTTCTTATACCTGCCCTGCCACATCCTTGTGTACTAAGCATCCGCTTACATTGCTGGCGAGATTTAAATCAGACGCTTTCCCACATCTCGACGTACGGATGAGAGCAAAACTCGATGGTATTTCCCCACGGATCCTCGCCGTATACGATCTTGTAGTTTTTCACTGGATTGATCGTGAGTATCTCCGTTCTTGCTTTACCGCCTGCAGCTTCAAGGCGTTCCACGGCTTGGTGTATGTCCGGCGTGGTTAATCCCAGGTGGTTATAGCCTTTGCGCCAATAGGTAAAATGTTCGGTTCCAGGATCGGTCTCGGTCTTTTCAAAATGGAAAAGTTCAAGGCCGACGTTGTCACTCGTTGCCAAGTGGGCGAAGTGAAAGGCTCCAAAACCGTGACCATAGATCTGCGCCGCTGCTGGGCCGAGTGGCTGGTCGTCTTCCCTAACGGACAGCGGCCCTGCGAGAAGCCGAAAGTCCAAGGTTTCAACGTACCATGCAATCGCTGCTGCCAAGTCAGGAACAGTTAATCCAAAATGAGGGGCGGTGAAAGATCTTGTTATCAAATGATTTACTCCTTGAAAGCTCAGGCTCGCCTGAGGGTTTGTCGGGGCGTTTCTCCATACCTTTGTTTGTATTCGGTACTGAAACGCCCTAGGTGGGCGAAGCCCCAGCGTAGGGCTACGCCCGCAACGTTATTTGCTTCCCCGCTCACCAGTTCCTCACGCACGCTTTCCATACGAAGATTGCGCAGGTACTGCATGGGACTGATGCCCAGAAACTCCTTAAAGCCTGAATAAAGGCTGCGCAGGCTCACGCCTGCGATCATAGCCAACTGCTCGGGCGAAATTTGCTCGTGCGCGTGGGCGGTAATGAAGTCCTGCACTCGTCGCACGTGGCGAGGCAAGATGCTATGGCGGCGTTCGGGAGCGGCTTTACTGTAATTGTGCTGATGAGTGGCCAGAAGGATCGAGGTTGTCAACTGCTCGATCTGTGGGAGCACGAATTTATGCTGTGCCAAGTCAGGGGCTTGAACTGCGCACTCCATCAGATATGAAAGTAGGTGACGCCAGGCAGGACTGCTTCGCCAAGCGAACGCATGTTCGAACCTCAATGGTTCGTGTAACGAGTGCCCTAAGTGGCCGACCAGGGTGCGTTCTAGAAGGTTTCGGGAAACCTTCATGATCAGCTGATCCATGTCATGGCTCCATTGCATATGGGCCGCGTCCGATGGGCTCAGGACAGTTGCGACCTCTCCACCGTCGACGAGTCCATGATTGCCAACGGTGATATTCGCCGTGCCGCCCATCGGCATCTGAATAAGGAAGCATCCGTCTAGGGGGTCGCAGTCGATCTCCACTTTCGCGCCGTACCTCAGGCGACTGATAGAAATCTCACCTAGCGCAAGGTGATGCATTTTCGCATCTAGTTTCTCCGATCTGTCCATCTGGATAATCCGATGCGGCTTCATGACCCGGCTGACCATCGACCTAGCCTCTTCCAGGCTTGAAGAGGCGAATAGCAATTTATCAGGCGTGCTCAGGAGCTGCTCTACAGAGCCCAAAGGTAGCAGGCTCCTGCCAGATTTAGTCGGGGGAGAAAAATAACTCTGCACGGTAAGGCCCTCCTCGGAGGTGGCTGGTATCCAGCTTTTTTTGTTATTCGAAGCCCTGATCACCCTAGCACCGACGCTTCGAAATTAGACGGCGTTGTATGATTGATCATGCACTTAGTAGGCCATTAGTCTCATGAGGTCATGAAAAAATCAATCTACCGTATATCGCCTCTGCAGTTGCTCACTCAGGAGCCATTCGAGTAGAGCCTCTCTAGCCTGCAGCTTTGATTCAAAAAAGGTGCCTGGTATAGCGCGCATTAGGAGGAAAAAATCCCGCGCGGTTCAGCATATGATAGGCCATGCCTAGGTTTTCAGTATCCTGTGATATCACCTTATGCCCGTGCAGGCATCGCCGCCGCCCGGATTCCGTTTCAGGAAAATTAGCTATCTACTGGAGATTCAGTGCACCGAATTCACACGCTCTGCGCTATTTTTGGGCACCTTGCTGTTGTTTTTTCGATCCTGTGCAGCAACTATCCTCTCCATGCTTTTTGTGAAAACGCATGATAAATCATGGATTGACTAGGTGCCCTTCCGGGGAGAAAAGTAACGGCTAATAAGAACGCGCTTGACAGGGTGAACCTGAGAGGAAGCACGATGGCCGAAAGATCGTTTGTCGAAGAAGTGAAAACGCTGAGGATGGGTGCTGGTGAGGTGTTCAGTGGCGAAGGCATCCTTGCAGTTACCAAGGCTCTATTAGAGTCGGGAGTCGCTTACGTTGGTGGCTACCAAGGTTCTCCAATTTCTCATCTGATGGACGTACTCTCAGATGCCCAGGATATCCTAGCAGAGTATGGTATCCGCTTCGAAAACAGTGCGAGTGAGGCTACCGCTGCAGCATCCCTCGCTGCATCGGTCAACTACCCGCTACGTGGTGCCATTACGTTCAAAGCTACAGTCGGTACCAACGTTGCTTCGGACGCGTTAGCGAACCTCGCCTCAGGTGGGGTAACGGGCGGTGCGTTAATTATTGTTGGGGAAGATTACGGCGAAGGCTCTTCGATCATGCAGGAGCGTAGCCATGCATTTGCGATGAAGTCACAGATGTGGCTATTAGATCCCCGTCCAAATCTCCCTAGCATCGTTCAGTCTGTCAAGGATGGTTTTGAACTCTCAGAGGCGAGCAATACTCCTGTAATGCTGCAAATGCGCATTCGGTCATGCCACTTGCATGGTCAGTTTGTTACCTCTGACAATCGTCCACCGGCCTTTACTGTAAAGGATGCACTTGAAAATCCCACTCGCGACTTGAGTCGTATCGTCCTACCTCCGGCGAGCTTTCTGCATGAGCGGGAGAAGATCGAAAAGCGTTGGCCTGCGGCTATTGAATTCATCAAACAAAGGCAATTGAACGAGTTCTTCTCGGATGGCGCGGCAGATATTGGTATCGCTTTGCAGGGCGGACTCTATAACACCGTTATACGGAGCCTCCAGAAGTTAGGGCTGGCGAATGCCTATGGCGACTCCAAGATTCCTTTGTACGTAATGAACGTTGCGTACCCTTTGGTAGACGATGAACTGCAGCGATTCGCGCAGCATAAGCGGGCCGTGTTAGTAGTAGAGGAAGGGCAACCCAATTTCGTTGAACAGAACATCGCAGCGATCTTCCATCAGCGTGGCCTTCATACCGAGATCCATGGCAAAAACGTCTTGCCATTGGCTGGGGACTACAACACTGCGACGGTGCTCAAAGGGCTGCGTAGCTTTCTGACAAGCGTTGGTTTCCTTAAAGACCCTGCTCAGATCGTAAAGAAGCAGCCTGCGCCAATCCGCTTCGATCCTTTGACTGGAGCGGAGGAGAAAGGGCAAAGCGTTGCCAATGACGAGTGGAAAGGCGAGCGGATACCTTTGGCGGAGTTGGCTATCACTGATATGACTGGTTCCTTCGTCCCGGCAAAGGCAGATTTGCTTACCCTGGAAGAGACCGTGCATGCCCGACCCCCAGGGCTGTGCACAGGATGTCCAGAACGTCCGATCTTCACAGCAGTCAAGCTGATCGAGCGCGAGCTTGGCCCTCACCACTATAGCGCTGACATTGGCTGCCACCTGTTCTCAATTCTCCCCCCGTTCAACCTGGGCAATACCACCATGGGTTACGGTTTGGGCGGCGCCGCTGCGGCTGCATTCACGGTAGCGCCTGGCAGTGCTGTTGCGAAGAAGCGCGCCATTGCGGTGATGGGCGATGGCGGTTTCTGGCACAACGGTCTTACTAGCGGAATCGCCAACTCGGTATTCAATAAGAGTGACAACCTCACCATTATCGTCGACAACAACTACAGCTCGGCAACCGGAGGTCAGGATGTGCTTTCCTCGCGTGCGGATAATCCGACCCGTAGCACGGGTCATGAGATCGAGCAGGCGGTTAGAGGGGTCGGGGTGAAGTGGGTGCGCACTATCAAGCGTACCTATGACCTTAAAGCGATGACCGCAACGCTTCGTGAGGCGCTGACGACTACTGAACCTGGGCCAAAAGTCCTCATTGCCCAAAGCGAGTGCATGCTTAACCTCCAGCGCCGCGAGAAAAAAATCACTCGTAAGGCGTTGAGTGAAGGTAAGCGTGTAGTCAGGGAACGCTTCGGTATCGATCCAGATACTTGTACCGGCGACCATTCCTGCATTCGTTTGTCTGGTTGTCCTTCACTTTCTATCCGGGATAACCCGGATCCGCTCCGTCAAGATCCAGTGGCAATGGTCATGGACAGCTGTGTGGGTTGTGGCACCTGCGGGGAGGTAGCTCATGCGGCTGTGCTGTGCCCATCGTTCTATCGGGCTCAGATCGTCAGCAACCCTACCTTGATGGATCGTTTAGGTCAGAAAATCACTAGCGGTATCATCGGTTGGTTTCAGCGCGGGGAAGCCAAACGTCGAGCGAGGTATGCGCTATGAATACCGCAGCCGCGAAAGGCGGTGAAGTCGTCGCGACGACTGCAGATCCGCCAGCCAAGGTAACCGCAAGGGTACTATTCGTGTGCTGGCTCGCCATCCTTTTTGAAGGCTACGACGTAGGCGTCATGGGGGCCATTCTTCCGTCTATGGCTGAAGAAAAGGCCTGGAACCTGACTCCGCTAGAGTTGGGGGCTTTAAGTAGCTACGCGCTACTTGGAATGTTCTTTGGTGCCTTCTTGATTGGTACGCTTAGCGAGCTGGTCGGACGTAAACGCATGCTGCTGATGTGCGTGACGCTCTTCTCGCTCACGATGGGCGGAGCGGCTTGGGCGCCGACTCCAGAGTGGTTCGGCGCTTTCCGGTTCATTGGTGGGTTGGGCTTAGGTGGCGTCATTCCTGTAGCTGCAGCGTTGACTATCGAGTACTCGGCCCAGCACCGACGCAGCCTAAACTACGGAATCATGTACTCGGGATACTCGATCGGCATACTTACAGCGGCATCTGTGGCGATGTGGCTGATACAGGATCACGGTTGGAGAACTGTTGTTGGGCTCGGTCTCATTCCATTGATTGCGATCTTGCCAATGGCCCGTGCGCTTCCAGAGTCCCTTGAAAACCTGGTTAGTCGCGGGCGTCAGGAACAAGCTGAGCAACTGGCAAAAAAGCTTGGCGTTTCGATGCCTCAGCGACAGGAGCGAAGCTCAAACCTCGGTGCTGGATGGCGACAGGTACTTGCTGAGGTTTTCTCTGCGCGTCATCTCAGAGCGACCGTTTGTTTCTGGTTGGCGTTGTTCTGCGGGCTTCTTTTGATCTATGCACTCAACACTTGGCTGCCATCGATCATGCGTCGCAACGGTTATGACCTTGGCTCAAGTCTAAGTCTGCTAATTGTTTTCAGTCTCGCTTCTGCAATTGGTGGAATGTTCTTGGGTAAAGCAGCGGATCGTTTTGGTGTGCGAATCATGGTGACGGTTTTTTATCTGCTGGGTGCTTTAGCGATCTTCGCGCTTATGTGGCAGCACTCGATGTTTATCAACTATGCGTTGGTTGCTGTAGCAGGAGTTGGAACCATCTCAGCCTCTTTGATCCTAACTGGCCATCTTGCCAGTTACTACCCATCTAATGTCCGTGCAGCTGCAACCGGTTGGGGGCTGAGTTTTTCCCGATTGGGCGCCATGTCCGGCCCGATATTGGGTGGTTATGTGGCTGGAAGTGGACTGGATGTTCAGTGGAACTTCATCACTTTCGCTGTGATTGCGGCGTTAGCAGCCGTTGCTGTGGCTTTTCTTCCCCAACGGTCGGGTAATCACAAGTGACAATTCAATCTTGTTTGATAAAAGAAAATAAACACTGCTGGGATAATCGCGATGACTGATGAGCCAATCAAAATTGCCATTCTTGCCATGGGTGGTGAGGGGGGCGGTGTATTAGCCGACTGGATCGTTAATTTGGGCGAGCATAATGGCTACTTCGCTCAAACCACTTCAGTGCCTGGCGTTGCTCAACGGACGGGGGCGACTATCTACTATGTAGAGCTTTTTCCAGGTGCGAACGTGGAAAGTCGCCGTGTACCTGTACTGGCGCAAGCTCCGCTCCCTGGTGACGTCGATATCGTTCTAGCGTCAGAGCTGATGGAGGCAGGTCGCGCTGTACAAAGGGGGTTTGTGACTACCGACCGTACAACCTTGATCACATCCACTCACCGGGTTTACTCCATCGCTGAAAAATCTGCCATGGGGGATGGTCGTGTTTCAAGTCCTGCTCTTCTGGATCAGGCCCGGAGTGCCGCTCGAGAGTTCATTTGCTTCGACATGGAAAAGGCGGCAGAGAAAACGGGCAGCGTTATCTCTGCGGTTTTGTTCGGAGCATTGAGCGGTGCAGGTGTACTGCCATTCAACCGTAAGCAATTTGAGGAAACTATCGAACTAGGTGGGGTAGGTGTCAAACCAAGCCTCAAAGCTTTTGATCTCGGCTTTACTTTGGTACGAGAGGGTGCGAGTGACCAAGCCGCAACTGCGACCAAAGTCGCTCCTAATTGGCAGCAGGCTAGGCCGGACAGTCTCCATCGGGATGTGGTCACGATCATTGATCGTGTGTGCCTTATGCCCGAAGACGTGTCAGAGGTCGCCTATGAAGGCGTGAAGCGCCTAATCGACTACCAAGATCCAGCCTATGCCGCGCTCTACATGGATCGCCTCGAACGAATCGCTCAGGCACCAGGCGGTACCGATCGCGGGATGCTTCGCGAACTGGCTCGCCATCTAGCTCTTTGGATGTCATTTGAAGACACGATCCGTGTTGCGGATTTGAAAAGCCGTGGCACCCGTTTCGACCGAGTGCGTGGAGAGGTTCGCAGCAAGGCCGACCAGGTTCTGCACATTCAGGAGTACATGCACCCTAGGCTGGATGAGATCTGCGAAACGCTACCTGCAGGTTTTGGACGCTGGCTGGCGAAGCCGCACATAGTGAACCGTCTGGTTGGACGGATGACTCAAAGTGGCCGCACTGTGAAGACGAGTGCCTTGAGCGGATTCTTGCTGCTGCATGGACTGGCCAAATGGCGTCGCTGGCGACGATCGACTCTTCGCTACGAGTTGGAAGATGCCCGCATCGAAGCGTGGCTAGAGCGTGTCAGAAACCTCGCCGCGATTGATCCAGTAGTGGCGTTGGAAGTCGTCCAATGCCAACGCCTGGTAAAGGGATACAGCGATACACACAGTCGTGGACTCAAAAATTTCGAAGTGTTAATGGCAGTTGTAGATCGCCACAAAAATGTCCTTAGCGCACCAACGCTGCGTGAGCTTAGAAACGCAGCGCTCGCTGATGAACACGGATTGAAATTAAAAGAATCTCTCATGCAGCATGCGCTTACTGTTGAAGGATAAATTATATGGCTTCGAATAAGTTTGAAAAGTCGCACAAGATTCGTTTTGCTGAATGTGATCCGGCTGGTATCGTTTTCTATCCCCAGTACTTCGTCATGTTCAATAACCTCTTAGAAGCATGGGTTGATGACTTGCTTCCTGGAGTCGGGTTCGCTGGTTATATTGGTAAACTAAAATTCGGAATGCCCTCGGTTCGAATTGAAGCAGACTTCAAATCCGTTAGTAAAATGGGTGATCAAGTCGTCCTGACTCTGGAGGTTTTGCGTCTGGGTTCTAAGTCCATCACGTTGCTACTTCAATGCGTTTCTCCTGATGGTGAGGTTCGCGTCAGTGTCACTCAGGTTCTGGTTACTACCTCGCTGGTAACCCACAAAGCCATTGAAGTTCCTGACGTGATACGCCAGGCGTTGGTTTCATCACCTATTCAAGAATAAAAGAGGATCGCATCGTGAAAATCGTATGTATTGGCGGTGGGCCAGCTGGCCTGTATTTCGGTCTGCTAATGAAGCTGCAAGATCCTAACAATCATGTCGTCATTATTGAGCGCAATCGCCCCTATGACACTTTTGGTTGGGGGGTAGTTTTCTCTGACGCTACTTTGGAAAATCTTCGGGAAGCAGATCCTGTCTCGGCCAAGACCATTTCTAGCGCGTTTAACCGTTGGGACGACATCGATATACATTTCAAAAATGAAATGGTGCGTAGCGGAGGTCACGGGTTCATCGGGATCGGTCGTAAAAAACTCCTGAATATCCTCCAAGCGCGTTGCGAGGAGGTAGGTGTCGAATTGGTGTTCGAGACGTTCGTAGAGGACGACCAAGAAATCGCCCGCAAATATGGGGCAGATCTGGTGATCGCATCGGACGGCCTTAATAGCCCAACCCGCACCCGTTACAAGGATACGTTCAAGCCTGATATTGATCAACGGAACTGCCGTTTTGTATGGTTAGGTACACGCAAAGTTTTTGATGCCTTTACATTCATCTTCGTTGAGACTCAGTACGGATGGTTCCAAGCCCATGCTTACCAGTTCGAAGATGGCCTCAGCACATTCATTGTCGAGACAACCGACGAGGCTTGGCAGGCGGCTGGCATTGACCAGATGTCACAGGAAGAAGGTATCGCATACTGTGAGAAGATTTTCGCACCGTGGCTGCAGGGTGAGCCGCTGATCTCTAACGCAGCTCATCTGCGTGGTTCCGCGATTTGGATTCGTTTCCCGCGTGTGATGTGCAGCCGCTGGGTTCAGTGGACTCAGCCATATGGTCAGGACGGCCAAGACGTTCCGGTTGTCCTTATGGGGGATGCAGCCCATACCGCTCACTTTTCCATTGGCTCCGGCACTAAGCTTGCTCTTGAAGATGCGATTGAGCTTTGTAACACCCTCAAGGAGCCCGGTGAGTTGTGTGAACGCCTTGCCCACTACGAAGAGGTGCGTGGCATTGAAGTTCTGAAGATCCAGAACGCGGCTCGCAATTCCACTGAGTGGTTCGAGAACGTGGCGCGCTATGAAGGGTTGCAACCTCAGCAGTTCGCCTATTCCTTACTGACGCGTTCACAACGTATTTCGCATGAAAACCTGCGATTGCGAGATTCGAAATGGCTAGGAGGTTATGAAGCCTGGCTGGCAGAACGCGTCGGTATCGACGTGGGGCAGGGTGTTAAGCCATGTCCTCCTATTTTGACGCCTTTCACCATCCGCGATTTGACGTTGGTAAATCGCGTCGTAGTTTCGCCTACCATGCTGTATAGCGCTACCGAAGGCGTTGCCGGTGATTTCCATCTGGTGCACCTTGGCAGTCGGGCCCTTGGCGGCGCTGGCTTAGTTATGGCCGAGTCGACCGCTATAAGCCCCAATGGTCGGGTGAGCACGGGCGACACCGGGTTGTGGAATGAAGACCAAGTTGCCGCGTGGAAACGGATCACAGCTTTCGTGCATGATAGCAGTCAGTCCAAAGTAGGCATTCAACTCAGCCACAGCGGGCGCCGAGGGTCGACCCAAAAAGGATGGGAAAAGCCTGATCAGCCTCTCAAAGACGGTAACTGGCCTCTCATTGCTCCTAGCGCGATACCTTATATCGAAAGCGTCACTCAGACACCCAAGGCTGCTACTCAGGCTGATCTTGCCGAGATTCGAGTGGCCTTTGCTCAGGCAGCGGAACGCGCTACGCGCGCCGGTTTTGATTGGTTAGAGATTCAGGCCGGGCATGGCTTCCTTCTTTCCAATTTCATTTCGCCTCTTACCAACCTACGTACCGACGAATACGGAGGCTCGCTTGAGAATCGCATGCGCTTTCCGCTCGAGGTTGTCGCAGCTGTTCGCAACACCTGGCCTGCGCATCTTCCGCTTTCAGTTCGCATTTCTGCAACCGACTGGGCAGAAGGTGGTACCACGGTTGATGAAGCCGTCGATATCGCACGCGCTTTAAAGGCAGTGGGTGTGGACGTCATTGATGTATCAAGCGGTGAAGTTGTTGCTAATCAACGTCCAGTCTACGGGCGCATGTTCCAGACACCATTCGCAGATAGGGTGCGGAATGAGGCGGGTATCCCGACCATCGCCGTAGGTGCCATCAGCGATGCAGACCAGGTGAATGGGATCATCGCTTCCGGTCGTGCTGATTTGTGCGCTATTTCCAGGCCGTACCTTGCGGAGCCGACCTGGCTCCTTCGTGAAGTAGCTAGATTGGGATGGAATTCAGACCAGTGGCCCCCAGCCTATCTTTGGGGAAAGGATGCCCTCGAGCGCAGCTTCAATACCCGTAAGTAGACCTGAAAGACATTGATGTCCTGAGGAGTAGACGATGACTAAGTCCTATGATCAATACCGCGAGAGCAAGCTTGGGCGCGCCGACGTTGAAGATACGCCGGAGCTACTTGCCTACTACCGCCAACTTAATGACCTGCAAGTGGGCGCGCTCTGGACTGTCGCCAACAAGATCGAGCCGTGGCAGCCCAAATCCGATTCGGTACCGGTTGTATGGCGATACAAGGATTTGCGGGAGGTTGTTCTACGTTCCGTGGATCTGGTCACGCCAGAAAAAGCTGGCCGACGCGTTATTTACTTGAATAATCCGGGGCGCACGGAAGTTTCAGCAGCGGTAGGCTGGTTGTACTCGGGTCTGCAAGTGATGCACCCCGGCGAGCTGGCCTCTGCCCACGCACACTCATCTTCTGCGCTGCGCTTCATCATGGAAGGTCGTGGTGCATACACCATTGTTGATGGACACAAAATGACGCTCGGGGCGAACGACTTCGTTCTGACGCCAAATGGTACCTGGCATGAGCACGGCGTAGAGTCTGATGGCCTGCCGTGCATTTGGCAGGATGGCTTGGATATCCCGCTGGTCAATGCCCTCGAAGCGGGCTTTTACGCTGTGCATCCTGATCTGCAGCAAGCGGTGGGTTTTCCTGTCGATGACTCTGTGAGTTTGTGGGGCGCCGCTGGCCTTCGCCCCCAAGACATTGGCTGGAACAAGCCTTATTCCCCGCTGTTTAAGTACCAGTGGGAGCCTACCTACGAAGCGCTTCGCCGCTATGCGGCGGCCAAAGAAGACAACCCTTTTGACGGTGCGCTTATGCACTACACCAACCCCGTTAGTGGCGGGCATGTTTTGTCCACCATCGGCGCGAGCATGCAGCTTCTTCGCCCAGGCTTTGTTGGTAAGGCACACCGGCATACCGGCAGCTTTTTGTATCAGGTAGCCAAAGGTAAGGGCTACTCCATCATCAACGGTAAACGCCTCGACTGGCAAGAACGAGACATCTTCTGTGTTCCTTCCTGGGCATGGCATGA
Organism: Pseudomonas sp. CFBP 8770; assembly: GCF_014841705.1. Classification (NCBI taxonomy): domain Bacteria; kingdom Pseudomonadati; phylum Pseudomonadota; class Gammaproteobacteria; order Pseudomonadales; family Pseudomonadaceae; genus Pseudomonas; species Pseudomonas sp. CFBP 8770. The sequence continues at coordinate 20,613 of NZ_JACYUL010000002.1, forward strand.
GCACGTCAACGAAAGCACCGATGACACCTGCCTGTTCTGCTTCAGCGACCTGCCCGTAATGGAAAAACTTGGGCTCTATCGCGAAGAGGCCCTTGCGGATAACGATGGTCATCAGCCCATCGCTGCCCAATAAACCCCTGCAAACAATAAACAAGAATTTGGAGTTCTTATGCGCTTGGTAACTTTCCGTAGCAATGTCAACGCTGCTGCCCGCCTTGGGGCCATGGTTGACGGCCTTGTCGTCGATCTCAATGCTCTGGGTAAACACTCGGGCAACGTCATTCCTGACAACATGCTTGACTTCATCGACCTGGGCCCGCAGGCAGTCACAGCTACCACCGCTTTACTGAAGAGCTTTGAAGGCAAATGGCCTTTAGGCGTCGCTGTTCCAGCGAGCAATGTGAAGATGTTGGCGCCGATCCCGCGCCCTCGCAAAAACATTTTTGGTATCGGACTGAACTATGTTGAGCATGTAGAAGAGTCAAGCCGCACTTTGGACACATCCAAAGATCTTCCGAAGCAGCCAGTTATTTTCTCAAAACCACCAACCACTGTGATCGGCCCTGGCGATGCCATTGAGCACAATGAAACAATTACTCGCCAGATGGACTGGGAAGTTGAGCTGGCGGTGATCATTGGGCAGCGCGCTAAAGGTGTGAGTGGATCCGAAGCGTTGAGTTACGTGTTCGGCTATAGCGTCATCAACGACATCAGTGCACGCGATAACCGTCGTGCTGGGCAGTGGATTTACTCCAAAGGCCAAGATACCTATGCTCCCTTCGGGCCAATCATCGTCACTGCTGACGAGCTCCCAGATCCACATAATCTGAATCTCAGCCTTAAGGTCAATGGCGTCATCAAACAGGAGTCCAATACCCGTCATTTGCTGTTCAACATCCCCACCCTCATTGCTGACATCAGCGCCGGCATCACGCTGGAGCCAGGCGACATCATCGCCAGCGGCACCCCAGCAGGCGTTGGGGCTGGTCGTACGCCTCAAGAGTGGTTGTGGCCTGGTGACGTTGTTGAAGCCTACGTCGAGAAGATCGGTGAGCTCAGGAACCCAATAGTAGCAGTGGGTGACGAGCCTCGTTTGGGTAAGCAGCAGGCATAAGACTCTCTAAAAGGAACTATTTCATGCTCGAATTACCTCGCTTTAAAGCGGCGGCTGTTCAGACTTCCCCCGTCTTCTTGAATACCGATGCGACGGTGGAGAAAACCATTTCGCTGATCCAAGAAGCAGCAGGAAACGGCGCTAAGCTTGTTGCTTTTCCTGAGGTGTTCATCTCCGGATATCCCTACTGGAGCTGGATCGGTAACCCAATCGAAGGTAGCTCTTGGTTTGAGCGACTTGTACGTTCGGCCATCGAAATTCCTGGCCCGGAAATCAACAAGATTGCTCAAGCTGCGGCGCGCCACAAGATTAACGTGGTCATTGGCGTGAACGAGCGCAACCGTAATGGCATAGGCACGCTGTACAACACCCTGGTGACCATCAGTGAGGATGGTAAGATTTTGGGTCGTCATCGCAAACTGGTGCCGACTTGGGCGGAGAAGCTGACCTGGGCTCCGGGTGATGCTTCCGCCTTACGAGTTCACGAAACAAGTGTCGGCCCGCTGGGATCTCTCGCTTGTGGTGAAAACACCAACACCTTGGCGCGCTTTTCATTGATCGCCCAGGGAGAATTAATCCATGTCGCAAGCTACATTTCTCTACCGGTAGCTCCATCAGACTACGATATGGCCGACGCTATCAAGGTTCGCGCTGCAGCCCATTGCTTCGAGGGCAAGTTGTTCACGGCGGTATCATGTTCGACCGTCTCTGAAGAGATCATCGAAGCCCTAGAGAAAGACTTTCCTCGGGCTAGAGAGCTACTAACGCGCAAGAACAGCGCGTTCTCTGGTTTTCTTGGCCCTGATGGGCGTGTTATCGGCGAACCATTAATCGACGAAGAGGGCATCGTCTATGCCGATATTGATTTGTCTCGTTGTATTCAACCCCGACAGATGCACGACATCGCAGGGCATTACAACCGCTTCGATATCTTCGATCTGAAAGTGAATCGCAGTCCTCAGCAGGCTGTGCGCTTTGATGATGAACCCGCCGAAGTCTTCAGTACGTCGAATGGTGCATCCGAACAAATCCAGGAGAATGCCTCATGAGTGATAGCCGGATTTATCGCATTGGCCAGATCGTCCCATCCTCGAATACAACCATGGAGACGGAAATCCCGGCCATTCTCAGAGTACGTGAGACTCTGGCTTCTGAGCGGTTTACGTTCCACTCCAGTCGAATGCGAATGAAGAATGTAACCAAAGAGGAGTTGGCAGCGATGGATGGTGACAGCGACCGTTGCGCGCTAGAGCTTTCCGACGCCCGCGTAGATGTTCTCGGGTATGCATGCTTGGTGGCCATCATGAGCATGGGCAACGGTTACCATCGTGTTTCCGAAAGTCGGCTCCATCAGCGAACGGTCGAAAACGGTGGGCCCGCGCCTGTCGTGACAAGTGCGGGGGCTTTGGTGGATGGGTTGCATGCTATCGGTGCCAAGAAGATCTCGTTGCTGGCTCCATACATGAAGCCTCTGACACGTCTTGTGATTGAATACATCGAAAGCGAGGGTATCGAGGTCGTCGATAGCATCTCGCTGGAAATCCCAGACAATCTGGAGGTGGGTCGTCAGGACTCGCGAGCGCCAATCGAGATCACCAAGAAGCTTAAAACAACGGGTGTGGACGCTATCGTGGCGTCGGCCTGCGTGCAAATGCCGTCGCTTCAATCGATCCAGGCGATCGAGGATCGGGTGGGCTTGCCAGTGCTGTCGTCATCTGTGGCTACCACCTACATGATGCTCAAGCAATTGAGCCTTGATACGACGGTGCCTGGTTTCGGTTCGCTGTTGTCAGGGCGGTACTGATGTCGCGAACAGGGTTTTCCTCGCTCATTCGTAAACGCTAGAATCAACGGAATCACTTTGTGCTACAGGCCATCTTTTGCATGACCAAAACCAAGGATTTCGTCGATAACTACCTTCCCGCGCTCCTCGGTCAGGCATGGCATCTGGTTTCTACGCAATTTCATGCCGTCGTGGAGGAGCACGGGCTCTCTGTACTCGAATGGCGTGTGCTATCTACCTTAGCCAGCCATGGGGCTATGTCCATTTCCGCTCTGGCGCAGGTGACGGTGAGCAAACAGCCCACCGTAACTCGACTGCTGCTGCGTCTTGAGGCGCAAGGCTATGTCGATCGGTCAACCAGCCTCGATGATCGCCGTTTTACCCTGGTACGAGTAACACGCGCGGGGCGGCGCCTTGTGGCCGGATTGATTGAGCTGGCTGAAAAGCACGAGGTTGAAATCTTAGCTTCTTTCGAGGATGAGAAAATTTCCGCGCTGAAAGAAGTTCTGCATGAGCTGATTGCGCGTCATCAGCCGAAGATGTAAAACGCCCTTTTGCAAGGGCGTTTCACTTAGGCCTGGTCATATGAAAGAGGCCAGACTTTAAAATCTCAAAGTAGTCTGTAGGCCCCCCACCTCGCAGGATAGGGCGAGCAGACGCAGTATCGTAAACCCCATCCTTCAGAAATGCCGAATTGATGTGAACCCCCACGACCTCTCCCATTACCATCCAAGTGTCCAGTAACCTACCGTTCAGACCGCTAAGCTGCTGAACAGAGATAACCTCACATTCCAGCGAAACGGGACTTTCAGCCACACGGGGCGATGCCACATGGATCGAAGGCACTGGGGTCAAGCCGGTCGCTTCGAACTCATCAATACCTGGGATTTCAGTGCTACTGTCGTTTACCAACTCGGCCAGCGGGCGGGTGGCCAGGTTGTAAACGAAATGGCCTGTATCCTGCGCATTGCGTACGCTATCTTTTTTTCCGACGCTGGAGAATATCAGGATTGGTGGGCGGTAATTGATGATATTAAAAAAGCTATAAGGCGCGAGGTTTGCGCGGCCATGCTGATTGACTGTCGAGATCCAACCAATCGGCCGAGGGCCGAGGATAGCCGGTAGCGGATCATGAGGAAGGCCATGTCCATCGGCGACTGAATAGCTATAGGTAGAGGAGGCCATGTTTTTCTCTCACTGGAGTGAAGCGTAAACTTAGCGCAGGCAGAGAGGCCGCGCACGAGTGGAGAGGAAATTCATGCAGAAAGTGGATGGTGAAAGCACGATACCACGTGCTTATCAACTTACAGGGCCTGTCTTGATGCTCACGGTGACTGGAGACATAGAAGAGCTTTTCTGCAGCGAGAAAATGTTACTGAACCATTAGCAGTCGAGGAGATGGCTCGCGCCCCCTCCCTGATTTCAAATAGGAGGTATTCAGCGACGTGAAAGCTTGTCAGCCACAAGAATGCCTGAGCCTGCTCCTAATCCAGGCCCAGGATGCGTAGTAGCTCCGATGTGATAGACATTTTTGATCGTAGTTCTGTTGCTCCTTGCGCCATGGGTTGCAGCAAACGGACGCAGCCAGAAGAACTGATCGGGCGAACAGATGCCTGAGTAAGGGTCACCACCAACAAGGTTGCAGTTAAGTCTTTCAAGGTCAGCAGGGGAGTAGGTCTTCCTGCCTACGATGATTGAAGAGAGCCCGGGCATTACTTGCTCAAGACGCTTCTGCGCGCGGTCGGCGAAGGCCTCTCTCACTTGTTCGTTCCACTTGCCATCTTTGGGTGTAGCAATTTCGCCAGCAGCATCACCTTTAAGAGTAGTGGGCAGCTCTTGCATTTGAATCCATAGAATCCACGAACCATCTGGTGCACGCGATTTATCAACCACTACAGGCTGCCCAATACCCAACGTGGGTTTCGATGGAAGCATTCCATTGTTTGCCTCAGTAACGGACAGGCAGGTCTGTTCCATGCTTTCCGTCAAGTGTACTAGAGGTACTTCGCCCAGCTCCTCGGTAAGCCAACCAGGCTTTGCGCTCAGCGCGAAATGGATCTGCATGCAACCACGCCCATAGCGGTACCCATTGGCATGATCGCGTACAGCTTTAGGACTGTATTGGATGAGCTTGCCATACAGCATTTCGGGGGTCACATTGCAAACTACAGCCTCTGAGGCTAGGAACCTCGACCCGTCGGAAAGCATGACGCCGGTTGCGCGTTCTTTTGCACCTTGACCTTCGGTGTTCACCTGTACCACATCGCTATCGGTTCGTACGGCACCACCCTTGTCTTCGATGATACTTGCCAAGGCGTCAACCAAACGGCTGCCACCACCTTTGATCACAGGCATTCCTGCAGTAACCACCGAAGCGAACGTCAGCTTACCGATGAGAGCGGAACAAGCATCGTCAGGGCCTAACCCGGAGTGCAGCGTCCAAGGTGCGATTAGGGTACGTACTTCATTGGAGGTGAACGTGCGTTCAGACCAACGACGAAAATTTTCTAAAGACTCGGTAGCAAAGGTCAACAATCCATCCACGCCACGTTTACGCCACGCTTGGAAGAGAGGGCGGAGCATGCTTAATCCATACGGATCTTTACCAAGTAGTGTAAAGATAAGGCCGGCATCATCCCCCATGACTTGAGATACGGTTTTTTTGAACGCCATTCCATCACCCGGAGCGACCTTTTCCAAGCGCGCACATGCGTCGTCCAAGTCTCGCGTCAGCGCGATCCCTTCGCCATTTGGATGAACCCATCCAGTTGAGTATTTGCTGGACAGTAGCTCGACCCCGCGCTTACGGAGCTCGGGCTCTAACTCTGCGTAGGCTGGGCTGCCGGCGAGCAGAGAGTGCCACGAGGAGAGGACTTCGTGAGTGAAGCCAGGGAACAGTTCTTCAGTCCGTATGCAACCACCTAAACGGTCATTGCGCTCCAGCACCGTCACTTGCTTTCCACGGACGGCAAGCAGAGCAGCTCCTATCATGGAGTTGATTCCGCTTCCCACAAAGAGGATCTGGGAGCTGTTTGGAACGGTCATCTCGTTACTCCACCAAGGCTAGAACGCGAAGCGGGCTGCCAGATCCAGCTTGGATCTTTAGAGGGGCAGAGAAGATGAGTGCGCCAACCGGGGGGAGCTGATCAAGATTGTTCAAGCACTGCAGGCCGTATTTGTTGGCCCCATGCATCAGCGTATGACAAGGATAAGGAATAGGCCACGAATACGACTGGCCCGCATCGGTGTTGATAGTTTCCACGCCAAAGCCATGAACATCACGCTTATCAATCAGCCACTCGATGGCCTCTTGCGAAGGGCCTGGTGTATGAGCACCGTCTTCACGGATATTCAGGTACGCCTGTGCGTCAGGAAGCCGCTTCGACCAGTCCGTGCGTAGGAAAACCCAGGCACCTTTGGGGATGCGACCGTACTCGGCTTCCCAGCTTTTAAGAAACTCAACGGTGAGAACCCAGTCTTCATGAGCCGCAACCTGCGGACTCGCATCAATCACGACGGCAGGTGCGATGAAATTGGAGGGTGGGATCAGATCCACCGTATTAGCCGGGTGTTCACGGCCTGAGATCCAATGCGCAGGGGCATCGAAGTGCGTGCCGGTGTGCTCGCCGCAGGTGAAGTTGTTCCAGTACCACGCTGGGCCCGCTTCGTCATACATCGAAATGCGCTCAATTTTAAACGGCTGAACTTGCCCGAACTGAGAGGGCAGTTGCAGCGCTGGAAAATCGGGCGAAAGGGTATGGGTGAGATCGATGATCTTTAGCTGACCGGTAGCGAGTTTTTCTGCCAGTGTGGCGAGCGTGGTTTTGCCGGTATTCATGATTTTTTGGCTCCTGTGTTTGGGTAGGTCGCTTAAAGCGAGTCGCGCCTGACCATCAAGCAATAGTCGCCTTTCGTGGAACAATGCTGATATCCAATTAGCGCGTTAACTATCCTGAAATTGCATGTTTTTTTTGTTATTGCTTTTTGTCGCGATGCGCGGGCTGCCCTGTGCTGCCTTCGCACTTTAAAATCCTGGGTGCAAGCGTTCTAAGTTGTCGCGATTCGTGTTTTTGCAATGTGGAAAATGAATCCACGGCTTTCAGGTGTCTCCGTTCCCATCCCGATTTCAAAGTATCGAAAAACAAGAACCAGAGGTCGAAAAATGTGTGCGAGTAAACGTTTTCCGTTGATTGGCATTTCTGTTGGACTTATCGCCTGTCAGGCGCAAGCAGATTTTTTTGAAGAGTCGAGCTTGAGCCTGGGGTTGAGAAATTTTTATTTCGACCGTGATTTTAAAAAATCGGATGCACCAAAGTCCAGGGTTGGTAATTGGAGCCAAGGGTTCGACCTTCAGTTCAAATCAGGCTACACCTCCGGGCCGGTGCAGTTTGCGCTGGAAACCTCCAGTCAGTTTGCTTACCGCCTCGACGGAGGCGGAGGAAGAGGCCCGGACTCCATCATCCCGTACGACCGGAGTCGTAAAGAGCAGGCAAAAGAATACGGGCGGTCGGGCGCAGCCGTTAAGCTGCGAGCCTCTAAGACAGAGGTCAAGATTGGCGAGCATCGACCGACGCTGCCTGTCGCGTATCTGGACGATTCACGCCAACTCGTGACGACCTACCAGGGCGCGACCGTGGAGTCCAAAGAGTGGGATGGATTGACCTTGAATGCTGGACGTTTCTGGACGTTCGCATCCCGAGAATCCTCTAACCGTGAAAAACTCTACCTTTTGGGAACCCCTGATCGGGGCAGTGACGGTTTGAATTTCGCCGGCGGTACGTACACGTTTAGCCCTGCGCTCAGTGTCAGCTATTTCTACGCGCAGCTGGAGGATATCTACAACCAGAACTATCTAGGGCTGACGTACATCGCAGACCTTGGTGATGGTTACTCGTTGAAGAACGACGTCAGGTATTACAAAAATACGGGTGATGGCCAGCAATTGAATGGAGACTACGACAACAAATCGCTGGGTTTGATGACGTCCTTACGCAAGAGCGGGCATGCGTTCACCATCGCCTATCAAGAGATGGATGGGTCGGATCCTTTCCCCCTTCTCGGCTATGCGCCACAGCTTCATTTGGTGAACTGGTCGACGATTGCATTCTACCAAGCAGAAGAGCGTTCGTGGCAGGCTCGCTATGATTATGATTTTACGAAATCTGGGATTCCCGGGCTGAAATTTATGACCCGATATATGCGAGGTACCGAAATTGATCGCGGAGAAGATTTGTCACGCGGGTTGGAAAGCGAGCGAAACTTCGTAGTGAGCTATGTTGTACAACGAGGAGCTCTTAAGGGGTTGGGGTTTGAGATGAGGAACATCCAGATCAAAAGCCGATATGGCTCTGACTTTGATGAAAATAGGCTAGCGACTACCTATACATGGAAATTTTGGTGATCGAATGAAGAAAAAAAGGCCAGCGTGCTGGCCTTTGTTTGATTATCAGGTTGCCGCTGCAAGTGATTTTTTTCGACTAACTAATCGAAGCGTTGGATAAAGAACGAAGGATGCTACCAATGATGTAGCGAATTCAATGGGAACCCATGCTTTGAGTACGTAGTGAGCCAGTACGAAGCCAATGCCAACCGTTACTACACCAGCCCAGTTTACTTCGGGTGTTGAACGATTCGATCCGAGGCGGGCCACGATAAGATAGTCCGCTATGATGATGCCGGCGAAACAGGTTGTGAGTACTCCTAGGATGGTGATGAAACTGTTGACCCACTCCAGGATAGATCCCGCCAACATAACGCACGCCAGCACATTGGCTAGGATGACAAATAAGATGCGACCAGGGCGCCATCCGAACGCTACGTCTGCCAATCCTGTAAGAGACAACGAAGCGCTGTACGTGTTGAGCACCTGAGCTTTACCCTGGGCAAGAAAAAGCATGACCGCACCAAGGCTACCAGCAAAAATGACAAACGCAGCGGCAACGCTGTCCGGGCTTTGAAGTACCGCCTGCAATGCCGTCTCGTGGTTCATGCCTCGGGCCACATAGTATTCCACCAGTCGTTCTGTACCGGCATACATAATGACCGCTCCAAAAATGAGCATCACGATGTCCATGAACACGTTGCCAAAAATGGCCGCGACCAAAATGTCCTTGCTGGACTTTGCATATCGACCCAGGTCGCCATCAATAAGTGCCAAAGCACCTGCTGAGCCGATCAGCACATTAATGCAGAAGACGAATTTGCCCATATCGGTGTCCGCACCCATAGCTGCCAAGGCCTCAGGAGGAAATTGCGCCCCGAAGGACAACACTGTTTCCCAGCTCTGACCTGACGAATGGATTACGTCGAACATCATGTAGACCAGTAGCGCTAGAAATGCAACCAGCGTGATGGACGAAAACCGAGCTACCACTTGGAAACCAAAGGCTGTAAGTAGGATCCATACAACCGACATCCCGCCATAAACTGCTACCTGCAGCAGTAAGGTATCTTCAAGGCCAAGCCAGAATAATAAACCTTTGTAAAGCAAGGCGTTTTCAAGCGCGATGAACCCAATTATCATAAAGCCGAACGTAAGCGCTACCAATGCAGAACCTTTTCGGCCAAAACCGTGTTGACGCGATAGCATAGAGCTGGCAAGCCCTGTCTTGTAGGCAACATGTCCAACTCCCCACCCCAAGAGTGCGCCTACCACGGTTACTACTAGGCCTGCAATTATACCAATCCAGATGCCGGCAACAAATGTCACCAGTGCACCGAGAAATATTTGGATGAGAGTCGTGACGATTCCGGTGGTATTCCAGGTTAACTGAAGCCAGTTCTGGCGTTCACTGTGAGGCACAGACTCTAATGAGTGATCGTCTGTTGACTTGCTGAAGGTGGCCATATGCTCTCCGGTTATTGTTGGCAAACGGTGTTCATCAATAGCTGTTACTGACGCCCTGTCGGAAACTACAAGTTCGCTCAGGATGCTCTAAAATCCAATCCAGATAAGGAGCAAGATCTATCCAGTTCTTGCGAAAAGGTACCGCTTGATTATGTTTTATTCATGTGCTTTAGAGTCGAAGCGGCGTGAGGTTACGCTCGGGCTTTCTCCAAATAGGGCTCGGTACTCCGTTGAAAATCTTCCGAGGTGCGAGCAGCCCCAGTTCATTGCGACTGTCGAAACGTTTGTGGAACATCGATCACTAAGTAGTGCCTCCCTTATTTTCATAAGTCTGTATTTTTTCAAATAGGCCATGGGCGATGTGTTTAGGCACTTCCTGAAGTCATTCAATAGCTTGTAGCGTGAGACTCCCGCAGCTGTTTCTATGTCCTCTAGTGAGAGCTCGTACTTTGCATTAAGCTCTATGAAGCATCTCGCCTTTTTTATATGTGGAGGTATTGTTTTTTCACTTGTCTCTGTGAGTTCGTCGCTGTAGTTGCTGGGCTGACTGAATAAGAGGCTCTTTACAATAATTGACTCGATTTCAGCAGCTAGATGCATTTTTCCAAATGCACTCAAACCAAGTGGGCTTTCGTCAAGGTAGTACTTGATAAGTCCCCACCAGTTTCCCGATGCTCCGCTCGCCGCATCAATTGAGGGTGAGAATTCAAGGCGGCTGGCTACTCGGCGTCTTAGGAGATGTTCAAGCTTTTCGTGTAAGAGCGCTGATGGAAGGGTAAGCTGGATTTTTTTGCAAAGCTTGTCCATTGAAAGACGCTGAGCCTGAAATGGAGCGATGATACATCCGGTATTTTGATCAGAGAGAATGCTTTTTCCTTGGAGTATCAATTCCTGTGAGCCTACAATCGGCAGGCTGATGCAAAAATTATCGAAGTTTGATAGTTCATACACGTCGATCTGGGCATCCGTCCCATACTCTATGTAGCCAATGGTAGCTGTATTGAGCACGCGTCCCACATGTCGAAAGTCAACGTGGCCAGGTCGGGCGACGTTCAAATCATGTGGGCCGCAAATACTCGTCATCCAAGCGTGAGCGCCCGACTCGTCGTTCCTAAAGATATCAATATCCAGCTGCGGTACGCCGTTGAATGCTCTCATGATCAGGCTCGCTGCTTTTGATGTTTGTTCGCAATTGACTATTGATCGGTTAAACTTTACAAGCAGGGCGAGGTTCTAAACAAAAATTATTGCACTAGGTGGATATTCTTTGCGTAAAATGTATATGCAAAACGCGTTTCGTCCATATTGCTCTGTTTATTTTGGTTGCTGTCGGCGGATGAGCTTAATGAAAGTCGTACAGTTCTCAACTGAACTGCAAACTTAGGCCACGAAGCGGATAAAAAATTTATCTGTTTTGGATAGTCGTCGAGTACGAAGCGCTCACAGAATTGGAACGGCAAACGGTGGCATAGACCACCTTTTCGAAACACCTACTCAAATCTGCCGTAACTCATAAATACAAAGAGGCTGATGATGAAGAGCGCTATTGCTTTGGCTTCCCTCCTTTGCTTACCGGTAATTGCTGGTGCTGAGGATTTCCTTAAGCCATATATACTGACTGACGTGGGTTGGAATACCCATAATAACATTGGAGGAGAGCAGGAGTACCATTATCAGGAGGGACGGCTTTCGCCGAATTTCTTCGGACTCAAGGGGGAGGGCAGCATCGCGGATGGCTATAAGGGAGTTTTCAAACTTGAGTCCGGCTACTCGCTGCAGGACTTGCGTATCACCGGTCATGGCATTTTCAGTAGGCAGGCGTATGGTGGGGTAAAGACACCTTATGGGGATGTCTTTGTCGGTAAGCAGTGGGATTTTATGTTTGAAACGCTTTCCGCAGAGCGCTGGGGTAAAAACCTGGGTTATGTTTCTCTTTTTCAAGTTCACGCCGGGCCTTTCAATTTAGGGCTACCTTTCGGTTCTATCGACTACAACCGGATTGCAGGCGGCTTCCCAACGGGTAACGCTATAAAATATAAAACCCCTAGTTTCAATGGTGTGGTGTTAGGCGCCATGTATGCAGAGGGCGACAAAGATAGCTCCAACAATTTCGGCCGCACGACAAGTTACAGTGCTGCGTATTCTAAAGGGCCTTTAAGATTGACAGCGGCTTACGCCAACGCCGAGCATAAATCTATTAATGACGGAAAAGACGGTATCGAGAACTACGGCGCCGGTTTTGCTTATGAGTTCGAAAATGTTGTTTTAGATGGGTTATACACCAAGACAAACAACACCTATAGCGACGCAGGGATTGATTCTTATCTGCTTGGCCTATTGGTTCCATTCGATGATAAATCAGGCGTATACGCGAACTACGCTTACATGGATGGTAATGCCAAACTTGGGGATTCAAGCGCGAACCAGATGGGTATTACCTATTTCTATAACCTGAATCGATATTTACTGGGCTATGTATCGGGTGTCTATCAGGTCACCGGGGGCACTGGGCAGAATGCGTACATCTCTGGCGCTTATGGTGTTTCCGATGCGAGAGAACAGAGCGTTCTTCAAGTCGGGCTACGTTTTTACTACGAGTAAGGGCCGCCCCCAACGCCTAGAATGAGGCGTTGGGGATTAGACTCACTATCGGTCGAAGATGGCCAATACACGTAGCGGGCTACCTGAGCCATCCTCGATTTTTAAGGGTGCCGAGACGATGACAGCCCCCGTTGGTGGCAGCTTCTCCAGATTGTTCAGGCATTGCAGACCGAATCGACCGTCGCCTAGCATCCGGTTGTGGCAAGGGTATGGGACTTCCCAGCTACCGGATTGCCCTGCGTCGATGTTAATGGTCTCGACGCCGAAGCCGACGATATTACGCTCTTCGATCAACCATTCCACCGTGCGCTGGCTAGGGCCAGGGGTGTGCGGCGAGCCGTCGATTAAGTTCGCGAATTCGAGAGGGTTATCGATTTTCTCCGACCAGCCCGTTCTAAAAAGGAACCATGATCCAGAGGTGATCCTACCGTGTGCGTTTTCCCATTCAAGTATGAATTCGGGCTCGAGAATCCAGTCATGGTTCTTAGTCACTTCGTGAGAAGCATCTACTACCACAGCCGGAGCCATAAATCGCTTTGGGTCAATACGGTCAACTGAGTTTTCTGGAGCATCGGCCCCTGTGTACCAGTGGATAGGCGCATCAAAATGAGTTCCGGTGTGTTCGCCGCAGGAAAAGTTATTCCAGTACCAACCTGGCCCGCGCTCATCGTAGCGCGAAATTTCCTCTTTTTTGAACGCCCATGTCTGACCAAATTGCGGAGGAAGTGTAAGGGTCGGGAACTCAGACTTTAATGTGTGTGACAGATCAACAATTTCAATTTTGCTATTTAATAGATCTTCGGCCAATTGGCGAACGCTTGACATAATTGTTCCTCGAATTAAATTCCGGCGATCTGCCTTGGGAGATGTAGGTACATATAATCTAGGAAGGCGCGCAGGGCGGGATTCATATTTTTACGAGATGGGTAAACTGCGTAAATTTTATAAGTCTCCGTTTGCCACTCATGTAGAATCCGCAACACGCTTCCGTTTTTTATATCAGCTTCGGCAAGAACGCTGGGGATCAGGCCGATAAGACTTCCATTTTTGATCGCCTCCAGTTGTACTGCTGGATTTAGGCAAAACAGTGATGGTTGAAATTTGATTGTTCGACTTTCGCCGTCTTTAATAAAAGTCCATTCAACTGCACCTTCAAGGCGGTCAAGCACTGAACTGGTTAGGCGGCGTTTTTTGAGATCTGATGGGGCTTTTAATTCTCCAATATCAGGGCTGTCAGAACTGCATACCACTATGAGCTCAATTTCAGCTATGGTTCTTGCGATGAGCCCCGAGCTTGGATCAATGTCCTTGTTGTTTCTAAATGCGACATCAAAACCGTTTTCGATTATTTCCAGGCTTTGATCGCTAGCTTCCACAACGATTTTTATTTCTGGGTAAGCTTTCAGGAAGCCAGGTAGCAATGTTGCGAGGTTAAGTTGCGCCAATAAAGTTGGAGCCAGCACCCGAAGCTGTCCGGATGGATGATCGGTGAGGGTAGCCATGCATGCATACGCAGCTTCACCCTCTTGCACAAGCAACTGGGTACGCTCGTAAAGCGTCAGCCCAGCAGGGGTAGGTGAGAAGTTTCGAGTGTTTCGATTGATTAATCGAACTTGTAGTCTTTCTTCCAGTTGGGTAATCCTTCTGCTCAGTGCAGATTTTGTCAACCCTGAAGACCGTTCGGCTGCTGAAAATCCGCCATGCTTGACGACTAAAAAAAAGTAGTACAGATCGTTCAGGTTCATCGTCCATTGCCTCGATATCTTCAGCCGCGATAATTCAGGTTGTCAGTGCAAGAATACGATCTGGCTTGCGATTACACCAATCAGCGTGAAAAATTGGCTCAGCACGTTTTTAATCTGCAACGCATGCCCGAACTCATGGCGATTTTGCTGGAGATCTCGGAAAGTCAGCATGGACGTCGACGCCAGCACGAACATGCTAGCAACGCCTAGCACCGCAGCACCGAGCGCAAAGGCCTTAACTCCGCCGTAACCATTCGTGATACAAACCAAGATAACCAGATACAGCCCAAAAAGAGCAACTCCTGTCATCCAGAAGGGCTTTGAGCCCTGCGTTCTAGGAAGAAGGTGATACATGACCAACCAAGCGATCAGGCTCGAAAGAAATCCTGTCGAATAGGCTGAGCCTAGCGTACCCCATGTAATTTGACTGCTATCTTTGAGGATATTGAATATATAGAAGCTGTTGAATCCTATAACCAGAAAGCAGAGACTAAATGCAGTAATTCCTAACCGGAATGCCCTGCTTTTCCGCCAAAAACTATAGATACTGAATTTATGAGTTTTTGAACTTGATAATATAATTCCTCCAGTGTAGATCGACCAAGTCGCTCCAATTAAGACTAATGTCGTCGCTGTACCCATTTCACGGTATAAGGATGGCGCGAATGTTAGCATTATCAGGAGCATTACTATCGGACTCAGCATTGCTGCCATTGAGCGCTGGCTCTGATACTGGCTCTGAGCAGGGGCGTGGAAATCATTTGAAGGTTCAATGGTTAATTCATTTATGACTAAACAAGCTAACGCTGTAAGACCGAAAACTACAAAGCCTGCCTGCATGAGACGGCCAAACGGTACGCTTGAGGCGATGAAGGGGCCCAAGGCCATCCCCAAGGCCAAACCGCTAGCGTAGTAGTTGACCCCTCTCATTCTCTCGTCTGACGAATGTAATTCGAATGTAAGACTTCGAGCAGTGGTTACAAAAGCGGCTGCCCCTATCGCCATGATGCAGCGCGCGGTAAGAAGCCACATGAAATTTTCTCCGACCAATCCAATCGCACATCCTAAGACGTAGACGCTTAGAAAAAACCTCAGGAATTTCCTTCTACCTAACGAGTCTATAAAGCGACAGTTTTGCGAAATAAGTATGATCGCTATAATAGTAGGCGGAAATATCAACATGTTGAGCTCGAGCTCGCTAACTCCGTAGAATGATTTTATTTCTGAAAGTGAAAAATAAAATGCACCGGTACTGGCAAGGTCAAGAGCACTGAGCATCAACATTAATATCAAAAGTGGACGATTTCGCATATCTGGATTCTCATGGAGTAAGCATATAGTACCAATTCCATTGTTCAGTTTATGCAACGCATTGTTTCCCCTTTGCGTCAGTACATTCCATATGCTTACGAACATCCCTCGCTAATGCGGCCGGCCTTCCCGGCACCCGCTCCTCGTTGATTTTGGGGTTATTCGTCAGGGTAGAGGCCGGAATTTCGGTGTCGCATACCTGCGATTACTCGGCCTGCGAGTTCGTGCTCATCATCAGATCAACTCGTTATCTGCCATGACCCAGTGCACAGGCATTGGTGAGCATCGGCTGGCCTATCTGGCTGGTTGATTGCAAGGTTAATCTGGTGGGAACGTGTCTGAGACCTTGGTGCGTCAGTGCTACCCATTCTTTCCTTTACCACCTTTAGAACAGGCGACGTTCATGTCCATTCCGCTAGCCCCCGATATTGTCCTACCCTCCCGCTCCGCTTCCAAAACGGAAGCAGCCATGGCGGTTGGCTGCTTTGCCATTGGAACAGGTGAGTTCGCCATCATGGGACTGATGCCTGACATCGCAACCAACCTTCACTTAAGTGAGCCGCAGGTTGGGCATGCCATCAGTGCCTACGCCTTGGGCGTTATGGTAGGTGCCCCGCTACTGGCCATCCTCGGAGCCAAGTTGCTGCGCAAACACCTCTTGATCCTGCTGATGGCCCTGTATGCCATAGGCAATCTAGCGACTGCGTTCACGTCGAGCTACGAGACCCTGATGGTGTTTCGTTTCATTAGCGGTCTTCCTCACGGCGCCTTTTTCGGTATTGCCGCAGTAGTAGCATCAAGCATGGTGCCTGCAAACAAGCGAGCCGCCGCCGTGGCACGAGTGATGATGGGGCTTACCTTAGCGATGCTGTTAGGTAACCCTATTGCGACGCTGTTAGGGCAATTTTTCGGTTGGCGCTCTGCATTCGCGCTTGTGGGGCTGATCGCGATCACCTCTCTTGCCCTAGTGTGGCGCTTTGTGCCTAACCGTCGTGATGAATTGCGTAGCGATCCAATCAAGGAAATGCGCGCTTTCAAGCATCCTCAGGTATGGATGGCCCTTGCCATTGCGTCCATTGGGTTTGCGGGCATGTTCTGCGTGTTTAGCTATTTGGCCCCGACGATGCTTGAGGTAACGCATGCATCACCGGAGTGGATTCCGCTCGGCCTGGCGGCATTTGGTGTAGGCGGTATTATTGGGAACATCGTCGGCGGCAAGCTTTTCGATCGCTTGCAATTTCGTGCGGTAGGAGTGTTGCTGGTGTGGTCGATAGCAGTGTTGTTGTTTTTTCCCTTTGCTGCAGGTTCGCTGTGGGGTGTGGCGATTGGTATAGGCCTGGTAGGTACTATGCTGGCATTGGCTGCTCCGCTGCGGATTCGGTTGATGGACATCGCCCATGAGGCGCCTAGCCTGGCAGCGGCATCGAACCACGCAGCGTTCAATCTGGCGAACGCACTAGGGCCATGGTTTGGCGGCATGGCTATCACTGCTGGTTTGGGGTGGACGAGTACTGGATACATTGGTGCGTCTACGGCTTTAATTGGCCTAGGGGTATATCTGATCGCGAGGCGAATGAAGGGTGGCGATTAATCAGTCACTGTAGATACTGACGTAGCATGATTCGATAACATTCGGAATCTCGCATGCGTGCGGTGGGTGGTGCAGAGAGCAGTGATGTAGAAGAATGTGTCGACGGCCGCCGAAGCAATGCAGCCTGAAGCAGCGACTTTTCTTGGTTGTATGGAGGTGATACGGATGCCTGATTCTTTAATGTGCGCAAGCTGGTCTTTCGCCTTACTGTAGTCAGTCGACAGCTTGCTCTCTGCAATTTCTAGCCCGCAGCCCAGTCTTCTGCACAAATCCAAATCTTGTTCAATCGATAGCGGTTTGGTGGTGATCTGACTAATAGCCAAGCTTTGCATTACGACCTCTGGATAAACAGCTCATTTTATTGGCGAAGCGGGAGCAGTCATCGCCTGCGCCGTTGCTGGGTACGATCAGCAGGGTGCCACCAGGCTTATCCGGATTGCCCGCAGTAAATCACATCGACGCTAGGGTCAGAAAACAGCTGCGGATGGCGCTGACGGAACTCTCCAATGGCGATCTCGGGTAGGACTTATGGCGGCGTCTTCATAGTGCTCAAGGTTCGCTGTCGGGTAGAGACCCGGCCATGTGATTTGCGATCAAACCGGAAGGAGCGCGCAGGCCAAGGATGGCCGCAGGCGTGAGGCTGGAAGCCCGCTAGGGCCAAGACCCGCTAAAGCGGGACTTGGTTTACGACAGCCGGCCCGAGACGGGGACAACGAGGAGCTACTGGAGGCGATCAGGCGTTGGCAAATACCTGTCTTCGGCTATACGGATGAACTCACGCAGGCTACGCCGTCCCACATCACGCCTGAACGTCGCAATAACGTACTTCGAGTTGACTGTGTTGATTACCCAAAACCTGCCTTGCTTCGTCACAGATTGAATATCCGATGTTCGAATCAGACGACCATCCGCAAATCGTTGGTATGGCCCTGGGGAAATGTGACTGAAGACAACGCCGACGGCGCTGCAGGCATGAATGTGGACACCTACCAGAAACGCACTAACCAGCCCGTCGTAATCCTGGCTTGCTGCTCTGGCGAGGCGAAGCAGGTCAAAGTCCGAGTAGCGTTTAACGTGCAAGTCGACCGCAACAGTGTTGATCTCGGCCATGGCTACACAACCTCCGCCGCTGAAGCCATATCAGTGGTCGCAGCAGTGCGCCGGTAGAACTCCTTCACGTCGCTCAGGGAGCCGACATCGAGGTCACGCTGATGCGTGCTGACGTACACCTCACCGCTTTCAACTTCCAGGACGCAGATCGGCACATCTACTCGGTTGAAGCCCATGGATAGGGTGCTCAACTTCTCCATCTTCCAGCTCGAGCTTTTGTTCATCCAGCTCGGCGTGACGACCTAGACTTCCTGCACAACCATACTCTCGTCCTGAGCAATGAGTAGCTCTACAAGACGAGGCTCATCGCTGACCAGTTCTTCATAAGCCCGGAATTGCCCCTCATGCCGGCGCTTGAGACTGACGTGATACCAGTGCGTTGCGAGAGATCGTGACACCGCGTGAAAGTGCGCCTGGCTGTCTCCAAACATCCCAACAGGGCCAGCCAGGTCTTGCATGTGAATCCGGAACATCGTGTCTCTCGTGTGAAGCAGGCCCGCCTGGCGCACCTGCAATTAGCATAAGCCGAATATTGTCTTCAGCGAGGCGTTCATCTCGCGTCCCTGGCCCACCAGCACGTAGACGGTGTTCCGCGTCTCAAACAGGCAAATTCCATCAAAGGACTTGCACAACGTCGAGCGTACCCAACCGCCAGGAGGGAACCGCCCCTGGCTGTCGTAGGTGACGCAATGGGAATAAAGGAACATTGTCTGCAGGCCCATGGCTCGCACCCTGGCAAGCGACTCAGGAGGCTCGTCCACGTGAAAAATTAGCCAGTCCTCCACCAAGCAATAAGGCTTGCGACCGAAGCACTCAGCCACCAATGCCTCTACCTCAGATTTAGACAGCGTCGTGCCTGCGGACGAAATCTGACCTTCCTGCAGCAGCTCGGGCTCAGGAGAGTTAGTCATAAATTGATGATCCTCATGGCGATAGGAGGAGTTCACCGCGAGTCACCGGGGCTTAATCACCCCATGGCAAACCCACGATTCCCACGACCATGACTATATACATTTGAGTGGGAACGATCAAACCCGGCATACCGTCTCCTTTTTGGAGAGGATCGCCTGGATGTCCTTGCGCAAGGCATACGCAGCAACGTTGCAGTGGCTGAGAGTTAGGCGTGGCTTATCGCAGGCGGAGCTCCAAACCCAAACCGACCAAGCCCACATCAGTCGCTTGGAGGCATCGACGACGTCTGCCAGTGTCGACCTCAGCGCCGATTTAGCTCACGCGCTGGGCTTAACGCCCCTGTCGTTTCTCACGCTTGTGGCTGCAGCCCATGATGGTAAGACTGCACGTGCAGCCTTGACTGACACGCTCACAGAATTGGAACAGCTAGGTGTTCTTGACGAGGAGCTACCTGGCGAACCTCAAAAGCTCACGCCACCCAGAAAGCTCGCTGCGGAAGTGAAGCTCAATGCGATCCGCGAATTGAAAGAGGCAGGCCTGTCTCAATCGGAGGTCTGCCGACAGCTGGGGTTGCCAAGTAGTACCGTAGGGCGGCTGTGGCATAGTGCTGATTAATAGTTCTCCCGCAGCAGAGCGCTCTTGCCCTTGCCAACCTTTGTAGAAGCCTTCTGGAGGACTTACATCGAGATATGAAGCACGGCTGATGTGCTCTGAACGTCTGAATCTCCGGCGCGAAGCACTCTGAGAACTGTCGCACCGGGGACTAAGAGATCCGAAGCCGGTGACTGTTTCGAAAGTGCTTGACGGCATCGGTTGATCACATCCCGAAAAACATCCTTCGATCTTCCTCTTTGTGCAAGTAATGCTTAATTACATGATAGTGCTTTGGCCTGACCTCTTGTGAGCACAGCATGAAAGGCAACTCATCTATACATATCTCCGCTACTACGGCGCTGAAATCCTTATCGTAGCAGTCATGAAGGATCTTCAAGTTTGTAGATGGAAAGCTGTCCTTGAATTCTTTATTGTATTCTGGATAGAAGTACCTAATAAGGGCCGCTTCATACAGAGATATTTTTTCTGCCTCGGTGGTATTCTGCGCTTTGTTAAGTCCCTGCTGTATTCTCAAATCTCCACTATCTCCATTTTTCGCAAATGGATTCATCATGGTTATCAGTTGGTTTGTTGGCTGTATAGCAAGCAGTAGCAAGGAGAGCTTGTAGCCGTCCGGAACCCCTTTCAAGGCGATTTTCTGCAGCGTCTCATGCTTCAAAAGCCTATCTATAGCATTCCTTGAGCCATCTTGGCCATAGGCTTGGCCAATGTATTTGACATCAAAATTAATACCATCTGACTCGATGTTTAGTCTAGCTTGAGTTTCTGTTGCAGACGGCCAGTATGCCTCTCCGTCCTCGTCTTCCAAATAGGGAGCATCTTCTCTGTTTTTGAGAGTTAATCCAGGTATGTCATAGGAGACAGAATGATCTTTGCTGAGAATTCTGAAATCCAAAGTAAGCTTTTCGCCGTCTTGATTAGCATCGATAAAGTTTATTATGGGTGTGTAGCCGATTATGTAGATGTGGCAGGTGGATATAACATCCATCATAGGTTTCAATAGTTCTTTATCGTAGATTGCCTGAGCTGGAATTGTACAGTAGCTGTAGGCAAACATTCCCAGCGCATGCTCAACATCAAACATGGCATTTGAAAGTATGCCACCTTGGCGGGTGTGTTCGGAAATTTTATCCATGCATTTCCCCATTCGAGAGGTAGGTTTAAAGCGTTGTTTTTTGATATGAGGGCTGATCGTTGAGCAAAAACTCGGCTTGCTAGGCAAGCTTTTAGGCAATGATGAATAATGCTGAGAGTTTTTCTGGTTGTCTAGCTCATAATATGGCGTGTGGCCACCGTCGAAAGGTTCTCTTGAATCCGCATAGACGCCACAGGAGGCTTTCATGGGCAGTGGTGCGTTGGATTGGTTAGCAGCTGAAAAATCCATGCCAGGGGTAGCCACCTAAAGAGAGACTCTGAAGGCGGCGACTGGGAGTTCAGCAAATTTTCATCGGGCCACAACTCTGTGATTTAGAATCACCGCTATCTGAACTCTGCTAGGCACAGCCCCATGGACGAAGACCTGATCTGCCACCAATGCTTGAAAGAAGCCTATCTCATTGGGTTGATTAGGCGAACCGGCGTGACTGCGGAGTGCTCGTTCTGCCTAAAAAGGCGTAAGGCAATCCCGTTAGAAGGCCTGGTCAACATGGTCGACGATGTCCTCCAGAAGTATTGCCACCCTGGAGCGATATACGATCAGTACGATGACAATGGTAAGCGCTCTGAGACCGAGCAGACCGGGGATCCCCTTGTCTTCCATCTCGCAGAATTGCTTGGCTTGAATGAGGATGACCCGGTCGTAGAGCGTGTGCTCTGCGACCTGAACGAAGGCTCCCCTTACGACATCATGCAAGGAGGCGAAGCGAGGTACAGCGATGAGGAAAACTATGAGTGGAGAGTGATTCGACCAAGGGATGCAGAAGCTCGATGGCTGAATTTTCAGAACGAAATGAAGCATGGAAATCGGTTTTTTAGTCAGCATGCCAGGGGTTTTCTGGACTGGCTGTTTCAAGGAGTTTCATCCTTCAAAAGCCCTGATGGCTCGATGTCCGTTGTCAGAGAGCTTGTCGACGACCAGATCTTTCGTGCTAGGCGCTGTGATTCCGCTTCAGAATACGACTCGATCATTAGTAAGCCTGCAGCAGAACTCGGCCCTCCACCCAAGGAGTCCGCAGGTGCTGGCCGAATGAACCCTAAAGGGTTGGCCGCTTTTTATGGAGCTTTTGACCGAAAGACTTGTGTCGCCGAGCTTCGCCCGCCAGTCGGAGGACGAGTCGTAAGCGGCGAATTCAAACTCACAAGACCCGTTCGCGTCCTTGATTTCATCGCACTGGATGAAGCCTACGAAGCGAGGCCGTTGAGTGCGTTTGAAGCCAGCTACGAAGAGCAAATAGGTAGGCGCATTTTCTTGAAAACGCTCCACGCAAAAATTACCGTTCCTGTGCTTCCGAACCAGGAACACGAATACCTGGCTACCCAAGTGATGGCGGAGTTCCTAGCTACACAATTCGACCCGCCGCTCGACGGTGTACTGTTCGAATCCGCTCAAGTGCGGAAGGGCACTAACCTGACCCTTTTTAATCATGCGGCGGTGGCTTCACTCGAGCCTCGAACTACTTTCACCAACCTAGATGATTTGCTTAGCAGCTCCCCATCGCAGAAGCCTGCGATTGAGTACGTGCCTGACACGCTGGTAAGGCATAAGGTTTGTCGTGTCGAATTCATGACTGAAGACCTGCAGCGCGATGATGGTCAGCCAGAGTCCGACGAGCACTACGACGACTGGGATGCTTACTAAAGGCTATGTACGCTGACATAGGTGTTAAAAGATGCGCGGCTGCGGCAGTCGTCGTGGCCGAAGAAAAACCGACCGCTAGAGAGCCTTCAGCAGTTTCTCAAGGGTCTGATGCTCCCACACTGATAGCAGTGCAATCGGATCAGTGCCAAAGCGATCTCCAGAGTCAAACGACCAGCGCCGCCCATCCAGGCTGACGCACTCTTCGCAGTAGTCGAGCTCATCACAGTCGTTGTACAGAGTGATACGCCATCCCTCGACATCGACGACATAATGGCAGGCATAGACTTCGTCCCACGTCTGCTTACCTACCTTGGCCATCAAGCGGCGTCCGAAAGTAACCTCCCGCAATACCTGGCTCACATCCCTGGCGGTGAGCGGAGGTGAAGGCCCTCTACTTCCGTCGGTTTCAATCATCGGCGTCTCTCCAGCCCTCTTTCGCGCAATGGTAGCAGTAGATCCATCTGGGTCGAGCGTAGGCACATAGCTTCTCAATGAGCGCTATGATCAATGTCTCGAACTTCCAGGAGGGCAGCGCTATGGACACGATTGAAACGCTTGGAAGCACTGAGTACGCGATGACTAGGGCCATCATCCGCATCGACTCGATCAGCGCAGCAGCCACCGTGGCCGACGTCATCTTTCGTTTCGCTTCGGCAACGGGCTACGTCAACGCCTGCGCTGACATGAAGGCTATCAACGAGAACGCATGGGCAAGACTGCTTGATCTTGCTGACAAAGCATATGACGCTCATCCACTGGCGACGGGACGCGCTGAGGATTTCAACGTGTGATGGATGCTGTCAGAGAGACCAACTCATGAAGCTATTCCTAGACTGTGAGTTCACACAGCTCAACGAGGACACAAAGCTGATTTCGTTGGCCTTGGTGTCAGAAGGCGGCGATGAATTCTACGTGGAGCTTACAGACACATATCAAGTCGAGGACTGCAGTGAGTTCGTGCTCGAGAACGTCCTGCCGCAGCTGGATCTACCTGAGCATGGGAAGACCATGGCCGAAGCCCAGGAGTTGTTACTGGCCTTCCTAGGCAACCTCAATGGCAACCTCGAGATCTGTTCCGATGCACCCGAGTGGGATTGGGACTTCTTTTGTCAGCTCGCATACGTAGATCACCGCTGGCCTTCGAACGTGACCAACCAAGCAACGAATCTGATTCGTCTGTTTCGCGAGCTTGAGGCGGACGACATAGGTGACATGACCATCCCGGAGCTCCCACACCACGCGCTCCTGGATGCCCTGCTGCTAGCTAGTCTATATCGTGAGCTTGCACCAACTCTCAAGCAATGAGGAGCCATTGCGGTGGAAGGGAACAACGACATTCAAAACCGCGAAACCAAAAGGCGGAGGGCTCTCTGGCGCCTCGCCGGCCTGCAGCCTGGCGATGATGCAGCGCGGGAGCTTGTCCAGGTTCTCGAAGAAATTGACCAAGTAGAAATTGATGATGCCGCGTTGGTAATGAGGATCTCCGATGTGGAGGAGGTTCGAGTTCAGGTTCCGGTGGAGCCTCACGCCTCAACTCTCAACATCGTGCGAGTTGAGGCCATTCCTCAGCCTTGGCGATCTCGATTTTTGGCTGCGAGCATTGGCTCGACAGGGGTGACTGAGGGGTTCTACGCGCACGATTGGCATAGTTTTCTTAGAAAATGGCAGGCAGAAATGCGGCACGTGGCGGAGCATCGTATTGAATCGCTGCGAACGTAAATAGGACGGTGGCGTGACTTATTCATCTCAGAGGGTTGTTGTCTTCATCGGCAATCTAGCACCTCTTTTCCATACAGAAGAAATCAATCATCAGCTAGCTGCTCGCTCACTGCGCGACGGAACATTGATCAGAGCAACGGCAGAAGACGAGGCCGAGCCAGAAGATGCATACGTGGTCGTCTGGTGGCAGGGTGACCCGGGGCGGGCGAGTGAAGTGCCCGCTTACATGATGGCCAGTAACGCGTTGGTTGAGTACGTTCGATTCCATAGCGTCGGTAAGAGAACTGATCATGCGGCGAATCTTCTTGCCCATATGAGTGAGCATTTTGGTCACAAGACTGGCGCGACTTTGTACCTACCATATCGTGAAGAGGAATTTGTGTTCCTGGGCAAGGTGATCAAGGCAGCGGAAAATGCTGGGCCTAAGCTGGCTTGGGAAGTCCTCAAGAAGGGGCTCGCCCTCTAGGCATGGACACAGCGAAAGGTAGGATGCTATCGAAACTCGCAGCCGTTGTTCAGGCATAGATCTCAACCTGGGTGTACCTAAGCCTCAGGTCAGAGGTTAGGTAATTTCTCCATATCGATTTCATGCCGTAACCAAATTGGTTGAGGGGGGAGAATTGGGCCTGATGAGTATTACCGGTTGAGGTTTCAAAGCAGGAGCTAAGTCTATCAAGCAACTAAAGGGTATGCAGTTAGCATACTCTTAATAGCACTCGACAAGTATCAGGCCAAGTGGTGATAATCGTGGGGTTAAAAATTTTGTCAACATCTTGCGGTTGAAAGATGCCGCACAGGAGAGGGCGTAGGCAGATGATCCAAACACCCTATGAGCAGTACCGTGACATCCTCGTTGACGGTAAGTATGGTACCGCTTACCTCTTGCAGGATTTCGTGCTCCACCAGTACGACTGTGACCAGTACCCTTTTGATTCCAACCGGCATCTCGGTGGCTTTGATAGCCGTCACTTACAGATCTACAAGGATCTCAAGCAGTTTTACTGGGACAACGGCCCTAGCACGGCACAGCTGGAAATCGCTCGGAAGATCATCTCCAGGCGCACCACTGAAGCCCAAGAAAACTTTGACGAACTGGTTGTCCTCAGAGCGACTAATCCTGCGGATTACGTCGCGGAAATGGGTGTACTGCCTCCTGACGGACATAGCGCGGCGTTGAGAGCATGCGAGTTACATCATCGGCGCTACGCGGAGATGGGCTTTGCAATCACAAGGCCATCGCCCGAACTCCCGATCTGAGCGCTGCTGAGCTAGCTACTGGCAAGCGGAGCGCGCAGGCGTGCAGGATGGAAGCCCGAAGGGCCGAGACGGAGGCAACGCCGAGACTCGGTTTACGACAGCCGACCCCAGTGGGGCACGCCCAAATGGCGGGCATTTAGGCTCTCAACCCATGAGCGCGGAGAATCGATATGGGCACAATGGGCGACGACGACACTGTGTACTGCAACCTCCAAATGCCATTGGCAACAGGGGCAGAGCTGCTTGAGTTGATCACCAAGCTTCGAGAAGCCGGGGATCATCCAACCTTGGACACTGTGTTCCAACAGATGCAGGACGAGCTCACAGACTCCATAGAAGTCATCGCCGATGGCAACTTGGAAGGATCTTGGAAAAAATGGCAGGTCAGCCTGGAGAGGCAATACCCTGAGCTGCTGAAAGGCGAAGGTAAGTTCTAGGGCGTGGAAGTGGGCTACGGGGCATTGGTCTGCCGACAGCTATTCTGGCATGCCTCGAGTAGATTTCGAACGTGCGATAAAGTCTCGTACTTCTCGAGACATCGGAGCCAGCGGGACGTGCCCTGTGGACTGATCGGTGCAAAAATGGTCTATGAATTTTACAACGCCATCTTGGCAGAGCTGAAATTCAACCGTCCATTGGCCGTCTTTCAAAACGATCTCATACCCAGCGCAATTTACCAGCGGCTCACCAACATCAAGCTCTCGGAAGCGCCTCATCATATCTGGTGAGCCGGCCTCGTCACCGTGCTTAATAAGCCAGGCCACTGCTCGAATGAACTGGCCATGGCTAAAGATAAGCACGCTCATGACATCTGAATGCGCCAACTGATCCAGCATCGTCTTAGCTCGCTCGAGCAGCTCAACAAATGACTCGGCTCCAGGGCCATCTATCAACAATTGATCTCCCGCGCTCCAGTAGGAATCAACCATCGGCTTTCGATCAGCTTGAGTAGTGCCTGCGAAGCGTTCTGGACTCAAGTACGTAAATTCCTCAACGTCCCGAATCTCGAACGGGACGTTGGGATACCGCTTGGCTGTAGGGATCGCGGTATCTCTGGCGCGCTCAAATGAAGAGACAACGATGAGATCCGGTACCGACGTCATACTGTCAGCAAGGGCCTGCGCTTGTAGCCGACCGAGGTCAGTCAGAGGAATGGTGTCGGGAGCCGTTGTCGATAGGCCAGCATTCGCCGCGCTCTGGGCATGTCTGACCAATCTGACGACTTTGGCTGTGTCAGCCTTAACGCTATCTGTCATGCGTCACCCGGATGACCTCTGCTGGTGTTGGAGTATTCATGGCGCTGATCTTTCGTCGCTTCCTCAAATCGGGTCAGCCTTTGGTTCCGTGCACGAGATGTTTGTATTCTTCACGAGCCGCGATGATCTGATCCCGAATTTCTTCGGGGTCTATAGACATGCCACCCCGGGGTGTCACTCGCAACGTTCTGAGCTGATTCGCTGCTTGGATGAACTCCTTCTCGCGCCGAATTTCCCACTCTGGGCGTCTGTCCCTGAAGAGCCGTTCAAGTAGTGCATTCAGCCAGCCCATGTTGCACCTCCGATGCGCCCGCTCAAAATCCGATTGATGCTTTCCGTTACCAGGAGCTTACTCGCTGGCACCGTTGAGAGAAATCCTCGGATCGCGTCATCGGCAGAAGATCTTGCACTGCTCTGTAACGCCTGAGCTGACACATGGTTTGGTCAGGCCGCGCCACTCGTGGTCTCGGTGCAGTAGGCTGGGCAAGCGGAGCGCGCAGGCATGAGGATGGAAGCCCAGCGGGCCAAGACGATGCGATAGCAGAGGCTTGGTTCACGACAGCCGGCTCCGGAGGAGCATGCCAAAACAAGCATCAACGAAGAAAACAGCAGATGGCCCTGCAGCCTCTACCTTGTTAGAGCAAGAAAACCATTTGCCACGAAAAACCTTACAATCACATCAAGATTGAATTTCCAATTTTGCCTTTGCTGGCGTGCGGAGTAGCCAGCCGATTCCATCTGCAGGTCAGAGTGACGCTTGGCATCTGAAACAAACTGTCTGCTTACCGTGCTGCCCAAGCGCAGTTCACTGAATTCAGTCTGAGGGTTTTGATGCACGAGCCCCTGGAGCAGTCCTTGGATCAGGCCTGCATCCAACGATGCTTGATAACCGCCCAAGCCGGCGAAGTATGCGGCGAGTAGTGGGCTGAGGTGATCTTGGGATTGTTCACTCAGATGTGGGTGGATCGCGGCTAGGTTAAAGTGCACTCCAACGCCAGGCTCCGATGTTGTGTACCAGGATCGATAATGCTCCAGTGCTGCTGCAGATGGGTTACAGGCTAGGTAGCTCTCGTCACACTGAATCGTGGTGGAATTCATAATGCAGAGAACGTCATCGTCACCCAATACGCCTAAGCCTTTGAAGAAACTGCATGTACCCCAAAGAGTAGTCGTCACTAGCGCCTGATCTTGCCGCAGCTCGACCGCCAAAAACCCTTTGAATGCTCGGAAAGCAGTGACGCTGCATGCATAGCCCTCAACCGCCCCAACGATCACCAGGAACGCGTCGTAGAGGGTCAGGCAGTCGAGGCTGTCATGACCTCCACACTGGCCCTTGGCGACCACCGGGTTGAGCATTTTCTCCAGAGCTTCATGGCCGAAGTAGCACATCCCTTTCAGCTTAATCTGTTCTGCTGTCAGCATGCTGATGTCCGTGTGTGATTTGACTAACGTGACTGCGGCAGTACGCCGAAAGTAGTCGGAGACGTCCTTGGTAGGATCAGGTCTTCGGATCGGTGTGGAACTTGATGAAGAGGCATGTGAAGCACTGACCATATGACGATTCAGACTGGGAGGAGGGGGCTAATCCGGTATGACCGCACACTCCTAACGGAGTAGAAAACGGCCATTCATCAGAGTTGATCTCGTCCTCGCCATGATCAAAGGCAGGCGGTTCATAGTCGGCGATACCCAACGAATTCGATTCCAGAATCTCCTGAACAACCCCCCAGTATGGATAGTCCGAGCGGCCTGCGTAGACGTCAGCCTCACTGGAAAAACTGACGTGATATAACCGAATAGGATCAATCGCCACGAACTTTTCCCACATCGCCTCAAGGGCAGGAATCGTGTCGCTCGTGGTGGCGCTGTCGAGAAAGACGCTGAGGCAGTCGTCGTGGAACGCGATCAGTTTCACCGGGGACATGGCGCCGCGAATGTGCATGTGCTCCAACGCCTTGATGACGCGGTCATCCAAAAAGTCTCCGTACAGGAAGCAAAAGGTTTGTTTGGCGGCGTGCGGTAGTGCTTCGAGATTCGGGCCTTTCCATTGCAGGCAGCTGTAAATGATGTGATGAGGGGCATCACCGGGTTCTACAGGATCGCACTCGGGATAGAACAAAGCTGGCATACACATTTCTCCTCTACGATTAAGGAAATAAAGCCGTAGGTAGGATTTTGGTCAAGCTGGTGGGCCGCGAAAGATTATTTTTCCGACGAAATATCAGTATCTTAGAAGCATACCGATGAGATCCATGGCTAAATTTTTCCATATTGCTTTGCGTGAAAAGTCGACCACGTTGTGAGTTGCATCAGAACAGGAATGTCGAGCGGCTGGGCTTCGATGAACGAAGCCCAGCGCTCAAGCAAGCATGTCAGGCCTTGGGCGTTTTATCGATCCCGCGAATGTATTGCGACAACAGCCCAGGCCAAGGATGGCCCATTGCAGCAGCCAGCGCGTCGCGGGTTGGGACTGAACGATGTGGGATGGCACACATGATGAACGCCTCTCGTAGTGCCCGAATGGACACGCTCTATGGAACGATTTGAGCTTCCAGCCACCAAGCCCGCAAAATCCGTTTGAGCTCAAATTGAGTCATAGGATGATTCGTGTTCTTGTAGGAGGTAAACAGGTAGTCCCCGTCGGAAAGCCCACTTTCTTCTACGTACTGAGACAGCACCGCTGTACTTAATGCGGGCAGCCTGTACGTCATTCGCTTGGGTCTGGAAATCGAAGCCTTAAAACCATCGAAAACCAAACCATCACCTTGAATGTATCCTGCTTTGAGATGTAAGAGTTCCACTTGCCGAATTCCTGACAGCGCGACGACACACAGTGCACGATCGCGAAGACTGGTAATACGATCTACTGCCTCTGCGAGGGCTTTGAGATCTTCTTGGCTCAAGGGCGTGATCAGCAAGGAGCGGTTCGGGGCGCGCGAGACCTCGAAATCAAGGAGGTCTGGCTGGCTACGCGCGGGCGCTGAACTCGCACTTGATTCCTGCTTCATGCGAAAGCTCTTGAAGGCCAAAAGCTCGTGCAGTGGCAATGCCATCACCAACGAGTTTATTGCCCCATCATCAATCTCAGCAATTTCGTGAAGTTTCGCGTGCAGGTAGATCGCCGTACTGACGGAATCCCGCACCTCTGCCAATGAGGGAACGGGAGCATCGGGCAGGCAGGTTTTTGATGACTTCAATAGGTCGTGAAAGTCACGATACCCAAGCCCTGAAGCGAGGACTTCGTGGGCCACCATGAGGCTGAGACCATCAATGATAGGCCAGTTGGAACGTAGGGTATTCGCAATACGTTTGAAGCGGCGATTCCGCTCGAGATCGAACGGATAGATAGGAACGCGCACGGCATTTTTCCAGGGTCAGGATGTCGGCTGCTCTCTGACTCTTGTCGAAAGCCTGCGTGGTGAGGAATGACAACCTGAGGCCCATGGCCTTTTGCGAACCGACCGCTCGATCCAGTGAACCGATGGCTCTTAAATTAGCATACCTGCCGCTGTTGTCTAGTTGCCCTCATTCGTACTCTTGGACGTGGAGACACTTGCTGTCGGTGGCAATCCAAAGCGCGGCGCTGTACACCACAACTCACCACTACATCCGCCTACGATGATCTCGAGTCGGTTCCGAGAGCCGAGCGGAGTGCGCAGCCCGATTGGCTGACGGCTTGAGCATGAAAGCCCGCAGGTCAAGACGAAGGCTTAATTCACGACTGCCGTTCCGAGAGGTGATGCTTAGAAAACAATACTCCTAGCTGGATGCGATGATTGGTATGGATAGACGAGCTTCAGCCTAACTGCTCAACTAGATCGACCCGAAGCATAGGGTCGAGGTCGCTTGTAGTCGCACCTGGGGTGGCAGAAAGGTCTTGACCCGGCAGACCTCCGGTATATGACCTGCTTTGGATTAGTAAAGGAGGAGGATGTTGAATAAGCGGATGCAAGATCGAGCTTTTGAGAATTGGTGAAAAGGGCTCCCTCGATTCCAAGATTCTTCCCAGGCGGAAGGTCTGTTGGGCTGATGAGGAGTTGTCTGAAAAAAAACTCTCATATGGACTGTCAGGAGTACTCAGCGATAGCGTCATATATATTGATGGTCTTCTCATGTATATGCTCATGAGTGATACCCTTTCTGGCCATAACGAGAAATCGTCCCAAAACAAGGTAGTGCTGATAGGTCGTTGTTGGATTTTCATGGCCAAGCTGATTTATGATTACCTCGGTGATCGCGAGATCCATGACCTCTGCGTTTTTCTCAAGAATACCGTCTCCGTTGTGATGCTGAATCATCATAAGGGTCGGCCACCATTTCCTAGTATGATAAAACTTATTGCTCATCTGGAAATCAGGATCTTTTTTGAATGCTAGCTTTTTTGCATAGTTGGTCGCTTGGGCTATCATAGTTTGAGTAACGGGAACGCCCTCCGATGTCAAGAAGAGTATTGACAACGGGCATTTTTTTCCAAAGCGTTCCTTATAAAGCTTGGCGCGAGCTTGGTATTCAGTTTTGATGTATTCAGAATCAAGCATTTTCAAGGCGTATGCCGGAATGATGATCTTTCTGAATTTATTCCCCTTGCCAATGAGAGAGTATTTAAAAGTCTTATCAGCTTTGCTCATCTCGCTGTACGGAAGAATGTGGCGGTTTTTTCCATTTCCCATGTACGGAAATTTTACCAGCTCCATAGGGCGCATTGCTGTTGCAAGGGCAAATTTGAAAAGCGTTTTGTATACCATGTCGGGGTAGCAAGATAGAAGAGTATGAATATCATTATTGGATATTAGACGAATAGCTCTTTTTTGTCTGGACTCTTTATCAAGCACGCGAATAGAGTCGGCGTCCAGTACCTGCTTTGCTTTCGTCTCAATGTAACTCAGAAGTCGTCTGTCTTTAAAATTGGCGATCCAGGTTTTGAGATGAATGGTTACGTTAATAGGGATGTGGCGTTCGTGTAGCCACTTAAAAAAATATAATACGACACAGGCATCATTGTAAATGGTTTCAGAGCTCGGATGAGCACTACCGTTTTTAACGCGGTTTATCTGCCGATATACTTGCCATTTTTTTAAATCAGCGTTTATGACGTGGAAATGATAGTCGCCGGGGCTTACAGAGTTAAATCTTGGAAGTTTCGATAAGAATTTATAAAATTTAGTGATTAAGGTAGCATACCTTTTTGATGTTTCTTTAGATGAGCGAGTTTTTTCATATAGGTATAAGTTTGGTATGCTCAGTAAGAGTTTCTTTTTTCTAAAACCTGCAATGATAACTTGATGTTTGACCTCTAGATTGAGGTCGATGCTATAGTAGCTAATTTCTTTGAATTCAAAATCTGGCATCATTCGCCCTGCCGAACTCTGAAAAATATAACTTGTTCAAAGCCCCATGTGATAGATGGAGGCTTCGCGTTATCCGCATCTTTTAACTCTTCTGGAGGGATATCGCGATTGCCAAACCTGCGATTTGCCGATGTTGTTGTTTTCGACGCGGTGAAAGGCACATGTATTGAGATGCTAGATATCTGCTGAAGATCTTTAAGTATAAATTGTAGCTCTTCTCGACTGTAAATTGGAAGACGTACAACAACGGTGGTGCGATTTTGATAGGGTGCAATCTTAGTGCAGAAAGCATCAAAGTCTGAAATATATTTATCCTGAAAGAGTACGATATCAATGTTTTCCGGATTGGGCAGTTTTATCAAATTCTTCGTGATATTCGTGATTGCTGCTTCTTTAGCGTCCTCATATGCATCGAAGTCGCTTGAGGTTGCATATGATTTTTTAGCTGACGAAAGATCCAGATCAAATATAATAAAGTTTTTGTCAGATTTCACCGCATAACTGGAGCTGGTGGCGTGGGCGGAAGTCACGGCCTCCATCGTAAGCTTCGCATTTTTTACTTCAAGCTCGGTTACCCGTTTATTAAGGTAGGCATTGTGATTGCTCTGGCCCGTGAGAGTTGCTGTAAGTTGTCCGGCCTCGAACGCCATAATATCGTTGTTCATCAGTGTTGAAATGTGATTCGAGATTGCAGCTTCAAGTTCGGCTTTATGTGCAGCTTTGGTTGCTGCAAGTTCCTGCTCCAGCCGCAGAATCATAGATTCTTTGTTCTCGATCATCTCGCCGAGTGATTCGTTGTCATTGGCAAATAACTTAGCAACGGATTCTTTGCCAATTGAGTAGTTCTTTAAATCACCATAATAGCGGTTGAAAGCCTGGCGGCTAATGCCCGCCAGGTCAGCAAGTTTAGCTATAGGAAGTTTAGATTGGCCGTGGTTGAGTTGGTGCTCTTTGATGATGCCAATTAGTTTGTCGCGTGTGGCTTGGCTACTCATACGCTGATACCCACTGAAGGAATAACTTTGTAAGCGTGATTATTATTCAATGCTTCGAGGTGCTTGGTGTTTTCCAATACCTTTAGTCGCAGCATCGCTTTCGAGGTCTCCGATAAAGTGTCGCTTGCCTTGTCCAGCATCTGTTGATAGAAGTTCGTGTTGTCCTTCAATGCCTGTGCCGCCTTACCGACGATCAATGCGTGTGGGCATGCCGTATCGCAATGGAGTGGTTCCGGAAGGGCATCCTTAACCGTAGTTCGGTGATGGGCCAGGCATGGCGGAAGATCGGGAGACGAGTACACTTCCGTACTTACGCAGTAAGTGCCTACGGCCGTACGGTGAATGAACAGAGGTTCGCCGGACGAAAGCAAATGGGTGACGTAGGTGAAAATTGTAACCTTGAGGCTTTGTCCAGAGAACGACTCTGGACGAGCAGCAATTTTTTCGACGAGACGTTGTGCATTGATGCCAGACGAGCTTGAGCTTTTTACCGATGTGATGATATCGGTGAACTCTTGGATATAGTTCTCCTCAATCGCCTTGGCAACACTCTGAACAATGTAAGGATTACGGCCAATGTACCTTAGAGTCATCGCATAGCTGGCATGACCAAACAACAGGCGGATGATGTCTACATTCCGTTCACTGCGGTTGATAAGAATTTCGGCAATGGTTTTCCTGAAGCGATGAGTATGGACGCGGTCGATACCTAGCTGTTGTTGAAGACGCTTCGTAATTTGCTCTGTCTTTATAGACGCTTCTCGCACGACTTTTTTCGTACCGAGCATAGATTGAAAAATATAGCCTTCCCTTTTTTGGTCAAGTTCGTATCTTAAGTGTTCGAAATCCTTTACCTTTCTTCCGATAAATTTTGGAAGTGGGATGAAAGACGTATCCCCTTTGTAATTGGGGTCTTGGCTAGTTTTATATCGGGTGACTTGTAGCTTGAATTTTCCGTTCTTTGTTTCAACGACGTGATCAAATTTAAGCGCTTCAAGTTCACTCACTCGCAGCCCTGTAACCAGTGCCAGCAATATGTAGAGTGCGTCCCGTATGTGGGTGAGCGAATGTTGAAAGCTGCGAGTCCATGAATACTGCCAGAAAGGGGCCTGGTTATTGTATTCACGCTTAGTCTTTTGAAGTTTTAGAATCTGCTTACTAGCAACTACTACATTCAGATTTTTTTCTAAATCAAAATCTTCCGCACTTCGAGTGATCGTTTTCGACCAGGTGACTTCGAATTCTCGGGACTTGATATAATCAGAAGCTTCTTTAACACGCGGCATCGCCTTCTCAGTCCAGAATAAGGCGTGCTCAACGAGCTTTTTCAGATCGCTTTCGGTGTAGGGAGCCCAGCTTGCAATGGATCCCGTAAAATTCCGAATAACGTCTTTCCTGCGCTCAGGTGTGTCTACGGTAGTTGGCGATACTGATAAACGATTTTCCTCCGGAATCAATTTTTGTACGCTGAGAGAAATCCAGAAGCGGATGTGCAGAAACAGATAATGGTAATGAGTGAATTGAGGGGCTAGTTTTGACCTGTCAAGTGCGTCGTTCAGAAGCCTTGGCGTAATGAAAGATAATGAGTCAGCATCTTCTGTGAGATTATTATCTACGAGAACATAGTTGTAGACGCGCCGAAAGTTCTGAGCGTGGTTCAGTGTAGTTAAATACGACCGGATACCCGCAAATGGTGCGAAATCAGGAATTAAATGATATACGATTGATTTTTTGATGGATACGCCATGTTCTGACATGGCGTCAAAGTTGATGCGAGTAACTTCGCCATCTGGCCCTTTAAATATTATCCAGCTGTCATCGCAATACATCGAGTATTCGGATACGGGGAAATTTCCGGCAGGATACAACGCCAGCTTTTGTAAGAGGGTGCTTTGCGTTTGACGGTAGTCGCCGCCGGTCTCCTTCAGGAGATCTTCGATTTCTTTCTCTGCAGCGTCCAAGATGTCTTCAGAGAAGTCGATATCCAGCTGCTCAGCGAGATCATCTGGTAATTCCTCTACGATATCAGTAGTCTTATTTTTCATTTTGTCTGTCCTCTTCTTCAAGGATTACTTGGAGGAAATTCATGTCTCGTGGCAGCAAAGGCGTATTCCGCCGCTGGTAACGAGATGCCTCTCTGACTGCCTGCTCGTCTTCCCAGTTTTCAAGGATGGAGTCTATTTTGATCAACTCGACTTCCCAGTCGTTGCTATATTCAGAAGCAGACTCTGGCTGATCATCGATGATCTCAACCACATGGATGCGGCGCTCAATCAAGTAAGGAAGGGAGTCTTCAAAAATGATGCATTGAGAGCAGAACATGCATTTGCTCACCACGTAGCATCTCTGTCCCAATGGCACATTGCGGGCTGCGCCAATCCAAGTGGGCTTGCGCTGGTTAGCGCACCCCCAGAGCGGCCTTTCCATCCCAGGGATATGAAAAATCTTCAGTGGAAGCTGAATGGCCGCCTCTTTGGGAGGCGTGCCCAGCATTCCTTCGAATTTTCCTGACCGCATCAACCGGAGGACTGCTTCGAGTTCGGACTCGAGTCGGTCGTAACGCTCCTGTTGGGCCGGAGGTGAATTGTCGTAGTGCACGTCTGTGGTGACCGTACTCGCGTGCCCCAGAAGCATTGCCAGCATGCCGTGGGAACTGGAGCTGTCTGAGATTTGCTTTCGACGCTTCACCCACGTCGCGCGCAGCCGCCACGTTAGGTCTATACCGCTCATCAACCTTTCACCATCCTCATCGAAGATGGGAAATTCTTTGAGAAGCTGCTTAATGCCTTGCTGAAAAGCTTTTTCGTTGGAAGCAGAGGTATGACGTCCACCTTTCTTCGTCCAGTCCGCAAAGAAACGCAGGCACAAAAATGTTGTGTTGTAGTCTGCTGAAGTCATGCCATGGCGGACATAATCGAATTCGTACTTAGCAAGGGGCTCAGAAAGCTTTATCGCGAGCAAAATCAAATTCCGAGCCGAGTACATGTCGGTGGTTGTGCTCGCGGCGATTATTTCTTTCGGGGCATAGTAAGGTTTGGCGATCCCTTGGCTACGGTTTTTTTCCGTCTGAATCATCACATGCTTTTCATTCATTGCCCCAGTAAGCGCGTGCTCAAAATTATTAGGATCGAGCGCCAAGACCGCCTCTTTGTTCCAGTTAGTCTGAAGCATGATGAACTGTACGATGCAAGACATGTCCTGCATTGATGGATAGTACAGGTTGAGCAGGTCGTCCCACTTGATCGGATTACTGAAGCCAGGCGGCGTTACGGGCTTGCTCCATCTGTGCATAATCAGTTGGATTACATCACTGCACTTTTCAAATGCGTTGACTTTGATAGCCGAATATTTTTCGATGATTTCATCCAGTTCTACTTCGAACGGATAGCCGTTCTCGATGAACGTTCTGATCACTCGCGCGGGATCCGGATTAAAATTGAGAATCTTTCGGAACTGAAATGGGTTTTCTGGATTCTCAAATTGGAATTCTTCGCTTCTATTTTTGTAGGCCGAGTAAATCACTCCCCGCCAGTTGGGAAGTGAAGCGATTTCGCGTAATTCCGGATTGCTTGAAAGTTTCAGCTTAGCATGTAGTGCACTCCAATTGAGCTCAAAGCCACTATCAAACCTATGTTGAAGCCACTGGAAG
This sequence comes from Pseudomonas sp. CFBP 8770, assembly GCF_014841705.1. Taxonomy (NCBI): domain Bacteria; kingdom Pseudomonadati; phylum Pseudomonadota; class Gammaproteobacteria; order Pseudomonadales; family Pseudomonadaceae; genus Pseudomonas; species Pseudomonas sp. CFBP 8770. The sequence goes on from NZ_JACYUL010000002.1 coordinate 57,263, forward strand.
ATCGTTTCTTTCGAGTAAGTGACTTTTGAAATAATTTCTGTGAAGGTATAGGGTGTGGCTTGGGAAACTAACTTGCGAAACTCAAGGATTTCGTAGAGCCGATCAATACTCGAGGTGAAAGCATTTGCAAGCGAATTCTCAGTTTCATCGCTAAAGGGTAGTCTAGCCTGAGTGCTTGCTCTTTTCGCAAATGGAAGTAACAAGTCTGGAATCGCATCTGTCATGGATGACGCATTTTTGAGTGCGGTCTTCAGTCGGGCAGCAAGAGCCAGGCTTTCATCACTTTTCAGGAGATGGTTTTCGAACTGCTTGTATACTTCCGCGCTCAGGTCGGTAATCTTCAGAATCCATAGCTGGGCTGGATTGCGGGCATTGTAGGCTTCAATGAAGTCAAAAAATATCCATATTGACCGTCTTAGTGAGCTGTTTGTAGCTCTGCTTCTCGTTGGGCAGTACTTGATAAAAGTTAAGTGAAGTGCCAGGCAGATAGCTTTTGCCTTGTCATAAAAAGAATGGCCTTGATAGTGGCATTCCATCTCATGATTGTCAGCGCTCATGACGACATCATGAACGGCGTCTTTCGGCTTATAGAGATGATCCATCTTACCCTCTATCGGCTGAATCTGAAATTAGGGATGCCCACGTCTCGTTTAAACGAGTGCCTAACTCTTCAAGTGATCCATTGTTATGGATGACGATATCTTCGTCTTCGACCGTAATTCCAAATTCCGATGAATGCATATTTACAGGTTGGGCATCCTCTCTCACAATATGCCAGATGCTACCCCCTATACTCCGAATGTACGCAGCCTCATTCTCGAAGCGAATGTCCTTGATGATAATTGTGTCTTTGCCGTTGCTGTCGAGATTCGGTTTTTGAATATAGGCGGTATTATTGACCTCCTGAGGAGGCATCGCGCTTCGCTTCTCTGTGAAGTCCGGGAAGTCTTGAAGCGCTCTCATTTTGACTAGATTAACCATTTCAACTGGTGCCATCTGCCAAAATGAATCAATCTTATTGAAGGCGGCAGCGCACCAACATTGGTCATCGCTTAGGTTGAAAAATGCTTTCGCAGCTAAGATAAAAGGGGTTTCTGGATGATTGGTCTGTTCAGAAGAGAGTGGGTGTATGGCAATGGGTTTATAGATCTCGCGATCAGCCCGCATCAACCAGTGATTGGCGTTGTGGCTCCTCATCCATTCAGTGCCTATGCGCTGAAAGAATGCACGCGGTGACAGTCCCCATGCCCCAACCTCAACCTCCTTTACGCTATCATCCCAGGCTTGGGCATCTGAGAGATTGAAGAGAATTTGGCATCCCCGTTTGAGTGGATCTGCGAGGGCGAACGCGGTTACACAGGCATGCTGAAGCAATATCGCTGCTGCTGTGTCCTTGCCTGATCTAGCCTTCGCTGCCAGCCCTATGATTCTCTTCATCCGTGCTAAGCCCCTGATTTGAAACAATTTTAAGTTTGTTTACATTTTTTTATAGCCTGAGTATATCTTCTTGTTTCCAATTCTGTCCATTCCAAAACAAGATGCCACCTATGCCTATCAGGGCGGCGGCCGTGGGTTATCCCAGGAACGCATCGCCCAGCTCGAAACCTTTGTCCAGGGCACGTTGCGCCCGGACCTGACGCTGGTGTTCGACCTGCCCGTGGAAGTCGGTCTGGCGCGTGCCAGCGCGCGGGGTCGCCTCGATCGTTTCGAACAGGAAGGCCGGGCGTTCTTCGAGGCGGTGCGCGGCGCCTACCTTGCCCGCGCCGCTGCAGCGCCTTCGCGCTACCGGGTGGTCGATGCCGGGCAGAGCCTGGCGCAGGTCCAGCAGGCGCTGGACGCGCTGCTGCCCGAGCTGCGAGGTTTGCCGCGTGGCTGACGCCTACCCCTGGCAGGATGACCTGTGGCAGAAACTGGCCGGGCGGACCCAGCATGCTCACGCCTACCTGCTGCACGGGCCGCAGGGCATCGGCAAGCGTGCCCTCGCCGAGCGCCTGATGGCACTGTTGCTGTGCCAGCGTCCGGCCGCGCAGCACGCCTGTGGTTCCTGCAAGTCGTGTCTGTTGCTGCAGGCCGGCAGCCATCCGGACAATTTCATCCTCGAACCTGAGGAAGCGGACAAGGCGATCAAGGTCGACCAGGTGCGCGAGCTGGTCGCGTTCGTGGTGCAGACCGCGCAAATGGGTGGGCGCAAGGTGGTGCTCATCGAGCCTGCCGAAGCCATGAACGTCAATGCGGCCAACGCGCTGCTGAAAAGCCTCGAGGAGCCTTCGGGCAATACCGTCTTGCTGTTGGTCAGCCATCAGCCCAGTCGACTACTGCCCACGGTCAAGAGTCGTTGCGTGCAGCAGGCGTGCCCGTTGCCTACTCAGGCCGTCAGCCTGCAGTGGCTGGCCATGGCGCTGCCGCAAGTGGACGAGGTTGCGCGCACCGATCTGCTCGCGTTGGCCGCCGGCTCGCCGCTGGCAGCAGTGAGGTTGCAGGCTGCCGGGATCGTCGAGCAGCGGGCGCTGGTGGTCGAAGGGGTGAAGAAGCTGCTCAAAGGGCAGCAGACGCCCAGCCAGCTGGCCGAAGCCTGGAACGCCGTGCCATTGCTGCTGCTGTTCGACTGGTTCTGCGAGTGGTCGAACCTGTTGCTGCGCTATCGGCTGACGACGGACGAGCAGGGCCTGGGCTTGAGTGACATGCGCAAGGTGCTGCAATATCTGGCTGACAAGAGTACCCAGAGTAAAGTGCTGGCCATTCAGGATTGGGTGTTGATGCAGCGCCAGAAGGTGCTGGGCAAGGCCAACCTGAACCGGGTATTGCTCATCGAGGCGCTACTGGTGTCCTGGATGGCCTTGCCGGGGCAGACGTGATGGGTGCATTGTGATCGAACGCTGCCGATGTTGGCTGCGGTTTGTCTGATGTACCGTGGTGATACCGGACGCGGCTCGCGCCGCTGCTACAGGGATGCGCCGGTTGTAGCAACGGCGCAAGCCGCGTCGGAGGCGGAAGCGGTTTGGCTGCTGCGAAAATTCACTATCAGTAACGGAGCACGAATGAATCAACCCGTCAGTCCCGGACCGCGCAACGGTATTCTGTCCCTGACCATCAAGGACAAGGCCGTCCTGTACGCCGCCTACATGCCGTTCATCAAGAACGGCGGCTTGTTCATTCCAACCAGCAAGAGCTACAAGCTGGGCGATGAACTGTTCATGCTGCTCAACCTGATGGATGAGCCGGAAAAGATTCCCGTGGCCGGTCGCGTTGCCTGGATCACCCCCAAGGGCGCCCAGGGTAACCGCGCTGCGGGGGTGGGCGTGCAGTTCAACGACGGCGACAATACTGCGCGCAACAAGATCGAAACCTATCTGGCCGGCGCCTTGAAGTCCGACCGTCCCACTCACACGATGTAGTTACCATACCCTCATGCTCGTAGATTCCCACTGTCACCTGGATCGCCTCGACCTTGCCGAACACAACGGCTGCCTGGATACCGCCTTGGACGCTGCGCGTGCCTGCGGTGTAGGGCATTTCCTGTGCATCGGCGTCAGCGCCGAGAACGCTGCCACGGTCAAGGCCCTGGCCGGTCGCTACGACGACGTCGATTGCTCGGTCGGCATTCATCCCCTCGACCTCGCTCCCGGCAAGCCGCCCGCGCTGGATTGGCTGATGGCCGAGCTCAATGCGCCATGCGTGGTGGCGATTGGTGAAACCGGCCTGGACTACCACTACGAACCCGAGGCGGCGCAGCTGCAACAGGAGTCGTTTCGACTGCACCTGCAGGCAGCCAACCTGACCGGCAAACCGGTGATCGTGCATACCCGCGGCGCTCGCGCCGATACCCTGGCCCTGTTGCGCGAGGCGCAATTGCCCCAGGCCGGCGTGCTGCATTGCTTTACCGAAGACTGGGCGATGGCCAAAGCCGCCCTCGACCTGGGGTTCTACATTTCGCTGTCGGGCATCGTGACCTTCCGCAATGCCGATGCCCTGCGTGAAGTTGCGCGGCAGGTGCCTGCCGATCGCCTGCTGGTCGAAACCGACTCGCCCTACCTGGCGCCCATTCCCTACCGTGGCAAGTCCAACCTGCCGCAGTACGTCCGCGAAGTGGCGCAGTGTATCGCCACGGTCCGTGGCGAGACGTTCGACAGCCTGGCCGAGCGCACCACCGACAATTTCTGCCGGCTGTTCCCCCTGGCGCGGGTTCGTCGCCAGGCTTGAGCCTGCACGGGCAAAAAAAACCCGGGCTCTGGGGGGAGAATCCCGGGTCAAGACCATTAGGAGTCACAACAGGCGCGTGGTCCATCGACGCCTTGCCGACGCTTCACTTGGGGGAGTATGTCGCGTCGACAATTCAAGTATTGTCGAATGGGTCCGAGGCGCCAGTGCCGGCCGGGGTTTTCTTAAACGTATTTGGAATACGCGCGCCGCTGCTCAGCACGGATTGCAGGGTTGCGTGGCATATGCGCCATAAAGCCAGAGAATTCGGATGATCCGTGCATTTTGACCTCATACAGGCATAATGACTGCCTCCGCTTTCGATCCAGTCCTTCCTATGCAAAAAGAACCTCGTAAGGTCCGTGAGTTTCGCCGCCGCGAGCAGGAAATCCTCGACACCGCGCTGGCGCTGTTTCTCGAGCAAGGCGAAGACAGCGTTACGGTTGAGCTGATCGCCGACACCGTGGGTATCGGCAAAGGCACCATCTACAAACACTTCAAATCCAAGGCCGAGATCTACCTGCGGCTGATGCTCGACTACGAGCGCGACCTGAACTCGCTGCTGCATTCGGCCGACATCGATCGAGACAAGGAAGCCCTGTCCCGCGCCTACTTCGAGTTCCGCATGCGCGATCCGCAGCGCTATCGGCTGTTCGATCGGCTCGAAGAGAAGGTGGTCAAGGGCAATCAGGTGCCCGAGCTCGTCGAGCAACTGCACAAGATCCGCGCCTCCAATTTCGAACGGTTGACGTTCCTCATCGAGGGGCGAATCAGCGAGGGCAAGCTGGAAGACGTTCCGCCGTATTTCCACTATTGCGCTGCCTGGGCGCTGGTACATGGCGCCGTGGCGCTGTATCACTCGCCGTTCTGGAGCAACGTACTGGAAGATCAGGAGGGCTTTTTCCAGTTCCTCATGGACATCGGCGTGCGCATGGGCAACAAGCGCAAACGCGATCCGGAAATACCCGCCCCCAAAGAAGCCTGACCTTCAAGCCATCCCGAGCCCTGCAAACTGGCGCAGAAGCTGCATCATGTGGCTGATCGCCGGGATCTTGTCGCCGGCTCTGGAGGATGCATGCGTAACCTGGTCGTGCTGCTGGCGCTGTTGGCGTTGGGCGGTTGCATGAAGGTCAGTGATCTGGGCGAAGGCGCTCGCTATCACCTGAGCGATGCGGGTGTGTTGAACCACAGTGAAACTCGCCGGTTCAACAACCTGCGCGTGCAGCCTGACTCGTTCATCTACATTGGCCAAGGCGCGTTCGTGCCGCCCGGCGGCGCCTACCCGCGGCCCAACGTGGTGGCTGAACAGGCATTCGAAGCGTTCGTCGAGTACTTTCCCCTGGTCCGCCGCGCTCCGGCACCGCAGGGCCTGGAACAGGCCTTGGGCGAGGCGCGCAATGCCGGCGCGCATTACCTGCTCTACACCCGTTTCGCGCGTGCCGACGACCGTATCGGCAACGCTGACGAATGGGCCGACCAGGAGGCTCTGGACCGGCTCGGGGTCGACAGCAGCGTGATTCAGATCATGCTCATCGAAACCAGCACCCGCTATCTCATCGACACCGCGACCATCCGCAGCCGTGGCGGGCTGTTGACGATGCGCGACAACAAACCGGAAGATTTGCTTGGTCCACCCCTTGAGGACTACGCTCGCAGCTTGTTGGGCGTAAGCCGCTGAGGAGACAAGCATGACGGGCAGGGCCGACGATTTGCTGGCGCACATTCCTACCGCCAAGAAGGGCTTGCCGCCCGTGCACCTGTGGAATCCCGATTTCTGCGGGCACATCGACATGCGCATTGCCCGTGACGGTACCTGGTTCTATCAGGGCACCCCGATTGGCCGACCGGCGATGGTCAAGTTGTTCGCCGGGATCCTGCGCCGCGATGGCGACGAGTACGTATTGGTGACGCCGGTGGAAAAAGTCGGCATCGTCGTCGATGACGCACCGTTCGTGGCTATCGACATGCAGGTGTCGGGGGAAGGCGAGCAGCAGTCGCTGCGCTTCATCAGCAATGTCGAAGACGGTGTCGATGCCGACGCACAGCACCCGCTGCGGGTCGACATCGACCCGTGCACTCAGGAACCTTCACCCTACGTGCTGGTGCGCAATAACCTGGAAGCACGCATTCATCGCAACGTGTTCTATCGGCTGGTCGAGCTGGCCGTGGTGCGTGACGGTTGGCTGGGGGTGTGGAGTGGCGGGGTGTTCTTCCCGATAGGGCAGGATCCGGCGCAGTGATCACGCCCCCGTTTCGAGTAACGGGGGCTCTCTTGCGTTTTTGGTGGCGGATCACGCGGTCATTTCTGCGGCGTCAACGTCAGTCGCTTGGTCCCGTAGGCCTTGTCGAAATGCTGCGGCTGCATCGGGAAGCTGACGTATTGACCCTTGAGCCACGCGTCGATGCCGTCGGTGTAGTTGGCACTGGCCGGATTACCCGACTGCCCGCTGCTGCCAAGGCCGATCATCGGCTCGGCCTGGGCGAAGTCGACGACGATGCGCAGCGCCGGTATCGACGCGGTGTCGAAGCTGTCGCCCCAGCGGTAGGGCGCAGCGTTCAAGGTGGTGTGATCGCCGCCGGTGGCAACCGGGCCGCGTAGCACGGGTGCGCCGGCATCGGGCCCGCCCGTGTCGGTCCAGGTGGTGCGATGCAGACGCCCCCACTGCCAAGTGCTTCGATCACTGCCCAGCTGCGCCTCGCCGGCGCTGACCGCGGCGGCCAGGCTGCGCGCCAGGATGGCCGGCTTGTCTTCCTTCTGCGCGGTGCTCAGGTCGTCCCAGAACGGGCTGTCGTCACGACCCAGCAGATGATCGGCCTGGGCCGAGTAGGAAGACATGCCCTGGGCTACGAAGGCCTTCCAGCTGGCGCTGTCGAGTGGGCCTAGTTCGTCGAGGAAGGTGCGCTGCGCGCTCTGCTGCAGGAACAGCTCGTACAGCGCGGCATCGGCAGATTGCGCGGCGAGGCGGCCATCGAAGGCCATGAGGCGAGTGTAGGCTTCGCGGGCCTTGGTTCGCTCGCCCTCGGGCAGCGCATCGATGGCGCTTTTCAGGGGCTGTGCCATGCCGGGCGCAAGCAACATCTTTTTAAGCTTGGCGGCGAAGGGGGTGGTCTGATCGGACTGCATGGCAATCATGCTGCGTGTGTCGTGCTTGCCGCTGCCGGCCAGTTCGGCCAGGCGCTCGCTGCGCTCGGGGTAGTACCAGGCGTTGGACAGCTGGATGCCATAGCCGGGCGGGACGATGCGCTGGTTGGCGGTACCCAGCCAACCCTGCGGCGGGTCCTGGTCGTAGGGGTGAAGCATGGGGTCGGCGAGGCCATCCCAGTCATGTCGACCGTCCCAGCCGGGCGAGGGCAGCATGCCCTTGCCTTCGAGACGGTTGGGAAAGCGGCCGGTGACCTGCCAGCCAATGCTGCTGGCATCGGCGAACAGCAGGTTGGTGGCCACGGCGCGTATCTGCCGGCTGGCATCCGAAGCCTTCTCGACATTGCTGGCGCGCGACAGATCGAACAGCGCATCCAGGCTCTTGTCGTCGGTCAGATCCGGCAGTTGCAGGGCCAGGCCGTAGCCGCCGCTTGCCGGCATGCCGCTGACGTCGTTGAGCAGCGGGCCGTGACCGGTTTCGTAGACAGCTTCGCGCAGCGGACGCTGCCCCTTGGCCAGGTAGGTCTCCTGACGCACGCGGGCCGGCTGCCATTTGCCGTTGGACTGATACAGCACGCGGCCGCCTTCGCTGCGGACCTTCTCCAGAAAAACATCCTGATTGTCGCCCATCACCGCTGCCATGCCCCAGGCGACTTGACCATTGAAGCCAGCCAGCACGCCCGGCATACCGGCCAGGGCGACACCTGCTGCCTGAAAGCGTGGCGCGCGCAGCTGTACGAAGCTCCACGCCGACGGAACGCTGGTTGCCACATGAACATCGTTGGCGAACAGGCTTTTTCCGGCCCGCGTGCGTTGCGGGGCGATGGCCCAGTTGCTGGAGCTTGGCGCGCCAAGCCGCTCGAGTTCGCGATTCATCGTGGCCAGGCCCGCCAGGCTGGTCAGAGAGTTGCCCAGCGACACGCCCTTGAGCTTGTCGGCCTCGCTGAAAGGCAGGGTTTCATCCGGATAGACCGGCAGCAGCCAGGCCAGTTTGTCGGTGCCCACTTTCTGCGCCAGTGCCAGCGAACCCAGCTCTTCCTGCAGGTTGAGCGACTGGCTGAACGACCACAGCGCAAACATCAGCGCGGAGTCTTCGGCCTTCCAGTATTCGGGGGCGTAGCCAGCCAACTGCGCGGGGAGCTTGCCGCGGTAGCGAAACAGGTAGGCGTTGACGCCCCGTGCATAGACATCGAAAAAACGCTTCAGACGAGGTGACGCGGCGGCATACAACTGGTCGGCGCTTTTCTTCAGGTTGACCTTGCGCAGCAGGCGGTCGCTGTCCAGCGCTTCGACGCCGTCCAGTTCGGCCAGGCGTCCCTGGGCCAGCAGCCGCAGACGGACCATCTGGGTGATGCGGTCGCTGGCGGCCACGTAGCCCTGGGCGAACAGAGCATCGTGGAAGGTATTGCTTTCGATAAGCGGCATGCCCAGCCCGTTACGCCTGACCGAGACGTTCTGCGCCAGGCCCTTGAGCGGCTGTACACCCACGCTTGGCGGCAGGTTTTGCTCGGCGGAGCCGCCCAGCCATTGTTGGCAGCCGGTCAGGGTGAGCATGCCGGTGACCACGGCGGCGCAGCCGAACGTGGGCGTGAAGAAGAAACGGGCGGGCGAGGCCATGGCGAAGCTCCTGCGGGGGCTGGCGTAAAAGGCGCTACGTTAGAGAGGGCGGGGGCGGCGCGCAAGCGTCAGGCGGGGGATATTTTCTTCGTGCCCAAGCCGCTCGCGGGCACAGCGCGTAGCGGTAGGCTTGGGGTCAAGGGAGGGGCTACCAGCACGCAGCACCCTCGGGCATCGCCGCGGCTCAGGCGCCGTGGCACTTCTTGAATTTCTTGTCGCTGCCGCAGGGGCAGGGATCGTTGCGGCCTACATCTTTGAGTGCATTGCGCACCGGTTCCTGTGGGGCGTGGTTGCAGTGCGGGCCATGCACGTGACCGTGGTCGTGCTCATGATGGTGATCATGGTCATGGTCATGGTCATGGTTGCAGTCAGGGCCGTGCACATGGGGTTGCTGGGACATCGAGAATACTCCGCAGTTGAAATTGGCCGGAATTATCTCACCCCGGGTTCGGAATAGCAGCGCTGCGGGAAAAATCTTTGTGACATCTCAGCGACCGGACAAGCCGCGCGCGTCGATTACCCCGGTGTGGTTGAGCACCACGTCGTGGCCGAACAGCACCCCGGTGCGCAATTCGCCGCGCAACTCGTAGCGGATCCCTCGCTCGGGGTGCTTGAGCAGGCGTGACAGCTCGCGCGCATGTTGCCAGAGATTGGTGCGCACCGGCAGCTCGTAGTATTCGCCACTGTTGGCGGCCACGCTGAACCAGTCGCTGGCGTCGCCTTCGGTCAGCAGCATGTCTTCCAGGCGCACGCTGTAGCTCATGCCGCGCACTGGCAGGCTGCGGCCGTTGGGGTTGTCGATGCGGAAACGCAGGATCAGGCGCTGTTGCAGCATGTTGGCCTTGACCACCTCAACCTTGACCAAGTGCACCTGAGGATCCTGGTAGTTGCCGGTGAACCAGGTGGCGCAGCCCGTGAGTCCCAGCAGTGACAGCAAGCCGATGCTGCGCAGAACGAGAGTGCAAGCGGACATGGCAGGGACCTCCGGATTTGCCTTGAGTCTAACAAGGCGCGCGGGCATGACAAGGGCGAGCTTGTTGCGCCGAAACATCGTGGTCCATAATCACTGCTACGGTGCTGGCTTTTCGGCATCTGTGCGGACGCCTACCGCCCGCAACGGTGCCATGCCAGGAGAGTTGCCATGCGTTTCTACGAGATCGTCTTCAGCGGTCAATGCGTGCCCGGCGCGGCGCTGGACCAGGTCAAGAGCAACCTGGCAAAACTGTTCCAGGCCGACGCCCAGCGAATCGAGCTGCTGTTTTCCGGACGCCGGCTGGTCCTCAAGAACAACCTCGACGCCCAGGCGGCGGAAAAATACCGCGCGGCGCTGGCGCGCGCAGGGGCCGTGGCCAGCATCGACGAAATGGCTCAGGACATCGAAGAAATCATCATGACCGCGCCGGCGGCGGCAGGCGACTTCGGCCAGAAACCCATGGCCGTGGCCCGCCGCGCCGAGGTCGTGCCGCGTGATGCGTACATGGCAGCGTTCGTGGCTGTGGATGCGCCGGACTTCGCCATCGCCGAGGTGGGCGCCGATCTGCAGGATGAACGACCCGCACAGCGCTCGGCGCAGCTGAACCTGCAGCAGTTCAGCCTGGCGCCTGCTGGCAGCGACATGGGCCAGTTGCGGCACGAGGAAACCGTTCAGGTGCCGGACATTTCCCATCTGAAAATCATTGGCTGATGTAGCCTGCGCAACACTTCTTGAATTTCTGCCCACTGGCACAGGGGCAGCTGTCGTTGCGGCTGGCCTTGAGCGGGACGGTCGGGTCGATGAAATACCAGCGGCCGTCGTGCTGCACGAACGCCGACCGCTCGCGATGGCAGTGCTCGCCGGTGCTGTCGTGCCAGCGCGCAGTGAAGGTCACGAACGCGTGTTCCGGCTGGCCGCCGAAGACTTCCGCCGCGACCACCTCCAGGCCCAGCCAGGTGCTCTGCGAACTCCACTGGGCAATGGCCTGGCGGTCCAGGCCGGCCTGCTGGGCGTGCAGGGTGGTGTTCACCAGATAGTCCACCAGGCCCAGCACGTAGGCACTGTAGCGCGAGCGCATCAGGCTCTGCGCATCGGGCGCCGGCTGGCCTTCGTGATAGCGACCACAACAGGCCGGCAGCAGGTTGCCACTTGCGCACGGACAGATCGAAACGCTCATATCACCACCAATACTTGCCGAAGTTTTCCGGGTTGGCCCAGAACTTGGCGTTGAGCCAGTCCGGGACTTGTTTGTATTCGCGCACATCATAGGTGTACAGCTTGAGCACCTGGTGGTCGCGGGCGAAGCGTTCGCTGGCCTGCAGGGCCAGGGCGTAGAAGTCGGTGTCGCTCCAGCCGCTGGCGACCGGGTCGGCCAGCACGGCGATGCAGCTCGCATTGAGGTTGCGGATACCGGCCAGCAGGCGCGTGCCTTCGGCCTTGTTCAGATGCTCCAGGCAATCCACCGCCAGCGCCAGGTCGAAACGCTGGCCGGCCAGGTCCGCGGGCAGGGGGCCGGGCGCGGCTCTGGATACACGGGTTTCGGGATGCGCAGCCTCGAACGCCGCCAGGGCGGGGAATGCACTCGCGCCGATCAGCAGCAGGCGCTGCGGCGCGTGACGTTCGAGCAAGGCCGCCAGAGCCTGCTGCGGGGTACGGGAAGATACTGCGTCGGTCATTGAAGCTCCTCGGTCGTGGCCACCACATTATAGGGCCCCGACCCAATGGCCCAGCATTGAATGGATGACGCGCCCTATGGCTTATTGCTGGCGCATATGCCAACCACGGTCTTTACTCCCAGAACGTCGGCCCCTGCTGCCGATTCCCTGAGGAGAAACTAGATGAGCATAGTTCGGACGGCATTACCCTTGATATTGGTCAGCAGCGTGTTGACGGGTTGCGCAGGCTTGCAGAAAACCGACTGGCCGATGTGTGCGGCCGTGGGCGGCGTGACCGGTGCGGCGCTGGGCGCCATCGAAAGCGGGTCGCTGGCAGCCGGCGTAGGCGCGGCGGCTGCCGGTGTCGGCGCGGCCTATTGCTGGGTACATGGCGATGGCGACGAAGACGGTGATGGCGTACCGGACAGCCGCGACAAGTGCCCGGGCACTCCCAAGGGCACGCCGGTGGACGCCAATGGTTGCCCGCCGCCTGCTCCGGCGCCGATGCCAGTCGCTGCCGAGCCGGCACCGATGTCCAAGGAGGAGACGATCGTCATCCGCAACGTGCATTTCGAATTCGACAAGGCCACCCTCACTGCCGCCGACCGGGCGCAGCTCGATACCGTCGCCACCCGCCTGAAGACCGAAGCGACTACGGCGCGCTTGAGCGTCAGCGGTCATACCGACAGTGTCGGCAAGGACGCCTATAACCAGCGGTTGTCCGAGCAGCGCGCCAAGGCAGTGACTGACTACCTGGTCGGCAGCGGCGTACCGCGTGCCAGCGTGGTCTCTGTCAAGGGTGTGGGCGAAGCCCAGCCGGTCGCCGACAACAACACCGCGGACGGTCGCGCCATGAACCGCCGTACCGAGATTCTCATCCAGCGTTGAACCTTTAGCGCCAACCGCCAGTCCCCTTGTACAACGACCGGCGGCACGCTTTACTTCTCAGTTGCCGGCGCCCGTCGGCGACTCAGGAGCCTTGAATGAAGCTGAAAGATCTATCGCGGACCGTACTTCCCGCTCTGCTGGTCGCCGGCGTGCTGAGCGGCTGTACCACCTCCCCTGAAGGGACATCCCCACTCAACTCGCGCACCTGGCCTGTCTGCAGCGTGCTGGGCGGCCTGGCCGGTGGCGGGCTGGGTGCCATCGAAAGTGGTGCGTGGGCCGCTGGTGGTGGCTTGGCTGGCGCGGTGGTGAGCGGTCTGGTCTGCTATGCCCAGGATGGCGACAAGGACGAAGACGGCGTATTCGATCGACGCGATCGTTGCCCCGATACCCCGGCCAATACACCCGTCAAGCACAACGGGTGCCCATTGCCGGTCTATCCCGCCGTGACCAAGGCGCCTGAGCCGCCAGTGGCCGACATCCCCGAGGTCGTTACCTTGAGCGATGCAGGCGATGTACCGTTCGAATTCGGCAGTGCCGAACTGACCTCAAGCGCCCGTACCGAGCTGACGTCCCTGGCAGTGCGGATGAAGACGGCCCAAGTGGCCACGGTCAAGATCGTCGGTCATACCGACAGCATCGGCAGCGATGCCTTCAATCAGAAGCTGTCCGAGCAACGTGCCGCCAGTGTCGTCTCGTTCCTGCTGGGTCAAGGCGTTGCGGCAGACAAGCTGAGCAGCGAGGGCCGTGGCGAAAGCGAGCCGGTCGACAGCAACGACACCGATGCCGGACGCGCCAAGAACCGTCGCGTGGAAATCCATCTGAGCCATTGATGGGTACGGGCCGGCAGGTTTTTCCTGCCGGCCTCTGGTCACCGCTACCTTCCAGCCGTTAATGTGCGCCTAGCCGATGCCGTGGGGGGCACATGAAAGGATTTCTGATTCTAGGTAAATGTCTGACCTTGCTGTTCTGGTGGGTGGTGCTGCTCAACCTGTTCATGCCGATGGTCAAACCGTTCCATGCATTGATCAACCTGGCCGGCGGCACCTTGCTTTTCCTGCACTTGATCGAAGCGATCGCTTTCAACAAGCGCCTGCGCGGGCGCAGCCATCCGTGGCTTGACCGAGTCCAGATCCTGCTGGCCGGGATCTTTCACATCCAGTCCATTCCCGCACCGTCCGATACCGAGGCTAGCCATGCGTAAGCTGGGTTTGTTGGCAGTACTGTTTGCGCCGCTGGCATTGGCCGAGTCGGTCAGCGTCGAACCCCATTCGCTGTTGCGCCTGCCGGCCAGCTCCAGCGTGCTGCAGTTGCAGCGCCTGGACGTGGCGGATTACGGCACCTTGCTGGTTCCCGCCAACCTGACCGAACTCAGTGTCGAGCAATTGCGCCTGGGGCATGAGGCGCGCATTGCGATAGTGCCGGGCGAGCAGGAGTTGCGCCTGCGCGCGCAGCATGCAGAACTCGGCAGCGGCAGCCAGATTCTCGCCCGTGGCGCGCCCGGCACCCATCAGAAGGCGGCTCGTGCTGGGCGCAATCTTGACGTGCAGTTGCAATCGCTGGACGCCCTGGAAGTGAACATCGACGCGCGCGGCGGCGCGGGTGCGGATGGCTATGCGGGTCTGGACGGTGGCAATGGCCAGGCGCCCGGTTGTACCTGGGGCTCGGCGGGGCGCGGTGGCAACGGCGACAATGGCGGCGATGGGCTGCCTGGCGCGCCGGGCGCCAACGTACGCCTGCGTCTGCCGGCGACCTTCGCCAGCGAAGCGATCAAGGTGCGCACCGACGGCGGCCAGGGCGGCGCTGCCGGTGTTCCCGGACGTCCGGGCGCCGGAGGAAAATCCAAAGGCTGCGTGGTGTACCGCGCCGAAGGCGGCAAGTCGGGTCGCGAGGGCTTGCCGGGACGAGCAGGCGAGGCGGGCACCGAAGGCACCTTGAGCATCCAGCGCTTCTGATCAGGTTGGTTCAGAACTGCCTGGCCATGCCCGGCGCCACGACCGCCAGGCCCAGCAGCAGGCCACCCACCGCCAGGCGACGCAGCTGCTTCACGGCAATCGCGCCGTCCGTCCACGCCTGGGCCGCTACGGCCTTGCGCAGCGTCGGCAGTTGCAGACCCTGCATACGCAAGAACAGCGCGACCATGACCACGTACAGGCCCATCATCACCTGTACGTCACGCGGCGCCGTCTCGAAACCCGTGAAGCGCAGGCGCAGCAGGGCGACGCCGCTGATCGGAAGAATCAGCACAGCGGCCCAGACCCAGCCGAACAGCCGTGGGAAAATATCCACCAGACGCTGCAGGCGCTGAGCCTGCGAAGGCACTGCCAGCCCGGCCCGGCGCAGGATCTTCCAGCTGGCGAGCATGCCGCCCAGCCACATCAGCGCAGCGAGCCCGTGCAAGGTTTGAAACACGCTGTCGGCGCTCATGGGTATCTCCAGCCAGCACATCGAAGTCGAGCAGGGTATGATAGCGACCCGATGAGAACCACTGAAAATATATCCAGCCTTTCGCCATGACCAGTCGATGATCAGTAACGAACTCAAAACCACGATCCAGGGCGCCTACACGCGTTTTCTCGAAGCCAAGAGCCTCAAGCCGCGCTATGGCCAGCGCCTGATGATCGCCGAAATCGCCAAGGTATTGGGCGACATCGCGTGCGATGACGAAGGCCGGCGTACGGGCGATCCGGCGGTGGTGGCCGTGGAAGCGGGCACCGGCACCGGCAAGACGGTTGCCTACAGCCTGGCTGCGATTCCGGTGGCCAAGGCGGCCGGCAAGCGCCTGGTCATTGCCACAGCCACGGTGGCGCTGCAGGAGCAGATCGTGTTCAAGGATCTGCCCGACCTGATGCGCAACAGCGGGCTGAACTTCACCTTCTCGCTGGCCAAAGGCCGCGGGCGCTACCTGTGCCTGTCCAAGCTCGACGTGCTGCTGCAGGAAGGACATGCGCAAAGCGCGACCGCGCAGCTGTTCGAAGAGGAAGGCTTCAAGATCGAGGTCGACGAGGCGAGTCAGAAACTGTTCACCAGCATGATCGAGAAACTGGCCGGCAACAAATGGGACGGTGACCGCGACAGCTGGCCGGTGGCCCTGGAAGATCAGCAATGGTCGCGCCTGACCACCGACCACAGCCAGTGCACCAGCCGCCACTGCCCGAACTTTGCCCAGTGCACCTTCTACAAGGCCCGCGAGGGCATGGGCAAGGTTGATGTGATCGTCACCAACCATGACATGGTGCTGGCCGACCTGGCGTTGGGGGGCGGGGCCGTTCTGCCCGATCCGCGCGACACGCTGTATGTATTCGATGAGGGCCATCACCTGCCTGACAAGGCGATCGGCCATTTCGCTCACTACAGCCGGCTGCGTTCCACAGCCGACTGGCTGGAGACTACGGCCAAGAACCTGACCAAGCTGCTCGCCCAGCACCCGTTGCCCGGCGACCTGGGGCGGTTGATCGAGCAGGTGCCGGAGCTGGCCCGTGAGATCAAGACCCAGCAGCAGTTCATGTTCAGCGCCTGCGAGCAACTGGCGGACTTCAAGCCGGGCGAAGACATGGAGGGCCGCGAGCGCCCACGCCATCGCTTCGTCGGAGGCGTGGTGCCCGAGCATATGCGGGAAATGGGCATTGAGCTGAAGAAGGGCTTTTCGAAACTGACCGACCTGTTCACCCGCTTGAGCGAGTTGCTCAAGGAAGGCATGGACGGCGAGAAAAACGTGGGCATCGCCAGCCATCAGGCCGAGGAATGGTACCCGCTGTTCGGCAGCTTGCTGGCTCGCGCCCAGGGCAGTTGGGAATTGTGGACGGCGTTCACTGCCGAAGACCCCGAAGACAGTCCGCCCATGGCGCGCTGGCTGACCCTGGCCGACGGTGGTGCGCTGTACGATATCGAGGTCAATGCCAGCCCGATCCTGGCGGCGGAAATGCTGCGCCGCAATCTGTGGAACGTCGCCTACGGTGCCTTGGTGACGTCGGCTACCCTGACCGCGTTGGGCAAGTTCGACCGGTTCCGCATGCGCGCCGGGATTCCCAAAGCCTCGGTAACCGCCATCGTGCCCAGCCCCTTTCACCATGAACAGGCCGGGGTGCTGCGCGTACCCGACCTGCGAGCCGACCCCCGCGATGCGGCGGCGCACACCGCCGCGATCATCCGCGACCTGCCGGATCTGGTGGAAGGCTATCGAGGCACCCTGGTGCTGTTTTCCTCGCGCAAACAGATGCAGGACGTGTTTGATGGCCTGGATCGCGACTGGCGCAAGCAGGTGTTCATCCAGGGCAACCTGTCCAAGCAGGAAACCTTGAACAAGCACAAGGCGCGCGTCGATGGCGGTGATTCCAGCGTGCTGTTCGGTCTCGCCAGTTTCGCCGAGGGCGTCGACCTGCCCGGTGCCTATTGCGAGCATGTGATCATTGCCAAGATCCCCTTTGCAGTGCCTGACGATCCGGTCGAAGCGGCGCTGGCCGAATGGATCGAGGCGCGCGGCGGCAACCCGTTCATGGAGATCGCCGTGCCCGATGCCTCGCTGCGCCTGATCCAGGCCTGCGGGCGGTTGCTGCGTACCGAGCAGGATCGCGGCACCATCACGCTGCTCGATCGGCGCCTGGTTACCCAGCGCTACGGCAAGGCGATCCTCAACGCGTTGCCGCCGTTCCGTCGCGAGATTTCCTGACGGCCTGTACGCACCCGCTGCAACGATTATCGAATGCAGGGCGGTTCACAAAGCGCTGAATCGCTGAAACAATGCGCTTCATTTTTCGCGGCGTGGTCGTTGGGAGTCAGGGTGCAGATACAAGGTCACTTCGAGTTGCAGTTCGAGGCCGTGCGTGAAGCGTTCGCGGCATTGTTCGACAACCCCCAGGAGCGCGGCGCCGCGCTGTGCATTCAGGTCGGCGGTGAGACGGTGGTCGACCTCTGGGCCGGTACCGCCGACAAGGATGGCGCCCAGGCTTGGCACAGCGACACCATCCTCAACCTGTTCTCCTGCACCAAGACCTTCACCGCCGTGACCGCCCTGCAGCTGGTGGCCGAGGGCAAGCTGGCGCTGGACGCTCCGGTGGCCCGCTACTGGCCGGAATTCGCCGCCGCCGGCAAACAGTCGATCACCTTGCGCCATCTGCTCTGCCATCAGGCCGGCCTGCCAGCCTTGCGCGACATGCTGCCGCCCGAAGCACTCTACGACTGGCCACGGATGACCGCCGCGCTGGCGGCGGAAACGCCGTGGTGGCAACCGGGTACCGGGCATGGCTATGCGGCCATTACCTACGGCTGGCTGGTCGGTGAACTGCTGCGGCGGGCCGATAACCGCGGGCCGGGCGAATCCATCGTGGCGCGGGTGGCCAAACCCCTGGGGCTGGATTTCCACGTCGGGCTGGCGGATGAGGAATTCTACCGCGTCGCGCACATTGCCCGCGGCAAGGGCAATGTCGGCGACGAAGCGGCCCAGCGTCTGTTGCAGGTGACCATGCGCGAACCCGCGGCCATGGCCACGCGCGCCTTCACCAATCCGCCGTCGGTGCTGACCAGTACCAACAAGCCGGAGTGGCGACGCATGCAGCAGCCTGCAGCGAACGGGCATGGCAATGCCCGCAGCCTGGCTGGTTTCTACGCCGGTCTGCTCGATGGCAGCCTGCTCGAATCCGACATGCTCGCCGAGCTTACTCGCGAGCACAGCCTGGGCCTGGACAAGACCCTCATGACGCCCACGCGGTTCGGCCTGGGCTGCATGCTCGACCAGCCGAGGGTGGCCAACGCCACCTTTGGCCTGGGGGCCGGCGCCTTCGGTCACCCCGGGGCAGGGGGCTCGGTCGGCTTCGCCGATCCGGAACATGATGTTGCCTTTGGTTTTGCCGTGAACACCCTGGGCCCCTATATACTGATGGACCCGCGGGCACAGCATCTGGTGCGCGTTCTACGCAGTTGCCTCTGAAGCGATTGATCACAAATCGACCAGCGGTCGCCCATTGGGCTATGACTGCTCTACTCTATCAATCAATAATTTAGGCCGGTTTGTTAAACCGGTTTGTATTTACCAACACCTTGTGGAATGCACCATGTCACCGAATAAATCCATCGCGTTTGCCTTGTGCCTGGCCGCTACCGGTTGTGCTCAAACTCCCCAGGATTCCTCGGCCCAGGGCGGGCATGCCTGGTGGCCATTTGGCCGTGACGCAGTCGCCAGCAAGGCGGCTGACAAGGAAGTCGAGCAGGCCATCACCGACAAGGTGGCGAAAGCCGATTCCAAGTCCGACAGCGAAAGCCGCTGGTGGTGGCCGTTCGGTGCCAGCAGCACGCCGGCCCAGGCCAAGGTTGCCGAAGTGCCGAAGGTCGACCCCAAGGTCACCCAGGCCTGGCTCGACGCCTACGAGCCGAAGCTGCGCGAAGCCATCAAGGACAGCAAGTTCGAGCTCGAACGCCGCGAAGACCTGCTGGTGATCACCGCGCCGGTCGATTCCTCGTTCAACCCTGATCGGCCGTCGATGCTGCTGCCGATCAGCCTCGGCCCGATCACGCGCGTGGCCAAGGCCATCGACGCCGATCACAAGACAGCCGTGCTGGTCCTGGGGCATGCCGACACCAGCGGTCCCGGGCCGTTGAACCAGAAACTGAGCCAGGAGCGTGCGCAGTCGATCGCTTCGATCTTCCGCCTCAGCGGTCTGCAGCGTGACCGCCTGATGCTGCGCGGCATGGGTTCGGTGATGCCGCGTGCCGCCAACGACAGTGTCGAAGGTCGCTCGCTCAATCGTCGCGTGGAGATTCTCCTGACCCCGCAGAACACCATGCTCGCCCTGCTGGCCAAGTACAACCAGCCGACCTTCACCGCCGCTGAAATGCTTGCCACCCAGGACGTCAAGGCTGTACCTGCACCAGTGGCCAAGCCCGCCGCCAAGGCGCCAGCCAAGGCTACAGCCGCCAAGAAAACTGCAGCCAAGCCAGCCGTGGCCAAGAAAGCTGTACCGGCGGCCAAGAAAACCGAGGCCAAGAAGGCCGTTGCCAAGAAAGCCGTGAGCAACGACCAGGCCAAGGCGCACTGATGCAAGGATCGCTGCCATGACGCAAGCGCTGGCCGACATGCGCCGCAGCTACACCCGCGATGGGCTGGACGAGGCGCAGGCACCGTCCGAGCCCTTCGCGCTGTTTCGCCAGTGGTTCGGCGAGGCCGTCGATACCGAGCAGGCACCGGTAGAAGCCAATGCCATGACGCTGGCTACCGTCGACGCCGAAGGCCGTCCACATTGTCGCGTGTTGCTGCTCAAGGGCCTGGATGATCAGGGTTTCACCTTTTTCAGCAACTACGACAGTGCCAAGGGCCAGCAGCTGGCAGATCGGCCGTTTGCGGCCATGACCTTCTTCTGGCCTACCCTCGAGCGACAAGTGCGAATAGAAGGGCGGGTGAGCAAGATCAGCGCGGCCGAGTCCGACGCCTACTATCAGGTCCGTCCTCTGGGCAGTCGCCTGGGTGCCTGGGCCTCGCCGCAGAGCCAGGTCATCGCCGATCGCAGCGAACTGCAAGCGCTGCTGCAGGCAACCGAGCAGCGCTTCAGCGGTGTCGAGCCCGGGTGCCCCGCGCACTGGGGTGGTTATCGCCTGGTGGCTGATCGCGTCGAGTTCTGGCAAGGGCGTCCCAGTCGCCTGCACGACCGCCTCAACTATCGCTTGAATGCCGGCTCGTGGATTCGCGAGCGTCTGGCTCCCTGACCCTGCCTTGACCTTTTGCCACTGGCCGTTGTCCAGACGTTCAGTGGCTGGTCGAGCATCCTGGCCCGCGTCTGCACCCTCTGACGTAAATTTTTATAGACTGTGTCGTGACAGCCGTTGGCCTGCGGCGTCTAATGTACACAAGTCCCATGGAGTCCTGCCAAAATGCGCAAGTCAGTTCTGCTAGTTGCCTGCTTCACCACAATGTCCCTGCTGCTGGGCGGATGTGCCTCCAACCTGTCGGGCGACTCCTACTCGCGCGACGAGGCGCGCCGTGTGCAAACCGTGCGCCTGGGCACCATCGAGTCGCTGCGTCCGGTCAAGATCGAAGGCACCAAGACGCCGATCGGCGGTGGCGCAGGTGCCGTGGTCGGTGGTGTTGCCGGCAGTGCAGTCGGTGGCGGTCGCGGCAGCATCGTTGCAGCCGTGATCGGCGCCGTGGCTGGCGGTCTGCTGGGCTCGGCCACTGAAGAAGGATTTACCCGCACCCAGGGCGTGGAAATCACCGTGCGCGAGGACGACGGCAGCATGCGCGCGTACGTTCAGGCCGTGCAGGAGAACGAAGTGTTCCGCGTCGGCGAGCGTGTACGCATCATGACGGTGGACGGCACCAGCCGCGTTTCGCACTAAGCCAACCTGGTAACGAAAAAACCGGCCTGGGCCGGTTTTTTTGTGCCCGCTTCGGGCGTCAGTGGCCTGCGTTTTCCAGGCAGTGCCAATACGCAGTGGCGAAGGGTTAGTGCAGCCCCAGAATATCCCGCGCCACCGCTTCGGCGATGCGTACGCCGTCCACGCCGGCGGAAAGGATACCGCCCGCATAGCCAGCGCCTTCACCGGCCGGGAACAGACCCTTGAGGTTCAGGCTCTGGTAATCGGCGCCGCGCGTGATGCGCAGGGGCGAGGAGGTGCGGGTCTCGATGCCGGTCAGCACGGCGTCATGCATCGAGAAGCCTTTGATCTGGCGTTCGAATGCCGGCAAGGCCTCGCGGATCGCTTCGATGGCAAAAGCCGGCAGCGACAGCGCCAGGTCGCCCAGGGTCACCCCCGGTTTGTACGAAGGCTCGACGCTGCCCAGCGCGGTGGACGGCTTGCCGGCAACGAAATCGCCCAGCAATTGCGCCGGCGCCTGGTAGTTGCTGCCACCCAGCAGGTAAGCCGTGGACTCGAGCTGTTCCTGCAGTTCGATGCCGGCCAGCGGGCCGCCGGGATAGTCCTGTTCCGGGGTAATGCCAACGACGATGCCTGAGTTGGCATTGCGCTCGTTGCGCGAATACTGGCTCATGCCGTTGGTGACCACGCGACCCGGTTCGGACGTGGCCGCGACCACGGTACCGCCGGGGCACATGCAGAAACTGTATACCGAACGGCCATTCTTGGCGTGGTGGACCAGTTTGTAGTCAGCCGCACCCAGCTTCGGGTGGCCGGCGTACTTACCCAAGCGGGCGCGGTCGATGATGCCCTGCGGGTGCTCCACGCGAAAACCGATGGAGAAAGGTTTGGCTTCCATGAACACATTGCGCGCGTGCAGCATGCGAAAGGTATCCCGAGCGCTGTGTCCCAGGGCCATGACCACATGGTTGGAGATCAGCTGCTCACCGCTTTCCAGAACCACACCCTGCAGGCGCTCGCCATCGACCAGCAGGTCGGTGACTTTCTGCTCGAAACGGATCTCGCCGCCCAGCGCGATGATCTGCTGGCGCATGTTCTCGACCATGCCAGTCAGGCGGAACGTGCCGATGTGCGGTTTGCTGACGTAGAGGATTTCCTCGGGCGCTCCAGCCTTGACGAACTCGTGCAGGACCTTGCGGCCGTGATGCTGCGGGTCCTTGATCTGGCTGTAGAGCTTGCCATCGGAAAAGGTGCCGGCGCCGCCCTCGCCGAATTGCACGTTGGACTCGGCGTTCAGCACGTTCTTGCGCCACAGGCCCCAGGTGTCCTTGGTGCGCTGGCGCACCTCCTTGCCACGCTCGAGCACGATCGGCTTGAAGCCCATCTGCGCCAGCAGCAGGGCGGCGAAGATCCCGCAGGGTCCGAAGCCGACGACCAGAGGCCGCTGGGCATAGTCCCCTGGCGCGTGCCCGACCACCTTGTAGCTGACATCCGGCGCCACGTTGACGTTGTGGTCATCGGCAAAACGCTCGAGCACGCCGGCTTCGTCGCGCACTTGCAGATCGACGGTGTAGATGAACTGCAGTTCGCTGTTCTTCTTGCGCGCATCGTAGCTGCGCTTGAACAGGGTGAAGTCGAGCAGATCGGCGTCGGCGATGCCCAGGCGCTGCACGATGGCAGGGCGCAGGGCGTCGTCGGAATGGTCCAGGGGCAACTTGAGTTCGGTGATTCGTAGCATGACAGGTCCAAAAATCCGGGCGCGCCCCGGGGGCATAACAGAACCCGGCATTATAAACGCGATGCGCTGCCCGTCGTCAGGTAAAAAACGCTGGACGGTGCAGCTTACTGGTTGCGTGCGCCGCCGAAGGTCGCGCAGCCACGCTGCACCTCGCCGTTGACGCGCAGTTCGGCGGCGAGGAACTGCACGCCCTGGTTGCGCGTATCGACGCAGCGTTGCGGTGCCACCCACAGCTCGATGCGCTGGCCGTTGGCCTCGGTGGACAGGTTGAAGCGGCCACCGCCGACCTGTTCCTCGACATAGGGCAGGGCCAGGGGAGCCTGACCTTCGCGATCCACGATCATGCCCTGGCCGGTGACCCTGACCTGCCAGCGCGGGGACTCGCCACCCGCACTCAGGCTGGACAGCTTGAAGTCCGGGTCCTTGCAGGCGGCCAGCGAGCGATCGAGTCGATACAGCTGCTGCAGGCGCAGTTGGCCGTCGGTACTGCCGTTGGTGCTGGCGTCGAAACGTCCGCGCAGGTCGGCATACACCACAGGGCGATTGCCAGCCAGTTGCGAGGCCTCCTGCAGTACACCGGTGCCATTGCTGTCGGTCACTGCATAGCGGCGCGGGTCACCACAGGGTTGGAAGAACAGCCGACCGTTGTCGCCCTGCAGGGCGCCTTGCATGCGGGTCAGGCCTGCGGTGGAAGGGGCCTCTGGAGCGCGGTTGAAGAAGGACTGGCAACTGGCGAGCAGCGGCAGCAGGGCGAGCATGGCGAGGGAGCGGGGCAGGTGCATCGTGGGTCTCCTGAACGATGAGGAGCACGGTAGCACAGGGCCCGTGAAAAGCGTGTGCATGGGAACTGTGTGTGGGCAGTGCTGGCCTCTTCGCGGGCAGAGCCCGCTCCCACGGGTATTTGTGTGTGGGAGCAGGCTCTGCCCGCGAAAGGGTCGCTGCGGTATGCCTGGCCGCCCACTCAACCGCCCAGGTAGGCCTCGCGCACCTTGGGATCGGTGAGCAGGGTTTCGCCGCTGCCTTGCATGACTACCCGGCCGTTTTCCAGCACATAGGCGCGGTCGGCGATCTTCAGGGCCTGGTTGGCGTTCTGCTCGACCAGGAACACCGTGACCCCATCACGGCGCAACTGCTCGATGATGTCGAAGATCTGCTGAATGATGATCGGTGCCAGCCCCAGGGAGGGTTCATCGAGCAACAGCAGCTTGGGTTTGCTCATCAGTGCACGGCCGATCGCGAGCATCTGCTGCTCACCGCCCGACATGGTGCCCCCGCGCTGGCTGAAGCGTTCCTTGAGCCGCGGGAACAAGGCCAGGACCTTGTCCATCTGCTCTTGAAAATCGCCCTTTTCGGTGAAGAACCCGCCCATCGCCAGGTTCTCTTCGACGGTCAGGCGCGCGAACACCCGGCGACCTTCGGGCACCACGGCAATGCTCTTGCGCATGATTTCCGCTGACTCCTTGCCCACCAGCTCTTCGCCCATGTAGCGAATGCTGCCCGAGTGCGCCCGCGGCGCGCCGCACAGGGTCATCAGCAGGGTTGACTTGCCCGCGCCGTTGGCACCGATCAGGGTGACGATCTCGCCCTGGCGAACCTCCACATTGACCCCGTGCAGGGCCTGGATCTTGCCGTAGAAGGTAGAAACGTTTTCGAACTGCAGCATTTACGCTTCCCCCAGGTAGGCTTTGATGACGTCAGGATTGTCGCGGATCTGCTCCGGCGTGCCATCGGCCAAGGGTGTGCCCTGGTTGATCACGACGATGTGGTCGGAAATGCTCATGACCAGTTTCATGTCGTGCTCGATCAGCAGCACGGTTGCGTTGTGCTCTTCACGCAGCACCCCGATCAGCGCCTTGAGGTCGTCGGTTTCACGCGGGTTGAGACCGGCTGCAGGCTCGTCGAGCATCAGCATGCGCGGCCGGGTCATCATGCAGCGGGCAATCTCCAGCCGGCGCTGCTGCCCGTAGGCGAGCGTCCCTGCGGTGCGGTTGGCGAACTCCTTGAGGTTGACCTTTTCCAGCCAATACTCGGCGTACTCCATTGCCTCCCTTTCGCTTTTGCGGAAGTTTGGCGTTTTGAACAACCCGGCAAAAAAGTTGGTGTTCAAGTGCCGATGCTGGGCGATCAGCAGGTTTTCCAGTGCGGTCATTTCCTTGAATAGCCGCACGTTCTGGAAGGTGCGCACCACCCCCTTGCGAGCGATCTGATGGCCGGGCAGGCCCTGGATCGGCTGGCCATCGAGCAGGATGGTACCGCCGCTGGGCTTGTAGAAACCGGTCAGGCAATTGAACACCGTGGTCTTGCCGGCGCCGTTGGGGCCGATGAGGGCGACCACCTGCTTTTCCTTCACGCTCAGGGCCACACCGTTGACCGCCAGCAGGCCGCCGAAGCGCATGCTCAGGTCGGTGACTTGCAGAATGTTCTGGCTCATTTGCGCAGCTCCAGGTGGGGACGCTGCATCGGAAGCAAGCCTTGCGGACGCCAGATCATCATCAGCACCATCAAGGCGCCGAACATCAACATGCGGTAGTCACTGAACTCACGCATCAATTCAGGCAGCAGGATCATCACGATGGCGGCGAGGATCACCCCCAGTTGCGAGCCCATGCCACCCAGCACGACGATGGCCAGAATGATCGCCGACTCGATGAAGGTGAACGACTCCGGGGTGACCAGGCCTTGCCGTGCTGCGAAGAAACTGCCGGCGAACCCGGCGAATGCCGCGCCCAGGGTGAACGCGGAGAGCTTGATCACGGTCGGGTTGAGGCCCAGCGCGCGGCAGGCGATCTCGTCTTCGCGCAATGCCTCCCAGGCTCGTCCGATGGGCATGCGCAGCAAGCGGTTGATGACGAACAGCGCCGCGAGGGCCATCAGCAAGGCGATCAGGTAGAGAAAGATGACCTTGCCGATCGGGCTGTATTCCAGGCCGAAGAATTGGTAGAAGGTCTGGCTGCCTTCGGCGGCGCGACGCTCGAACGAGAGGCCGAAAAAAGTCGGCTTCTCGATGTTGCTGATGCCGTTCGGGCCGCCGGTGATGTCGGTGAGGTTGCGCAGGAATATCCGGATTATTTCCCCGAAGCCCAAGGTCACGATGGCCAAGTAGTCACCACGCAGGCGCAGCACCGGGAAGCCCAGGAGGAAACCGAACGTGGCCGCCAGCAGACCGGCCAGTGGCAGGCATTCCCAGAAGCTCAGGCCGAAATAATGCGAGAGCAGGGCATAGCCGTAGGCCCCGACCGCATAGAAACCCACGTAACCCAGGTCGAGCAGACCTGCCAGGCCGACCACGATGTTCAGGCCCAGGCCGAGCATCACGTAGATCAGGATCAGGGTTGCGATGTCCACCGCGCCACGCGAACCGAAGAACGGCCAGATGAACGCCAGTACCACCAAGGCCAGGATGAACCAGCGCTGAGTGCTGGGCAGGGTGAGGAAATTCGAAGCCTTGGCCGGTATCAGTGGCTTGCTCGAATCGCGACGCAGGCCACCGATGCGCTCGGCGAACAGCACCCGCAGGAACATCAGCAGCGAACAGCCGGCGATGGTCAGCAGGGTGCCGGCACTGGCGTTCTGCACCACCAGGGTGACGCCGGAGAAGGCCAGTTTCAGGCCCAGTACCGGATAGGCCACGGCCCATACCAATGCCGAGCTGAAAAGCGCGGATCTAAGAGACTTGCTCATACTTTCTCAACCTCCGGACGGCCCAGGATGCCGGTCGGACGGAACAATAGAACCAGGACCAGCAGGCCGAACGAAACGACGTCCTTGTACTGGTCACCAAAGATATCGGCGCCGAACGCTTCGGCCACGCCCAGTACCAGGCCGCCCAGCATGGCCCCTGGAATGCTGCCGATACCGCCCAATACGGCTGCGGTGAAGGCCTTGAGCCCGACCAGGAAGCCGGCGCTGGGGTTGATCACGCCATACTGCATGCTCAACAGCACGGCCGCGACTGCGGCCAGTGCCGCGCCGATCACGAAGGTGAGGGCGATGATCGCGTTGGTGTTGATGCCCAGCAGGTTGGCCATTTTCATGTCCTCGGCGCAGGCGCGGCAGGCACGCCCCATGCGCGAGCGGGAAATGAACAGGGTCAGGCCGTACATCGCTCCCAGCGTGACCAGGAATACCAGAATCTGCATGTAGGAAATCTGTACTTCCTCGGCACCACCCGGACCGAAGGTCAGACTGCCGGGGAGCAGATTGGGAATGGCGAAGTTGCCGGAACCCTGGGACAGCTGCACCGAATTCTGCAGGAAGATCGACATGCCGATCGCCGAGATCAGCGGGATCAACCGGTTGCTGTTGCGCAGCGGTCGATAGGCGACCCGTTCGATGCTGTAGCCATAGGCACTGGTGACCAGGATGGCGGCGGCGAAGCCGGCGATCATCAGTACCGGAAGACTGTGGATGCCCAGCATGGCCAGGCCAGCCAGGACGATGAAGGTGACATACGAACCGATCATGTACACCTCGCCATGGGCGAAGTTGATCATGCCGATGATGCCGTACACCATGGTGTAGCCGATGGCGATCAACGCATAGGTGCTGCCGATGGTCAGGCCATTCACCAACTGCTGCATGTAATGGAATAATTCAGGCATTTACCGCGCTCCTAAAAACCTGTTCGCATTTCTCCGGCCATGCCCCGAGCGCTCTCCTTGGCGCAGTGTTGCCGGGCAGGGCAGGTGAACCGCTGGTCACGGTTTCAAGATTTTCAGGGGGCCAGCCGATGGTTCGCACCGGCCGTACCCGTCACTCGTAAAACAAAGCCCACTGCAATGCAGTGGGCTTTGTGGGGGTGTTGCCAGGCTTACTGGGCGGCTTCGGTCTTGGGTTTGCCGAAATGCCACTCGTAGACCACGAACTGGAAGTTCTTCAGGTCGCCCTTGGCGTCATAGCTCAGTTCACCCATTGGGGTCTTGAAGGTACCGGCGTGGATGGCCTCGGCCACTTTGTCGGTGTCTTCGCTCTTGGCGGCGGTGATGCCGTCGGCAATCACTTGCACGGCCGAGTACGACGGGTAGACGAACGGACCGCTCGGGTCTTGCTTCTTGTCCTGGAATGCCTTGGTCAGCGCGATGTTTTCAGGATCCTTGTCGAAAGACTTGGGCAAGGTGACCAGCAGGCCTTCGGAGGCTTCGCCTGCGATCTGCGAGATGGAATCGTTGCCTACGCCTTCAGGACCCATGAACTTGGCGTTCAGGCCTTTCTCCTTGGACTGGCGCAGGATCTGACCCAGCTCGGGGTGGTAGCCGCCGTAGTAGACGAAGTCGACGTTGGCTTGCTTGAGCTTGGCGATCAGCGATGAAAAATCCTTGTCGCCGGCGTTGATGCCTTCGAACACGGCGACTTTCACGCCCTTGCCTTCAAGCGTGGTCTTGACCGCGGTGGCAATGCCTTCGCCGTACTGCTGCTTGTCGTGGACGACGGCAACGATCTTGGGTTTGACCACATCGGCGATGTAGTTGCCGGCGGCAGGCCCCTGGGCGCTGTCCAGGCCGATGGTACGGAATACCAGCTTCTTGCCCTTGGCGGTGATGTCGGGGCTGGTGGCCGCCGGGGTCACCATGATGATGCCTTCGTCTTCGTAGACATCGGATGCCGGCTGGGCGGAACTGGAGCACAGGTGACCTACGACGAACTTGACGCCGTCATTGACCACTTTGTTGGCCACCGCAACGGCCTGCTTGGGATCGCAGGCGTCGTCGTATTCGACGGCTACGAGTTGCTTGCCGTCGACGCCGCCCTTGGCGTTGATCTGCTCGATGGCCATCTTCGCGCCGTTGAACTGCATGACGCCGTATTCGGCGACCGGGCCGGTCTTGGGCCCGGCAATGCCGATCTTGATGGTGTCGGCTGCCATCGAATGGCTGGCGACGCCGGCCAGAACCAGAGCGGCAAACAGTTTGGAAATCTGCTTATTCATTAGTGCTCCATTTTTGCGTTGTAGTTTTTATAGTCCTGGCCGAACAGGCGACGGACCGAATCTTGGCCACACTCACCGCTTTACCCCTTCGGCGAGCCATGGCAGACGACATCCGAATCTGCACCCGACAACTGTACCGGTACAGTGTAGAGCGCCGGTTTGCCGGTTGGAAAGCTGGCGTTTGCAGCGAAAGCGATCGGTTGTCGCTAAATCGACATAAAGTTATAGATTCAAGTACATGCCGGTGTCGGGCCAGACGAGAAATGCCGGTTTGCCGGGGCAAAACGCGACCCTTTATATTGCAACCGGGTTTTTCCAGGCAACTCGGACCGTTATCATGACGCCGATTTTTTCCTGACGGTGAAACCCATGACTGCAAACGCTAGCACCCTCTATGCCAAATTGCTTGGCGAGACCGCGATTATCGAATGGCAGGCGTTGCAGCCCTTCTTTGCCAAGGGTGCCCTGTTGTGGGTCGATCCTGCGCTGGATTTGATCACCGTAGGGCAGGCATTGGCCGAAGACGCGCACGCCGAGGTAGCCCAGTGGCTCGCTGATGGAAAGGTCGAGAAGCTGTCTGCGCCGCGGGCCTTGGATTTCTGCGAACGCGATCCGACACTGTGGGCAGTGGTGGTGTCGCCGTGGGTAGTGATCCAGGAGCGGGCATCGAGCTGATCTGCGCACTGCAGTGGTGCAAGATCACTGCGTGATGCACGACGGCGCACGGGCACCGATCGCTTTCGACGATAAACACCGGTGTTCGAGCGCGCGTCGGCGACACGGTCAGTAACAATCAGGGTCAATCCGTAACGCCTTCCCGCGCAGCGTTGGCCCGCGCGGGAAGGCAACCGTCAGCCGGCTACCAGTACCCGAATGGCTTCCAGGCGCAGTGCGGCCTTGTCGAGCATCGCCAGGCCGTCTTCACGCTGTTTGCGCAGGGCTACCAGTTCGCTGTCGCGCACGGTCGGGTTGACCGCCTGCAGCGCCGTCAACCGTGCCAACTCTTCTTCCGTTTCGGCGGCCAGGCGATGCTGTGCCTGTGCAACGCGTTCGGCATGCCGTGGCGCGATCTTGCTTTCGCCGGCGGTGATGCGCGGTGCAAGCACATCGCGCTGAGCCTGGATGAACTTGTTGGCGCTGGCCTTGGGGACGCTTTCGAGCTGGTCGTTGAGGGTTTCGAACGACACCCTCGAGGCCAGGTCGTTGCCGTTGGTGTCGAGCAGGCAGCGCAGCGCGGCGGGCGGCAGGTAACGCCCCATCTGCAGCGAGCGCGGCGCCACCACTTCGCTGACGTAGAGCAGCTCCAGCAGCACGGTGCCGGGCTTGAGCGCCTTGTTCTTGATCAGCGCCACGGCGGTGTTGCCCATCGAGCCCGCCAGTACCAGATCCATGCCGCCCTGCACCATGGGGTGCTCCCAGGTGATGAACTGCATGTCCTCGCGCGACAACGCCTGCTCGCGGTCGTAGGTGATGGTCACGCCTTCGTCGTCGCCGAGCGGAAAGCTGGCATCCAGCATCTTCTCGCTGGGACGCAGGATCAGCGCATTGTCGGAATGGTCTTCGCTGTCGATGCCGAAGGCGTCGAAGAGGGTTTCCATGTAGATCGGCAGGGCGAATTGATCGTCCTGCTCTTCGATGGCAGCCACCAGGGCCTGACCTTCGCCGTCGCCCCCGGAGTTGAGCTCCAGCAGCCGGTCACGCCCGGTATGCAGCTCGCTTTCCAGTGACTCGCGGCGGCTGCGTGCCTCATCGATCAGCGCTTGCCATTCGCCGTCGTCGGCGTTTTCCAGCATCGGCAGCAGGCGCGGGCCGAATTGGTGCTGCAGCGCGTTACCGGTAGGGCAGGTGTTGAGAAAGGCGTTGAGCGCGTTGTGGTACCACTGGAACAGACGCTCCTGCGGACTGTTTTCCAGGTACGGCACATGCAGCTCGATGATGTGCTTCTGGCCGATTCGGTCAAGACGGCCGATGCGCTGCTCGAGCAGGTCGGGGTGGGCGGGCAGGTCGAACAGCACCAGATGGTGAGCGAACTGGAAGTTGCGCCCCTCACTGCCGATCTCCGAACAGATCAGCACCTGCGCGCCGAATTCTTCGTCGGCGAAGTAGGCCGCTGCGCGGTCCCGCTCCAGGATGCTCATGCCTTCGTGGAACACCGTGGCGAGCGTGCCGGAGCGCACGCGCAAGGCGTCTTCCAGGTCCATCGCGGTTTCGGCGTGGGCGCAGATGACCAGCACCTTGGTGCGCTTGAGCATCTTGAGCGTGTCGATCAGCCATTCCACCCGCGGGTCGAAGCGCCACCAGCGCTCGGCATCACTGTCCTCGGCGTGGGCCTGGAAACCGACTTCCGGGTACAGCTCGGCGTGTTCGCCCAGCGGCAACTCCAGGTAAGCGTCCGGGCACGGCAGTGGGTAAGGGTGCAGCTTGCGTTCGGGGAAGCCCTGCACGGCGGCGCGGGTATTGCGGAACAATACGCGCCCGGTGCCGTGGCGATCGAGCAATTCGCGGATCAGGCGTGGGCCGGCTTCTTCGTCACCCGCATTGACGGCGGCGACCAGCGTGTCGCCCTGCGTACCGAGCAGGCCGTGGATGGTCTGTTGCGCGGTGCTCGACAAGCTGCCCTTGTCGAGCAGTTCCTGCACGGCTTCGGCGACCGGGCGATAGTTTTCGCTTTCGGCGCGGAAGGCCGCCAGGTCGTGGAAGCGGTTCGGATCGAGCAGGCGCAGGCGTGCGAAGTGGCTGTCCTGGCCCAGTTGCTCAGGGGTGGCGGTGAGCAGCAGAACGCCGGGGATGACTTCGGCCAGTTGCTCGACCAGCGAATACTGCGGGCTGGCCTTCTCCTCGTGCCACACCAGGTGATGGGCCTCGTCGACCACCAGCAGGTCCCAGCCGGCCGCGAACAACGCATCCTGGGCCTTTTCATCTTCGGTCAGCCATTCCAGCGAGACCAGCGCCAGTTGCGCGTCCTCGAAGGGGTTGCTGGCATCGCTTTCGATGAAGCGCTCGGCATCGAACAGGGCCACCTGCAGGTTGAAGCGCCGGCGCATTTCCACCAGCCATTGGTGCTGCAGGTTTTCCGGGACCAGGATCAGCACGCGGCTGGCTCGCCCGGAGAGCAGTTGGCGATGAATCACCAGGCCGGCTTCGATGGTCTTGCCCAGGCCCACTTCGTCGGCCAGCAATACGCGCGGGGCGATGCGGTCGGCGACTTCGCGGGCGATGTGCAGCTGGTGCGCGATGGGTTGCGCACGCACGCCGCCCAGGCCCCACAGCGAGGACTGCAACTGCTTGCTGGTGTGTTCCAGGGTGTTGTAGCGCAGCGAAAACCACGGCAGCGGGTCGATCTGGCCGGCGAACAGGCGGTCGCTGGCCAAACGGAACTGGATGAAGTTGGACAGCTGGGTTTCAGGCAGCGTGCGTTGCTCGTTCTGTGCATTGAGGCCGTGATAGACCAGCAGGCCGTCGGCATCGTCGACCTCGCGCACGGTCAGTTTCCAACCTTCGAAGTGAGTGATCACATCGCCGGGAGAAAAGCGCACGCGCGTCAACGGAGCATTGCGCAATGCGTACTGGCGGGTTTCGCCGGTGGCCGGGTAGAGCACGGTGAGCAAGCGACCGTCCTGGGCCAGGACGGTGCCCAGGCCGAGTTCCGCTTCGCTGTCGCTGATCCAGCGTTGCCCCGGTTGATACTGCTGCGCCATGCTGCCTGTCTCCCGCTTTTGAAAAGGCGCTGATTCTAACGGATTGGGGGGCGCAGGGCCAAAGGTATGCTGAATAATCTGGGCGCCGCGCGCCGAAGCCGCAGACCGGCCCCGGCGGGCGAGCAAATCCAATCTGCCGGTGTCCGGGCAGACGCGTTAGGATAGCCGCCTGTTTTGCTCAGTCTTTGATCGGGAGTAGCCATGAGCACCGTGAATCGTGCAGCGGTGGAAGCCGTCCTTCGCCAGTACACCGACCCCTATATGAACCAGGACCCTGTCAGTGCCGGGTGCGTGCAGGCCATCGATATCGATGGCGCGCAGGTGCAGGTACGCTTGCAGTTGGGGTATGCCGCCGGCCTGTTCAAGAATGGTTGGGCCCAGGTACTGCAGACGGCCATCGAAAACATAGAAGGGGTCGATCGCGCCCATGTGCAGATCGACTGTGTAGTGCAGGCGCACAAGGCGCAGGCGCAGGTTCCGGGCCTTGCCAACGTCAAGAATGTAGTGGCCGTGGCATCGGGCAAGGGTGGAGTCGGCAAGTCCACCACTGCCGCCAACCTGGCCCTGGCCCTGGCTCGTGAAGGCGCCCGGGTGGGCATTCTCGATGCCGACATCTATGGCCCCAGCCAGGGCGTGATGTTCGGCATCGCCGAAGGCACCCGACCCAAGGTCAAGGATCAGAAATGGTTCGTGCCTATCCAGGCGCATGGTGTGCAAGTGATGTCGATGGCCTTCCTCACCGATGACAACACTCCGATGGTGTGGCGTGGTCCGATGGTCTCCGGCGCACTGTTGCAGCTGGTCACCCAGACTGCCTGGGACGATCTCGATTATCTGGTCATCGACATGCCGCCGGGCACTGGCGACATCCAGCTGACCCTGGCCCAGAAGGTACCGGTGGCGGGTGCGGTGATCGTGACCACGCCTCAAGACCTGGCGTTGCTGGACGCCCGCAAGGGTGTCGAGATGTTCCGCAAGGTGCACATTCCCGTGCTCGGTGTGGTCGAGAACATGGCCGTGCACATCTGCTCCAACTGCGGTCATGCCGAGCATCTTTTCGGTGAAGGCGGCGGCGAGAAGCTGGCATCGCAGTATGGCGTGGAGCTGCTGGCATCGCTGCCGTTGTCGATGCTGATCCGCGAACAGGCCGATGGTGGCAAGCCAACGGCGGCGGCCGAGCCAGAGAGCCAGATCGCCATGGTCTACCAGGAGCTGGCGCGGCATGTCGGTGCGCGGATCGTGTTGCAGGAAGCCAGTGCGCAGGCGATGCCCAGCATTACCATCAGCGACGACTGAACGGTCAACGCAAGCGAGAGGCGGTGCGCAGGGCGCCCGCCGTTACCAGCATCTGAAAAGGTCAAACGGCAGGCATAAAAAAACCCCGCCGGTGAGGGCGGGGTTCTTCAGAAGCTGTTCAGCTCAAGTTATACGACTTGAACTTCTTCAGCTTGCATGCCTTTCTGACCGCGGGTAGCGATGAAAGAGACCTGCTGGCCTTCTTTCAGGCTTTTGAAGCCGTCAGCCTGGATGGCTTTGAAGTGTACGAACAGGTCGTCACCGGATTGTGGAGTGATGAAGCCGAAGCCTTTTTCATCGTTGAACCACTTGACGGTACCGGTTTGGCGATTGGACATGGTGTATCTCCTTGAACAAAGTTAACTGCGGTTCGGGAAAAGCCCTGGCCGAGACTGAGTGCAAAGAGCAGGAAAATTCATGAAGATGTTGGACATCGGGTAGAGATTCTCAGTGACACAAGCAACACAGTGGCGCCACCTTAACCCTTTTTCAGGAACGTGCCAATGGTCTTTGCAGGGTTTCTTGCAAATAGTGCTCGGCGGCGATGCGCAGTCCGGCGGCAGGTTCGCCGAGCCATGGGCGAGGCAGTCTTTGAACCGCGGCGCGAGGCCCGGTAAGATGCCCTTCGAACTTTATTCACCTCGCTATTCAGGACACCCGCCATGAGCATCAAATCGGACAAGTGGATTCGCCGCATGGCGCAAGAGCACGGCATGATCGAACCCTACGTCGAACGCCAGGTGCGCGGCGAGGGCGCAGATCGGGTGATTTCCTTCGGGGTGTCCAGCTACGGCTACGACGTGCGCTGCGCCGATGAATTCAAGGTGTTCACCAACATCAATTCGGCCACCGTCGACCCGAAGAACTTCGACGAGAAAAGCTTCGTCGACATCAAGAGCGACGTCTGCATCATTCCGCCCAACTCCTTTGCCCTGGCGCGCACGGTCGAGTACTTCCGCATTCCACGCAACGTGCTGACCATTTGCCTGGGCAAAAGCACCTACGCGCGCTGCGGCATCATCGTCAACGTCACGCCGCTGGAGCCTGAATGGGAAGGGCATGTAACCCTGGAGTTCTCCAACACCACCACGCTGCCGGCCAAGATCTACGCGAATGAAGGGGTGGCGCAGATGCTGTTCCTGGAGTCCGACGAAGAATGCGAGGTGTCCTACAAGGACCGTGGCGGAAAATATCAGGGCCAGCGCGGCGTAACCCTGCCACGCACCTGATGCTGCCAGACGCGTGAAAACCCTCCAGGCGAACTAGTTATCGTTTTACCACTCCATATGAGTGACTTGCCCGGTTTACCCACCGTATTCCGGGCCATTGCTCAGGAGTGTCTATGAAAATCGACCCGACTATCAGTGCTCAACTGGCTCAGCTGCAGCCCAACCAGATTGGCCTACTCGCCTGGTCGCTTCTGGCCGATTCCTACGGCCACATGGCCGGCGGCGTACCTGGCCAACCCGATCCCGATACCCCACAACCCACTGAGCCGGGCAGTCCGACCATCCCGGACGAGCCACCGCCCTCGCCTGTGGTCTGATCGCTTACGCGACCTGCCAGACGCCGCCGTCGCCGACCACGTACACACGCTGGTCGGCGTCGCTGTCCATATTGTATCCCCCAGTGAAAGCGCCGAATGCTGGTAGCAGGCTGACTTGTGCTCGCAAAAGGTAACAAGGCAGGCGCAGGCTCTGGCGCCCGCGCCCATGCAGCCGATAGACCGGATGAATGTGCCCGGCCAGCACATGCAGGCGTGAATGCGGATCAGGTTCATGCTGAAGGGAGAACGGGCCCATTTCAAGGGGTTCGGTAACCACCTCGAAGCGCAGTTCGGCAGGTGGGTCGCCTGCGCGCTTGTCGTGGTTGCCACGGATAAGGGTGATGCGCAAATCTGCGACGCCCGCACGCCAGGCGGTCAAGGCGTCCAGCGTGCCAGCCGAATGTGAACCCGGTGCATGAAGGAAGTCGCCGAGAAAGATGAGGTGCTCGGTGGGGTATTTTTCCAGGATTCGATCTATCACCTGGAGGTTGCTGGCCGTGGTGCCGCGGGGTACAGGCTGGCCCAGCTTGCGGTAGGCTGCCGCCTTGCCGAAGTGCGCATCGGCAATCAACAGCGCCTTGTGCTCGGGCCAGTAGACCGCTTTTTCTGCCAGCAGCCAAAGCTCGGCGCCTGCCAATTGTACGTTGCAATACTCACTCATCCTGCGGCTTTCTCCAGGTCGCCGACCATGCGGCGTATACGGTCGGCAAGCTTCTCCGAACTCAGGCTTTCACGGAAACGCTCGACCAGCAGTGGGAAACCCAGGGGGGTCGGGCGTTTGACGGCGTGCATATCCAGACGGCGGCTGGCGATCTGTTGCAGTACATGCTCCAGGCGCTGCACTTCGAGTTCCTGTTTCAAGACCTCTTCCTGCGCCTGGGTCAGCAGCAGGTTGCCCGCGTCATATTGCTTGAATACCTGAAAGAACAGACCGCTGGAGGCCTGAACCTGACGGGTGCTTTTCTGCGAGCCAGGATAGCCGCCGAATACCAGCCCGGAGATCCGCGCGATCTCTCGAAAGCGCCGCAGGGCCAGTTCGCCAGCGTTCAGGCTGGCCAGTACATCGCTCAACAGGTTGTGTGCGCTGAGCAGTGCAGGGTCCAGTTGGGTCGCCCAGTCCACTTCGGTGGCGCTGAGCAATTCGAGACCATAGTCGTTGACCGCTATGGAAAAGGTCAGGGGCTGGCGCTGAGCCAGGCGCCAGGCCAGCAGGCTGCCTAGTCCCAGGTGCACCTGGCGACCGCCGAAGGGGTAGATGAACAGGTGCCAGCCTTCGCGCGACTTCAGCGTTTCCGCCAATAACGTGGTTTCGCTGGGCAGCGCCGACCACTGTTGCTGTACTTCCAGCAGCGGGCGCACGGCGCGCATCTCGGGGCTGGCGTACTCACCGCGGGCAGCGGCGCCCAGCTTCGCCACCAGGGCGTCGGCCAGCTCGCCGGACAGTGGCATGCGTCCGCCATTCCAACGCGGCACGGCGGCTTTCTTGGCGGTGCTGCGCTTGACGTAGGCGGTCATGTCCTCGACCCGCACCAGCTCCAGCTGGCGCCCGGCGAACAGAAAGCCGTCGCCCGGCTTGAGACGGGCGATGAAACCCTCTTCGACACTGCCCAGCGAACGGCCGCCACCGCCCTTGCTCCAGTACTTCAACTGCAGGCTGGCATCGCTGACGATGGTGCCGATGCCCATGCGATGACGACGCGCCAGGCGGGCGTCGGGCACACGCCAGAGCCCATGTTCGTCAGGCTCGACTCGACGGTAATCGGGGTAGGCGGTCAAGGAGTGGCCACCGTAGCGCACGAACGCCAAGGCCCACTGCCATTCATCGTCGGTCAGGTTGCGGTAAGCCCAGGTGGTGCGCACTTCGGCCAGCAATGCGTCGGGCAGGAAACCGCCGCCCAGCGCCATGCTCACCAGATGCTGGACCAGCACGTCCAACGGTTTGTCAGGTGATTCGCGCGGCTCGATGCGTCGCTGCGCAACGGCATCGTGGGCCGCCGCAGCTTCGACCAGTTCCATGCTGTGGGTCGGTACCAGGGTGACCCGCGATGCCCTGCCTGGTGCATGGCCGGAGCGGCCGGCACGCTGCATCAAGCGCGCGATGCCCTTCGCCGAGCCGATTTGCAGCACCCGTTCCACCGGCAGGAAGTCCACCCCCAGGTCCAGGCTCGAGGTGCACACCACCGCCTTGAGCTGGCCTTGCTTGAGGGCTCGCTCGACCCACTCGCGCACTTCCCGCGACAGCGAGCTGTGGTGCAGGGCGATGATGCCCGCCCAGTCCGGGCGCGCATCCAGAATGGCCTGGAACCAGATTTCCGACTGTGCACGGGTGTTGGTGAATATCAGGCAACTGTTGCTGCTTTCGACCTCGGCGACCACCTGGTCGAGCATGCGCAGGCCCATGTGCCCACCCCAGGGAAAGCGTTCGATGGCCGCCGGCAACAGCGTGTCGACCTCGATCGTCTTTGCCTGCGCACCTTGCACACTGACACTCGGCTGACCGGGTAGCAGCACTTCCTGCGCATGGGCCTGGTTACCCAGGGTGGCGGAGATGCCCCAGACGATGAGCTGCGGGTTCCACTGCCGCAACCGCGCCAATGCCAGCTGCAACTGCACGCCGCGTTTGTTGCCGATGAGTTCGTGCCACTCGTCCACCACCACCATGGCCACGCTGCTCAATTCCTCGCAGGCCTTGTCGCGGGCCAGCAGCAGGGTCAGGCTTTCCGGCGTGGTCACCAGCGCCGAGGGCAGGCGACGCGTTTGTTTGGCGCGATCACTGCTGCTGGTGTCACCGGTGCGCAAGCCCAGGCTCCAGCCGATCTGTAACTCATCCACCGGCACTTGCAGGGCGCGCAGGGTATCGGCGGCCAGCGCGCGCATGGGCGTGATCCACAAGACGGTGAGCGGCGCCATGACCGGCTTGCGCTTGCCTTTGGGGATGACGGGCCCGGCCTTGGCGAAACGTTGCAGGGCGGCGAACCAGACGGCGTAGGTCTTGCCGGCACCGGTGCTGGCGTGAAGCATGCCTGACTCGCCCCGTTTGACGGCAGCCCAGACATCCTTCTGGAAAGGGAAGGCCTTCCATTGACGGCTGGCGAACCAGTGTTTGGCAAAAGCGCTGGAGGTCGGCATGCCGTGGTGGAGTGTCCTGAGATATTTCTAAAAGGACCGCTATGACGCAAGTTGGTTTGATATTTGTACAAAGACG
This sequence comes from Pseudomonas sp. CFBP 8770, assembly GCF_014841705.1. NCBI lineage: Bacteria > Pseudomonadati > Pseudomonadota > Gammaproteobacteria > Pseudomonadales > Pseudomonadaceae > Pseudomonas > Pseudomonas sp. CFBP 8770. The sequence goes on from NZ_JACYUL010000002.1 coordinate 95,445, forward strand.
CGTGCGTGTATCAGTATCCGGTCATTTCCAGATAACCTTCGCCGCCGTGGCTGCCGGTCAGGGTCACCGGGCCCTCCCAGTAGGGTGTGCCCACCGCCATCCACGCTTTCGGGTTCAACGCGGTGGTTTGCACATGCAAGCCGTGGCTGGGGATGTCGATGGCCCAGCGCGTGGGTACCTGCCGGCCGGCCACGGTGGTGTCCTGCAACGGGCGCAGGGTGATGCTGCCCGGGGCCAGCGGTGTGCTGCGCCCCTGGGCGTCGATCCAGTTGCCGCTGAGAAAGTCTTGCCCGCCGGCGCCACGCAAGCGAAACACCATCAACTGCTGGCCGTCGTCCAGGTGCAGCGAAAACCAATCCCAACCGGACTGGTCGGCTGCCAGTGGCTGGCTGCTCCATTCCCGGTCAAGCCACGCGCGGCCCTTGACCTGATAGCGCTTGCCGTCGATCTGCAGCTGGCCGGCAGCGGTGAAGAACGGCTGGCTGTAATAATACGAGGCTTGTCCCGCATCGGACTTGCGGCTATAGCCTTGCTCCCCTTGCAGTACCAAAGGGCGCTGGCTGGTCAGGGCCAATTGGTAGGCAAAATGTTCACCGCGGGCCTGCACGTCCATTGCTGCGAGGGGGTTTTCGGCGCCCGGTTGGCTGCGCAGGTGCCAGTCATCGATCCAGGCATTGAACGGCAAAACGGTCACACCGGCTTGGCCGATGCAGCCGCGGGCCAGGGTCTGGGCGCTGTGGTGGTCCGTCGCGGAGGTGAGTCCGGCATGGCCGATCCACAGGTTGCGGTTATCCCAGCCCGGTTCGGTGCTGCCCGGTGCCAGCGCGCTGCGGAACAGGGTCCACTGCACGCCGAAGCGTTGCCCTTGATCGTCTTCGAGGTTGGCGGTCAGGTACCACCACTCGATGCGGAAGTCGGGGTGGGCGCCATGGTCGGCGGGAAACTGGAAGACCTTGCCGGGGGTGACCTGGGCGAAGTCACCGGCCTGGCCACCGAGCCCGGCAAAACCGGCAGGGGGCGGGGTTGGCTCGCAGCCGCTGGCTGCCAGCAGCAGGGCCAGCAGCAGTATCCGGATCAGCTTAGCGCTCACTGGCCATCACTCGCAGCAGGTCGGTGGGTTGGCTGCGCTGCAGGCGCAGCATGGGCCAGGCCGAGGCGAGCATCGCCGCGATCAGCGCCAGGCCGCACAGCTGCAGGATCTGCAATGGGAACACCTGCAGGGGCAGGCGCCAGCCGAAGGCCTGCACGTTGATCACCGCCACCAGACACCATGCCAGCAGAATCCCCAGCGGGACCGCCAGCATCAGGGTCAGCAGAGCCAGGATCAAGGTCTGCGCCACACTCAGCAGGATCAGCTGGCGCCGTGGCACGCCCATTGCCCACAGCGGCGCGAGTTGACCAAGGCGACTCTGGCTCTGGGTCAGCAGGCCGATGAACAGGGCCACGCCGGCCACCCCCAGGGTCAGTGCATTGAGGGCAGCCGTGGCGCTGAACGTGCGTTCGAAAACCTGTGAGGCCCAGCGCTTGAGTTGCCGTTGTTCCACCACGTGACTGTCGTCCAAACCAAACGCTTGCTGCACTCGGCTTTTCAGGGCAGCGGTGTCGGCCTCGGCCATGCGCAGGGCAAAGCGGGCGGGTGGGGTGCCGGGCCAGTGTTGCTGGAACTGCGCGGCGCTGACCAGAATATGGCCCTTGGGGTTGCCGTAGTCGGCATAGATGCCCACCACGGTCGGGGTCCAGCGCCCCTGGGCTGCGGGCAAGGCAAGACGTGCCCCGATGCCCACTCCCAGGCGACGCGCCAATTGTTCGCTGAGCATCAGGCTGTCAGTGGAAAACAGGGTGTCCCATGGGTTGCCGGCGGCCTGTTCGAGCAACGGCCAATGCTCGCGGTACAGCGGCGCGTCGATCACGGCGGCCAGTTCGGTTGGCCAGCCTTGTTGACGAATCTGCATTTCCCAGCCGGGCAGCACCTGTTCGATGTCATTCTGCCGTTGCAGCCACTGTTGCAGCGCCTGGGCCTGCTCGGCGTGCTGTGGCCGCAGGTACAACTCGGCGCTCAAGCGCTGCTCGAGCCAGCCACTGAAGGTTTGTCGAAACCCCTCGGTCATGCTGGCAGCGCCGATGTTGGCGGCCAGTGCCAGCAGCAACGCCATGAGGGCCAGGCTCAGTCCCGGCAATTGCTGGCGGCAGTCGGCCAGGAACCACTGGCCCAGCACGCCCCAGCGGCGCCGGGCGAGCAGGGCGAGGACACTGCTGAGCAGCACCGGCAAGGCCAACGCTGCCGCCAGCAGCAGGCTGCCCATCAGCGCAAAGCCGGTGGCCAGGCCGTTGCCCCATACCGCCAACAGCACGGCCAGCACAGCTGCGCAGGCTGCCACCATGCCTTGCCGACGCAGCCATTGGCGATGGGCCTGATGCCAGGCTTCGCCGCCGGACAACGCCAGCAGCGGCAGGCGTGCGGCACGCCATAAACTGTCGGCGCCGGCCAGCAACACGCCGCCCAGGCTCAATGCCAGACCGCCCAGCCACCAGGCCGGGCTCAGGTTCAGCTGTCCGGCGACTTCCGCGCCATAAAGGCCGCGCAGGCTGGCCGCAACGTCGGGCAGCAGCAGACTGGCCAGCCAGTAGCCGCTGACGATGCCGGCCAACCCGCCGAGCAGCGCCAGCAGGCCCAGCTCCACGGCCAGGGCCAGCACCAGAAGGGCGGCACTCACCCCGCAGGCGCGCAAGGTCCGCAGCAGGGCACGACGCTGCTCCAGTGCCAGGCCAATGGCGGCGTGGACGATGAACAGGCCGACCACGAACGCCAGCAGCCCCAGCGCGGTCAGGTTCAGGTGAAAACTGTCGGTCAGGCGCGCGAGGTCGCCGTCGGCATCGCTGCGGTTGATTTGCAGGCGATCGGTGTATGCGTCGGGCAAGGCGCCTTCGAACGTTCGGGGCAGCAGCAGACGGGTCAGTCGCTCAGGCGTCTGCAGCACCGTCTGGGCCGCGCCGATATCCATCAGCAGGACGCCCGGTGCCATCTGTGCCCGGGCCTGCAATGGCGGCAGCGTCGCGCCGGTGCCAGCGAGCAATCGCGCACCTTCCTCCACGCCAAGCTCACGCAAGGTCTGCGGCGCCACCCAGGTGCGCCCGGGCGTGCCGATGAACGCGCTCAAATCATCGCTGCTGGGTACCTCGCCGGCTACGGGGCTGCCGGCTGGCAGGGTCAACGGCTCGATACCCATCACTTGCAGGCGCAGTTGCGGGTGCGCGGGCAGTGTGATCCGGCCCTCGAGCACCGGCGAGACTGGCCACCCCTGCAGACGCAATGCGATGAAGGTCGATTGCGCAAGGTCGGCGCCGTCACGGGCGACGATGCTCGCCTGGGCCTGACCACCGACCATCTGGCTGGCCAGGGCATAGCTTTGTCGTGCCTGGCTGTTCAAGGCGAGCACGCCGGTGAACAACGCGGTGGCCAGCCACAGCCCGGTGATCAGCGCCACGCCCTGTACCGGATGCCGGCGCCAATGGCTGAGCAGGCTGCGCAGGGTCCAGTACAGCACCGCCACGTCAGCGATCCGTCCCGGTGACGATGCGCCCGGCCTGCAGCACCACGCGTCGCTCCAGGCGGGCCGCCACCAGCGGGCTGTGGGTGACCATCAGCAGCGTGCTGCCAGTGGTCTGCAACAGCTCCAGCATCAAGTCCAGCGCTTGCTCGCTGGTGGCCTCGTCGAGGTTGCCGGTAGGTTCGTCGGCCAGCAACAGCGGCGGACGCGAAGCCAATGCACGGCCCAGGGCCACGCGCTGTTGTTGCCCGCCGGACAGTTGCTCCGGGTACCGCTGCAGGAGTGCCGACAAGCCCAGGCGTTCGGCCAGTTCGCGCTGCCAGACGGGGTCCAGGCGGCCGGCCAGACGGGCCTGAAAGGCCAGATTGTCGCCCACGCTGAGACTGCCGATCAGGTTGAACTGCTGGAAGATTAGGCCGATGTCGCAGCGTCGCCAGCGTGCCAGTTCCCGCTCGCTCATGTGCGTGAGTACTTGCCCGGCAGCTTCGATTCGACCGCTGTCGGCCACATCCAGACCGGCCACCAGGTGCAGCAGGGTACTTTTGCCGCTGCCCGATTCACCCATCAGGGCCAGACTGGCGCCACGCTCCAGTTTCAGGTCGATGCCCTGCAGCACCGGCAGTGGGCCTTGCGGTGTGGCGTAGGTCTTGTGCAGACCCTGGATATCCAGCATGGGCAGGCTCTTCGTGACGGTGATGCCGCGGCTCTCAGGCCTTGGCAGCGATGAGGGGCTGTGACTGTGAGTCCGCGCCCATGGGCAGGTTCAAGCTTTGTTGCGTATCAGGCGCCGCAGCGCGAAGCGATTCGGATGGCAGGCCCAAGCCACGTCCTGCGGCAGCGGCAGCGGTTCGTTGTCCAGCCAGGCGGCAATCAGTTCACCCGACAGCGGGGCGGTGATCAGCCCGCGCGAGCCATGACCGCTGTTGACGTACAGCCCCGGCAGCCAAGGGCAGGGCTGTTCAGGCACCTGGCGGGCATCCTTGGCCAGGATCGCAAAGCGCTCGGCGAACGCTCGAGCGTCGGCGACCGGACCAATGATGGGCAGGTAGTCCGGGCTGGTGCAGCGAAATCCGGCCCGGCCCTGCAACCGCTCGGCGGGCAGCTGTGCGGCGCCCAGACGCACGGCAAGGTCAGGGGAAATCGCCTCGAGCAGGGCCAGGTTGTCGAGGTTGTCGGCCTGGCTGGGTGTCAGGTCATCGCTGTGGAAATCGAAGCTGGCGCCCAGCGTGTGTTCGCCCGAACGGGCGGGGGCGATGTAGCCCTCGGCGCAGATCACGGTCGACAGCGCAGCACTGCGCGGTGTCTCCGACAGGCGAGTGATTTGCCCGCGGATGCGCTTGAGTGGCAGGGCGCAGGTCTGGGCGAAGGCGTTGACTTGCGCGGCGCAGGCCAGCACGGTGACCGGAGCGCTGGCCAAGGGAGTTTCGTCGTCGAAGGCGTGCCATTGGCCGTCGCGGTAGCGCAGTTCGGCCACGTGATGATGGCGCAGCAGGGTGATGCGTGGGTGGCGGGCCAGATGTTCGCACAGCGCCGGTGGGTGGACCCAGCCACCTTCGGGGTAGAACAGTCCGCCGCCGGGCAATTCGACGCCCGCCCGCGCTTCGGCGCGAGGACGATCCAGGCAGTGCAGCAGTTCGGGCGGGAATGCAGCGGCCAGTTGCTGTTGGCGCTGTGCTTCCTTGTCGTCGAAGGCCAGCTGCAGAACACCGCAGGCGTCCCAGTCATGGCCGCGCTGCAGTTGTTCGAGCAGGCGACGAGTATGGCCGAAGCCGGCCAGGATCAATTGCGAAAGGGCCGTGCCGTGGGCCGACAGTTTCAGGTACAGCACGCCCTGGGGATTGCCCGAGGCTTCCTGGGCCACTTCGGCATGACGCTCGAGCAGGGACACGCGCCAACCGCGTGCTGCCAGGCTGGCCGCGGTGGCGCACCCCGCCAGACCAGCGCCGATGACCAGCGCGTGACGTTCGCCTGTGAGCGGCTCGGGGCGGGCGAACCAGGGCTTGGCGACGGGTGTTGCTACTGAGGCGTCGCCCACGAACACCCCTCGTGACACATGCCATTTGTTGCCGACGCCCGGCACTCGTTTCATCTTGAATCCGACGGCCGCCAAGCCGCGCCGCACCCAGCCGGTACTGGTGAAGGTCGCCAATGTAGACCCCGGCGCCGCCAGCCGCGCCAGTTCGGCGAACAGCTCGGGTGTCCACATGTCAGGATTGCAGGCCGGGGCGAAGCCATCCAGAAACCACGCATCGACCTGGCCGTCGAGGGTCGGGAGCTGCTCCAGCGCATCACCTATCAGCAGCGTCAGAGTGACCCGGCCGCCGTCGAACACCAGGCGCTGGAAGCCCTCATGCACGGCCACATACTGTCTCAGCAGCGCGTCGCTATGGGCAGACAGCTCTGGCCACAGTGCCAGGGCACGGGTCAGGTCCGCGGCGCTCAGCGGGTACTTTTCCACGCTGACGAAGTGCAGGCGTGCCCCCGGTGCGGCCGAAGCGTTGAAGCACTGCCAGGCGCAGAGAAAGCTCAGCCCGGTGCCGAAGCCGGTTTCCCCGATCACCAGGCGACCGTCGTCGGCGAGGGCGGCGAAGCGTGCGGCCAACTGGTTCTGCTCGATGAGCACGTGGCGGGTTTCGGCCAGGCCGTCGGCGGCGAAATACACATCGCCAAAGGCGCGCGATCGAGGGTGACCGGTGTCGGTCCAGTCAAGCTGGGCGAGGAGGCTCGGGGTTTTCATGACGACGTCGGCAATGGGCGAGGCGCCATTGTAGCGCGCAGGCCGTGCTTCGCGCGCAACGACGCCTTCACCGCAGTCCAGCTCAGTGCCTTTGCCAGGTGGTGATTAATACGCGTCCAGGCGCGCGCCGCACTGGCTACCGTGCACGCTCCCCCTTTCGGCAAGGAGCCGACCATGCACACGATCTACCCTCCCATGAGCCAGGCCGACGACGCCCGGGACAGCCGCCATGCGCGCATCGTCGCGCAGCAGCTGCCCGCCTGGCTTACCCAGGCCAGCCCGGCGATGCGCCAGGCATTGAGCGCCAGCCAGAACGAGAGTCACGCCGCCAAGCTGGCCCTTGCTCCAGTGCTGGCCGAGTTGCGCGACGTCACCGAGTTCTGCGCCGCCCTGGTGGGCAAAGAGGTCCGCGAGCAGTTTGGCCTCGACATCGATCCGCGCCGTTATTCGCTGGTGCGCGCTATGCACAACGTGGGTATGGGTTTCAGTCATCGCTTCGCCATCGAACAGAACCTGCTGGTGGCGGCGATGCAGAACTTCGAGGCGGACCTGCCATTTCCGCCGGGCTCGATGGTGCTGCCGGTTGGTGGAGTCGAGTACGTCACTGCCGGTAAGGACATCGATTTTCGTGCCCGCAGTGACAAGCCGGCAATCAGCCTCGATCCGCAGCGATTCGCCTCGATGTGCCGCAGCCTGGACCTGGGCCGGCGGTATCAGAATCATCTGGACAGCGTATTCAAACCCGAGCACAAGGCCGAACAGGTGGCGGCGCTGTTCACACGCAACGACCGAGCGCACTTCGCGGTGCTGGCCCACATTGCCCGTTTGCGCGGCGATATCGAGCAAGACGTTTACCGCATGCTGCTGCAGAATGCCGAAGCGTCCACCACGACCTGGGCGGGCAAGACAGTTCGCTATCACTGGTTGCGTCTGCTGGGCAGCGCCGATTTCGCTGCCGTGGCGTTGTGTGGCGTGCAACTGATCGAATCGAGCGCCGATGGCGGCTGCGTGGTGCTGATGCCGGGCGAGCCGGATCATCCGATCAAGCAGTACCCGTCGTTCCAGGCCTTCGCCGAACGGTTGGGAGAAAAACTCCAGCAGGCCGATTTCCAGCGGTATTTCTGCTCGCTGGTGGGCGAAAAGTTCGCCGCGCCGTTCACCCACCGCCTGCAGCAGCGGCTCGACAATCCCGCCGGTGGTTGGCTGCAACGCTTGCACCTGGAAAAACGCCAGGTGGTCGGTGATCTGTTCGAGCTGCAGCACAACGATCGCGTGCTCAGGATCTATCAGGATGCCCGAGTGCTGGCGGTGCCGACCGTCGACGAAGACGCGATTGCGCTGGAGCGTGAGCGCCGGCGATACCTGGACGCTGGCACGGCCTTGCTCGAGATCGCCGGGTTCGTGATTCCGGCGCTTGGCGCAGCCATGCTGACGTGTGCCGCCGCCCAGCTGCTGCAGGAAGTGTTCAGTAGTGTCGACGACTGGCGCCAGGGTGACGACCATGCCGCCTTCGGTCACGCCATGAGCGTGGCCGAGAATCTGGCGACCATGGCGGTGTTCGCCGGTGCGGTGCACGCTGGCCGTGGCTGGATCGCGCCCAGCGTGCCTGCAGTGGCCGCCGACACCCAACTGGCGGAGCTGCTGCCGGTGACCCTCGCCGATGGCCGCCACCAGCTATGGCACCCGGACCTGAACGATTACGCCGCGGCCAAGCCTTTGCCTGCCGATCTGCTGCCCGACACCGACTGTCTCTATCATGATGACGCACGTCACAGTGTGGTCATCGACGAACGTCTGCACGACCTTCGCTTCGATGATCGCCATCAGCAGTGGCGCATCATTCATCCGCGCGACGCAGACGCCTACCAGCCATTGATCGAAGAATCCGGCAGTGGCTGGCGACTGGCCGCCGAGCAGCAACCCGAGCCAGCCGCCGCTACACTGCGCGATCATCTGGGTTGGCGGCTGTCGGGCATGGACTCGCAGGATATTCATCAGGCGCTGGCCAGCACCGGCTTGCCGCCGACTGCGCTGGACGAGGTCTACGCCCAGGCCGACCAACCTACTGCCTTGCTGATCGATGCGCTGCAACGCTTTGCCCTGCATCGTCAGGTACAGCGCGCCGGTCTTGTGGACGACGCCGCGCAGGTGCGTTTCGACCAGCTCTACGACGCCACGCATTTTGGCAGCGGGCCGGCAATCCAGCTCGTTTGCCGGGATTTTCCGACCCTGAGCATCGCTGCAGCCGAGGAGGTGCTGCTGGGTGTTGCGCCCGGCGAGCAAGCGAGAATGCTGACCAATCGACGCATTCCTCTGCAGCTGAGCGAGCGTGCCCGTGACTACCAGCAGGCTCAGCGCTTGAATCGCGCCTTCGAAGGGCTGTGTTTCGACAGCGCCCAGTCGCTGGACAGTGTCGAAGTGGAGGAGGCCATCAAGCAGGTGCTGGGCGATGACGCGCCGGCCGATACGGTGCGTGACTATGCTTTCGCTCACCGCGACGCCTGCGCTCGCTGGCTGGGACAGGCGCATGCGCCGGACAGCTTCAGGGCGCCGATGCGCGACGGCTACGGGCGGGTAGGTTACCCCATGAGCGGTCGCGGTCAGGTTGCCTTGTCGCGTCGGGTGTTGGTGGCGCGCATTCGCCGTATCTACCCAGGTACCAGCGAACGAAGCGCCCGCGAGCTGTTGGGGCTTTATGAGCAGACCGGCATGAGTCGCGCCGGCATCATGCAGGGGTTGGACAATCTCACCTACGAGCGTGAGCAGATGCACGCTCAACTGGAAGCCTGGTCGCGTCGACCGGCCCCGGCCAATCTACCCGCTCGGTACAGCGCCAGCAGTGGCGACCTGATGTACTACCGCGCCGACGTCACGGCGCGCCTGGACATCGCCTGGCGCCGCCAGCTGCCCGCCGAGCGTACGGCCCAGGGCTACAATTACTACCTCAATCTGACCTATTCGCCGTTGCTCGATTTTCCAGCGCTGAACGCCGACCTGAGCTTCGTCACCCACCTGAACCTGACTGGCAGCACAGTGGATGCGACAGCGCTGAACCGCCTGCTCGCCATTTTTCCACAGCTGCGCAGCCTGACCCTGCGCGAGTGTGCGCTGGGCCAATTGCCTGAGGCCGTCGACCGATTGACCCAACTGACGGAGCTGGATCTGACCCTGTGCGACCTCACCCTTGACCAGGCACTGATCGATCGACTGGGACGCTTGCCTGACCTCGGCGTGTTGAGCTTGAGCGGCAATAACCTTGGCTCGATCGCCGCTTCCAGTGGTTTTGACCGTCTTCAGCAGCTCAACCTGGCGGGCCTGGCATTGCCCCATTGGCCGCACTGGGCCTCGCGTTTGCCGACGCTGCGTACCTTGAACCTCTACAACACCCGGCTGCGTTACATTCCCGAATCGGTGCTCGATGACATGAGCCAAGGCCAGTATGTCGATGTCTTCATGGATAGAAACAGGCTGGATGACGCCAGCCGCAGGCGGCTTGCAAGCGCTCGACCACGGCGGCGTTTTCAGTTTTTCGCCCACCGCACCAACGACATTCGTCCGACGCGGGTAGGGCGGCCCTCGGTCGATGTATGGCTGCAGGGTGCCACTGAAGTCGAACGTCGCCATCGCGCACAGCTTTGGCAAGGTCTGATCGACGAAGAAGACTCTGTGGCCTTCATCGACCTGATCGACAACCTGCGCCGTACGCCCGATTTCGTCGGCAATGCGGCCGAGCTGACCCAACGTGTGTGGAACGTCGTTGCCGGGGCGTCGGCGCATCGCCAATTGCGTCAACGTCTGTATGCCATGGCCCAGGGGCTGGACACCTGCGTGGACGGAGAGCGGCTCATGTTCAGCGATATGGAGGTCCAGGTGCTGCAGCATCACGCCCTGCAGGGTGCTACCTGGAGCCAGCGTGGCCAGCGCTTGTACGAGTTGGCCCGCGGATTGTTCCGGCTGGATCGGCTGGAGGCCGTCGCCCGGCGTATCATCACCGAGCGTCGCGAGCGGGGGGTAAGCGTCGACGAGGCAGAAGTACGCATGGCCTTGCGGACCTACCTGGCCCGTCGCCTGGCCTTGCCCGGCCAGCCGCAGAGCATGGCGTATGCGGCCACGGCAGGCATCGGTGTGGATATTTACGACGCCGCACAAGCCCAGGTGCTGCAAGCCGAAACCGAGTCGCCGTTCATCGCGTTCATGGTTCGTCAGCCCTTCTGGACCGACTACCTGCGCGAACAGCATGCCAGCACACTGGAGCGACGTCTGGCTCCGTTCGCCGAGGAACTCAGTGTCCTCGATGAGCGTCAGGAGCCGGGCAGCAGCGGCGACTATCTGCGCCAGGCCAACGACATCGCGCGGCGCCGTCAGGACGCGGAGAGCACCGTACTGGGCGAACTAACCGAGCTCGAGCGGGTCGGCTTCAATAGCGATACGTACAGTTCCACCGAGCCTGCCCGGGCTCGAACACGCTAACCGAAGAGGAATGCCTGCCCCATGTTCGAATCTGCCGAGATTGGTCACGCCATCGATAAAGATACTTACGAGGCGCGTCTGCCTGCCCTGCGCGAAGCGCTGCTCGAGGCCCAGTATGAGCTCAAGGAGCAGGCGCGTTTCCCGGTGATCGTGTTGATCAACGGCGTGGAAGGGGCGGGCAAGGGCGAGACGGTCAAGTTGCTCAACGAGTGGATGGACCCCCGCCTGATCGAGGTGCGCACCTTCGATGAAAAGACCGACGAGGAACTGGCGCGACCACCGGCCTGGCGCTACTGGCGCCAGTTGCCGGCCAAGGGCCGCATGGGCGTGTTCTTCGGCAACTGGTACAGCCAGATGATTCAGGATCGGGTGCATGGCGACATCAAGGATGGCCGTCTGGAGCAGGCCATCAACGGCGCGCAGCGGTTGGAGCGAATGCTCTGCGACGAAGGTGCGTTGATCTTCAAGTTCTGGTTCCACCTGTCCAAGCATCAGATGAAGGCGCGGCTCAAGTCGCTGCGTGACGATCCGTTGCACAGCTGGCGGATCAGCCCGCTGGACTGGCAGCAGTCCAGGACCTATGACCGTTTCGTGCGCTTCGGCGAACGCGTGGTGCGGCGCACCAGTCGCGATTACGCACCTTGGCATGTGATCGAAGGTGTCGATGCCAACTATCGCAGCCTGGCGGTCGGGCAGATTCTGCTCGAAGGTTTGCAGGCTGCCCTGAAGGCGCCCACCGAGCCAGTGCGCAAGGTCGTGGCGAACAGTGGTGAAAGCATCGACAAACGCAGCCTGATCGGCAGCCTGGATCTGAGCCGGCATCTGCAGAAGGACGATTACGGACGCCAGCTGATTGCCGAGCAGGCGCGCCTGGCAGGCCTGATGCGCGACAAGCGCATGCGCCGTCACGCCCTGGTGGCGGTGTTCGAAGGCAACGATGCGGCGGGCAAGGGTGGAGCGATCAAGCGTGTCGCCGCCGCGCTCGACCCGCGTCAATACCACATCGTGCCGATTGCCGCGCCCACCCAGGACGAACTCGCCCAGCCCTATCTGTGGCGTTTCTGGCGGCAATTGCCGGCGCGCGGCAAGTTCACCGTGTTCGACCGCTCCTGGTACGGCCGTGTGCTGGTCGAGCGGATCGAAGGCTTTTGCAGTCCGGCCGACTGGATGCGCGCCTACGGCGAAATCAATGATTTCGAGGAGCAACTGACCGATGCCGGCGTGGTGCTGGTCAAGTTCTGGCTGGCGATCGATGAACAGACCCAGCTGGAGCGGTTCAAAGAGCGCGAGCAGATTCCGTTCAAGCGTTTCAAGATCACCGAGGACGACTGGCGCAACCGCGAAAAGTGGGGTGCCTATCGGGACGCCGTAGGGGACATGGTCGATCGCACCAGCAGCGAAGTGGCACCGTGGACCCTGGTCGAGGCCAACGACAAGCGCTGGGCGCGAGTCAAGGTACTGCGCACCATCAACGATGCGCTGGACGCGGCTTTCAAGAAGGACAAGAAAGACTGAGCCATCGCGGCGCTCCCTTCGCGGCCGATGACCGCTCCCACGGGTGTTGTGAAGTTACTTGTGGGAGCGGTCCGTGGCCGCGAAGGGCGCGCCGGGGTGGTTCAGGCAAACCGCGGCGCTCCCTTCGCGGCCGATGACCGCTTCCACGGGTGTTGTGAGGTTACTTGTGGGAGCGGTCCGTGGCCGCGAAGGGCGCACCGCGGTGGTTCAGGCAAACCGCGTCGCCTGTCTGCTGCCAGGACAGCGCGGCCGATAACCGATAAAGTGCGCGCCCTGTTCATTTCCCGAGGACCCTGCCCATGCCCCAGACTTTCGACATCGCCGTGATCGGCGCCACCGGAACGGTTGGCGAAACCCTCGTGCAGGTGCTCGAAGAGCGTGATTTCCCGGTAGGTGCGCTGCACCTGCTGGCGAGCAGCGAATCGGCCGGTGCCTCGGTGGCCTTTCGCGGCAAGAACGTGCGCGTGCGCGAAGTCGATCAGTTCGATTTCAGCCTGGTCAAGCTGGTGTTCTTCGCCGCCGGCCCTGCGGTGACGCGCAGTTTGGCAGCGCGCGCCACGGCGGCCGGTTGCACGGTCATCGATCTGTCGGCCGGCCTGCCGGCGTCCCAGGCCCCCAACGTGGTCCCGGAAGCCAATGCCGCCGTGCTGAGCGATCTGCCACTGCCCGTGCAAGTCGCCAGCCCCAGCGCCGCCGCGACTGCGCTTGCCGTGATCCTGGCCCCCTTGCGTGCTGTGCTGGATCTGCAGCAGGTGCACGTGACCGCCTGCCTGGCCGTCTCGGCGCTGGGCCGCGAGGCTGTCAGCGAGCTGGCCCGGCAGACGGCCGAGCTGCTCAATGTGCGCCCATTGGAACCGCAGTTCTTCGACCGCCAGATTGCCTTCAACCTGCTGGGGCAGGTCGGTACGCCGGACGCGCAGGGCCATGTGCCGCTGGAGCGCCGGCTGGTCGACGAACTGCGCGAGCTGCTTGGCATGCCGACGCTGAAGATTTCGGTGACCTGCCTGCAGGCGCCGGTGTTCTTCGGCGACAGCTACAGCATCGCGCTGCAGACCGGCACGACGCTGGACCTTGCGGCCATCAATCAAGCCCTGGCCGCGGCGCCCGGGATCGAAACGGTGGAAGACGACTACCCTACAGCCGTGGGCGATGCGGTAGGCCAGGACGTGGTGTATGTAGGCCGTGTACGCGCCGGTATCGACGATCCCCAGGCGCTGAGCCTGTGGGCCACGGTGGACAACGTGCGCAAGGGCGCCGCCTTGAATGCGGTACAAGTGGCCGAGTTGTTGATTAAAGGTCATGGCTAAAAGATACTTGCCGACAATTTGCAGACAGTTCGCCCGTTTTGCCCAGCTGTTCGCATGCGACAGCGCAAGCTTCTTCTCGCTTGCCGAGGAATGTTCAGACAAGGATTAGGCCATGGTTCAAGTTCGCAAACTGGTGTTAGCAATGGCTGCCGCTTCGGCGCTGTCCTCCGGTATCGCCAACGCCCTGGAGCTGGGTGAGTTGACCCTCAGGTCCGCGGTGAACCAGCCCCTGCTCGCCGAGATAGAACTGCTCGATGTGCGCGGCCTCACTGCCGCCGAGGTGCAGCCAGTGCTGGCCCCGGCCGAGGAATTCAGCAAGGCGGGCGTCGAGCGCCAGGCGTTCCTCGACAGCCTGCGTTTCACTCCGGTGATCAACGCCAGTGGCCGCAGCGTCATCCGCGTGACCTCGACGCAAGCCTTGTCGGCGCCCTTGGTGAAGTTCCTCGTGCAAGTCAATTTCCCCAGCGGCCGGCTGCTGCGCGACTACAGCATGCTGCTCGATCCCGCGCAGTTTGCCCCGCAGGCAGCACAGGCGGCGCAGAATGCGCCGCAACCGGCGCTGAGCGGGCCCGCAGCGAGCGCCAACCAGACGTCCTACACCACGGGTTCGCGTGACACCCTGTGGGAGATCGCTGCGCGCAATCGCCAGGGCAGCTCGGTCCAGCAAGCCATGCTGGCCATCCAGGCGCTCAACCCCGATGCGTTCCTCGACGGCAACATCAACCGGCTCAAGACCGGGCAGGTGCTGCGCATGCCTGATGCCCAGCAGACGGCGGCTACCGCGCCGGGCCCAGCCGTGGCCGAAGTCGCGCGGCAGAATGCTGCCTGGCGCGAAGGTCGTCGCCTCGGTCCGCGGGCGCAACAGGTCGATGCCACGCGCCGTGGCAACGGTGCTCCGGCGCCGGCCGCCGCGCCGCCGCAAGACAACCTCAGCCTGGTGTCTGGCGCCAGCGAGGTCGATGGTCCGGCCGGCGATGCCAGGGCACTCGACCAGAAGCTCGCCGTGACCCAGGAAGCCCTGGACTCCACGCGCCGTGACAACGAAGAACTGCGCAGCCGCAACGCCGACCTGCAGAGCCAGCTCGACAAGTTGCAGAAACTGATTCAGCTCAAGAACGACCAACTGGCCAAGATGCAGGCGGCGGGCGCCGATGTTCCGGTGCCGGCCGAGGCATTGGCGCCGGCGCAAGCGCTGGCCCCTGCGGATGCCAGCGGCGAGCCTGCCGAGGGCGATCCCGATGCCCCGGTCAACGCCGCGCTGGTTCCGGCACCGGCGGTACCCGGTGCCACCGAGCAGGTTAATCCCGACGCGGCCGCCAGTACGCCGGCCTTGCCGCAGGGCGAGCCGCTGAATGCGGCCAGCGACCCGGCCGATGACGCAGTTGCCGAGCAGCCCAGCGACAACTCGACCCTGCTGATGGTGGTCGGTGCCAGTGCTCTTGCGGCGCTGCTCTTGCTGCTGCTGTTGCTGGCCCGCCGTCGCAAGGCGCAGCAGGAGGCGGAGAAGCACATGCGCATGGCTCGTGCGCTGGCCGAAGAGCCCGATCACGGCCCGGATCTCGATTTGCCGCCCAACAGCTTCGAAGGACTGGAGCGCCCGGCAGCAACCGTGCACCTGACCCCGGCCATGGTGGCCGCCTCGGTAGCAGGCGCCAGGGCCAGTGCCGCACCTGCGACCTTCGCCGAAGCGCCCGCGCAGACCGTGCTGCCTACGCCACCGCTGCGCCCCAGCATCGACACCGACGAAGGGCTGTTCGCGGAAGTGGAGCAGAGCATTGCCCGCGGCCGCCTCAACCACGCCGCCGAACTGTTGGAGGCGGCGACCGAGCGCGAGCCCAAGCGCAGCGACCTGCGCTTGAAATTGATGGAAGTGTATGGCCTGCAGGGTGACCGGGATGGCTTCGTCGGCCAGGAACGGCAGTTGATCGCCACCGGCCAGAACCATGCGGACGTCGAGCGGTTGAAAACACGTTTCCCTGCCATGCTGGGCGTTGCCGCAGCGGCCGCCGGCGCAGCGGCCACGGCAGCGCAGATGGACGCCGATTACGTCAAGCAGCTACTGCACGACGAGCCGGGGGCCGCCGATTCGCTGGACGGCACCTTCGACACCGATTTCGACCTCAATCTGGACGACACCCTGGACCCTGCGCCGACGCCGGGCAGTGACATCGATTTCGACACCTTGCTGGCCGAGCAGAAAGCTGCAGCGGGCAACTCGACCGAGGAAAACGACGCGACCTTGCCGGAAGATTTCGATCTGTCGCTGGCTGATGATACCGAGCAGCCACAGGCACCCGAATCGCGCCTGAACGAGATCAATGCCGAACTGGAAAAACTGTCCGACGGTTTTGCCCGCACACCCATGGCCGAACCGTTCGCCGTGCCACCCAAGCCTGAAGACCTCCCGCCAATCGAAGGCGAAGACGATTTCGACTACCTCGACGGGGGAGACGAGGCTGGCACCAAGCTTGACCTTGCCCGTGCCTACATCGAGATGGGCGACAACGACGGCGCCCGCGACATTCTGGGCGAAGTGCTGAAAGAAGGCAGCACCGGGCAGCAGGATGAGGCGCGCGAGATGCTTGGGCGCATCAGCCGGTAACGCGGTGCGGCCTTCGCCGTCCGACCCCCAAACCTGCTCCCGCATCTGTACATCGAGGCCCTCTTTGTGGGAGCGGGCTCTGCCCGCGAAGGCAGCGCCGCAATTCCATGATCCGGTATAATCGCCGCCATCGCTTAACCAACAGGCTGCAACTTCGTGCAAAACATCGACAACGCGGTCGCCGAATCGGCGGCCGACGGCTTCTATCGCATTGCCTTGGGCGTTGAATACAAAGGTTCGCGCTACCGGGGCTGGCAGCGCCAGGCCTCCGGCGTGCGCACCGTGCAGGAAACCCTCGAAGACGCTCTGGGCAAGGTCGCCGCCTCGCCCATCTCGCTGATGTGCGCTGGCCGCACCGACGCGGGTGTCCACGCCTGCGGCCAAGTGGTGCATTTCGATACCCAGGCCGAACGCAGCATGAAAGCCTGGGTCATGGGCGCCAACATCAACCTGCCTCACGATGTCAGCGTGACCTGGGCGAAAATCATGCCGCCCAACTTTCATGCGCGTTTCAAGGCCATCGCCCGTCGCTACCGCTATGTCATCTACAACGACCAGATTCGACCCGCCCATCTGGGCGAGGAAATCACCTGGAATCACCGTCCGCTGGATGTCACCCGCATGGCGGCTGCCGCCCAGGCCCTGGTCGGTACCCACGACTTCAGCGCTTTCCGCGCCGGCCAGTGCCAGGCCAAGTCACCGATCAAGCAACTGCATCACCTGCGGGTCACTCAGCACGGCAAGATGATCGTCATCGACGTGCGCGCCAATGCCTTCCTGCACCACATGGTGCGCAACATCGCCGGTGTGCTGATGACCATCGGCACTGGCGAGCGTCCGGTCGAATGGGCCGCCGAAGTGTTGCAAAGCCGGGTGCGCCGTACCGGCGGGGTCACGGCCCATCCCTTCGGGCTCTACCTGGTACAAGTGGAGTACCGCGATGAGTTCCCACTGCCCGAGCGCTATATCGGCCCGCACTTCCTGACCGGGTTCGACACACTGGCTGACGTCGCCGACAGCATTTGCTAACATCCGCCGTTCCCCAGTCAAGTCGAGGTACTCGCCGACATGTCAGCCGTTCGCAGCAAAATCTGCGGTATTACCCGCATAGAGGATGCTTTGGCCGCTGCGCACGCGGGTGCCGATGCGATCGGGTTGGTGTTCTATGCCAAAAGCCCTCGGGCGGTGAGCGTGCAACAGGCACGCGCGATCATCGCCGCGCTGCCGCCGTTCGTGACCACCACCGGCCTGTTCGTCAATGCCAGTCGGTGCGAACTGGGTGAAATCCTCGACGCCGTGCCGCTGGACCTGCTGCAATTCCATGGCGACGAAACGCCGGAAGAATGCGAGGGCTACCACCGTCCCTACATCAAGGCCTTGCGCGTGCGCGCCGGCGATGATCTGCAGGCGGCCTGCCGGGCCTATCGCAACGCCAGCGGCATTCTGCTCGACACCTACGTGGCCGGCGTGCCGGGCGGCACCGGTGAAGCCTTCGACTGGTCGCTGGTGCCGGCGCACCTAGACAAGCCAATCGTGCTGGCAGGTGGGCTTCACGCCGGCAACGTCGCCCAGGCCATCGCTCAGGTCAAACCCTGGGCGGTGGATGTCAGCGGCGGGGTCGAGTCGAGCAAAGGCATCAAGGACCATGGCAAGATCGACGCTTTCCTCAAGGCGGTGCGTGGGAGCGGCATGTGACGGCACGCAGCTCGGCACCGTCCATACGTTTCGCGAAACGCGCGGCACCCAGGTGTGAAGCCTGCGCCACGTTCGCCCACGTATTCGTTTCATATCTGAACACGCTCAAGAGCATGCGCGGGACCTGGCCAGGCCAGTCGTCCCCGGTACTGGAGAAATAAAGCATGAGCAACTGGTTGGTAGACAAGCTGATCCCTTCGATCATGCGATCGGAAGTGAAGAAAAGCTCGGTGCCCGAAGGCCTGTGGCACAAGTGCCCGTCCTGCGAAGCAGTGCTGTACCGTCCGGAGCTGGAGAAGACCCTCGACGTCTGTCCCAAGTGCAACCACCACATGCGCATCGGCGCACGTGCGCGCCTGAACATTTTCCTTGACGAAGACGGCCGCGCCGAACTGGGCGCCGATCTGGAACCGGTCGATCGCCTGAAATTCCGCGACGGCAAGAAGTACAAGGATCGCCTCACCGCAGCGCAGAAGCAGACAGGTGAAAAGGACGCGCTGATTTCCATGAGCGGCACCTTGCTGGGCATGCCCGTGGTGGCCAGCGCCTTCGAATTCTCGTTCATGGGTGGTTCCATGGGTGCCATCGTCGGCGAGCGCTTCGTGCGCGCTGCCAACTACGCCCTGGAAAACCGTTGCCCGATGATCTGCTTTGCCGCTTCCGGTGGCGCACGCATGCAGGAAGCGCTGATTTCGCTGATGCAGATGGCCAAGACCTCTGCAGTCCTGGCGCGGTTGCGCGAAGAAGGCATTCCGTTCATCTCGGTGCTGACCGACCCGGTCTACGGTGGTGTCTCCGCCAGCCTGGCGATGCTGGGTGACGTGATCGTTGCCGAGCCCAAGGCGCTGATCGGTTTTGCCGGCCCACGGGTAATCGAGCAGACCGTGCGCGAAAAACTTCCGGAAGGCTTCCAGCGCAGCGAATTCCTCATCGAGCACGGCGCGATCGACATGATCATTTCGCGCCAGGAACTGCGTCCGCGCCTGGGCAGCCTGCTCGCCCAGTTCATGGGCTTGCCGACGCCTACCTACGTCGCTGCCCCGATCGAGCCGATCGTGGTTCCGCCGGCGCCCGCCAACGTATGACCGAGCGCAGCCTGAGCCAGTGGCTCGCCTATCTGGAGCAGCTGCACCCTTCGGCCATCGACATGGGCCTGGACCGTTGCCGCGAAGTCGCGCAGCGCCTGGGCTTGAGCAAGCCAGCCGAGCGTGTGGTCACGGTGACCGGCACCAACGGCAAGGGTTCGACCTGCGCGTTCATCGCGGCCCTGATGCAGGATCGCGATCTGAAAGTGGGGGTCTACGCCTCGCCGCATCTGCTGCGCTACAACGAACGGGTCCTGATCGACGGCCAGCAGGCTACCGATGCCCAGCTGTGCGAGGCGTTCACTGCCGTTGAGGCCGCACGCGGCGCCACTACCCTGACCTATTTCGAGATGGGCACCCTGGCCGCGCTCTGGTTGTTCCAGCGCGCCGGGCTGGATGCCGTGGTGCTGGAAGTGGGGCTGGGCGGTCGACTCGACGCGGTCAACCTGGTGGATGCAGACGTGGCCGTGGTCACCAGCATCGGTCTGGACCATGCCGAGTACCTGGGGGATACCCGCGAGTCGGTGGCGTTCGAAAAGGCCGGCATCCTGCGCGCTGGCGTGCCGGCACTGTGTGGCGATATCGACCCTCCGCAGCCATTGCTCGAGCAGGTTGCCGCGCTGGATTGCCCGTTCTATCTGCGCGGCCGCGACTACGATTTCACCGCGCAGGGCGATCATTGGTCGTGGCGTGGGGTGGATGTCGAAGGCTACCCGGTCGAGTTGCTGTCGTTGCCGCTGCCCAGCTTGCCGCTGGAAAACGCCGCGCTCGCCCTGCAGGCCTACGTGGCGCTCGATCTGCCGCGCGACGCTGCACGTATGGGTTGGGCGCTGGCGCACACCCGGGTGGCCGGCCGCCTGGACCGCCATCGTGTGAGTTACGCCGGCAAGTCGGTCGACATCCTGCTGGACGTGGGCCACAACCCGCACGCCGCTCGCTTTCTGGCCGAGCGTCTGGCGCGTCAGCCCTTGGCGGGCCGGCGTCTGGCAGTGTTTGGTCTGCTCGCCGACAAGGATCTGGTCGGGGTCGTCGAGCCTCTGACAGCCGTCATCGCGCACTGGGCGGTCGCACCGCTGAAAACACCGCGCAGCCGTCCGGCCGCCGAGCTCGATGCCGCGCTCCTGAACCTTGGCGCTGACACGACGTCTCATGGCAGCCTCGCCGATGCGCTCGAAGCGCAGTGCGAAGCCGCAGGCGAGGGTGACGAGATTCTGGTGTTCGGCTCGTTCCACTGTGTCGCCCAGGCCCTGAAATGGATGTATGGCAACGTAGAACGGGAGAACGTGGATGGCATTGCCCAATAAGGTGTTCAAGCAGCGCATGATCGGCGCCCTGGTGCTGATCGCGCTGGCGGTGATTTTCCTGCCGATGCTGTTTTCGCGGGAGGATCAAGCCGTGCGCCAGGTTCAGGTGCAAGCTCCGGCAGCGCCGCAGGCACCGGCAGCGCCTCAGGTGCAGGTCGAGCCAGTTGCCGTGCCCGAGCCGCAGATCATCGAGACAGAGCCGGTTCCAGCGCAGGTCGCGACACAGGCTGCCCCGCCTAGCCAGCCGATCCAGTCGGTGCCTGCAGCGCCTGCCGCACCTGTGAAGAAGCCGGTGGAATCGGTGCAGCCTTCCGCGCCCATCGCTGCCGCCAAGGTGCCACCGGTCGCCAAGACGGACACCGCCAGCAAGATCGACCCCAACGGGCTGCCGGTCAGCTGGTCCGTGCAATTGGCCAGTCTGTCCAACCGCGCCGGTGCCGACACCTTGCAGAAGAGCCTGCGCGCGCAGGGCTACAACGCCTACGTGCGTACGGCCGATGGCAAGAACCGGGTATTCGTCGGCCCGCTGGTCGAGCGCGCCGAGGCCGAGCGTCTGCGTGACGTGATCAACCGCCAGCAGAAGCTGCAGGGGTTCGTGGTGCGTTTCGAACCCGAGCGCGGCTGAGTCTTCGTTAGACGCGAGGCCGTGTCGCTCCCTTCGCGGCCGCTGACCGCTCCCACAAGGGATCGCGGTTGAATGTGGGAGCGGGCAGCGGCCGCGAAAAGCGCGCCGCGGTGGATCGGGTCTACCGCCGTCGCTCCCTCCGCGGCCGATGACCGCTCCTACGGGGATCGCGGTTGAATGTGGGGGCGATCAGCGCCTGCGAAAAGGGCGCCGCGTACCCTGCGACAATCGCTGCTTACCCCCGCGCCCGCGCTCTGCTAAAATGCGCCGCCTTATCCGTATGCAGGCCGCACTGTGGCATTTACCTGGGTTGACTGGGCGATCATCGCGATCATCGCCATCTCCGCACTGATCAGCTTGACACGCGGCTTCGTCAAGGAAGCCCTGTCGCTGGTTACGTGGATAGTCGCAGGTGCCGTGGCCTGGCTGTTCGGCGGTTCCCTCGCCGGTTACTTCGAAAACTACATCCAGACCCCATCCGCGCGCGTCATCGCCGGATGTGCCGTGCTGTTCGTGGCCACCTTGCTGGTCGGCGCCATGGTCAACTACCTGATCGGCGAGCTCATTCGCGTCACCGGGCTGTCGGGCACCGACCGCTTTCTGGGCATGGTCTTCGGCGCCGCGCGCGGTGGCCTGCTGGTGGTGGTGGCTGCCGGGCTGATGAGCCTGGGGCCGGTTCAACAGGATGCCTGGTGGCAGGAATCACGTCTCCTGCCGCAATTTCTTTTGGTTGCTGACTGGTCGAAAAACCTCATTCTGGGGATGTCCAGCCAGTGGCTCGCCAGCGGAATCAGCGCACCGGCTGACATTCCGTTCAAGGAACACCTCTTGCCGGCCAACAAGGCGCAGTGAGTGGTGCTCAGTTCAGATTCATTAAGTAGGGGTTGCGTCGCATGTGTGGCATCGTCGGTATCGTCGGTAAGTCGAACGTCAATCAAGCGCTGTATGACGCGCTAACGGTCCTCCAACACCGCGGCCAGGATGCTGCCGGTATCGTTACCAGTAGCGATGGCAAGTTGTTCCTGCGCAAGGACAACGGGCTGGTACGGGACGTTTTCCAGCAGCGTCATATGCAGCGGCTGGTCGGGCACATGGGCATTGGCCATGTGCGCTATCCCACGGCGGGCAGCTCGACCTCGGCCGAGGCCCAGCCGTTCTACGTCAACTCGCCCTATGGCATCACCCTGGCGCACAACGGCAACCTGACCAACGTCGAGCAGCTGGCCAAGGAAATCTACGAGTCGGACCTGCGCCACGTCAACACCAGCTCGGACTCCGAAGTGCTGCTCAACGTGTTCGCCCACGAACTGGCCGTGCGCGGCAAGCTGCAGCCCACCGAGGAAGACGTGTTCGCGGCCGTGACCGACGTGCACAAGCGCTGCACCGGTGGCTACGCGGTGGTGGCCATGATCACCGGCTACGGCATCGTCGGTTTCCGTGACCCGCACGCGATCCGTCCGATCGTGTTCGGCCAGCGCCACACCGACGAAGGCGTGGAATACATGATCGCCTCCGAAAGCGTGTCCCTTGACGTGCTCGGCTTCACCCTGATCCGCGACCTGGCGCCGGGCGAAGCGGTGTACATCACCGAAGACGGCAAGCTGCACACCCGTCAGTGCGCACCCAACCCGCAGTACGCACCGTGCATCTTCGAACACGTCTATCTGGCGCGTCCGGACTCGATCATCGACGGTATCTCGGTGTACAAGGCGCGCCTGCGCATGGGCGAGAAGCTGGCCGACAAGATTTTGCGCGAACGCCCCGAACACGACATCGACGTGGTCATCCCGATTCCGGACACCAGCCGCACTGCGGCTCTGGAGCTGGCCAACCACCTGGGCGTGAAATTTCGCGAAGGCTTCGTCAAGAATCGCTACATCGGTCGTACCTTCATCATGCCCGGCCAGGCCGCGCGCAAGAAATCGGTACGCCAGAAGCTCAATGCCATCGAGCTGGAGTTCCGCGGCAAGAACGTGATGCTGGTGGACGATTCGATCGTCCGCGGCACCACCTGCAAGCAGATCATCCAGATGGCCCGCGAAGCCGGCGCCAAGAACGTCTATTTCTGCTCGGCTGCTCCAGCCGTGCGCTACCCGAACGTCTACGGCATCGACATGCCGAGTGCGCATGAGTTGATTGCGCACAATCGCAGCACCCAGGAAGTGGCCGATCTGATCGGTGCCGACTGGCTGATCTACCAGGACCTGCCCGACCTGATCGACGCGGTCGGTGGTGGCAAGGTCAAGATCGAGAACTTCGATTGCGCGGTGTTCGACGGCAAGTACGTCACCGGCGATATCGACGCGTTCTATCTGAACAAGATCGAGCAGGCGCGCAACGACTCCAACAAGAGCAAGTCGCATGCGGTCAGCGCGATCATAGACCTCTACAACAACTGAATGGGAGCGACGGCATGACACAGGAATGGGATGCCGGGCGACTGGATAGCGATCTCGAAGGGGTGTCGTTCGACACCCTGGCGGTTCGCGCCGGCCAGCACCGCACGCCGGAAGGTGAGCACAGCGACCCGCTGTTCTTCACTTCCAGCTATGTTTTCCGTACTGCGGCCGATGCCGCGGCGCGTTTTGCCGGTGAAGTGCCGGGCAATGTCTACTCGCGCTACACCAACCCCACCGTGCGCTCCTTCGAGGAGCGCCTGGCGGCTCTGGAGGGCGCAGAGCAGGCGGTCGGCTTCGCCACGGGCATGGCGGCGATCACCGCCGTGGTCATGAGCCTGTGCAGCGCGGGCGACCACGTATTGGTCTCACAGAGCGTGTTTGGCTCGACCATCAGCTTGTTCGAGAAGTACTTCAAGCGCTTTGGCATCGAAGTGGACTACGTGCCATTGGCCGACGTCAGCGGCTGGGAGCGGGCCATCAAGGCCAATACCAAGCTGCTGTTCGTCGAGTCGCCGTCCAACCCGCTGGCCGAGCTGGTCGACATCACCGCCTTGAGCGCCGTGGCCCAGGCCAAGGGCGCCATGCTGGTGGTCGATAACTGCTTCAGCACGCCGGCGCTGCAGCAGCCGCTGGCGCTGGGTGCCGACATCGTCGTGCACTCGGCAACCAAGTTCATCGACGGTCAGGGCCGTTGCATGGGCGGCGCCGTGTGCGGTCGCAGCAAGGAAATGAACGAGGTGCTGGGCTACCTGCGCACCGCTGGCTCTACCTTGAGCCCGTTCAACGCCTGGATCTTTCTCAAAGGCCTGGAAACCCTGAACCTGCGCATGCGTGCCCATTGCGCGAGCGCGCAGGTGCTGGCCGAGTGGCTGGAAGCGCAGGAGGGCATCGAGAAGGTGCATTACTCGGGCCTGCCGAGCCATCCCCAGCATGAGCTGGCCAAGCGTCAGACCAAGGGCTTCGGTGCCGTGGTCAGTTTCGAGGTCAAGGGAGGCAAGGAGGGCGCCTGGCGTTTCATTGATGCGACTCGCTTGATCTCGATCACTGCCAATCTGGGCGACAGCAAGACCACCATTACCCACCCGGCCACCACGTCGCACGGGCGCTTGTCGCCGGCCGAGCGCGAAGCGGCAGGGATTCGCGACAGCTTGATCCGGGTGGCGGTAGGGCTGGAAGACGTTGGCGACCTGCAAGCCGATCTGGCGCGTGGGTTGGCAGCGTTGTAAGCGCTGAAGGCCTCTTCGCGGGCAGAGGGCTCGCCGACCGCCTCGCTCCCACACAAACCCAGTTCATCTGAGGATCCTGTGGGAGCGGGCTCTGCCCGCGAAGAGGCCCGCAAGGTTTCACAAGCTCTGACATTTAACACCTTTTTCAAAAAAACTTCATACAGGGTATTGACTTAGGTTCGGTACCTGCGTAAATTTCGCGGCCTCAGCGAAGCAAAGGGTGATTAGCTCAGCCGGGAGAGCATCTGCCTTACAAGCAGAGGGTCGGCGGTTCGATCCCGTCATCACCCACCATTTCGTTAGAATGCAGCTGAGAACGCAACAAAGAGCAACACGTGCTGAAGCATGAGAGCACACACTGCGCAGCGGTAGTTCAGTCGGTTAGAATACCGGCCTGTCACGCCGGGGGTCGCGGGTTCGAGTCCCGTCCGCTGCGCCATTTTATACACTGATTCGGTTCGCCGGGTCAGCGATCGAGAACCTCGAAGTTCTTGGTCAACAGGTTTCAAACGGACGCAAGTCCGAGCGATACGCAGCGGTAGTTCAGTCGGTTAGAATACCGGCCTGTCACGCCGGGGGTCGCGGGTTCGAGTCCCGTCCGCTGCGCCATACAAAGCCTCGAGGCCCTTGAACTCCTCGAAGCAAACAAAGAAAGCGACCTTCGGGTCGCTTTTTTTGTGTCTGGATTTTTTCGAGACTCAGTCCTCCTGCACGTTGGAAGCCAGGCTTAGTTGGAAACCATCCTCCCCGGCTTGACCTGCGTTGACGAGCCTTGCCTGATAGATGCTGTCTGGCGAGTAGGCTTTCAGCTCGACGGTGTCGTAATCGAACAAGTGCATCTCGTGTCCCCCATGACGCAACCCGGCGTATGCCGATCCTTGAGCGCCAATGGTGTGGAAGCCTGGGGACTTGGGTGTGTTTATCATGAACTCCCAGTGACTGCCACGATCAGGAACATAGTTCGCTGAAAAAGTCACACCCCGGGCAGTTTCGAAAATCTGTACATCTTTGAAAACGACCTGTCTGTTTGGAAACTCGCTGGCGTATCTGGCAGGGATATGACTGAACTCAACTGTCAGGTCCGCGACGCTGCCTACGCTGTTCTTCTGATCTCGTTTGACGGTAGAAAAATCAAACGGCTTCAAGTCTTTGGCGTTCATGCTGCACCTCGTATTCAATGAATAAGTTGTTTTAATCATTACCGGTGTTGCAAGCGCAGGGCGTGACCCCCGGTTAAAAAAAGTTAAGCACATACTGAGAACTTCGACACGCAGAAGTATGAATATGATTTTTCATATTTAACGTGTGTGAATTATTATTTAGTTCAGCGTTTCCTCAGTGTCGCTTGTTAGTTTTCAACAGGTTTCAACGAGTGCCGCCGGATAGGCTCGAGCCTGCTGCGCTCAAAGAAAATGGCGCATTCGGCGCTGGCCGTTGTCTGAGCGTTATCCCTTCAGTCGCGCACCGGTGCCCCGTCCCATGAGCAGCAAGAACCCCTGTATCAGCGTCTGCAAGTTCACTGACGAGACGTGTATTGCCTGTGGCCGCACCAAGCCTGAGTGCAAGGCCTGGAAGAAGATGGACAAGGACGAGCGGCGCGACGTGAACGCACAGGCGGTGCAGCGCCTGAAAGACATGAAAGGCACCGCCAAGCGGAAAAAGAAGAAAGCCTGAAAAAATCGGCTAGCCTTTGATGCGCAGGCGCTGTGTTGCGCGTATCATTCGCGGCCCTCCGGCGCGCCTGCGCCGAGCAGTATTCAATTCGACCCACCGGGAGGTGCTTACGATGAAAGATCTCGATCAGCAAGACGGCAGCCAGGAAATCGGCCCCGCCGGCGAAAAACTGCAGAAAGTATTGGCCCGTATCGGCGTGGGTTCGCGCCGCGACGTCGAGGCGTGGATCAGCGAAGGCCGAATCAAGGTCAACGCCAAGGTCGCGACCCTCGGCCAGCGCGTCGACCTGCACGACGCCATTACCGTCGATGGCAAGGTGATCAAGCGCGAAGAAGCCTCGGAAACCGTGCGCCGCGTGATCATCTACAACAAGCCCGACGGCGAAATCTGCACCCGCGACGACCCCGAAGGCCGCCCGACCGTATTCGACCGCCTGCCGCGCCCGCGCGAAGGCCGCTGGATCAACGTCGGCCGCCTGGACATCAACACCACCGGGCTGCTGATGTTCACCACCGACGGCGAGTTGGCCAACCGCCTGATGCACCCCTCGTTCGAAATGGACCGTGAGTACGCGGTGCGCGTACGCGGCGAAGTCGACGACGACATGCTGCTGCGCCTCAAGAACGGCGTGATCCTCGAAGACGGGCCCGCCCGCTTCACCGATATCCAGCAGGCACCGGGTGGCGAAGGCTTCAACCATTGGTACCACTGCGTGGTGATGGAAGGCCGCAACCGCGAAGTGCGTCGCCTGTGGGAGTCCCAGGGGTTGGTGGTCAGCCGCCTGAAGCGTGTGCGCTTCGGCCCGGTATTCCTCAATTCCGACCTGCCGATGGGTCGTTGGCGCGAGCTGACACAGGGCGAAGTCGATACCCTGAGTGCCGAAGTGGGCCTGACCGCCGTGGCCATGCCGTCGATGACCACCAAGACCAAGGACAAGCTGGAGCGCATGCAGCGCAAATCCTCGCGCCCGATGGGCCGCGGCGAGCGCGTACGCACCTTGCGTCCGGCCCACGACGGCGCGCCGTCCACCGATCAACGCCCGGCTCGCCAGCCACGCGGCGATTCGGCGCCGTCCAGCGAGCAGCGTCCAGCCCGTCAGCCACGTGGTGATTCGGCTCCGGCTGCGCGCAAGGACAGCGGTCGTGGCAGTGCCGTGGCCGAGCGTCCGGCGGACATGAACAAGCGTCCAGCCAGGCCTGCGGGCAAGCCGGGTGCCAAGCCCGCGGCAAAGCGTCCGGGCATCAAGCTGGTGGACGACGCGCCGTCGGGCAACCGTCGCGGCCCGGCCGCTGGCACCGGTCAGCGTCCCGGCTTCGGCCGTCGCAAGCCCAAGCCTGAGTAAGGACAACTGATGTCCACGTGCGCCAACCTTCCAGGGTTGGCGTTTTTTTGTGAGGTGTCGGTGGGGGCCTCTTCGCGGGCAGAGACCCGCTCCCACAAGGTTTGCCTGCGGCGGACCATTGCACTCTTGATACCTCGAACGTCGAAGAAGTGACTTCTCCCTGATGACTGAACCAAACCAGCTCAAGCGTGGGCTGAAGAATCGCCATATCCAATTGATCGCTCTGGGCGGAGCCATCGGTACCGGGCTGTTCCTGGGCTCCGCGGGCGTACTCAAGTCCGCCGGGCCGTCGATGATCCTGGGCTATGCCATTTGCGGTTTCATTGCCTTCCTGATCATGCGCCAACTGGGCGAGATGATCGTCGAGGAACCGGTCGCCGGCTCTTTCAGTCATTTTGCCCACAGCTACTGGGGCCGCTTTCCTGGTTTCCTGTCCGGCTGGAACTGCTGGGTGCTGTACATCCTGGTAGGCATGTCCGAGCTGACCGCCGTCGGCAAGTACGTGCATTACTGGTGGCCGGAAATACCCACCTGGGTCTCCGCTGCGGTGTTCTTCCTGATGATCAATGCTATCAACCTGACCAACGTCAAGGTGTTCGGAGAGACCGAATTCTGGTTCGCCATCATCAAGGTCGCGGCGATCGTCGGCATGATTGCCCTGGGCAGCTATCTGCTGGTCAGCGGTGACGGCGGCCCTCAAGCCAGTGTCAGCAACCTCTGGGCGCACGGTGGTTTCTTTCCCAACGGTGTAGGCGGGTTGGTCATGGCCCTGGCGATCATCATGTTCTCCTTCGGTGGCCTGGAAATGCTCGGCTTCACGGCAGCCGAGGCCGACAGCCCGAAGACGGTGATTCCCAAAGCCATCAACCAGGTGATCTACCGCATTCTGATCTTCTACATTGGCGCGCTGGTGGTGCTGTTGTCGCTGACCCCGTGGGATGGCCTGCTGGCCAGCCTGAACGCGTCGGGCGACGCCTACAGCGGCAGCCCGTTCGTCCAGGTGTTCTCGATGCTGGGCAGCGACACGGCCGCGCACGTGCTCAACTTCGTGGTATTGACGGCAGCGCTGTCGGTGTACAACAGCGGCACCTATTGCAACAGCCGCATGCTGCTGGGCATGGCCGAGCAGGGCGACGCGCCGCGTGCACTGGCCAAGGTGGATGGCCGTGGGGTGCCGGTTCGGGCGCTGCTGGTGTCGGCGGCGATTACGCTGGTGGCGGTGGCCTTGAACTACTTCGTACCGCAGCAGGCGCTCGAACTGTTGATGTCGCTGGTAGTGGCGACCCTGGTGATCAACTGGGCGATGATCAGCTACTCGCACCTCAAGTTCCGCCAGCACCTGCAGCGCCAGGGCCAGGTGCCGTTGTTCAAGGCGTTGTGGTATCCGTACGGCAACTACCTGTGCCTGGCGTTCGTGGCGTTCATCCTGATCATCATGCTGATGATCCCGGGCATCCGCGTGTCGGTGTATGCCATTCCTCTGTGGATCGGCGGGATGTACTTGTGCTATCGCCTCAAGTCGAACCCCTCGTCCTGACCGGAGCGCTGCATGCTGGAAATCTCCAACGCCGTCCATCTGCCCGACGCTGAAATCGAACTCAGCGCCATCCGCGCGCAAGGCGCGGGTGGGCAGAACGTCAACAAGGTTTCCAGCGCGGTGCACCTGCGCTTCGACATCGGCGCTTCGTCGCTGCCGCCGTTCTACAAGGAGCGCCTGCTGGCGCTGCGCGACAGCCGGATCACCGGCGATGGCGTCATCGTCATCAAGGCGCAGCAGTTCCGAACCCAGGAGCAGAACCGCGCCGACGCCCTGCAGCGCCTGCGCGAGTTGATCCTGCTGGCCACCAAGGTGGAGAAGAAGCGACGGCCGACCAAGCCCACGTTGGGCTCCAAGACTCGCCGCCTGGAAGGCAAGACCAAACGCGGGGCGATCAAGGCCGGGCGTGGCAAGATCGACTTCTAGGTCATCCCGCTGTAGATCATTCAGCTTTAGATCATGCCGTTCTAGACCAGCTTGTCCTCCGGCGGTGGCAGGCTGGCCGCCTGCCTGTACAGATAGAAGGTCAAGCCCAGGCCGGCGCACGCAGCCACGGCGGCGAACAGGAAGATCGCACTGAAGCCATAGCCTGCGGCGATGGCGCCCGCCACCGGCCCGGTGATGCCCAGCGACATGTCGATGAACAGTGAGTAGGCACCCACCGCCGCACCGCGGCTGGACGCCGGCACCAGGTTGACCGCCTCGACGCCGAGCGCCGGAAACACCAGGGAAAATCCGAACCCGGTCAATGCCGCGCCAGCCATGGCCAGCTCCTGGCTGGGCGCCAACCACAGCAGCAGCAAGCCCAGGGTCTCCACGCTCAGACAGACGATTGCCACCCGAAAGCCACCCAGGCGGTTGATCAGGTTGCCGAACAAGAGCCGGGCAAGGATAAAGCTGCCACCGAACAGGCTCAGGCACAGCGCCGCGTTGTCCCAGGCATTGCTGGCGTAGTACAGGGTAATGAAGGTGGCGATGGTACCGAAGCCGATACCGCCCAGGGCCAGCCCGGTACCGTGGGGCAGCACGCGGCCCAGCACGTGCAGAAACGGCAGGCGCTCGCCGGCCACGACTGGCGCGGGCAGCTTGTTCCAGGCCAGGGCGATGCCCAGGCCTGCAAGCACGATGATGCTTGCGCCCATGCTCCACAGGCCCAGGTGCTTGACCATCAGCACACCCAGTGGCGCACCGATGGCCAGCGCGCCGTAGCTGGCAATGCCGTTCCAGGAGATGACCTTGGCAGTGTTGGCCGCCCCGACGCGACCGATTCCCCAGCCAATGGAACCGGAGCCCACCAGGCTTTCTGCCGATCCGAGCAACACTCGACCCACCAGCAGGCTGGCCAGGCTCAGTGCCGGCCAGCTTTGCAACCAGCCGGCCAGCAGCATGAACAACCCGCTGATGCCGCAGCCGACCAACCCGTAGATCACGGCCTTCTTGCTGCCCAGGTTGTCGATGATCTTGCTCGCCTGGGGGCGGCTGAGCAGGGTGGCCAGGTACTGAACGCTGATGACCAGCCCGGCAATGACCGCGCCGTAGCCCAGGTCGCTGTGGACGAAGCCCGGCAATACCGCCAGCGGGATGCCGATGCTCAGGTAGCCGATGAAGGTGAACAGGACGATGGAGACGACTTGCAGCGTGACCGTCATGGAGCGCTGGGCGTGAGGCATGGGCAGATCCGTCGCGGAAGCAGGTGATGGGCGCAGGTACAGGCAGGCTGGCTGGGTGTCCGGCGCACACGAGAAATAAAGACAGGCTTACGTGACGCTCATGATAGAGGCACGAGGCACAAAAAGAGAGATCGGGATGGGTGGTGCTTGCTGATGCGGGTGCTGGCGGGGTCACCCGGTTGCGGGCCAGCAGCGGGGCCGCAGCCCCGACGCCGGGAGGGGTTCAGCTGTTCGAACAGCCATTGCCCATGACCTGATATTCCATGATGTGTCGCTTGCCCTGCGAGTCTTCGTAGGTCAATCGCGCCGGAACCACCGCGCAGACGTTGGGAATCGCCGAAGTCGAGATCACGTGAGCAATATCGGGGTGCTGCGAATACTCATAAGGTTCCACTGTCGTTTTTTCGGTGGCAGCCGTGGTGGTTTCATCGGCCAGGGCCATGCCGCTCGCGCCGATCAGCGCCAGAATCAAAAAAGCTTTCATGTCGGTTTTCCTGTTTTGCAGTCGTCAGGGTGCACGCGGCCCTTGTGAGGTCACGTGTGAAACTTGAGAGTGGGAAAGTTGCGATCGACAGGCCTTCGTGGGGGGATGCAGTCTTCGTCGATCGCGGTGCCGTTGCTGGCGAAATCGATTCTAGGCGTGGCTGCCCGAGGTAAACAGAGCCGGTTCGGATAAACAGTTTTATTCGAATCTGCACTAATCCCGCGAGCCTGGGCGTGCATCGTTACAAGCAGCGGTACTACCATCGTCGAATGGCTGCACAGGCCAGATACCCTTAAAACAGGTGTATAAAACAACAACTACTCAACCGAGGTATCAAAGATGAGTGCGGCTTCCCTGTATCCCGTTCGTCCAGAGGTGGCGGCGTCCACGCTGACCGATGAGGCGACCTACAAGGCCATGTACCAGCAGTCCGTGGTCAACCCGGACGGTTTCTGGCGCGAACAGGCGCAGCGCCTCGATTGGATAAAGCCCTTCACCAAGGTCAAGCAGACCTCGTTCGACGACCACCATGTCGACATCAAGTGGTTCGCCGACGGTACCCTCAACGTTTCCTACAACTGCCTGGACCGTCACCTGGCCGAGCGTGGCGATCAGGTCGCGATCATCTGGGAAGGCGACGACCCTTCCGAAAGCCGTCACATCACCTACCGCGAGCTGCACGCCGAGGTGTGCAAGTTCGCCAACGCCCTGCGCGGCCAGGATGTGCACCGCGGCGACGTGGTGACCCTGTACATGCCGATGATTCCCGAGGCGGTGGTGGCGATGCTCGCCTGTACCCGCATCGGCGCGGTGCATTCCGTGGTGTTCGGTGGCTTCTCGCCCGAGGCGCTGGCGGGGCGCATCATCGACTGCCAGTCCAAGGTAGTAATCACGGCTGACGAAGGGCTGCGTGGTGGCCGCAAGACCCCGCTCAAGGCCAATGTCGACCGCGCCCTGACCAACCCCGAAACCAGCAGCGTGCAGAAGGTCATCGTGTGCAAGCGCACCGGTGGCGAGATCGAGTGGAACCGTCATCGCGACATCTGGTACCACTCGCTGCTGGAGGTGGCCTCGAGCACCTGCGCGCCGAAGGAAATGGGCGCCGAGGAAGCGCTGTTCATCCTCTATACCTCCGGCTCGACCGGCAAGCCCAAGGGCGTGCTGCACACCACCGGCGGTTATCTGGTGTACGCCGCGCTGACCCATGAGCGAGTGTTCGACTACAAGCCTGGGGATGTCTACTGGTGCACGGCGGACGTGGGCTGGATCACCGGCCACAGCTACATCGTCTATGGCCCGCTGGCCAATGGCGCCACCACCTTGCTGTTCGAGGGCGTGCCCAATTACCCGGACATCACTCGGGTGTCGAAGATCATCGACAAGCACAAGGTCAATATCCTCTACACGGCCCCCACGGCCATCCGCGCGATGATGGCCGAGGGCACCAAGGCCGTCGAGGGTGCCGATGGTTCGAGCCTGCGCCTGCTGGGTTCGGTCGGCGAGCCTATCAATCCCGAGGCCTGGAACTGGTACTACAACACGGTCGGCAAGCAGAACTGCCCGATCGTCGACACATGGTGGCAGACCGAAACCGGCGGCATCCTGATCAGTCCGCTGCCGGGTGCGATCGGCCTCAAGCCCGGTTCGGCGACCAAGCCGTTCTTCGGCGTGGTGCCGGCGTTGGTGGACAACCTGGGCAACCTGATCGACGGCGCCGCCGAGGGCAACCTGGTGATCCTCGATTCGTGGCCGGGTCAGTCGCGGACCCTCTACGGCGACCATGACCGTTTCGTCGATACCTATTTCAAGACCTTTCGCGGCATGTACTTCACCGGCGACGGCGCGCGTCGCGACGAAGACGGCTACTACTGGATCACGGGCCGAGTCGATGACGTGCTCAACGTTTCCGGGCACCGCATGGGCACGGCCGAGATCGAAAGCGCGATGGTTGCCCATCCCAAGGTGGCCGAGGCCGCCGTGGTGGGCGTTCCCCATGACCTCAAGGGGCAGGGCATCTACGTCTACGTCACGCTCAATGGCGGCGAGCAGACCAGCGAGGAACTGCGCCTGGAGCTCAAGAACTGGGTGCGCAAGGAGATCGGCCCCATCGCCTCGCCCGATGTGATCCAGTGGGCGCCGGGGCTACCCAAGACGCGCTCGGGCAAGATCATGCGGCGCATCCTGCGCAAGATCGCCACGTCCGAATACGACGCCCTGGGCGATATCTCTACACTGGCCGATCCAGGGGTGGTGCAGCAGCTGATCGACACCCACAAGGAAATGCACCGCGCTTCGGCCTGAGTTGACGCGAAGAGGCCCATAAGGCTGGCCAGGCAACACTGGCGTTACGCGGTAACGTCAGTGTTGCGCCGAGTGCCACCCAAGGCCCCATCGCCCGTCACACGCATCATCTCCCGCAACCCCAAGCTTGCCGTCCGCAAAGGCTTTGCCAATAATGGGCGCGCTAATTGCTTCATGGACAGGTTGCGCGTCTTTCTGCTCATCCATAGTCGGCATGGGCTGTCAATCCCTGGGTCTCGGTGTCTCGGTGCTTCTGTAACTACTTGTCGCATTGAAGAAATATCGACTGGCACAGTGCCGTTAAAATGCGGTCACTCGCCGAACCCTGTGGCGTCGCCCGTCAAGCCTCATTTTTCGCATTCTGGGCCTGCGCTCACTTTGCCCATACTGCCCATTTTCGCTGGAGCTCACCCAATGAAGAAACTTGCACTGTTTGGCGCATTGGCACTTTCCGTGCTGTCGGCGACATCGTTCGCCGATGAAAAGCCGCTGAAGATCGGTATCGAAGCCGCCTACCCACCGTTCGCTTCCAAGGCGCCGGATGGCAGCATCGTCGGTTTCGACTACGACATCGGCAACGCGCTGTGCGCCGAGATGAAGGTCAAGTGCACGTGGGTCGAGCAGGAATTCGACGGCCTCATTCCCGCCCTCAAGGTGCGCAAGATCGACGCCATTCTGTCGTCGATGTCGATTACCGACGACCGCAAGAAATCCGTCGATTTCACCAACAAGTACTACGCCACTCCAGCGCGTCTGGTCATGAAGTCCGGCACCCAGGTGAGCGACTCCATGGCCGAGCTCAAGGGCAAGAAGATCGGCGTGCAGCGCGGCACCATCCATGACCGTTATGCCACCGAAGTGCTCAAGCCGCTGGGCGTCGAAGTGATGCCGTACGGCTCGCAGAACGAGATCTATCTGGACGTGGCGGCCGGTCGACTGGACGGCACGCTGGCCGATGCCACCCTGTTGCAGGACGGTTTCCTCAACACCGACGCCGGCAAGGGCTATGCATTCGTCGGCCCGTCGGTCAACGATCCGAAATACTTTGGCGACGGTATCGGCATCGCCGTGCGCAAGGGCGACAAGGCCAACGTGGAGCGTATCAACGCAGCCATCGAAGGCATTCGCGCCAATGGCGAATACAAGAAGATCCAGGACAAGTACTTCGATTTCGACATCTACGGCAAATAAGCCGGCAGGCGTCACCTGACTGATGGTGCAAACGGCGGGGAACCGCGGTCTGCACCATTTTTCATTCTCCGGGCGAGGATCTCTACATGTTGAAAGGCTACGGGGCCGTCATTCTCGATGGCGCTTGGCTGACGCTGCAGCTCGCCTTGTCGTCCATGGCGCTGGCCATCGTGCTGGGTCTGTTCGGCGTGGCACTGCGCCTGTCGCCGGTACGCTGGCTGGCCTGGCTGGGGGATCTCTACGCCACGGTGATTCGTGGCATACCCGATCTGGTGTTGATCCTGCTGATCTTCTACGGCGGCCAGGACATCCTCAACCGCGTGGCGCCATTGGTGGGTTACGACGACTACATCGACCTCAATCCGCTGCTGGCCGGTATCTTCACCCTGGGTTTCATTTTCGGCGCCTACCTGTCGGAAACCTTTCGCGGGGCGTTCATGGCCATTCCCAAGGGCCAGGCAGAAGCCGGCATGGCCTATGGCATGAGCAGCCTGCAGGTGTTCTTCCGGGTGCTGGTGCCGCAGATGATTCGCCTGGCGATTCCCGGCGTCACCAACAACTGGCTGGTGCTGACCAAGGCCACGGCCTTGATTTCGGTGGTCGGCCTGCAGGACATGATGTTCAAGGCCAAGCAGGCGGCGGACGCCACTCGCGAGCCGTTCACCTTCTTCCTTGCGGTGGCGGCGATGTACCTGGTCATCACCAGTGTGTCGCTGCTGTTGCTGCGCGCCATTGAAAAGCGCTACTCGGTGGGCATCAAGGCGGCCGAACTATGATCTTCGATTACAACGTGGTCTGGGACAGCTTGCCGCTGTACATGAGCGGCATGCTGGAAACCTTGAAACTGCTGGCCATCTCGCTGCTGTTCGGTCTGCTGGCGGCGCTGCCGCTGGGTTTGATGCGGGTGTCCCGGCAGCCGCTGGTCAACGGCATCGCGTGGCTCTATACCTACGTGATCCGTGGCACGCCCATGCTGGTGCAGCTGTTTCTGATCTATTACGGTCTGGCCCAGTTCGAGGCCGTGCGCAACAGTGTGCTCTGGCCATGGTTGTCGAGCGCCACGTTCTGCGCCTGCCTGGCGTTCGCCATCAATACCAGTGCCTACACCGCCGAGATCATCGCCGGCAGCCTGCGTGCCACGCCACCGGGCGAGATCGAAGCGGCCAAGGCCATGGGCATGTCCAGGGCCGGGATGTACCGGCGTATCCTGCTGCCCTCGGCACTGCGCCGAGCGCTGCCGCAGTACAGCAACGAAGTGATCATGATGCTGCAGACCACCAGCCTGGCTTCGATCGTGACCCTGATCGACATCACCGGCGCAGCACGTACGGTGAACGCCCAGTACTACCTGCCATTCGAAGCCTACATCACGGCGGGTGTGTGCTACCTGTGCCTGACGTTCATTCTGGTGCGCCTGTTCAAGCTGGCCGAGCGCCGCTGGCTGGCCTACCTGGCACCGCGCAGGCACTGAGCGCGTGCAGCAAAAACCTTTTCGCCACGGGCCGCTGGCCCGTGACTGACCGATTTGCGAGACCCCCGATCATGTACAAACTCCAAGTTCAGGACCTGCACAAGCGCTATGGCTCGCACGAGGTACTCAAGGGTGTCTCGCTGGCGGCGAAGGCGGGCGATGTGATCAGCATCATCGGCTCCAGCGGATCGGGCAAGAGCACGTTCCTGCGTTGCATCAACCTGCTCGAACAGCCCCACGCGGGCAAGATCCTGCTCAACGACGAAGAACTCAAGCTGGTTGCCGGCAAGGATGGGGCGCTCAAGGCGGCCGACCCCAAGCAGCTGCAGCGCTTGCGTTCGCGTCTGTCGATGGTGTTCCAGCATTTCAACCTGTGGTCGCACATGACCGCGCTGGAAAACGTCATCGAAGCGCCCGTGCACGTTCTGGGCGTATCGAAAAAGCAAGCGCTGGAAAAAGCCGAGTACTATCTGGCCAAGGTCGGCGTCTCCCATCGCAAGGATGCCTATCCGGGGCACATGTCCGGCGGCGAGCAGCAGCGTGTGGCCATTGCCCGCGCGTTGGCGGTGGAACCCGAGGTGATGTTGTTCGACGAGCCGACTTCGGCGCTCGACCCGGAACTGGTCGGTGACGTGCTCAAGGTGATGCAGGCGCTGGCTCAGGAAGGGCGCACCATGGTCGTCGTGACCCACGAGATGGGTTTCGCCCGTGAGGTGTCGAACCAGTTAGTGTTCCTGCACAAGGGCCTGGTCGAAGAGACCGGCGATCCGCGCGAGGTGCTGGCCAATCCGCGTTCCGAGCGGTTGCAGCAGTTTTTGTCCGGCAGCCTCAAGTGATCCTTGCTTGAAACATTTGCCGGGTGTTTCGTACGCGCCGGTCGAGCATGCCTGGCTTGGCGCAGTGCCATTTCCCATTCGGTTTTTGATACTTAAGGTTTCGGTCCGCATCAGATGACAGCCCAACGAATCGGTTTCCTCTATTGGCCCAGCACGCGAGCCCTGACCCTGGCGCTGGCCGAAGAGGCCCTGCGAGTGGCGCAGAAGGTGCACCCGGACGTGACCTACGAGTTGCTTTTTCTGCAGGCCGAGCCGCCGGTTCCGGGCGGCTGGCAGTTGCCGGGTGAAGCGTGGAACGGTCGCCTGGACGGGTGCCAGAAGCTCTTTCTGCTGGCTGACGAGCCACCCTCGGCATTGGCGCCGGCGCTGGCCACTGCGCTCAAGCAGACGGTACGGGCCGGCTGCCTGGTGGGCGGGCTGTCGGCGGGGGTGTATCCGCTGGCGCAGTTGGGGCTGCTCGACGGCTACCGCGCCGCCGTGCACTGGCGCTGGCAGGACGATTTCGCCGAGCGCTTTCCCAAGGTCATCGCCACCAGCCACCTGTTCGATTGGGACCGCGACCGCATGACGGCATGCGGGGGCTTGTCGGTGCTCGACCTGCTGCTGGCGGTACTGGCCCGCGATCACGGCGCCGAACTGGCCGGGGCGGTATCCGAAGAGCTGGTGGTGGAGCGTATCCGCGAAGGAGGCGAGCGCCAGCGCATTCCGTTGCAGAATCGCCTGGGGTCCAGCCATCCGAAGCTGACCCAGGCGGTGTTGTTGATGGAAGCCAATATCGAAGAGCCGCTGACCACCGACGAGATCGCCCAGCATGTGTGTGTTTCGCGGCGCCAGCTGGAGCGCATCTTCAAGCAGTACCTGAACCGCGTACCCAGCCAGTACTACCTCGAGTTGCGCCTGAACAAGGCGCGCCAGATGCTGATGCAGACCAGCAAGTCGATCATCCAGATCGGCCTGTCGTGCGGGTTTTCATCGGGGCCGCATTTTTCCAGCGCCTACCGCAATTTCTTCGGCGCCACCCCCCGCGAGGATCGCAACCAGCGCCGCAGCAGCAGCCCGTTCGAATTGTCTTCGGTGCCCGCCGAGCGAGGTTGACCCTCGCTCCGGGATGCGCCGTGCCAGGCGAAGCGCGGTGTGGCTTTCGCGGCCACGGACCGCTCCCACGGGAGTATGCCCAGATCGCTTGTAGGAGCGGTCATCGGCCGCGAATGGGCGCTGCAGTCGATCTGACACAGCACAGCCGTCAGCGCCTTTCTATCCCTATATGTCGCATTCGCGACAACCCCCGTAGAATGGCGGTTTGGCGCTGTAACAAGTTGTCGCATGGCGGCAATGCCGCGCGTGCACCAGTCCTTACAATCCCCTATCGCTCGCCCATTCTGCGCTGAGCGTTCCTTGACAGGAGACTCCGATGTCCGTTGAGCAAGCCCCCGTGCAACGTGCCGATTTCGACCAGGTAATGGTGCCCAACTATGCACCGGCCGCTTTCATTCCCGTGCGCGGTGCAGGTTCCCGGGTGTGGGACCAGGCTGGTCGCGAGCTCATCGATTTCTCCGGTGGCATCGCCGTCAATGTGCTGGGTCACGCGCACCCGGCATTGGTAGGCGCGCTCACCGAGCAGGCCAACAAGCTGTGGCACGTGTCCAACGTCTTCACCAACGAGCCCACCCTGCGCCTGGCCAGGAAGCTGGTCGACGCCACCTTTGCCGACCGGGTGTTCTTCTGCAACTCCGGCGCCGAAGCCAACGAGGCCGCATTCAAGCTGGCCCGGCGTGTGGCGCACGACAATTTCGGTCCCGAGAAATACGAGATCGTTTCGGCCATCAACAGCTTCCACGGCCGCACGCTGTTCACCGTCAGCGTGGGTGGCCAGCCGAAGTACTCCGACGGTTTCGGTCCGAAGATCACCGGCATTCGCCACGTCCCCTACAACGACCTCGAAGCGCTGAAAGCGGCCGTGTCCGACAAGACCTGCGCCGTGGTGCTGGAGCCGGTCCAGGGCGAAGGCGGCGTGGTACCGGCCGATCCGGCCTACCTGCAAGGCGCTCGCGCGCTGTGCGACCAGTTCAACGCCCTGCTGGTGTTCGACGAAGTGCAAAGCGGCATGGGCCGCAGTGGCGAGCTGTTCAGCTACATGAACTACGGCGTTACCCCTGACATCCTCTCCAGCGCCAAGAGCCTGGGTGGCGGCTTTCCGATCGGTGCGATGCTGACCACCGATGCCCTGGCCAAACACTTCGCAGTCGGTGTACATGGCACCACGTATGGCGGCAACCCCTTGGCCTGCGCCGTGGCCGAGGCGGTGCTCGACGTGGTCAACACGCCCGAGGTACGAGCCGGCGTCAAGGCGCGGCACCAGCGCTTCAAGACGCGCCTGGAGCAGATCGGCCAGCGCTACGGCGTGTTCAGCGAGGTCCGTGGCCTGGGCCTGCTGATCGGTTGTGCCTTGAGCGACGCCTGGAAGGGCCGTGCCAAGGACTTCTTCAACGCAGCCGAACGGCATGACCTGATGATTCTGCAGGCCGGCCCGGACGTGGTGCGTTTCGCCCCGAGCCTGGTCATCGACGAGGCCGACATCGACGAAGGCCTGGACCGCTTCGAACGCGCCGTGGCGCACCTGACCCAGGCCTGATCGGCCCGTTCGCGGCGTTGGCCCCAAGCCTGCGCCGCCTCTGCAATCGACCCGCTGCAATCGACAAGGAGTGGCACCATGCTGGTAATGCGCCCTGCGCAAATGGCTGACCTGGCCGAGGTTCAGCGCCTGGCTGCCGACAGCCCCATCGGTGTCACGTCCCTGCCCGACGATGCGGGCCGGTTGAGCGACAAGATCGCCAAGTCCGAGGCGTCCTTTGCCGCCGAAGTCAGCTTCAACGGTGAGGAGAGCTATTTCTTCGTGCTTGAAGACCTGAGCACTCAACGCCTGGTCGGCTGTTCGGCGATCGTCGCGTCCGCGGGTTACTCCGAACCCTTCTACAGCTTTCGCAACGAAACCTTCGTGCACGCCTCGCGCGAGCTGAAGATCCACAACAAGATTCACGTGCTTTCGCAGTGCCATGACCTGACCGGCAACAGCCTGTTGACCAGCTTCTACGTGGTGCCCGAACTGGTCGGCAGTATCTGGGCCGAGCTCAACTCGCGGGCACGCCTGCTGTTCATGGCCAACCATCCGGAGCGCTTTGCCGATTCGGTGGTGACCGAGATCGTCGGCTACAGCGACGAACACGGCGACTCACCTTTCTGGGACGCGATCGGCCGCAACTTCTTCGATCTCAACTATGCCGAGGCCGAACGCCTGTGCGGCATCAAGAGCCGCACGTTTCTCGCCGAACTGATGCCGCATTACCCGATCTACGTGCCCTTGCTGCCTGACCAGGCGCAAGAGGCCATGGGCCAGGTTCACCCGCGCGCGCAGGTGACGTTCGACATTCTGATGCGCGAAGGCTTCGAAACCGATCACTACATCGACATCTTCGACGGTGGGCCGACCCTGCATGCACGGGTATCGGGCATTCGCTCGATCGCCCACAGCCGCGTGGTGCCGGTCAAGCTTGTCGCGGCTTCGGATGAGCGCGGCGGCCCTGGCCGTCCGTATCTGGTTTCCAATGGCCTGCTGCAGGACTACCGCGCGGTGCTGCTGGAGCTTGACTGGGTACCCGGCAAGCCGGTCGGGCTGGACCTGGCCACCGCCGAGGCGCTGGGTGTGGGCGAGGGCGCCAGCGTGCGTCTGGTTGCAGTTTGATACCTGGTTGAACAGGCCGAGTTCTGCAGGTACCACGCGGTACCTGCTCGAGGAGAAAGCATGATCGTTCGTCCCGTACGCAGCAGTGACCTGCCGGCGCTGATCGAGTTGGCCCGCAGCACCGGCCCCGGCCTGACCACCTTGCCCGCCAACGAAGAACGCCTGGCGCACCGGGTCGGCTGGGCCGAGAAGACCTTTCGCGGCGAAGCCGGGCGCGGCGATGCCGATTACCTGTTCGTACTCGAGGACGATGACGGCACGGTTGTGGGCATTTCCGCCATTGCCGGTGCCGTGGGCCAACGCGAGCCTTGGTACAACTACCGGGTGGGCCTGACCGTGAGCGCCTCGCAGGAGTTGAACATCTATCGCGAGATTCCCACGCTGTTCCTGGCCAACGACCTCACCGGCAATTCGGAACTGTGCTCGCTGTTCCTGCGCGAAGGCCACCGCAAGGGCCTGAACGGGCGCCTGCTGGCCAAGGCGCGGTTGCTGTTCATCGCTCAGTTTCCGCACCTGTTCGGGCGCAAGGTGATCGCCGAGATGCGCGGCATTTCCGATGCCGACGGACGCTCGCCGTTCTGGGAAAGCCTGGGCCGGCATTTCTTCAAGATGGAATTCAGCCAGGCCGATTACCTGACCGGTGTCGGCAACCGCGCCTTCATCGCTGAATTGATGCCCAAGTTCCCGCTCTACAGCTGCTTCCTGTCCCCGGCTGCGCGCGAGGTCATCGGCAAGGTCCACCCGGACACCGAGCCTGCCCTGGCCATGCTCAAGGCCGAAGGCTTCAGCTACCAGGGCTACGTCGACATCTTCGACGCCGGCCCGGCGGTGGAATGCGAGACCAGCAAGATCCGCGCGGTCCACGACAGCAAGAGCCTGGTCCTGGCCATCGGCACCCCCGGCGACGATGCCCCACCGTTTCTGATCTACAACCGCGAACGCGAAGAGTGCCGCATCACTGCGGCGCCGGCGCGCTTCGCTTCCGGCACACTGGTGGTCGACCCCTTGACTGCCCGACGCCTGCAGCTGAGCGCCGGCGATCAAGTGCGCGCAGTGCCCATGACGCCGCCAGTGCGCGAGGTGCTTTGATGAATACTCTGTTTATCGACGGCCAATGGCTGCCTGGCGAAGGCGAGTTGCTGACGTCGCTCAATCCAGTGGGCCAGGCCGTGGTCTGGCAGGGGCGCAGTGCCAGCGCCGACCAGGTGGCCCTGGCCGTACAGGCCGCGCGGCATGCCTTCGTCGGCTGGGCGAGCCAGCCGTTGTCGGCACGCATTGCCGTATTGCAGGCGTTCGCCGAGCGACTCAAGGTCTGTGCCGATGAGCTGGCGCGGTGCATCGGCGAAGAAACCGGAAAACCTCTATGGGAAGCAGCCACCGAAGTGACCAGCATGGTCAACAAGGTGGCGATCTCGATCCAGAGCCATGCCGAACGCACCGGCGAGAAGAGCGCGCCGCTGGCCGACGCCACGGCGGCCCTGCGGCACAAGCCCCACGGCGTGGTGGCGGTGTTCGGTCCGTACAATTTCCCTGGCCATCTGCCCAACGGCCATATCGTGCCTGCACTGTTGGCGGGCAATTGCGTGCTGTTCAAGCCCAGCGAGCTGACCCCCAAGGTTGCGGAGTTGACCGTGCGCTGCTGGGCCGAAGCCGGGTTACCCGCAGGCGTGCTCAACCTGCTGCAGGGCGGCCGCGACACTGGCATGGCACTGGCCGCCAATGCCGGGCTCGACGGGTTGTTCTTCACCGGCTCCAGTGCTACCGGCAATCTGCTGCATCAGCAGTTCGCTGGCCAGCCAGGCAAGATCCTCGCGTTGGAAATGGGTGGAAATAATCCGCTCGTGGTCGAGCAGGTCCAGGACCTGGATGCCGCGGTCTATACCATTATCCAATCGGCGTTCATTTCCGCCGGGCAGCGGTGCACCTGCGCGCGGCGCTTGCTGGTACCCGCCGGGACGTGGGGCGACCGGTTGCTCGAGCGGCTGGTGCAGGTCTGCGCCACCCTCGAAGTCGGCGAATACGACAGCCAGCCGGCGCCGTTCATGGGTTCGGTGATCTCGCTGCAAGCGGCACAGGCGCTGCTCGAGGCGCAGGAACACCTGCTGAACAGCGGCGCGATCAGCCTGCTGAGCATGACCCAACCACGGGCCGACGCGGCCTTGCTCACCCCCGGCATCCTCGACGTCACCCAGGCTCACGGTCGTCGCGACGAAGAGCTGTTCGGCCCGCTGCTGCAAGTGGTGCGCTACGTGGATTTCGATGCGGCCATCGCCGAGGCCAACGCCACCCAATACGGGCTGGCGGCAGGTTTGCTGTCGGATTCCGAACAACGCTACCGCGAATTCTGGTTGCGCAGCCGAGCGGGCATCGTCAACTGGAACAAGCAACTGACCGGCGCTGCCAGCAGCGCACCGTTCGGCGGCGTCGGCGCGTCCGGCAACCACCGCGCCAGTGCCTACTACGCCGCCGACTATTGCGCCTACCCGGTGGCCTCGCTGGAAACCCCCACACTCGGTTTGCCGGCGACCCTGAGTCCGGGCATCACGCTGTAGGCGGTCGTTGCACCTTTGCGTACAAGAACAGATCCACGGAGCCGAACCGATGAAACCCTGTGAAGTGAATTTCGATGGCCTGGTGGGGCCTACCCACAACTACGGTGGGTTGTCCTACGGCAACGTGGCGTCGCAGAGCAACAGCCAGCAAGGCTCGAATCCGCGCGAAGCGGCGCGTCAGGGCCTGGCCAAGATGAAAGCGCTGATGGAACTGGGGTTCACCCAGGGCGTTCTGGCACCGCAGGAGCGCCCGGACGTGGCAGCATTGCGCCGCCTTGGCTTCGCCGGCAGCGACGCCGAGGTGATCGCCCAGGCCGCGCGTGATGCCATGCCGCTGCTGGTGGCCAGCTGTTCGGCCTCGAGCATGTGGGTGGCCAACGCCGCCACCGTCAGCCCCAGCGCGGACACGGCTGATGGGCGCGTGCATTTCACCGCGGCGAACCTCAACTGCAAATTCCACCGCAGCATCGAACACCCGACCACCAGCCGGGTACTGCAGGCGATGTTCGCCGACCCCGCGCATTTCGCCCACCATGACGCACTGCCTGCCGTCGCCCAGTTCGGCGACGAGGGCGCTGCCAACCATACCCGGCTGTGCCGGGACTATGGCGAAGCTGGCGTGGAGTTCTTCGTCTACGGTCGCAGCGCCTTCGATGCGCGGCTGCCCGCGCCGCAGAAATATCCGGCGCGGCAGACCCTGGAAGCGTCCCAGGCCGTGGCTCGGCTGCATGGGTTGAGCGAGCAGGG
The DNA here is from genome assembly GCF_014841705.1 of Pseudomonas sp. CFBP 8770. NCBI lineage: Bacteria > Pseudomonadati > Pseudomonadota > Gammaproteobacteria > Pseudomonadales > Pseudomonadaceae > Pseudomonas > Pseudomonas sp. CFBP 8770. Next base: position 139,502 of record NZ_JACYUL010000002.1, read on the forward strand.
CGTGGTGTTCGCCCAGCAGAATCCGGCGGTCATCGACCAGGGCGTGTTTCATAACGATGTGATCGCGGTCGGCAACGGCGAGCTGTTGTTCCATCATCAGGACGCCTTCCTCGACAGCGACCGCTTGCTGGCCGAACTGCAAACCAAGCTCGCCGCGCGCGGTGGTCGGTTGCAGGCGATTAGCGTGCCGCGCGCCGACGTTTCCGTGGACGACGCCGTGCGCACCTACCTGTTCAACAGCCAGTTGCTCACCCGTGCCGATGGCAGCATGCTGCTGGTGGTCCCGGAAGAATGCCGCGCCAACCCGCGGGTCTGGAGCTACCTGGAACACCTGACCGGGCAGGGCACAGGCATTGCCGAGGTCAAGGTGTTCGACCTCAAGCAAAGCATGCGCAACGGCGGCGGGCCGGCATGTCTGCGCCTGCGCGTGGCGCTCAAGCCCGAGGAGCTGGCGGCGGTCAACCCAGGCGTGATCCTCACACCCGCGCTGCACGACACCCTGAACGACTGGGTCGAACGCCACTACCGCGATCGTCTGGTCGAGGCCGACATGGCCGACCCGCAACTGCTGATCGAATGCCGCGAGGCATTGGACGAGCTGACCCGCATCCTTCAATTGGGTTCGGTCTATCCTTTTCAGCTCTGATTTCACGAGCTTTGCTTTTTTCCAACTCTAAACAGTATCGAGGTACACCTATGTCCGACGCCCTGCGCTTGATTCTCGAAGACACCGACGGCACCCAACTGGAAACCTCCTGCACGCGCTTCTGCGTGGTCTGGCAGGGCAAGGAAGTCTGGATCCAGCACGACGGCCGCGGCCAGTTGCTGATCGGTGTGGACGTCGAGGAAGGCGACGCCGAATACGCCAACCTGTTGCTGCGCCCGCTGGCGACCAACCTGGTCAGCCTGCAGCTGGAAATGGAGCCGGCCGACGCCGGTGCCGAGGACGAAGACGGCCACGTTCACGGTCCTGACTGCAACCACTAAAACCTCACCCTTCAGGGACGCCGCCGCATGCTCGCTCTTGGCAAACTGCTCGAACTGACCCTGGCCGGCCACGAGCCGACGCAGAAGATCCAGCTGACCACCAAGGGCGTATGCCTGCGCTGGCTGGGGGAGGGCGCCCTGGAGGTGCGTCCGCCGGCGGCGACGGACAGCGGCCTCGACCTGCTGCTGTCGGCCGGTGTGCACGGCAATGAAACCGCGCCCATCGAGCTGCTCGACAGCCTGCTGCAGGCCATCGCCCGGGGCCAGCTGGTTCCCCGCGCGCGTATCCTGTTCCTGTTCGGCAACCCCGAAGCCATGCGCCGGGGTGCGCGCTACATCGAGCGCGACGTCAACCGCCTCTTCAACGGCCGGCACGCTGCGGTCAGCGGCAACGAAGCGTTGCGTGCCTGCGAACTGGAGCGCCTGGCCACGACCTTCTTCAGCTTGCCGCAACGCACACGCCTGCATTACGACCTGCACACCGCCATTCGAGGCTCACGGATCGAGCAGTTCGCCCTGTACCCCTGGAAGCAGGGGCGCGAGCACTCCCGCAAGGAACTGGTGCGCCTGCAGGCGGCAGGCATGCGTGCGGTGTTGCTGCAGAACAAATCTTCCATCACGTTCAGCGCGTTCACCTACGAGCAGCTCGACGCCGAGGCGTTCACCCTGGAACTGGGCAAGGCCAGGCCGTTCGGGCAGAACGCCGAGGTCGATCTGACGCGTCTGGAAGTCAGCTTGCGCCAGCTGATTGAAGGCCGCGAGGCGGACCTGGATCAACCGCTCGCTCAGCTGGAGCTGTTTTCGGTATCGCGCGAGGTCATCAAGCACACGGATGCCTTCCGTCTGCACCTGGACGATGACATCGAGAACTTCACCGAACTTGCGCAGGGTTACCTGTTGGCCGAGGACGGCTGCGAACAGCGCTGGATCGTGGAAGAGCAGGGCGCGCGGATCATTTTCCCCAACCCCAAGGTTGCCAATGGCCTGCGCGCCGGCATTCTCATCGTGCCGACGACGCAGGTGTGATGCTCGGGTTCAGAGCTGGCGCGGCGGCAGGCCCAGTTCACGGCGCAGGCTGTTTTCGTTGAACGGATCCGGGTTGGTATTCAACGAAGGTGTCTGCGGGTCATCATCGAAATCGAACGGTGGATGCTCGGTAGGCAGGCCGACCACCTGGCGTTCGTGATCGAAGCCGAACGTCGACCCCGTGGCGAAGTTATAGGCATGGCACAGCTCGTGGTACAGCACCACCACGGGAAAGCTGCCTGGCGGCTGCCAGGCGGGGTTGTAGACCAGTTCGCCGGATTGTCCCGCCGGCGCGCGCTGACCATTGATCACCGGTAGATGCGGGTGGCCGAAATAGCCGTTGGGTTCATGGGTAAAGCGCACAGTCACCTGTGTGCCATGGACGCTGGCTGCTTCATCCAGTGCCGCCAGCAGCAAACGGGCCGTGGGCGAGGTGCGCAGCAGATCGAGGTCGGCTTCTACCCGTTTGACGAAGCCATCGCTGCCTTCGATGCGCAGGGCTTGATTGCCGGCGCGGTGATCGCTGCCACGATGCAGACGCAGCGTGCCTTCCTGGCGCAGGATCGAGTCATCCTCGTCACTGCTGTAGACCACGTTGCTGCCTGAGCCGGGGAATATCGAATCCCCGCCCGGGCCGGGACTGATGACGCTCAGGCCTGCGCCCGCCACCAGGCGATCATCCCCTGCGCCGCCGGCCATGAAGGTCAACTGCTCGCCGCCGAAGCAGGTGTCGTCGCCGTCTCCTGCGTAGATCGTGTGCATCCCATTGCCACGGGTCAGGACGGTGTCATCGCCTGCGCCAGCGTCTATGTAAAAGTTGCCCGCGCCGACCTTTACCAAGTCATCGCCCGCCCCGGTGCGCAGCTCTGTCTTGCCTTGCAGTGTTTGCGCGCGCACCACGTCGTCGCCGGCATCGGTGTCGATGACCAGGGTCAGCGGTTGGATGATGGGTTCGATACGGTACTGCAGGCGGTTGAGCGTCAGCAGCAGCGCATCGTCGCTGGAATCGAGGCTCAAGTGGTCATCGGCGCTCGTGGTGGTGATCAGCAGGCGTGGTGCCGGTGCAGCGTCGAAGTCGATCCGAACATGCCGATCGGCATAGGGCAGCGAATGACTGCCGAGTTCGTGGGCATGTTCCTCGGTGCGGCGAGTGAACACCCGAGGGGGCTGATGTTGCATGGCAGGCTTCCTGTATCCGATAGAGAAGCCGCAGGGTAGGGGGAAGGGCAATGCGGGGAGTGCTACACATGTATCGAGTGTGAGGGCTCATGCCGGGCCTTCCGGCGAACCGGCCAAGGGGCCCGGTCGGGCCCCTTGGCCGAGAGCGCAGCACACAGCTGAACTTCAGGCGCTTTTCTGTTGCTGCTGCAGGCGACGCAGGGCGCGTACTTTCTGCACGGTATCGGCCACGGTGCGTGCAGCTTCCGCGCCTTTGTGCAGGAAGTGATTGAAGAAGTAGGTGTGATGCTGCTCGCCGTCGTGGAAATGATGCGGGGTCAGCACCACCGAGAATACCGGCACTTCGGTTTCCAGCTGAACCTGCATCAACGCGCTGACCACCGACTGGGCGACGAACTCGTGACGGTAGATACCGCCGTCCACCACCAGGGCAGCGCCGACCACAGCGGCATAGCGCCCGCTTTTGGCCAACAGCTTGGCATGCAGCGGGATTTCGAAGGCACCGCCGACTTCGTAGAAATCGATGTCGGCTTCCTGATAGCCGAGCACGCGCATTTCTTCGACGAAGCCCTTGCGGCTCTGGTCGACAATATCCTTGTGCCAGCAAGCCTGGACGAACGCGATTCGTTCGTGGCTGTGGCTTTTGCTGTCAATTGCAGTGGGTTGCATCGGTTCACTCCTGTTCAAGAAAAAAACAGGGCATGTGGATCGAAGGGGATCTATGGGTACATGCGCATGGCACGGCCCTGCGTTGGCCTTTTGAAGGTGTCGCAATCCCGTTCTCTCTTCATCCGGACTATGACCGTCGGCCCCGGGATCACACCGGGTCTGCTGACCTTGCAGGCCGTTGCCGGCTTGCAAGCGCTCGCGGGCTCGACGCATTGCGCGCCATCACCGCCGGTGGGGAGTTGCACCCCGCCCTGAGAACGTTTGCCACCCCAGTGGGCGACGCAACTTTTGTAACATATTTGCGGGCGAGCTGAACAGCGCGTGAGCAAATGTTTCGACAAGACTTGATTCATGGCCCTGCAATCCGCAGTAATAGAAGCTGACACGAACCCGAGGCCATCATGTCCATCATCGACCTGCGCAGTGACACCGTTACTCAGCCCACGCCCGCCATGCTGGCGGCCATGCACGCGGCGCCGACTGGCGATGATGTCTATGGCGAAGACCCGACCGTCAACCGCCTCGAAGCTGAACTGGCGAAACGTCTGGGGTTCGCTGCCGGGCTGTTCGTGCCCAGTGGCACCATGAGCAATCTGCTCGGCCTGATGGCGCACTGCGAGCGTGGCGAGGAATACATCGTCGGCCAGCAGGCCCATACCTACAAGTACGAAGGCGGCGGCGCCGCCGTGCTCGGCTCCATCCAGCCCCAGCCTCTGGAGTTCCAGGCCGACGGCACACTGGACCTGGATCAGGTCAGGGCAGCGATCAAGCCCGAAGATTTTCATTTCGCCCGCACCCGTCTGCTGGCGTTGGAAAACACCATGCAAGGCAAGGTGCTGCCGTTGAGTTACCTTGCCCAGGCCCGCGACATGACCCGCGAGCATGGGCTGCAACTGCACCTCGATGGCGCCCGGCTGTACAACGCGGCGGTCAAGCTGGGTGTCCCGGCTGGTGAAATCACCCAGTACTTCGATTCGGTCTCGGTGTGCCTGTCCAAGGGGCTCGGCGCGCCGGTCGGTTCGGTGCTGTGCGGTTCCCAGGCTTACATCGGCAAGGCGCGGCGTTTGCGCAAGATGGTTGGCGGCGGCATGCGTCAGGCCGGAATTCTCGCGGCCGCCGGCTTGTACGCGCTGGATCACCAGGTGCAGCGCCTGGAGGAGGATCACGCCCATGCCGCTCGCCTGGCCGAGGGGCTGCAGGCCCAGGGTTACACCGTCGAGCCGGTGCAGACCAACATGGTCTATGTGCACCTGGATAACCGCGCTGGCGCGTTCAAGGAGTTCGCAGCCACCCGCGGGGTCACCGTGACTGCTGCGCCACGCCTGCGCATGGTCACTCATCTGGATGTGGATGCGGCGCAGATCGAGCAGGTCGTTGGCGTATTCGCCGATTTCGCTCGCACCTGAACGTCTTGCTGTCCAATTGAGTGGGCCAATCGTAGAAACACACTGTACCCCGGCCTCAGGGCCTATATAATGCGGCCCTTTGCCGTCGCACCGCCTGCCGGGCGTGCGCACTGGCCTCTGGCCGCAGCCTGTCGTGGAAGAACCTATGAAAAGCGCAGAAATCCGTGAAGCCTTCCTTCGCTTCTTCGAGGAGCAAGGCCATACCCGAGTCGCCTCCAGCTCCCTGATACCGGGCAACGACCCGACCCTGCTGTTCACCAACGCGGGGATGAACCAGTTCAAGGACTGCTTCCTGGGCCAGGAGAAGCGGGCCTACACCCGTGCCGTGAGCAGCCAGAAGTGCGTGCGTGCCGGTGGCAAGCACAACGACCTGGAAAACGTCGGCTATACCGCCCGCCACCACACCTTCTTCGAGATGCTGGGCAACTTCAGCTTCGGCGACTATTTCAAGCGCGACGCGATCACCTACGCCTGGACCTTCCTGACGTCCGAGCTGTGGCTGAACCTGCCCAAGGAAAAACTCTGGGTCACGGTCTACGCCAGCGATGACGAAGCCTACGATATCTGGACCAAAGAGATCGGCGTACCGGCCGAGCGCATGGTCCGCATCGGCGACAACAAGGGCGCCCCCTATGCGTCCGACAACTTCTGGACCATGGGCGATACCGGCCCCTGCGGCCCCTGCACCGAGATCTTCTACGACCACGGCGCCGACATCTGGGGCGGCCCGCCCGGTTCGCCCGAAGAAGACGGCGATCGCTACATCGAGATCTGGAACAACGTATTCATGCAGTTCAACCGCACCGCCGATGGGGTGTTGCACCCCTTGCCGGCGCCGTCGGTGGACACCGGCATGGGCCTGGAACGGGTCAGCGCGGTGCTGCAGCATGTCAATTCCAACTATGAAATCGACCTGTTCCAGAGCCTGCTCGAAGCGTCGGCCAGTGCCATCGGTTGCGCCAACCAGGGCCAGGCCTCGCTCAAGGTCGTGGCCGACCACATCCGTTCCTGCGGCTTCCTGATCGCCGACGGCGTGCTGCCGTCCAACGAAGGCCGTGGCTATGTGCTGCGCCGCATCATTCGCCGCGCCTGCCGTCACGGCAACAAGCTGGGCGCCCAGGGCAGCTTCTTCTATCAGATCGTGGCCGCGCTGGTCGCCGAAATGGGCGATGCCTTCGCCGAACTCAAGGGCCAGCAGGCGCACATCGAGCGCGTGCTCAAGGCCGAGGAAGAGCAGTTCGCCAAGACCCTGGAGCAGGGCCTGAAGATCCTCGAGCAGGATCTGGCCGAGCTCAAGGGCAGCGTGGTTCCGGGTGATGTGGTGTTCAAGCTGTACGACACCTACGGCTTTCCGATGGACCTGACCGGCGATATCGCCCGCGAACGCGAGCTGACCCTGGACGAAGCGGGCTTCGAGCGGGAAATGAACGCCCAGCGCGAACGCGCTCGTTCCGCCAGCTCGTTCGGCATGGACTACAACAGCCTGATCAAGGTCGACGCACCGACCGTGTTCCTGGGCTACGACGCCACCCACGGCAATGGCAAGGTCATCGCGCTGTACAAGGACGGTGTCGCGGTCGACGTGCTAAAGGAAGGCGAGGAAGGCGTAGTGATCCTCGACCAGACGCCGTTCTACGGCGAGTCGGGTGGCCAGGTGGGTGACCGTGGCTACCTGCTGGCCGGCGGTTCGCGTTTCGATGTGCGCGACACCACCAAGACCAGCGGTGCCTTCCTGCACCATGGCGTGGCCGTGCTCAGCGACCTGGCGATCGGTGCCGAAGTCAGTGCCGTGGTCGACCAGACCCTGCAGCAGGCCACCGGCCTGAATCACTCCGCCACCCACTTGCTGCACGCAGCGCTGCGCCAGGTGCTGGGCGATCACGTGCAACAGAAAGGCTCGCTGGTCGACAGCCAGCGCCTGCGCTTCGACTTCAGCCACTTCGAGTCGATCAAGCCCGAGCAGATCAAGGCCCTGGAAGACATCGTCAACGCCGAGATCCGCAAGAACACCCCGGTGCAGACCGAAGAGATGCCGATCGACGAGGCGCGCAAGAAGGGTGCCATGGCCCTGTTCGGCGAGAAGTACGGCGACACCGTGCGCGTACTGACCATGGGTGGCGACTTCTCGGTGGAGCTGTGCGGGGGTATCCACGCCAAGCGCACCGGTGACATCGGCCTGCTGAAAATCACCAGCGAAGGTGGCGTCGCCTCGGGCGTGCGCCGCATCGAAGCGGTGACCGGCGCGACCGCCTTGAACTACCTGAACCAGGCCGAAGAGCAGCTCAAGGAAGCCGCGCAACTGGTCAAGGGCAGCCGCGACAACCTGATCGACAAACTTTCGGCCGTGATCGAACGCAACCGCGCCCTGGAAAAGCAGCTGGAGCAGTTGCAAGCCAAGGCCGCCAGCGCCGCCGGCGACGACCTTTCTGCCTCGGCGATCGACGTCAAGGGCGTGAAGGTGCTGACCGCGCGCATCGACGGTCAGGACGGCAAGGCACTGCTGGCGCTGGTCGACCAGTTGAAGAACAAACTGGGCCAGGCCGTTATCCTGCTCGGCGGCGTGCACGACGACAAGGTCGTGCTGGTGTCCGGTGTGACCAAGGAGCTGACGGCCCGGCTCAAGGCCGGCGACCTGATGAAACAGGCCGCGACGGCCGTCGGTGGCAAGGGCGGTGGTCGCCCGGACATGGCCCAGGGTGGCGGCGTCGATGCCAGCGCCCTGGATGCTGCGCTGGCCCTGGCCGTGCCGTTCGTGGAACACGCGATCTGATTCAACCCTCGCAGGGCTCGTGCTGTGCACGGCGAGTCCGGTGTTGTATTTAATGGGCGCCCTTCACGGGCTGAGGCGGCTTTGAAATGGCTTTGATCGTACAGAAATTTGGCGGCACCTCGGTTGGCACTGTCGAACGTATCGAACAGGTTGCCGACAAGGTGAAGAAATTCCACGATGCCGGCGATGACCTGGTGGTCGTGCTTTCGGCCATGAGTGGCGAGACCAATCGCCTGATTTCACTGGCCAAGCAGATCAGCGACCAGCCGGTACCACGCGAACTGGACGTGATCGTCTCGACCGGCGAGCAGGTGACCATCGCGCTGTTGGCCATGGCGCTGATCAAGCGCGGCGTGGATGCGGTGTCGTACACCGGCAACCAGGTGCGCATTCTGACCGACAGCGCGCACAACAAGGCGCGCATCCTGCAGATCGACGACCAGAAGATCCGTGCTGACCTCAAGGCCGGCCGGGTGGTAGTGGTGGCAGGTTTTCAGGGGGTCGACGAAAGCGGCAACATCACCACTCTGGGTCGCGGTGGCTCGGACACCACCGGCGTCGCCCTGGCGGCTGCGCTGAAGGCCGACGAGTGCCAGATCTACACCGACGTCGATGGTGTCTACACCACCGACCCTCGCGTGGTTGCCCAGGCCCGACGCCTGGACAAGATCACCTTCGAGGAAATGCTCGAAATGGCCAGTCTGGGTTCCAAGGTACTGCAGATCCGCGCAGTGGAATTCGCCGGCAAGTACAACGTCCCGCTGCGCGTTCTGCACAGCTTTCAGGAGGGTCCGGGCACCCTCATTACCATTGATGAAGAGGAATCCATGGAACAGCCGATCATTTCCGGCATCGCCTTCAACCGCGATGAGGCCAAGCTGACCATCCGTGGCGTGCCAGACACCCCCGGCGTGGCCTTCAAGATCCTCGGCCCGATCAGCGCGGCCAACATCGAAGTCGACATGATCGTGCAGAATGTTTCTCACGATAACACCACCGACTTCACCTTCACCGTGCACCGCAACGACTATCAGGCAGCCCTGGCCGTGCTGGAACAGACCGCCAGCGAGATCGGTGCGCGGCAGGTGGTCGGCGATGCCAAGATCGCCAAGGTGTCGATCGTCGGTGTCGGCATGCGCTCGCATGCGGGCGTTGCCAGCCGCATGTTCGAAGCCCTGGCCAAGGAAAGCATCAATATCCAGATGATCTCCACCTCCGAGATCAAGGTCTCGGTGGTCATCGAAGAGAAGTACCTGGAGCTTGCCGTGCGCGCCCTTCATACGGCGTTCGAACTTGATGCAGCCCGACAGGGTGACTGACAGGCGGTGAGAGAAGGGCGCGGCTAACCGCGCCCTTCTTTGTTTTCGGGCTATGTCCATGGCTTCCCACCATGGGTTCGTGCCCTTTGTTGCAGACTGTGTTGTCCCTGAAATGAAAGCGTAAGGAGAAAGGTATGCTGATTCTGACTCGCCGGTGCGCGGAAAGCCTGATCATTGGCGACGGCGAAATCACCATCACGGTGCTTGGAGTGAAAGGTGGCCAGGTGCGAATCGGGGTGAATGCACCCAAGGAAGTGGCCGTGCACCGCGAGGAAATCTACCTGCGGATCAAGAAAGAGAAGGACGACGAACCAAGCCATTAATTTTTATCGTTTTTTATGTTTGCAAACGGGGAAGAAGCTGGTTAATATACGCCCCGTGTTGCGGAGAGCTGGCCGAGTGGCCGAAGGCGCTCCCCTGCTAAGGGAGTACACCTCAAAAGGGTGTCGGGGGTTCGAATCCCCCGTTCTCCGCCATTATTTGCGTAGTACGTTGAGTTTGGCTTTTTTCGTAAGTTGTTGAAATTACTGAAAAAAAGTGCTTTACAAAAGAATTCGACGGCCTATAATGCGCGGCAACAAATGCACTCGTAGCTCAGCTGGATAGAGTACTCGGCTACGAACCGAGCGGTCACAGGTTCGAATCCTGTCGAGTGCACCAATCAAGAAGTTGTTTTCAGCAATGTCTGCAGCTTCTGTTTCAACCAGTGGTAGCCTGGTCCAACAAATACCACCTGCACTCGTAGCTCAGCTGGATAGAGTACTCGGCTACGAACCGAGCGGTCACAGGTTCGAATCCTGTCGAGTGCACCATACAAGTGAAAAGCCCGCATTTATTGCGGGCTTTTTGCTTTCCGCGTTTTGAGTTTTTTCGGCGGAGGCGTCTGCTCCCCGGTCAGATACCTGGGTTTTCGCTTGCTCTTCGAGCGGCTGGTTTTTTTCGTGGCCGACCGCTGCGACTTCGATGGCGCTGCCAGGGGCTCGCGCGTTCCATCTTCGACAATGGTCACCGGCAGCGGGCGCGGCGCGGCCTTGCGCGCCATGGGTTTTCTACCGGATGAGGGGTTCAGCGCCCGCTGATAGACCCAGGGTTGGGTTTCGGGGCAGTTCGAGTGGGTGAACGTGATGTGGCCCTGAGGGCCGTGGCAGCGTTGCACCACCGCCGCGTTAACTGAATGAGGGGCTGCCAAAGCCAGCAGCAGAAGCGTGAAGGAGGGTGTGCGCACCGGTGTTCGTCCTTGGTTGCGGTTCATGTCGACCTGCAGCCTAGCCACGACTGTCCTCTCACGCATTGTGCTTTGTTTACCGAATGCGTCGTCCCACCCCCCGTACTGCGCAAATGCCCAGCGCCGCACGCAAGCAGTTGTTTCACCCAGTTTTTTTCGCTATGAATCCGTACAAGTTGTGTATGATTGCGCCCGTCAGCCCCGCCGGGGCTCTGGAAAATTTCCATGGACTTACCCAGTAGTTACTCACTGAAGCTGTATACCAATCAAGAATCGACTGATTGATTCTCCCGGCGTGCCCACTGCTGGGAGTGGAGTTCGCCTATGTCTGAAGTAGAAGCAAAAAAAACGCAAGAAAGCCTGCAGGATCGCCTGGCCCAGGTCGTCGACCTGTTGCAGCGCCAGCGTATCGTCGAAAGTCTGGCTCACCGCCAGGAAGGCCAGCACAACGAGCTGGTCGAGAATCTGGTTCACCGGCAGAACCTGGTCGAGTTGCAACGCAAGCTCGATGATCTTCACTCCGCCGACGTCGCCTACATACTCGAAGCCTTGCCCCTGGAAGAACGTCTGACGGTCTGGCAGTTGGTCAAGGCCGAGCGTGATGGCGATATCCTTCTGGAAGTGTCCGACTCGGTGCGCGAGACGCTGCTCGCGGACATGGATGACCATGAAATCCTCGCTGCGGCCAAGGAAATGGACGCCGACGAGCTCGCCGACCTGGCTTCCGAGCTGCCGCGCGACGTGGTTCACGAGCTCATGGAAACCCTCGACGCCCAGCAGCGCGAGCGCGTGCGTTCGGCCCTCAGCTACGAGGACGAGCAGGTCGGTGCGCTGATGGACTTCGAGATGGTCACCATCCGCGAAGACGTCAGCCTGGAAGTGGTGCTGCGCTACCTGCGCCGTCTCAAGGAGCTGCCGGGCCACACCGACAAACTGTTCGTGGTCGACTCCGACGGCATTCTCAAGGGCGTACTGCCGATCAAGCGCCTGCTGGTCAACGACCCGGATAAACAGGTGGCCGATATCATGGCCAGCGACACCGTGAGCTTCCATCCCGATGAAGACGGCTACGAAGCGGCGCAGGCGTTCGAACGTTACGACCTGATTTCCGCGCCGGTGGTCGACAAGCACGGCAAGCTCATCGGCCGCCTGACCATCGACGTGATGGTCGACCTGATTCGTGAAGAAAGCGAAAGCGAAGCGCTGCGCACCGCCGGTCTGCGCGAGGAAGAGGACATTTTCGCCTCGGTATGGCGTTCGCTGCGCAACCGCTGGTCGTGGCTGGCGATCAACCTGATCACCGCATTCATGGCGTCGCGGGTGATCGGCCTGTTCGAAGGCTCGATCGAGAAGCTGGTGGCCCTGGCGGCGTTGATGCCGATCGTGGCCGGTATCGGCGGCAACTCCGGCAACCAGACCATCACTATGATCGTGCGGGCCATGGCCCTCGATCAGGTCAGCCATGGCAACGGCAATACCAAGCGGCTGATGCGCAAGGAGCTGGGCGTCGCGCTGGTCAACGGCCTGGTCTGGGGCGGTGTGATCGGGGTGGTGGCGTATCTGCTGTATGGCAGCTGGTCACTGGGCGTGGTGATGACCGCGGCGATGACCCTGAACCTGCTGCTCGCGGCGCTCATGGGTGTGTCGATTCCGATGGCCTTGGCCAGGTTCGGACGCGATCCGGCGATGGGCGCCAGCGTGATGATCACCGCTGTCACCGACAGCGGCGGGTTCTTCATCTTCCTTGGTCTGGCCACGCTGTTCCTGATGTAGCGAGCTGCAGCGACGCGCCTCGACAGCGGATTGCATTCGTCAGCGAGGGCGTCGCGCCGTGGTTCATGCCGGGCGGTTCACGCCTGCAATCCCCCGAAGAGCTTTACCGCCAGCGGCTTGCCGATGGGTCCGCGCCAGATGCGCTGTGCATCGCTGCCGTGGGCCTGTTGCCAGCGCAGGCCGAGCGTGCGTTGCTCGGCGCGCTTGATGTGCGCCTTGTCGAACTGTTCGAAGGCAGCCCGCTCCCGCCGATAGTGAAAGTGCGCGTACCACAGGGTCACGGCTGGCTGGACACTGATGTCGCGGATGACGTACTCCTGCAGGAAATCAGTCTCACCCTGTGCGGTGGCGATGTTGGTACGCGTCCCTACTTTGACGATGTCGACCTGGCGCTGCTCGACCAGGTAGTCCAGATAGCCCTCGGTCGGGGTCTGGCTACCCATCGCCTGCTTGATCCGCAGCGTCCGGCCCTTGGCCCGCAGCTCTTGGGCGCGCGCGCGCAGGCGGTGGGCCAGTTCGTGCGTCGGCGCCTGTTGTTCGATGAGTTGGGCGCGCAGTTCCAGTTGCCGGCCTTGATTGACCATCAGGTCTTCCAGGTTGGCAGGCGCCTCGCCGGGTATGGCATAGCCCTGCACCCGCTGCTCGTGGGCGGGGGTGGCATCCAGCCAGGTTTGGCCCTCGGTGATCAATTCGGCCAAGGGCCGTGACGGTGTATGCAGCGAACTTGCCGACGGCGCATCCTGCAAGCGCCACTGGCCCGCGACACGGCGATAGGTTTCAAGCCTGCCGCCGGAACCGGTCAAGGTAAAGATCTGCTCGCCGTCCGCTGCCCGGCCTTCGTCACCGATGAAGAAATCATGCTCATGGGTCTCGAACACCCGACGCGTGGCATGCCCCGCGGGTCTTGCGCGCCGCGCCAGGTTGCTCAGTTGCGGGATCGTCCGGTCGGCATGTTCGATCAAGCGATTCAGCGACTGGATCATGCGTTCGAACTGATCGGGCTCGAAGCGATCGGGACGGTTGCGCACCCAAGTGTTCATCTGATTACGGTAATCGACGTAGATCTGGCGCGAGCTGTGCAGCACATTCTGCCGTTCGCGCAGCCCGGATGTGGTTTCCAGCAACTGAAAATGACTTTCCAGGCCATGATGGAAACGGTTTCTCATGGCCTGGGTGTCGAGCAGATGAAACATGTCCGCCACGTTGGAGGTGTCTGCGGTCTTGTGGGCCAGTTGAGTGAGGTTGGACGCGCGAGCAATCTCCAGGTCGACCTCTGCCATGCCCTCCAAAGCCTCGCGCAGGTGCGCACGGTCGCTGCGCAGGGTGACTTTCTCTGCCCAGGCCTGCGCCTGCTGCAGGCGCTGCTCCATGAGGTTGAACTGTTGATCCAGAGTCAGGCGGGTGCGCCGCTGTTCAAGCATCTGCCTGATGGGAAGATCGAACAATTCGCCAGCGGGCCGGGTTTGGTTGAGTGTCTCGGTGAGTTCGGTGATCGAACGCTTGGCCAGATTGGCATGGTTGATTCTGCGGCCTGCAACGATGTAGGCCACTTCGCTCTGGAACTGGCGATTGCGCTTGAGGAAGTCGCGGGACACGTAGCCCTCGTGTTCCTGCAACAGCCGGTACAGCGCCTCGGCCCCTGCGATGTCACTGGCACAGGCGGCTTCGGCGCGGGTTCGTTGCCGTGGGTCGGCGGCTAGCTGTCTGATCAGGGCCTCATGCTGATTCATCTGCTCGCGCAATGCCGTGCTCTTGTGATCGATGCTGCTGGCGAGTTCGAAATGGCGGCGATACTGGCGATCCACCAGCCAGCGCGGCAGCCGCTCACGGATCGCTGCGGGCCAGAGCGGTTGCAGGCCATCGGCGGCGCGATGTCCGAGATAGCCGAGCACGTTACCGCCGCCCGCCAGGCCATCGTTGATCAGCGTGCCATAGAGCGCGCCGTGGGTTTGCCAGTGCCCGTTCGGGTCCAGTGCAATGGGCTGCCGGTAGGTCTTGCTGGTGGTGCCATGCAGCCGCCAGGTCTGCGGGCTGGCGTGCCGTGTGACCTGGTAGGGCAGGCCGTCGCGCAGGATGAAATCGCCTTTGGCGTGGCGATAGATGCCTTGGTACAGGCCATGGCTGCCGGGTTGCACGCCACTGAGGTCAAGCGGTAGGCGGTAATGGTAGCCGGCGAACGGGTTGCTCAGGCCGGCCGGGGCAGGCTTCGTCGGACCGGGTGCGCCTGCACGCCGCGCCAGCATCGACCATTGGCGGTTGCGGGCGAGCAAGCGGCCGCTGGAGGGCGCGGTAACAGCGCCCGGCAGGATGTCGATGGCCGCATCGATCAGCGCGCCGAGCAGCGCTTCGAGTTGGTTGAGCGACTCGCCGAGTTCACCGATACGTAGCGCATCGACCGCCGCATTGGCCGCTGTCCAGGCATCGAACAGGGCCACTGCGGTACCCACGAACGGCAACACGCCGATGGCCATCTTGATGTAGTTGAACACGTTGCCATGGGCCAGCGCCGCCTGTTCCAGGTACAGGGCGTCGTTGCTGCGACCTCGTCGGCGCTGGGCTTCGACCAGCCGGCCCATATGGGCGTCGAGCAGATGGCTGGCGAGCGAAGTCGTCGCCGGCCAGGAGCGGCCGACACCGATCAACTTGTCGAACCGGCGCAGGCCGGCCTGTTCGATCCGCGCCCTGTGGCTGGCAACGCTGCCAGTGATTGCCCGGTCGGCGAGATAGTCGGCCATCTTGCTGTCGAACGTCAGATCGAACAGCCGCAGGCGTGCTTCTTCCAGGCTCGGGTATTCGCGCAGGCAGCGATGGTCGGGGGCATCGGGCAAATACAGCAGGGTCTGGCCGCCATTGCGATCATGAATGAAGGTCACTCCAGACAACGTGGTGGGCAAGCCGTGGGTGTCGCTGCCGCCGACCGTCAGCCGTGCCGGCAGCAACTGCACGTCACGCCCGCTCGCGCGGAACGCCGCGGCGTCGCTGGCATCGGTGGCGAGCAGTGCCAGGGCATGGCCGGAGAGGCTGATACTGCCTTGGTGGCGAGCATACTCGCTGTGCATGTGCAGCATCAGCCGTATGGGTTCGAGCAGGCATTCACGTTGGTGGGCGAGGGCATGCGCGGAGTGCTCCGCGTGGCCGAGGAACGCCTGGCGAATCTTGTCTTCGCATGCCTGCGCCAGATTCAGCTCGCGGATCGTTCGCCGCAGATAGTTCAGGTCGATACCTGCCGACACGCGGGCGCATTCCTCGCGATCTGTTTCGGTATCGCCACTGGCCACTTGCACGCGCATGAAACCCAGGCGCTGCAGCATGTCGGCATCGATGTTGTGCTGTGCCAGCCTGGCGAGCGGCCATGGCGTGCGCTTCGGGCCGGGGGTGGCCACGGTTTGCTGAGGGGTGCCGGGAGCGCCGGAGCCGGCCACCGGGACTTTGCGATGGACCAGGCGGTCGGGAATGTCGACCACCACCTCCACGTCTTCGGTCAGGTTGAAGTCGGCACGCAGCCGCTGCTGCAGCAGCGTGTCGGCGTAATGGTCCAGGTCAGGCAGGTCACGTTCCAGTTGTGCATTCGAAGCGCGTGCTGCACGTACATAGTCGCTGATCAGCGATTTGAGACGCAGGCGGTCATTCGTCGTCAGCGTTTTGAGCCAGTCGGGCAGGCCATTTTCCAGGCTTTCACTGAACCCTTCCTGGGTCAATTGCACGTAGGCTTGGTCGCGTGCTGCGTGAGCGGGAACCAGCAATCGCTCGGAGGTGTTGCGGGTGAGTCGCTGCAAGGCTTCCAGGCGTTGCCGCTGATGGGTCGCCGCTGGCAGCTTTTCGATGAACTCGCCGGCCTCCTGCTCGCACGCATGCAATTGACCTTGCAGGCCGTAGTCGAAGATGTCGCCGGCAACCGGCGACAGATTCAAGCGGACAGTGTCTGCAGGATCGTTCAGGCGCAACAGCGACTGCTTGAGCTGCGCCAGCGAGTCGAATGCCTCCAGCCCGCCACCCAGGCCAGGCCAGTAGACCAGCACGAAGCCTGTGCCTGCCAGGGCCTGAGTGTGCATGAACGCCACCGCCCCATGCAGTTCCTGTACATGAGTCGTGGTGCCAGTGCCGTTCACGCTCGACATGGACACGGACATCGCGCAGGCGATACCGGCCTGGGCATCACGCTTGCTCGCCTGCGGGTGCGACAACACGGCGTGCATCAGCTGTACCTGGGCCGTGGTCAACAGGCCCAGCGCCTGTTGCACGGCCACTTCGGCGCGCAGACCGTCCAGACGGGCCTGATAGAGGGCCGCGTAATGGGTGTTGGGCAGGTAGCGCAGACGGTAGAGATCTTCCAGCCTGGCCGCGTTCAGCAACCCCGCTGCGGCCTGGGCTGCGCGTTCCTGGGTGGCGGTGAGGGTGGCGAGCAAGGTTTTCAAGCGCGCCCAGCCAGGGCTGGCGCTGCCCGCTCGAAGGTCATCGCCGAGCAGCTGCAGCAGTGCCAGATGCTGGCGCTTGACCTCGGCCCAACGCTGGCTTTGGGGAATGTCCGCAGCGAGGCTGCCGAAGGCTGCGAAGTTGTCCGCCGAAGGCGTTGGTTCGGGCGCGTCGAAGGCGGGCAGGCGGGCGAACGGCGGTTCGCTTGTCGGCGCGATTGCAGCTTTGCCCTGGGCAGCGGTGTCGTTTTCGCCACTGCAAGCCAGAAAGGCAAGCGATGCTTGCATGTAGCGAGTGCGGCAATGGCTCAACCATTCCTTGCAGGCGCTGGCCAGTTGCGCCGGTTGATAGCTGAGTTTGACCGCAGCATCGGCTTGCAGCGTCGCGTGCGGCCACACCTGAGTGCGGTTCTGCAGCAGGTAGGTCTGTAATGCCTGGCGATCGGCAAAAGCCTTCAATGCAGGATCGCAGGATGGCAGGTAGAGCAACTGCATCACTGGCGCATCGCTGTCCGGGGTCACTACCAGTGCGCCTGCTGCTTTGTGCTTGACCCCTTCTCGGGTGCGCAGCGCAATGGTTTCCAGATAGATCGACGGCGATTCGCTTTCGCTGCCGCCTTCGAGCAGGGTCAGCAGCGGCAGCAGTTGCGCGTGGGTCAGTTGTGCATGGTAGTAGGCCAGGCGCGCGGCCGCTTGCATGTGGTCGAGGAACGCCTGCTCGGCCACGGCGCGGCGGGAAAGGGCGGTGTGCGCTGCCCGTCCGTTCCAGTAGTCGAGCCAGCGCTGCTTGAGCGCCTGCTCCCGCGTCTGCGCCGTGACCTCCGCAGGCTGAAGGACATCGGTCGCGCGTGGGGCGTTCTGCAGCAGCGCCTGCAGGCGCATGCGGGCGCGCTCCCAGAGCTGGGAGCCTTCCTGGAGCAGATGATCGTGGCGCAGCGAATAGAGGCGTTGTGCAGGGGGGCGAGTGGTAAAGGCGTTGCTGGCATCGCTCATGGACCGGGTTTCCTGATGTCGAGGTGATGACCGGTAGAGTCATCGCGCTCGACATTACGAACCTTGCACGGGAGGACAGGGCGCTACTTAGATAGGCCGGACTGAATAGTCCTGCGCAGCGTTTCTGCAACAGGCGCTCAGCGGACCGCGCTGACACCGTCCAGCGTCGAGAACGAGGTGTCCTTGGCGGTCAGCAGAAAGTCACGCATGTACGGAGCGTCGAGCATGTCGGTGCGTACCGCGGCGTACAGCGTTGCGAACAGGCCTTTGTCGCCCAGGCGCTTGGCCTTCACATAGCCCCGTGAACTGTATTCGTGCAACGCCCAGTGGGGCATGCCACACACGCCTCGGCCACTGGCCACCAACTGCATCATCATCACCGTCAGTTCCGAGGTGCGCACTTGCGCCGGCTCGATATCGGCCGGCTCCAGGAAGCGCGTGAAGATGTCCAGCCGATCGCGCTCCACCGGGTAGGTGATAAGTGTTTCACTGGCCAGGTCTTCCGGCACGATGAAAGGCTTGCCTGCCAGCGCGTGCTGGTTGGCCACCGCCAGCATGGCTTCGTAGGTGAACAGCGGCACATAGGTAATACCGGGCAGCTCCAGCGGGTCCGAGGTGACCACCAGGTCGAGGTCGCCACGTGCCAGGGCTGGCAGTGGTGCGAATGCAAAGCCGGAAGCCAGGTCCAGTTCCACTTCCGGCCAGGCATCGCGGAACTGGTCGATGGTCGGCATCAGCCATTGGAAGCAGCTGTGGCATTCGATGGCCATGTGCAACCGACCCGCCGTGCCGCCGGCCAGCCGGGCGATGTCACGCTCGGCACCGCGCAGCAGCGGCAGGGTGGCATCTGCCAATTGCAGAAGGCGCAGTCCGGCACTGGTGAAGCGGATCGGCTTGGTCTTGCGCACGAACAACTGCAGGCCCAGGCGCTCTTCCAGCTCCTTGAACTGATGAGAAAGCGCCGATTGGGTCAGGTGCAGGCGCTCGGCGGCTTCCACCAGGCTATCGGCCTCGCGCAGGGCGTGCAGGGTTTTCAGGTGACGGATTTCGAGCACCGGGGTCTCCATGAGCAGAACTTGTGATCAACACGAAAAGATTGAGTTTGCCTCATGTTGCTCAGGTTGTCGACAATGGCGCCATCATTTACAAGGAGCTTCACCCATGGCACTGGCCCACACCCTCGGCTTTCCTCGCATCGGCGCCGACCGCGAACTCAAGAAGGCGCTCGAAGCGTATTGGAAAGGCGACATCGACCAAGCGGGGCTGCGCCTTGCAGGACGCGAGCTGCGTGCCCGTCACTGGCAGTTGCAGGCGCAGGCCGGTCTCGAGCTGCTGCCGGTAGGCGACTTTGCCTGGTATGACCAGATGCTCGCCCATTCGCTGGCCTTCGGCGCGGTGCCCGGTCGATTCGCCAAGGCCCTGGGCAGCGACGGCCGGCCCACGCTCGATACGCTGTTCGCCATGGCCCGCGGTGCCAACACCTGCTGCAACGCTGAAGCAGGCCAGACGCAGCACGCACTGGAACTGACCAAGTGGTTCGATACCAACTATCACTATCTGGTGCCCGAGTTCAGCGTCGACCAGCGCTTCCTGCTCAGCTGGGAACAACTGTTCGAGGAAGTCGACGAAGCCATTGCCCTGGGGCACAAGGTCAAGCCGGTGCTGATCGGGCCGCTCACCTACCTGTGGCTGGGCAAGACCAAGGGGCAGCCCTTCGACAAACTCGATCTGCTCGAACGACTGCTGCCGGTGTACGGTGAAATCCTCTCGCGCCTGGCCAGGCAGGGCGTCGAGTGGGTGCAGATCGACGAACCGATCCTGTGTCTGGATCTGCCCCAGGAATGGAAGAACGCCTTCGAGCGCGCTTATCACATCCTTCAGTATTCGCCGCTCAAGAAGCTGCTGGCGACCTACTTTGGCGGCCTGGACGACAACCTTGGCCTGGCTGTGGGCCTGCCGGTGGACGGCCTGCACGTCGACCTGGTGCGCGCACCCGAACAGTTGCCTGCGGTGCTCGACCGCCTGCCGACCTACAAGGTGCTGTCGGTCGGGGTGGTCAACGGTCGCAACGTCTGGCGCTGCGATCTGGCGCAGGCGCTGGTGTCGCTCCACCAGGCCCGCGAGCGCTTCGGTGCCAACCTGTGGGTCGCAAGCTCGTGCTCGCTGCTGCACAGCCCGGTCGATGTGCGCCGCGAGGACCGGCTCGATGCCGAAATCAAAGGCTGGCTGGCCTTCGCCGTGCAGAAGTGCGAGGAGATCGCCGTACTTGGCCAGGCGCTGAATACGCCCGACGCTGCGCAGGTACGCCAGGCCCTGGCGCAGAGCCAGGCGGTGCAGGCCAGCCGGATGCAGTCGCCGCGCATTCACAAGCCTGCCGTGCAAGCGCGTCTGGCTGCGGTCACGGCTGCCGACAGCCGGCGCGCTTCGGCCTTCGCCACGCGCATCGAAGTCCAGCGCGCGCAATTGCGCTTGCCGGCGTTTCCCACCACCACCATCGGTTCCTTCCCGCAAACCGCGTCGATTCGTCTGGCCCGCCAGGCCTACAAGGCCGGCAAGCTCTCGGCCAACGACTACACCGATGCCATGCACTGCGAGATTCGCCATGCGATCCAGGTCCAGGAGCGCCTGGGCCTGGATGTGCTGGTGCACGGCGAGGCCGAGCGCAACGACATGGTGGAATACTTCGCCGAGCAACTGGACGGCTATCTGCTGACGCGGTTCGGCTGGGTGCAGAGCTATGGCTCGCGCTGCGTCAAGCCTGCGGTCATCTACGGCGACATCAGCCGCAACCAGGCCATGACCGTGGACTGGATCGCTTACGCCCAGCGGCAGACGGCCAAGTGGGTCAAGGGCATGCTGACCGGCCCGGTGACCTTGCTGGCGTGGTCGTTCGCCCGCGAAGACCTGCCTCGCGAAGCCCAGGCCCGGCAGTTGGCCCTGGCGGTTCGCGACGAAGTGCAGGATCTGGAGCGCGCTGGGGTGCGCATCATCCAGATCGACGAAGCTGCGTTTCGCGAGGGGCTGCCACTGCGCCGAGCGCAATGGCCAGCCTACCTGGAGTGGGCCGTGCAGGCGTTCCGCCTGTGCTCCAGTGGCGTAGCCGATACCACGCAGATTCATACGCACATGTGCTACAGCGAGTTCAACGACGTGATCCAGGCCATCGCTGCCATGGATGCCGATGTGATCACTATCGAAACCTCGCGCTCGGACATGGAGTTGCTGGAGGCGTTCGAGGCCTTCGACTACCCCAACGACATCGGTCCGGGGGTATACGACATCCATTCACCGCAAGTGCCTGACACCGAGCAGATGCTGCGCCTGTTGACCTTGGCCGCGGCGCGCATCCCGGCCGAACGGCTGTGGGTCAACCCCGATTGCGGGCTCAAGACCCGTGCCTGGCCCGAAACCGAAGCGGCATTGGTCAACATGGTGGCGGCGGCGCGCCAGGCCCGTCAGCGGCTGGCCTGACATCGAACGACATACCGTATGGCGGAGTTCATCAAACGGTCATGGAAGTGTGGCAGCGCGCCGTACGAAAAGTCATCAGACTTGCGCCTCAATGGGGTTCTGCGTTCTGGTGTAAGTCATGCGTCTATGGGTGTTCCTGGCCGCGCTGCTGTGCGGGCAGTGGGTTTTTGCAGCTGCGCGCTGCGATGTCGATGTTCCGCTTCAACACGCTCCACTGGCTCAGGTCAGCCTGGCCTATCAAAGTATCGGACGTCCGCAGGACCCGGCGCTGTTGCTGGTGATGGGGCTGGGTGGACAGTTGATCGATTGGCCCGACGAGGTGGTCAGTGCCCTCTGTGAGCAGGGTTTTCGGGTGATTCGCTTCGATAATCGCGACGTGGGCCTGTCCACCTGGTCACAGGCGCCGCCGTCGGCCAACCTGACATTCGAGGTGCTGCGCTACAAGCTGGGCTTCGCGGTGTCGGCCCCGTACAGCTTGACCGACATGGCCGACGACGCACTGGGGCTGATGGACTTCCTGCAGGTGCAGCGTTTCCATGTGCTGGGCGCCAGCATGGGCGGAATGATCGCCCAGCACCTGGCCGATCGTGCGCCGCAGCGGGTGCAGAGCCTGACCTTGATCATGTCGAGCTCGGGTGCGCCGGGCCTGCCCGAGCCGCGCCCGGCGTTGCTGCAGTTGCTGGCCAAGCGCAGTGCACCGAACCGTGAAGTGGCGCTGGAGCAGCAGGCCGATTTGCTGGCGGCGCTGGGCAACCCGCACGTCGCTGATGACCGTGCCGAACTGCTGCATCAGGCGCAGATGTCATACGACCGGGCGTTCAATCCGCAAGGGGGGCAGCGGCAGATCCTGGCGATCCTGGCAGAGCCCAGCCGAGTGGCGTTGCTCAATCGGCTGCGGGTGCCGACTCTGGTGGTGCATGGCACGGCCGATCCGCTGTTGCCGGTGATGCATGGGGTGCATCTGGCGGCGCATATCCAAGGCAGTCAGTTGCGGCTGATACCGGGGTTGGCGCATCGTTTCCAGGAAGCGTTCAAGGCGCCGCTGCTGGGTGCGGTCCTGCCGTATCTGGCGCAGCAGCGCCAGCGCGAGGGGGTGTTGGCGGGGTTGTAGCCGACTGGGTGTCGGGGAGGGCCTCTCAGTTCAGCCCGTATTTCTTGACCTTGTCGAACAGGGTGGTCTTGGCCATGCCCAGCTCCAGGCTGGCCTGGCTGAGATTGCCTGCCGTGCGCTGCAGGGCTTCGGTCAGCAGGTTGCGCTCGAACGCTTCCACCGCTTCGGAAAAGCCCAGGCTGACCACGGTCGCTGCACCGTTTTTCTTGAACGCCGGCAAACCCAGCGCGTAGCGCTCGGCCACGTTGCGCAGCTCGCGGACGTTGCCGGGCCAGTCATGGCTCATCAGGCGCGACAAGGTTTGTGCATCGAGCTCGGGCGGCTCGCGGTCGAAGCGCAGGGCGGCCATCTGCAGGAAATGCTGAAACAGCTCGAGAATGTCTTCACGGCGCTCGCGCAGCGGCGGCAGTTCCAGCGTCACCACGTTGAGGCGGTAATACAGGTCGCTGCGAAACTGGTTCTGTCGGCTCAACGCGTCCAGATCGGCCTTGGTGGCTGCGATCAGGCGACAGTCGACGGCAATGCTCTGGTTCGACCCCAGGCGTTCCAGGGTGCGCTCCTGCAATACCCGCAGCAGCTTGATCTGCAACGCAATCGGCATGCTTTCCACTTCGTCGAGAAACAGCGTGCCCTGGTCGGCATGCTCGATCTTGCCGATGCGGCGCTTGCCGGCGCCGGTGAAGGCATTGGCTTCATGGCCGAATATTTCGCTTTCGAACAGCTGCTCCGGCAGGCCGCCGCAATTGAGTGCCACGAATGGCTGCGGTTGGCGCCGGCTGAAATCGTGCAGGCAGCGGGCGACCAGTTCCTTGCCGGTCCCGGTTTCACCCTCGATCAACACGTTGGCCGAGGTGTCGGCGACGTTGGCGATCAGCTCGCGCAGGTTGTGCATGGCGGGCGAGCGGCCAATGATGCGGCCTTCCAGCGAACTGCGTTCGGCCAATTGCCGGCGCAGCGAACTGACCTCGCGCGCCAGGCCGCGTCGCTCCAGCGCGCGGCGCACCACGTCCACCAGACGCTCGGGCGAGAAGGGCTTCTCCATGAAGTCATAGGCGCCGCTGCGCATGGCCCCCACGGCCATGGAAATGTCGCCGTGGCCGGTGATCAGCACCACGGGCAGGCTGGGGTCACGCGCTTTCAGCTGGCTCAGCAGTTCCAGGCCATCCATGCCGGGCAGGCGGATGTCGCTGACCACGATACCGGCAAAGTCGTCGCCGATGCAGGCCAGCGCGGCCTCGGCGCTGGCCACGCCCTGGCTGGGAATGTCTTCCAGCGCCAGCGCCTGCTGGCAGCCGAGCAGTACGTGGGGGTCGTCTTCGACGATCAGGACGGTCAAGGCGTTCATGGCGACTCGCTGGGCGACGCTGCCGCGAGCGGCAGGCTGAGAATGAAAGTGGTGCCACCGTCGGCGGGGTGCTCGACGGCCAGGTTGCCACCGGCGGCCGCCGCCAGGCTGGCGGACAGGGTCAGCCCCAGCCCCAGGCCGTGGTCGCCGGGCTTGGTGGTGAAAAAGGGCTCGAACAGATGCTTGCGTGTCTCGACGTCGATGCCGTGGCCGTTGTCGCGCACCTGCACGGCGTAGCGCTCACCCTCCATGCGCCCCTCCAGCCAGAGTGTCGGCTGCGGTTCGCCGGCGGTGGCATCCAGGGCGTTGCCGATCAGGTTGACCAGAATCTGTTCCAGGCGGGTCTGGTCGATCGCCAGCTGCATCTCGCTACAGTTGCGCTGCACGCTCAGGCCACTGGCCTCGATGCGGCTGGCGAGCACCTGCAGCGCACCGTCCAGCGCTTTGCTCAGGCTGGCCTGGCCCTTGTCGTCGCCGCGCCGGGCGAAAGAGCGCAGGCTGGCGGTGATGCGCCCCATGCGGTCGATCAGCTCGTTCATGGTGCTCAGGTTGGTGCTGGCCGTGTCCAGCGCGCCGCGTTCCAGAAAGCGCACGGTATTGCCCGACAAGGTGCGCAAGGCCGCCAGCGGTTGATTGAGTTCGTGGGCGATACTGGTCGACATCTGGCCGATGGCGGCCAGCTTGCCTGCCTGGACCAATTCGTCCTGGGCCTTGCGCAATGTTTCCTCGGCCTGGCGGCGTTCGCGGATCTGACCCTTGAGGCGTTCGTTGCTGGCGCGCAGGTCCTGAGTGCGCTCGGCGATGCGCCGCTCCAGATGACTGTTGGCCTGTTCCAGCGCTTCACGCGCGGCAAGGCGGGTAGCCAGCACCTTGCGTCGCTCGTTCCAGGCAATCAGCAGGAAGGCCAGCAAGGCGAAGGCCACGGCCACCAGCACGCCCTGCACGATGGCTTCGTGCCGCAGATCCTGCATGGAAGTCAGCAGGGTAAAGCGCCAGGGCGTGTCGGCCAGGCGCCGCGACTGCGACAGGTAGGTGACGTCGATGTCTTTGCCTGGCTTGTCGGTGTGGGTGGTGAAGGTGAGCAACTCCACCCCATCGGCCAGGCGCTGGCGGGCGAGCGGTTCGAGCTCGTTGAGCGGCCACCAGTAGTACTGCAGGCTGCGCGCCAGGCGCTCCTTGATTTCCGGGGTCAGCGGGCGCACCGACTTCAAGCGCCGCGCCGGATCGCTGGAAAGAATGATGATGCCGTTCTCGTCGCTGACGAAGGCCTCCAGGCGAGCCTTCTGCCAGCGCTCTTCCAGTGCTTCCAGGCGCACCTTGATCACGGCCACGCCGATCAGCTTGCCGTGCTCCTCCAGGCCGTGGGCGAGGAAATAGCCGGGCTCGCCGGTGGTGCTGCCGATGCCGTAGAAACGCCCGGGCTGGCCGCGAATGGCGGCCTGGAAATAACCGCGGAATGACAGGTCCTCACCGAGAAAACTGTCGGCATCGCGCCAGTTGCTGGTGGCCTGTACACGGCCGGTGGTGTCGAGCACGTAGATGGCGCGGCTGCGGCTGCGACGATTGAGGCCTTCCAGGTAATCGTTGACGGCCTGGCGGTGCTCGCCGTCGGGCTCGTTGAGCAGGGTCGAGACGCTGTCTTCGAGTTCCAGCAGGCTGGGCAAGTAGGTGTACTTGGTGATCTCGCTTTCGACGGCGCGCGCGTGCAGTTCAAGCTGCCGTTCGCCGTTCTCGCTCAGGGCGCGAATGCTGTTGTGCTCGCTGACCAGAAAACCCACGTAGCCCAGGCCCAGCGTCAACAGCAGGATCAGCGGCGGCAGGAACAATTGGCGAATCAGGCGGGGCTTCACGATCAGGTCAGGCTTTGTGGCGGGCAGGCATTTCATCACAGTCGCCTTCAAGCAGCCAGCGTCCTGCGCCCGGCAGGGCGGGCGCAGGACGGCCGGTCATCAGTGCTGCAAGATCTTGGCGAGGAACTGCTGGGCGCGATCGGACCGCGCGCTGACATCGCCGAAGAATTCTTCCTTGGGGCAGTCTTCGACGATCTGTCCCTGGTCCATGAAGATCACCCGGTTGGCCACCTTGCGGGCAAAGCCCATTTCGTGGGTCACGCACATCATGGTCATGCCTTCGTGGGCCAGCTGCACCATCACGTCGAGCACTTCGTTGACCATTTCCGGGTCGAGCGCCGAAGTCGGCTCGTCGAACAGCATGACCACAGGGTCCATGGCCAGGGCGCGGGCAATCGCCACGCGCTGCTGCTGGCCGCCGGACAGCTGGCCGGGATGCTTGTGGGCGTGGGCGGAGAGGCCGACGCGTTCGAGCAACTGCAGGCCCTTTTTGGTGGCTTCTTCCTTGCTGCGCCCCAGCACCTTGATCTGCGCGATGGTCAGGTTTTCGGTGATGGTCAGGTGCGGAAACAGCTCGAAATGCTGGAACACCATGCCTACGCGCGAGCGCAGCTTGGGCAGGTTGGTCTTGGGATCGGCAATGGACGTGCCGTCGACCACGATGTCGCCTTTCTGGAAAGGCTCCAATGCATTCACGCACTTGATCAGGGTCGACTTGCCCGAACCCGAGGGCCCGCACACCACGACCACTTCACCTTTCTTGACGTCGGTGCTGCAATCGGTGAGCACCTGGAAGTCGCCATACCACTTGTTGATATTCTTGATGGAGATCATACGGCTAACCTTTTTTGCAGACGCTTGACCAGAAGGGAGGCGCTGAAGCTGATGAGGAAGTACACCACGCCGGCGAAGATCAGGAATTCGTTGGCCCGGCCAATGATGTCGCCGCTGGCGCGCGCCGAGTTGAGAAAGTCCACCAGGCCCACGGTGTAGACCAACGAAGTGTCCTGGAACAGGATGATGCTCTGCTGCAGCAGCAGCGGGGTCATCTTGCGGAACGCCTGGGGCAGGATGATCAGGCGCATGGTCTGACCGTAGTTCATGCCCAGCGCTTGCGCGGCACCCATCTGGCCCTTGGAGATGGACTGCACGCCGGCCCGCACGATTTCACAGAAGTACGCGGCCTCGAACATCATGAACGCCACGAGGCACGAGGTGAAGGCACCGACCGGAGTGTCTTCGCCGGTGATCCAGCGCAGCACGAAAGGCACCGCCAGGTAGAACCAGGTGATGACCAGCAGCAACGGAATGGAGCGGAAGTAGTTGACGTAGGCACCGGCGAAGCGCGACAGCAGCTTGTTCGAAGACAGGCGCATCAAGGCCAGCACCGTGCCCAGGGCAATGCCGCCGATGACGCCCAGCACCATCAGCTGCAAGGTCATGACCATGCCGTTCCACATGCCCGGCAACGCCGGAATGATTCCACTGAAGTCCATCATTTACCTCCCAGGGAGATCAGCCCAGGCACGGCGAGTCTGCGCTCGAACACGCGCATCAACAACATCAGGCTCATGTTCAGGGTGAAGTAGATCAGCGTGGCCAGGGTGAAGGCCTCGAACAGGTTGGCCGAGAACTCCGCGGTCTGCTTGGTTTGCGCCAGCAATTCCATCAGGCCGATCAACGATGCCACCGACGAGTTCTTGAACACGTTGAGGAATTCGGAGGTAAGCGGTGGAATGATGATGCGGTAGGCCTGCGGCAACAGCACGTTCCAGTAGATCTGCGGGAGGCGGAAGCCCATTGCCCTGGCGGCCGATTCCTGACCGTGGGGCAGCGCCTGAATACCGGTACGCACCTGCTCGCAGACACGCGCCGCGGTGAACAGGCCCAGGCACACCACTACGCTGAGGAATGCCGAGGTGGTCGGGTTGAGGTCCTGCTTGTACCACTCCTGCATGCCTTCGGGCAGCAGGTCGGGGACCAGGAAATACCAGATGAACAGCTGCACCAGCAACGGCACGTTGCGGAACAGTTCGACGTAGCAGGTCGCGATGCCCGAGACCCAGCGGCTCGGTACGGTGCGCATGACGCCCAGCACGGAGCCCAGCAGCAGGGCGATGATCCAGGCGACCACGGCAATGGCGATGGTCCAGCCCAGGCCGGAGATGTACCAATCCAGGTAGATCTCGCTGCCGACGCCAGTGGACTTGAAGAAGACGCTCCAGTCCCAGTTGTAATTCATGGGGAATACCCCTCGGAAATTGATTCACGGGCACAGGCTTTCACTCGAACGCCGGGCGGCGCTCGAGTGAAGGCAGGGTGGTGCTTACGACTTCTTGTCGGGAGCCGGCTTGTCGTTGGGGTTGGCGATCAGCGCCTTGAGCTCGTCGCTCATGGGGAAGCCCAGATTCAGGCCCTTTGGCGGGATCGGCTGACTGAACCACTTGTCGTAGATGCCGTTGATGTCGCCAGAGGCGAAGGTGGCCTTGATCGCATCGTCGACCGCTTTCTTGAACGGCTCGTCACCCTTGCGCACCATGCAGCCGTAGATTTCATAGGACTGCGGCGTGCCGGTCACTTCCCAGTCGGTAGGCTTCTTGGCCTTGGCCATTTCGCCGGCGAGCAGGGCGTCGTCCATCATGAAGGCGACGGCGCGGCCCGATTCGAGCATCTGGAAGGACTCGCCGTGGTCTTTTGCCGAGACGATGTTCATGCCCATCTGCTTGTCGGCGTTCATGGACTTGAGGATGCGCTCGGAGGTGGTGCCGGCGGTGGTGACGACGTTCTTGCCTTTCAGGTCGTCGAAGTCCTTGTAGGACGAATCTTTCTTGCTCAGCAGACGGGTGCCGATCTCGAAGATGCCCACGGAGAAATCGACCTGCTGGGCGCGTTCGGCGTTGTTGGTGGTGGAACCGCATTCCAGGTCGATGGTGCCGTTCTGCACCAGAGGAATACGGGTCTGCGAGGTAACCAGGTTGTACTTGACCTTCAGGTCGGGCATGTCGAGGTCCTTTTTCAGGGCCTCGACCACCTTGAGCTGGATGTCGTGCGAGTAGCCGACCGGCTTGCCGGACGCATCGGCGATGTACGAGAAGGGGATGGATGCGTCGCGGTGACCGAGGGTGATGGTGCCCGAATCCTTGATTTTCTTCAGAGTGCCGGTGAGTTCGGCAGCCAATGCTGGAGTACTGATCAGCGCGGCGGCAATGGCGGCGCTCAGGAGTTTTGGAACGATACGCATCAATGAATCCTCGACTTTGTTTTTTTTATCGAGCCCGCAGGCCCTCGGGGTACAGCGAAATCCGGCGGCTGGGTAGGTGCCGGCTTCGTTGAAGAGTGTAGAGCATGAGTCGTGCCAAGGGCGGGGTTTGCGAGCAAGTCATTGGTGGGCATGGAAATTCTGGTGTTTGCGTAGGGCGGATGAGTAGTAGGTCGTTCGGAAAACCGAATACGGGTGGACTGGGAAAACGGATTTCCGGCTGTCTCTTCCTTCCGCGTGCGCCGTTCGCGGCCGATGACCGCTCCCACAGGGGTCGGGACAAACCGTGGGAGCGGTCAGTGGCCGCGAAGTAGACGGCGCGGTGTGTCAGGGTTATGGCGGTGCGTTCGTGGCCGATGACCGCTTCAGGGTTGGTTTCAAAATCGTGGCTTCACCGCTTTCCAGTCTGGCTTGTACCTGGTCATCTGCCGCACATCGTCGCGAGAACGAATCCCGCAGCGCAGGAACTGTTCATGCAGCATGCCCAGCTGGTCGCGATCCAGTTCCAGCCCCAGCCCCGGTGTCTTGTTGATCTTCACGCAGCCGTCGACGATCGGCAGCTTGCCGCCCTTGATCACTTCTTCGTCCGGCTCCTGCCACGGATAGTGGGTGTCACAGGCGTAATCCAGGTTCGGCACCGACGCCGCCACATGGGCCATGGCCATCAGGCTGATGCCCAGGTGCGAGTTCGAGTGCATGGACACACCCAGGCCCCAGGTGTGACACATGCTGGCCAATACCTGGGTATCGCGCAGGCCGCCCCAGTAATGATGGTCGGCGAGCACGATCTGCACACTGTTGCGCTCTACACTGCGGCGGAACTCGGCGAAATCGGTTACCACCATGTTGGTCGCCAACGGCAGCCCTGTGCGCTTGTGCAATTCGGCCATGTCGTCCAGCCCGGGGCAGGGGTCCTCATAGTATTGCAGGCTGTCGCCGAGCAGTTCGGCCATGCGGATCGACGTTTCCAGCGACCAGTTGCCGTTGGGGTCGATGCGCAGCGGGTGGTCGGGGAAGGCTTTCTTCAGCGCCAGAATGCACGCCACCTCGCGCTCGGGTTCAAGGGTGCCGGCCTTGAGCTTGATGCTCTTGAAACCGTATTGCTCGATCATGCGCCTGGCCTGGGCGACGATCTGCTCCTCGTTCAAGGCCTCGCCCCAGTTGTCCGCAGGGTAGGGCGAGTCGACGTGCTCGGCATACTTGAAAAACAGGTAGGCACTGAACGGCACTTCGTCACGCACCGCGCCACCGAGCAGATCCACCAGCGGCCGGTTCAGCGAACGCGCCTGAAGGTCGAGCAACGCTACCTCGAATGCCGAATAGGCGTTGGTCACCGCCTTGCTGGCATGGGAGCCAGGGGCCAGCTCTGCGCCGCTCACGCTGGCGGGCTTGTGTCGGGCGACGGTGCTGGCGACGATCTGGCGCAGACCGTTGAGATTGAACGGGTCCAGGCCCGGCAGTTGATCCTTGATGGCCATCTGAATGGCCAGCGCCGGTGCGTCGCCGTAGCTTTCGCCCAGCCCGACATAGCCGTTGTCACTCTCCACCTCGATGATCGAGCGCAAGGCATAGGGTTCGTGAATACCGCTGGCATTGAGCAATGGCGGGTCGCGGAAAGCGATAGGCGTCACGGTTACGCGTTTGATCTTCACAGGGATTCTCCTCGGGATGCAGGCCCCGCCTGGCGGGGCGTTCCTTGTCAGTGCGCAGCGGCAGGTTGCAGCGGCTTGTCATCGGGCTTCTGCCCACGGGGTCGGGTGCGGGCGAAAAACACCACGATCGCGGCCAGCACGGAGGTGGCGGCCAGGCCATACAGGCCGCCTTGGATCGAGCCGGTCTTCTCTTCCAGAAAACCGAACACGGTCGGGGCGACGAAGCCGCCCAGGTTGCCCACCGAGTTGATCAGGGCCAGTACGGCAGCAGCGATGCGTGCGTCCAGATAGGCTTGCGGGATGGGCCAGAACAGCGCCGAGGCGGCCTTGAAACCCACGGCGGCAAAACAGATGGCAACGAAGGCGAACACCGGGCCGCCGTAGGTCGACATGAACATGCCTGCGGCCGCGATCAGCAAGGTCGTCGCCACCCACGCCTGCTGATGCTTGAAACGTGCGGCCAGGGCGGCGAAGCCGTACATGGCGGCAATCGAAATGATCCAGGGAATGGAGTTGAACAGGCCCACTTCGAAGTCGGACACGTTACCCATCTTCTTGATCATGCTGGGCAGCCAGAACGTGGCGCCGTAGATGGTCAGGGCCACCGAAAAGAAGATGAAGCAGAACACCAGGATCTGCGTGTCGGCGAGCAACTTGAAGATCGACGGCTTGACCACGTGCTCGGCTTCACGGGCACGTTGCTCGTCGCCAATGACGCGGCTCAGGGTCGTCTGCTCGGTGGCGGTGAGCCACTTGGCTTCGTGGATGTGCGACTGCAACCAGTAGTAGACGAACCCGCACAGCGCCACCGAAGCGCCGCCCTCGATCAGAAACATCCACTGCCAGCCATGCAGGCCCAGCC
Organism: Pseudomonas sp. CFBP 8770; assembly: GCF_014841705.1. Classification (NCBI taxonomy): domain Bacteria; kingdom Pseudomonadati; phylum Pseudomonadota; class Gammaproteobacteria; order Pseudomonadales; family Pseudomonadaceae; genus Pseudomonas; species Pseudomonas sp. CFBP 8770. Next base: position 170,811 of record NZ_JACYUL010000002.1, read on the forward strand.
CGGTCACACTCAACAGGGCGCCGGTGATGGGTCCGGAGATGATCGAGGCGATGGCCGAACCACTGAGGAAGATCGCCATGGCTTTGCCGCGCTCGCTGGCCGGCAGCCACTGGGTGAAGTAGTAGAGCACGCCGGGATAGAAGCCCGCTTCGGTGACGCCGAGCAGAAAGCGCATGACGTAGAAGCTGGTTTCACCCTGGACGAAGGCCATGCCCATGGCCACCAGGCCCCAAGTGAACATGATCCGCGTGAGCCAGGCGCGGGCACCGAAGCGTTGCAGGAGCATGTTGGAGGGCACTTCGAACAGCGCGTAGCCAACGAAGAACAGCCCCGCACCCAAGCCGTAGGCGGCGGCGCCGATACCCAGATCGGTTTCCATGTGAGTGCGGACGAAACCGATGTTCACTCGGTCGATGTAATTGACGATGAACATCACGACGAACAGTGGCAGCACATGCCGTTTGACCTTGGCCACCGCGCTGGCGAGCACGCTGGGGTCGATGGCACCGGATTGAACGTTCAAGGGCGACTCCGATGGTTATTTTTTTTGGAGGGCTCGATCATGAACTTGGGGTATTGTTTCAGTCCAATTCAAGTTGGCACTTGATTGATACCGAGGTTGAATCAATGTTCGAGCTCAGTCAGCTCCGCTGCTTTACCACGGTGGCCACGGAACTCAATTTCCGCCGCGCCGCCGAACGTCTCAACATGACCCAGCCGCCCTTGAGTCGGCAGATCCAATTGCTGGAGCATCACCTGGGCGTGGAACTGTTCACCCGCAGCACCCGCAGCGTGGCGCTCACCGCAGCCGGGCGGGCGTTTTTCGTCGAGGCGCAGAATCTGCTGGAGCGGGCGCAGCAAGCGGCGGTGTCGGCCCGGCGTTTTGCCGAAGGCGATATCGGCTCGGTGAACATCGCCTTCGTCGGCAGCGCAGTGTACGAATTCCTGCCCAAGGTCATCGCCGAGGCGCGGCTCAAGCAGCCGCAGGTGAAGATCGACCTCTCGGAAATGAACACCTACCAGCAACACGAGGCCTTGCGGGCTCGGCGTATCGACCTGGGCATCGCGCGCGCACCGTTGCTCGACAGCGGCTACCTGACCGAATGCCTGGTGCGTGAACCCTTCGTCCTGGCCACCCCGGCCGGGCACCCGCTGGCCGACGCAGGCGTGGTGCGCGTGCAGGATCTGGATGGCCAGCCGTTCCTGATGTACTCGCACTCGGCCTACCCGCCATTCAATGAATTGCTCACCGGAATGTTGCGTTCAGCACAGGTGACCCCGCAATACGTGCAGTGGCTGGGTTCGTCGCTGACCATCCTGGCGCTGGTCAATGCCGGCATGGGCGTTGCCCTGGTGCCGCGTTGCGCCACCAGCGTGGTATTCAAGAATGTGGTATTTCGCGATATCGATCTGGGCGAGGGCGTGCAGAGCGAATTGCACCTGATCTGGCGCGAGAACAACGACAATCCGGCATTCGCGATGCTGCTCGAGGCAATCAGAGGTGCGGCGCGCACCGGCTGGGGTGGCGATAGTCACTGATCATAAATTGATCAAGGCCGGCAAAGCCTTGCGCTGCTTGGCCTGCGGCCTGTTCTCCCAAGCTTATCCACAGGCAGGTGCACGCTGAATGTGTATAAACCCTTGAAACAGCTCGTTTTTTGAGCAGACCATGAAGACGCTTGCTGGCCGTGGCCTGCAGGGCATTGCACCCAGGTTATGCACAGGCTCATGCATGTTTTCAGGGGATAAGCATCGTGCTGCATCCAAAGCGTCCCAAGTGCAGGCGCACTCAGGACGTTGCACGTCTGTCAGCGGTTGCGGGCGTCCTTTGCATCCATTTCGGCATTGCGTTCGTGCACCTTCTTGAGCTGCTCATCGGTCAATGGCAGCTTCTGGGCACTTTGCTTGAGCACCATCAAGCCACCGACGATCGAGCCGATGGCCACCAACAATATCAACCAGGCATACCAGGGCATGGGACACTCCTTGAAAGGTGCGCCGAGAATGCACGGCGCTTGTGAGGATTGGAGCGACAGGGTGTCGCAGTGGTTCCATCATAGCCCTCTGCGATCGAGCCGGCCTGCCGCTTTTGTCAGGGCGGGTGGCTGTGGGTGACGCCCGCGCCTTGGCAAAATCCGCTACAATGCGCGCCGATTTCGACCTGCCTCAGAGAACCCGCCATGTCCGTCTGCCAGACTCCCATCATCGTCGCCCTGGATTACCCGACCCGCGAAGCGGCCCTGAAGCTGGCCGATCAACTGGATCCCAAGCTGTGCCGGGTCAAGGTGGGCAAGGAGCTGTTCACCAGCAGCGCTTCGGGCATCGTTGAAACCTTGAACGCCAAGGGCTTCGAGGTGTTCCTGGACTTGAAATTCCACGATATCCCGAACACCACCGCCATGGCCGTCAAGGCTGCTGCCGAAATGGGCGTGTGGATGGTCAACGTCCACTGTTCCGGCGGCCTGCGCATGATGGCGGCTTGCCGTGAGGTGCTGGAACAGCGCTCTGGCGCCAAGCCATTGCTGATCGGCGTCACCGTGTTGACCAGCATGGAGCGCGAAGACCTTGCCGCCATCGGCCTGGACATCGAGCCGCAGGAGCAGGTGTTGCGCCTGGCGGCGCTGGCGCGAAAAGCCGGCATGGATGGTCTGGTCTGTTCGGCGCTCGAAGCCCAGGCCTTGAAGGCAGCCCATCCGACCCTGCAGCTGGTCACGCCAGGCATTCGCCCGGCCGGCAGCGCACAGGATGACCAGCGGCGCATCCTCACACCCCGCCAGGCGCTGGATGCGGGTTCCGATTACCTGGTGATCGGGCGTCCGATCAGCCAGGCTGCCGATCCAGCCCAAGCGTTGGCCGATGTGGTTGCGCAGATCAACGGCTGAGCTTGCCCGCGTTGAGAATCAGCAACGTCAGTACGCCGGCGATGATCCCCCAGAACGCCGAGCCTACCGAAAATAGCGTCAGGCCCGAGGCGGTGACCATGAACGTCACCAGGGCGGCCTCGCGCTCCTTCGGCTCGCTCATGGCCTGAGTCAGGCCATTGATGATGGAGCCGAACAGCGCCAGTGCGGCGATCGACAGCACCAGTTCTTTGGGCAGGGCGGCGAACAGCGCTGCCAGGGTGGCGCCGAACGTGCCGGCAATGGCGTAGAACACGCCGCACCAGACCGCCGCGGTATAGCGTTTGGTGGGGTCTTCATGGGCATGCGGCCCCGTGCAGATGGCCGCGCTGATGGCCGCCAGGTTGACTCCATGGGAACCGAACGGCGCCATCAGCAACGAGGCGATACCCGTCACCGAAATCAGCGGCGAGGCCGCTACCTGGTAGCCATCGGCGCGCAGTACGGCAATACCCGGCATGTTCTGCGAGGTCATCGCCACCACGAACAGGGGAATGCCGATGCTGATGGTCGCCGCCAGGGAAAAGGACGGCGTGGTCCACTGCGGCTCGGCAACCTGCAGGCTGAAATGGCTGAAATCGAGCAGGCCGAGCGCGCCGGATACCAGCGTACCGATGACCAGCGCCGCCAGCACCGCATAGCGCGGCGACAGCCGTTTCACCATCAGGTAGGTGAAGAACATGCACAGCACCAGGGCTGTGCGATGTTGTGCAGCGACGAATATCTCGCTGCCGATCTTGAACAGGATACCGGCCAGCAGCGCTGCGGCCAGCGAAGCAGGCAGGCGCTTGAGCAGGCGCTCGAAACTGCCGGTCAGGCCGCAGATCGTGACCAGTATTGCGCAGGTGATGAACGCGCCGATGGCTTCGGGGTAACTCACGCCGCCCAGGCTGGTGATCAGCAAGGCTGCGCCCGGTGTCGACCAGGCGACTGTTATGGGGGTGCGGTAGCGCAGCGAGAGACCGATGCTGCACACCGCCATGCCGATCGACAGTGCCCAGATCCACGAGGATATCTGCGCGGTGGTCAAGCCGGCGGCCTGGCCGGCCTGGAACATCAGGACCAGCGAGCTGGTGTAGCCGGTCATCATGGCGATGAAACCGGCCACCACGGCAGATGGCGCGGTATCGGCCAACGGGCGCAGCGGGGCGACGGTGGTGGGGTTGGGCATGGCGGTCCGATCCTTGTCCTGAGCAGCGTCGGTCAAGGGTAAGCCAGGGTGCACGGGCGCATGCGGTACAGCGGCGCGATCAATCGACGATACAGCTGGGCGACAGCGCTCAGGCCGCCGCGAAGCGGGTGTTCAGGTAATCGATGATAACCTTGGAATCGTACATCCAGGTGACCTTGCCGGCCTCCTCGATACGCAGGCAGGGCACCTTGATCTTGCCCCCCTCGGCCAGCAGGGTATCGCGCGCCACGGGGTCGTTCTTGGCGTCGCGCAGGGGCACCGGCACATTGAGCTTGTGCAGGGTGCGGCGGGTCTTCACGCAGAACGGGCAGGCGTGGAACTGATAGAGCGTCAGCCCGCTGGCGACGCGGTCGACCTCGGCCTGCGCTTCGGGGCTGCGCTTGCGACGCGGTGGGCGGGTGAGCAGGTCGCCCGCCACGATCACCTGGCCCAGTCCGATACGCAACGCTTTCATCAACATGTGGCAGCCCTCGAGGTTGGGGTACGGCTTACTTGATCAGGCTGAGGAATTCGCTGCGAGTCGCCGCGTTGTCGCGGAACTCGCCCAGCATCACCGAGGTGATCATCGAGGAATTCTGCTTCTCGACGCCACGCATCATCATGCACATGTGCTTGGCTTCGATGACCACGGCGACACCCAGTGCGCCGGTGACCTGCTGCACCGCATCGGCGATCTGCCGGCCCAGGTTTTCCTGGATCTGCAGGCGGCGAGCGTACATGTCGACGATACGCGCCACCTTGGACAGCCCGAGCACCTTGCCGCTGGGAATGTAGGCGACGTGCGCACGCCCAATGAACGGCAGCAGATGATGCTCGCACAACGAATAGAGTTCGATATCCCTGACCAAGACCATTTCGCTCGCATCTGAGCTGAACAGCGCACCGTTGGTCACTTCATCGAGAGTCTGCTCGTAGCCGCGGCACAAGTACTTCATGGCTTTGGCGGCGCGTTTGGGCGTGTCGAGCAGGCCTTCGCGGTTAACGTCCTCGCCGAGCTGGCCAAGGATCTCGGTGTAGTTCTGTTCCAGGGACATGATCAAACCTGTGGGGAAATATTTCGCAGACGCGAAGGGTACGGCTCCGCTCGCACGGGTGCAAGCGAAGCGTTATTCGTCGCGGCCTTCGAGCATGGTGCGCTTGAGCATCACGTACACCGCGCCGGCGCCGCCATGGCGTGGCTGGCAGGAGGTGAAACCCAGCACCTGCGTGTGCTGGCGCAGCCAGGTGTTGACGTGGCTCTTGATCATCGGCCGCTTGCCGTCCAGGCGCACGGCCTTGCCATGGGTCACGCGCACGCAGCGGATCTCGAAGCGAGTGGCTTCGGCGAGGAATGCCCAGAGCGTTTCGCGGGCTTTCTCCACCGTCATGCCGTGCAGGTCGAGGCTGCCTTCGAAGGGAATCTGGCCGACCTTGAGCTTGCGCATCTGGCTTTCCTGCACGCCGTCACGCGCCCAGTGCAGGTCGTCCTCGGGGCCGACGTCGATGACGAACTGATCGGACAACCCGTCGACCGTCGTGCCCTGGGTGCCCACGGTGGCTGCCTGGCGCAGTGCCTGCAGCTTGAGCTTGTCGGCTTTCGGCCTGCCGGTGTCGGCGCGATCGTGCTGGATGCGCCGCACGCCGCGCATCTGGTCCTTGAACAGGGAAAATTCGTCGTCTTGCATGAAGGTCTCCACCACGGGAGCGCTAGTCTACGCGACTCAATCGTGCTTTTTCATCAGGTGCGGGGCCAGGCCGAGTTCACGGCTGCGGCGCATTCCACGGCGACTGCGGCGCCAAAGCCAGAGGCCCAGATAAAGCACCAGCAGCCCCATGCCAGCGAGTATGGCCGCGCCGCTGGTGGTGGTGTCCAGCCCGGCTATCTGCGGCGGATGCCCCAGCAGGGTAGCGATGCCGGCCATCGCCAGCAGCAGGCCGAGGGTCAACAGCACGGCGCCCAGACCCGCGCCCAGGCGATAGCGCCAGCCACCGGGAGCACGTTTCCTGAGTCTGCGCGCATTGAAACCATGGGATGACTTCATTGATTCCTCGGTGGCGATCGGGCCGGCTGGGGGTCAGAGCAAGTCGCCGGTCATGGCAACCGCGGCGAAGTTGTCACGCATGATGGCCATTTCGGCTTCCTGCACCTTGGCCGCGGCCAGCACGCCGTCGCCCTGGGGCAGGTCACGGGTCGCGCAGGCGTCGGCCACCAACGTGCAGCGATAGCCGTAGTCCTTGGAAGCGCGCACGGTGGTGCTGACGCTGGAGTGGCTCATGAAGCCGCAGACGATCAGGTCCAGATGGCCGTAGCTCTGCAGCAGCTCGTGCAGCCCGGTGTTGTTGAAGGCATTGGGCATGCGCTTCTCGACCACGGCTTCATCGCCCTGCGGTTCGAAACCCTCGATGAACTCGCCGCGTCGGCCCTGGGGGTCGAACAGCCCGCCAACGGTACCCAGGTGGCGAATGTGCACAACCGGACGCTTGGCCGCACGCGCCGCGGCAACCAGGCTGGCGATGTTGGCCAGCGCTTCGTCCATGCCCGACAGGGCCAGGTCGCCACTGAGGTATTCCTTCTGCGCATCGATGATGATCAGGCTGGCGTTGGCGATCCGGGTGGGCGGGAAACCGCGGCCACTGAGTTGGAACATCGTCTTTGGAACGGACATCTGGGGCTCCTTTGGCTAGGGCTTTTGCCGCATTGTCCTCTGCTCGAGCCGTTCTGTGAATCGGATTGAGCGAACATCGCGAAAATCACCCACGGGCCTCTGTTAATATTCCGGCTTGATTCGACCGAGGAGCTTTTGTGATCACTTCCCGCTTGCGCACCGTGCGCGACCACATCCGTTGGGCCGTCAGCCGTTTTCATGGCGAAGAGCTGTTCTTCGGCCACGGTACCGACAACGCCTGGGACGAAGCCCGTCTGTTGGTGCTGGGGGCGTTGAACCTGCCCTATGAAATCGCCGACAGTTACCTGGATTGCCGCCTGGAAGACGATGAGATCGTGCGTGTGCAGCACCTGCTCAAGCGGCGCATGGAAGAGCGCGTGCCGGCCGCCTACCTGATCGGCGAGGCATGGTTCTGCGGCATGTCGTTCATCGTCGATGCGCGGGTGCTGGTGCCGCGTTCACCGATCGGCGAACTGATCGAGAACCGCTTCGAGCCGTGGCTGAGCCAGCCGCCGGCGCGGATTCTCGACCTGTGCACCGGTTCGGGCTGCATCGGCATCGCCTGCGCCGACGTTTTTCAGGACGCTGAAGTAGTGCTGGCCGACCTGTCGTTCGAGGCGCTCGAGGTGGCCAATCAGAACATCGAGCGGCATGGCCAGGAAGAGCGGGTCTATACGGTGCAGGGCGATGGTTTCGAAGGGCTGCCTGGGCAGCGTTTCGACCTGATCGTGTCCAACCCGCCCTATGTCGATGCCGAGGATTTCGCCGACATGCCCGCCGAGTATCAGCACGAACCCGAGCTGGGCCTGGCCTGTGGCGACGACGGCCTGAACCTGGTACGGCGCATGCTGGCTGAGGCGGCGGACCACCTCAACGACAAAGGCCTGTTGATCATCGAGGTCGGCAACAGCCAGGTGCACGTCGAAGCGCTCTATCCGGAGGTGGATTTCAACTGGCTGGAGTTCCAGCGCGGCGGGCACGGCGTGTTCATGCTCAGTGCGGCACAGTGCCGTGAACATCAGGCGTTGTTTGTCTCGCGTATCTGAGGACGCATGAGCAGTAGAGCGGGTTGCGCTCGCGAACGTCTGCAGCGGTTTCTCTCTATACCGCGGTAACGCGTTCGCGGGCAGGGCCCGCTCCCACACATTTTTTGCGAGTGCCGCTGTCAGCGGTGGGTGGCGATCCAGATCAGCAGCGCGGCCTGGAACACGGCGAATGCAATCAGGCAGGCGATGGTGAAACGCAGGCCGCTTTCCTCGCGCGAGAATTTGCCGATACGTTCCTGCTGGCCGTGCAACTTCAACTCCATCTCCTGCAACTGCTGCTCGGCCATCTGCAGCATCTCGCTGGCCGCCAGCACCTCGACCACCTGCACTTTCTCCACGTTCCAGGTACTCAGCAACTGGCTGACGGCAATCGGGTGGTACTGGCCCTTGAGGCGTTGCACGTCTGCGTATTCGACGTTCAAGCCTTGGGTGCGCAGTGCGTGATCTCGCCGATCCAGGCCGGCCGGCTGGAGCGCTTCCTTGCTCGACAACGCCGCGCCTTGCAGCGTGTAGTGGGGCCAATGACGCTGCAGCCATGCAGCGGCGTGGGCCATGACGAAGCGCCCCAGACCACGGTTGACCGGTTCCAGTTGCAGGCCTGCGTCACTGCCCAGGCTGACCTGTTGCAGCTGATGATCGACCCAGACATCAAGCCGGTTCTGCTCGCTGCGCACGCGCTGGCCGGGCAACTGGATGTCCAGGCGCAACAGGCTCAGGGCAGCGTCGTGGCGCTCGGCCATGCCGAACTGCACGAAACGCAGCGGGCGCGGGCCGCTGGCCCGGTCGGCGGGCAGGGGCGCGAGGCGCAGCATCCTGAACTGCTCGGGGGTCACCTCGGCCCACGGCCGCGGCGGCGCTGCAGGTTCTTCGACAACGGCATCTGGCGGGGCTTGTTCGGTCATGGTGCGATCCTCTTCACGCACCTTGTATCGGCCACGCCCGGCCACTCTTGAACGCAGCCATGGGTCCCCTGGCGCGTTGCGTCAAAGCCCGTCGATGAATTTCACCACTGCCTGACCCAGTTCCGCCGCCAGTGGACGGTTGTGGTCACGATACGACTTGAGTTGCGAAGGCAGGTCCATCGGCACGATGCGCAGCACGTGGTTCATGCCGGGAATCAGCGCCAGCTGCGCATCGGGCTTGGCGCGTTGCAGTGCCTGCGCATCGCCAATCCCGACCTGGATGTCGTTGCTGCCCTGCACGATGAGGGCGGGGATCTTCAAGGCGGCGAAGGCCTGCGCAGGGTCCTGGCGCAACAGCGAAATCAGGTAAGGCTGCACGCTGGGGCGAAACAGCACCTGCAGGGGCTGGGGCACGTCCGGGTCGTACTGCCCCGCTTCCAGCCGCTCTATCAACTGATAGCTGCGCGGTTGCAGTTCGGCTGGCAGGCGTTCGCCGATCTGCTCGCGCAACACTTCGCCCAGAGGGCGACCGCTGCCCGACAGCGAAATCACCGCATCGGCATTGGCGCGCGGCGCTGCCAGGGTGGCGATCAGCGCACCTTCGCTGTGGCCCAGGATGATCAGCGGGCCGAAACGCGGGTCGCGCTTGAGCTGCGCGCTCCACGCCACGGCATCGTCGACGTAGCCTGCCACGCTCAGATCACGCTCGTCGGGGGTGGCCTTACGGCCAGTGGCCACGCCGCGCTTGTCGTAGCGCACGCTGGCAATGTTGTTCTGCGCCAGCAGCAAGGCGAGTTTCTTCAGGCTGTCGTTGCGACCCGCCTCGGGATTGTTACCGTCCCGGTCGGTCGGACCGGAGCCGGAAATCATCAGCACCACCGGCACCGGCCGATCCGCCCGGGGCACCAGCTGCGAACCGTACAACGTGCCCTGAGCGGTCTGCAGCTCGATCGGGCGCCTGGCAATATCAGGGGTAGCGGCCAGTGCAGCGGTGCTGCTGATGAACAGAAACAAGGCAACCAATCGGAACTTCATCTGCAACATCATCGAGCCACTATCGAGGGAAGTGCGCTTTGGACTGGGGCGTCCGGCTAAGGTTCAGGGATGAACTGGCCGTCGACCCTGCGTATACTGGCGCCCTGTCTGATTCGGTTGATTTCGCGGAGCGCCCTGCATGTCCGGCAATACCTTCGGCAAGCTGTTCACTGTCACCACCGCTGGCGAAAGCCATGGCCCGGCGCTGGTCGCCATCGTCGACGGCTGTCCGCCAGGGCTGGCAATTTCCGTGGACGACCTGCAGCGCGACCTCGATCGACGCAAGCCGGGCACCAGCCGGCACACGACTCAGCGTCAGGAACCCGATGAGGTCGAGATTCTCTCCGGGGTGTTCGAAGGGCGTACCACCGGTACCTCGATCGGCCTGCTGATTCGCAATACCGATCAGAAATCCAAGGACTACTCGGCGATCAAGGATCTGTTTCGCCCGGCCCACGCGGACTACACCTACCATCACAAGTACGGCGAGCGCGACTACCGTGGCGGTGGCCGCAGCTCGGCGCGTGAAACGGCCATGCGCGTGGCGGCAGGCGCGATCGCCAAGAAGTACCTGGCTACCCAGGGCATCCAGATCCGCGGCTACATGAGCCAGCTCGGCCCGATCCCGATTGCCTTCAAGAGCTGGGATGGCGTCGAAGACAACGCCTTCTTCAGCCCCGATCCGGACAAGGTTCCGGAGCTGGAGGCTTACATGGACCAGCTGCGCCGCGACCAGGATTCGGTCGGCGCCAAGATCACCGTGGTGGCCGAAGGCGTCATGCCAGGCCTGGGCGAGCCGATCTTCGATCGCCTGGACGCCGAGCTGGCCCATGCCTTGATGAGCATCAACGCGGTCAAGGGCGTGGAAATCGGCGCCGGTTTCGCCTGCGTTGCCCAGCGCGGCACCGAGCACCGCGACGAGATGACGCCCGAAGGGTTCCTCAGCAACCACGCGGGGGGTGTGCTGGGTGGCATTTCCTCGGGCCAGCCGATCGTCGCTCATCTGGCCCTCAAGCCAACGTCCAGCATCACCACGCCGGGTCGCTCGATCGACGTCCACGGCCAGCCGGCGGACGTCATCACCAAGGGCCGCCATGACCCGTGCGTGGGCATCCGCGCCACGCCCATCGCCGAAGCCATGATGGCCATCGTGTTGATGGACCACTTGCTGCGCCATCGCGGGCAGAATGCCGAGGTCAAGGTCGACACTCCGGTACTGGGCCAGCTTTGAGCGCAATGTCGCCGCCGGCGGGCCACTCGGTTCCGTATTGGCGGCTGTCCACCTTCTACCTGTTCTATTTTGCCTTGCTCGGGTCGACGGCGCCGTTCCTGGCGCTGTACTTCCACCATCTGGGCTTCGACAGCGCGCGCATCGGCGAGCTGGTGGCGATTCCCATGCTCATGCGCTGCGTGGCGCCCAACCTGTGGGGCTGGCTGGGCGACCACACCGGTCGACGCCTGGCCATCGTGCGCATCGGCGCGGTCTGCACACTGGCCAGTTTTTTCCTGATCCTGGTGGACACCGGCTACGCCTGGCTGGCAATGGTCATGGCCCTGCACGCGTTCTTCTGGCACGCGGTACTGCCACAATTCGAAACCCTGACGCTGGCACACCTGCAGGGGCAAACCGCACGTTACAGCCAGGTCCGCCTGTGGGGCTCGATCGGCTTCATTCTGGCCGTGGTGGGCCTGGGCCGGGTATTCGAGAGCTTGAGCCTGGATGCCTATCCGTACGCGCTGCTGTTGATCATGGCCGGTATCGTCGTGGCGAGTGCGTGGGTACCGGATGTACCTGCCGGCGAGGGCACTCGCCGCACGACGGGGGAGGGCTTCATGAAACAGCTGGTTCGCCCCGGCGTATTGGCGTTCTATGGGTGTGTGGGCCTGATGCAGCTCAGCCACGGCCCGTACTACACGTTTCTGACCCTGCACTTGGAGCAACTGGGGTACAGCCGTGCAGTGATAGGCATGCTGTGGGCAGTCGGAGTGGTGGCCGAGGTCTTGATGTTCCTGGCCATGAGCCGGATTCTGGCGCGCTTCTCCCTGCGTCATGTGCTCATCGCCAGCTTCCTTCTGGCGGCCGTGCGCTGGCTGCTGCTGGGCAGTTTCGCCGAACACCTGTGGCTGCTGGTGCTGGCGCAGTTGATGCACGCCGCCACCTTCGGCAGCTTCCATGCGGCGGCGATCCATTTCGTGCAGCGCAGTTTCGGCGCCCATCAGCAGGGTCAGGGGCAGGCCCTATATGCCGCACTGGCCGGTGTCGGCGGCGCCCTGGGTGCGCTCTACTCCGGCTACCTGTGGCAGTCCCTGGGCGCTGCCGGCACCTTTGCCCTGGCTAGCCTTGCCGCGTTCGCTGCCGCGTTGATCATGCTCAGGCGCACGCCCCATGATCTGCCACCTGTGGCCATTCACTGAAACCCATTCGAGGAATTTGCATGAGCCGCCTGAGCGTCTATCACCACAGCACTGCGGACATCCCCAACAAGGTGCTTAGCCATGCCGAAGATATTGCGGCCACTTTGGCCGAGCTCGGTGTGCGCTTCGAGCGCGCCGGATCGACGCTGCCCGTGTCGTTCGAGGCAAGCCCCGAAGAGATCGTCGCGACCTGCCGCGCCGAAGTCGACGCCTGGATGGCCCAGGGTGGCTACATGAGCGTGGACGTGCTCAGCCTGGACGAGAACAACGTGCAGCACACCCCGACGCAGGCCGAACTGCTGCGTGAGCATCGTCTTGTCGGTGAATGGGTGCTGTGCGTGCTGGCGGGCCGAGCGCTGTTGAACCTGCACGTTGGGGGTTACGTGTACGCGCTGCTGTGCGAACGTGATGATCGCGTCGTGGTTCCGGCAGGCATGGCCCATTGGCTGGACACGGGCGAGCGGAGGCGACTGATTGCGTTGCGTGTGCTCACCGATTCACACGGCTGGTGCCCGGAGTACGTGGTGCAGCCGGTGAACGATCTGTTTCCAGGGCTGGACGACTGATCCGGCCTTCACCGAGTCGAAAAAAAACCCGATACCAGGATGCGCCAGGTATCGGGCTTTAGAAGAAACAGAGGTCAAGCAACAGCGTTCAATCAAACAGCAGGGGTCAAACGAACAGCGGTCCAGCGAATACGTGCCGAGCAACACTTGCCGGGCAGATCAGCCTGCGCTGATCAGGCCGAGTGGTAGGTCGGCAGCGCGAAGCGGTTCTGGCTTTGCAGCATGTTGATCGCTGGCAGTTGGCTGGCTTCGCCGGCCAGGTCGCGACGAATGGCGCTGATGACCCAGGTCAATTGCTCAGGAGTGTGCAGCTGAGCGTAGGAAATCGAGCGTTTGATCTGTTTGCCATCGGTGTCACGCAGGGTCAGCAGAACAGCACCATCCGGACGCGGCTGGGTGGTCACTTCGTACTCGGAGAAGACGGAAACGAATTTTTCGTGGAGGAAGTTCATGTGCAGCTCCTAGCAAGTTGGCAGGCATGTCTAGGTAGTTGCAGCGAGTGTGCCAAGTTTCGTTAAATATAAAAACCTTGTAAATCAACGGCTTGGCAATAAGATAAAATTCGGGCTCCGTGCAATTTGCATGAATGGTCGTCGGGCATGCTGCATTTTGCGCGGCGTGGTGGGTCTGACGGTAAGTCGCCCGGAGGGAATGACCGACGCAAGAAGGATTTTTTCCCGCGTCATTACTGTCTATGACCACAAATTGCCAATAAATTCCCGCTTCCAGGGGCGATAGCCAGGCTCTGTTGCAGGCTCGAAACCCAGCGGGAACACTGCCTACCGTGAACCATTTGCCAGGAGGTTTTGCCATGACCCAACCCGAAGCTCGCCAGATGAACGACGAAGAAGCCGCGCAGTTTGCCGAACAAGTGTTCGACGTCGCTCGCAACGGTGATGCGCAGATGCTTGAACGCCTGCTCGAAAAAGGTCTGCCGCCCAATCTGCGCAACCACAATGGCGACACCCTGTTGATGCTCGCGACCTATCACGGGAACCTTGACGCGACTCGCGTGCTGCTGCAGTACAAGGCCGATCCGCTGATTGCCAACGACAAGAACCAGTTGCCCATGGCCGGCGCCGCTTTCAAGGGCAATCTGCCCATGGTTAAGTTGCTGATCGAGCAGGGTGCCCCGGTCGATGGCGCATCGGCCGATGGCCGGACCGCACTGATGATGGCCGCGATGTTCAATCGCACGGAGATGGTCGACTACCTGCTGGCGCAGGGCGCCAACCCGAACGCGGTGGACGCGCAAGGCATCGATGCCCTGGGCGCCGCGCGTGCCATGGGGGCCACGCTGACCATCGAACAATTGGAGAAGCTGGCGGCCTGATACCCGCCCGGCTGATTTGCGGCTATCCTTGCGGCCTTTTTCCAGCGCCGCAGGGGTTGCCTCATGAAACAGTCACTTGTCGAACTCATCGGTAAAATCGGTTCGGGCTGCATGCGCGACGAAGACATCGAGCGCATTGCCGATGAGGCCGCCCAGGCCTACGCCGATCCCCAGGCGTTCCTGACCGCCAATCCCGACATCAACTACGACGACGGCTTTGCCATTCCGCTGGGCGAATGGGTCGTGGTGGGCAGCTTGCCCGACACGGTCATTTTCCAGGCCGACACCTACCCCGAGCTGCTGCAGCAGATCATCGACTCGTTCGGACCCGATGTGACGTTCAACATCAAGCCCAAACAGCTGAACAAGATTGAAGCGCTGACTGCGCTCAATCGTATCCAGGTGCAACTAGGGGCCATGAGCAAGGAAGAGGGCGGCTACGTGCTGTTCGACTTCAGCCAGCCACTGGACGATGAATTGCAGATGGTGCTGGTGTACGGCAAGGACGTGGATCGGGTGACGGCGCTGGGCGCCGAATTGCACATCGTGGCGGTACCGGCCCTGGAGGCATTGCGCGTCGCAGTGCACGTCTGAACGCTTGTTCCAGCTTTCGCTCGGTTGCCACGGAACCCCTGCGACACGCCGCTATCCTAGTTGATGCATGCCATCCACAAGGAGTATCACATGGGTTCCACTTTCAATAGCCTGATCGGCCTGATCATCCTCGCGCTGGACATCTGGGCGGTCATCAACGTCATCAAGAGTGGTGCCTCGACCGGGGCCAAGGTCCTGTGGGTACTGCTGATCATCCTGCTGCCGGTATTGGGCCTGATCATCTGGGCCATCGCCGGTCCACGCGGCAACGTACGGGTCTGAATGCAACAGGTCGAACCTGCAACGGGTTCGACCTGCCAGCCCTACCGACGTATCATCCTCGGCCCGACCGCCGTTTCGCGGCCGCAGCAAAGAATCTGAACGGAATTTTCACCTGTCTTCACGGACAATCCGCGCCCAGATTTCACCTTCGCGTCACCCCTAGACCCTAACCGACAGACCTCAACGGACCTTTCCCACACATGGCTACTCCGGACGCCTTGAGTCAAAAGCAGGCCGCGCGCGGCACACTGCAACCGACCGTCAAATCGCACCTGGCTTATACCCTGCTCAGCGGCCTGGCAATCATGCTGATGCTCAGCGGATTGCGCCTGGCCTTGCTGATGTACAACCGCGAGATGATCGGTGATACGCCTGCCAGCACCTTCGTCGAAGCTTTCCTCAATGGCTTGCGCTTCGACCTGCGGCTGGTGGTGTACCTGCTGATTCCATTGCTGCTGGCGGTGCTCAGCGCGCGCGCCATGCGCTGGCGCGGACTGTTCCGGGCCTGGCTGACGGTAGTGTCCAGCGTGGTGCTGCTGTGCGGCCTGATGGAGATGGACTTCTACCGCGAGTTTCACCAGCGCCTCAACGGCCTGGTGTTCCAGTACGTGAAGGAAGATCCCAAGACCGTCCTGAGCATGATCTGGTATGGCTATCCAGTGGTGCGCTATCTGCTGGCCTGGGTCTTCGTGACCTGGCTGCTGAGCCTGGTGTTCAAGGGTTTTGACCGCCTGACCCGTCCGCGCGTTGCCACGGCGGCCAGCGTCGGCAAGCCGGTGGCGCCTTGGTATGCGCGCGTTGGTGTGTTCGTGGTCATCCTGCTGATTGCCGTGGTGGCTGCGCGCGGCACCTTGCGCCAAGGCCCGCCGCTGCGCTGGGGCGACGCCTACACCACCGACTCGAACTTTGCCAACCAGCTGGGCCTCAACGGCTCGCTGACGCTGATCGCCGCCGCGAAAAGCCGCATGTCCGAAGATCGCGACAATATCTGGAAGGCGACTCTGCCGCAGGACGAAGCGCAGAGCGCCGTCCGGGAAATGCTGCTGACCCCCCACGATACCCTGGTGGACAGCGACACTGCCGCGGTGCGCCGCAACTTCCAGCCGCCTCAGGCCAACACCCTGCCGATCAAGAACGTGGTGGTGATCCTGATGGAGAGCTTTGCCGGGCATTCGGTGGGCGCGCTGGGCGCCGAGGGCAGCATCACGCCGTACTTCGACAAGCTGGCCCAGGAAGGGCTGCTGTTCGATCATTTCTTCTCCAGCGGTACCCACACCCATCAAGGCATGTTCGCCACCATGGGTTGCTTCCCCAACCTGCCGGGCTTCGAATACCTGATGCAGACCCCAGAAGGCAGCCACAAGCTCTCCGGCCTGCCGGAGATGCTCAGCGCCGCTCGCGGTTACGACGACGTGTATGTCTACAACGGCGACTTCGCCTGGGACAACCAGTCCGGGTTCTTCAGCAACCAGGGCATGACCACGTTCATCGGCCGCAACGACTTCGTCAATCCAGTGTTCTCCGATCCGACCTGGGGCGTGTCCGACCAGGACATGTTCGACCGCGGCAACGAAGAACTGGCCAAGCGCGGCGCTGCTGGCAAGCCGTTCTACGCACTGCTGCAGACCCTGTCCAACCACGTGCCCTACGCCTTGCCGGCCGATCTGCCAGTGGACAAGGTGACCGGGCGCGGCAGCCTGGACCTGCACCTGACCGCCATGCGCTACTCGGACTGGGCCCTGGGCCAGTTCTTCGAGAAGGCCCGCAAGGAGCCGTACTTCAAGGAAACCCTGTTCATCGTGCTGGGCGACCATGGCTTCGGTAACCAGAAGCAGATCACCGAGATGGACCTGGGCCGCTTCAACGTACCGTTGCTGCTGGTCGGACCGGGCATCCAGGAGAAATTCGGCAAGGTCAACCACACCGTCGGCTCGCAGCCCGATGTGGTGCCGACCATCATGGGTCGCCTGGGTGGCGCCAGCCAGCACCAGTGCTGGGGGCGCGACCTGCTCAACCTGCCTGCCGGGGACCCCGGCTTCGCCGTGATCAAGCCTTCGGGCAGCGAGCAGACCGTGGCGATCATCAAGGGCGACCGCATTCTGGTCGAGCCCCGTGACATGGACACACGTCTGTATCGCTATCAGCTGGGCCGTGAATTCGACGCCCAGCTGATCCCCGATGCCGACGATGTGCCGCAGTTGCGGGCCAAGCTGGACTCGTTCATCCAGACCGCGACCAAGAGCCTGCTGGACAACACCGCAGGTGCGGTGGAGAGCAAGCAGGAGTAACTACCTGGTGTACTGTAAAAGGGCCTTCGGGGCCTTTTTTCATGGCCGTGCAGGCGCCGGGTTGGCACACCTCCGGCAATCCACCGTCCGGAACGAATCCCCGCCGCTGCGAGTCAACGTTGAGTGAGCGTATCAAGCAGAGTCCTGCCTGAATTCCGTCGAGGAGATGTACACCGATGAAAGAGTGGAAAATCAGCTTCGTCAACAAGGATGGCGTGCTGGACAGCATGGCTATCAGTGCTGACACCTGCCCGTCGATCGAAGAGGCGGCAACGCTCGTTCGCTCCAAGCTATACCCCGTTGCAGCCGGACTGGATGAAGTCAATCTTCCCGACAACGTTGCCTCGCCGGTTGCCAAGACCCTCAAGTCGCAGCACAGCGTGGAAATCACCGCCATCACCGAAGTCGCTTGAATTTCACCCGGTCCGGGCCATTGGCATGGGCCCGGCCTTCGCGCTACTCTGCGGGCAGGGTCCCCATGGATCCTGCTGCTCGTTTCCGCATCACGCTTCTTGTAACAGGCTCGATTCCAGGCGCCGCGTCATCGACGTTGCACCGCACCCTTTCCTTGTTCCGAGGAGGTTCTGGAAGTACTGAAAGTCTATCCGTCGTTATTGCTGAGGGAGACGATTCATGAGCACAACCTATCAAGAAGACATCAGCAGCAATGTATTGCGCCGCATGAAAGAGGGCGGCTTCGATTTCGCACGCATTCATCCCATCGAGTTCTACGCGGTCTTTCCCGATGAAGACCGGGCGCGCACGGCTGCCGGCAAGTTTCGCGGCGAGTCGCTCAACGCTCAGATCAGCGAGCGCGACGACGGTGCCTGGCACCTGGAGTTGAGCAAACTGATGTACGCCACTTACGGCGGCATTGGCGAATTCGAGCAGGATTTCGAAGCCGTCGTCGAACCGTTGGGGGGTGAAATCGAGGGCTGGGGCGTGAAGCACGAAGTCCGGCTCCCGCAGGCCTGAAACAAGGTGAACCACGGCGGCGCCGTGGTTCACCTTCCCACTCAAATTGCAGGCAAAAAAAAGCCGCTCACAGGGTGGCGGCGAAAGGGAATTCGGTGACTCGCAATGGGCGCCAAGCTTTTGCCGGCGCCGATGAAATAATTATGCGCTAACGCTGCAAGCTATTGAATTCAACTCTGTCTATGCTGGTCATAGCCTCAAGCCGCTTGAAAATTCCGCTTCGCAATGAAGCGTATGTCATCGGCGTTCGGACGTTGCCGCACAATAACGGTGCACGGTTCCCGGCAGGGAATTCCAAGCATTTGATTTCATGGCAAATATGCCGATGGCACGGGCCTTGCGAAGGCTCTTGGGTCCGGGTGACAAGGAGTACGGCATGAGCCGCACCTATTATGATGAGATGTACGATGCCGATGGCCAAGTTCGCCCGCATTACCGGGAGTTCGCCCGTTGGTTGGCCGATACGCCGCAGGAATTGCTTGCCCAGCGTCGACGCGAGGCCGATTTGTTGTTTCATCGAGCCGGCATCACCTTCACCTTGTACGGCGACGAGCAGGGCACCGAACGGCTGATTCCCTTCGACACCATTCCACGCAGCATTCCTACCAGCGAATGGCGCATCGTGGAGCGTGGCTGTATCCAGCGCGTCAAGGCGCTGAACACGTTCCTCGCCGACCTGTATCACGACCAGCGCATCATCAAGGCCGGGATCATCCCTGCCGAGCAGGTGCTGGCGAACGAGCAGTATCAGTTGGCAATGCAGGGTCTGGACTTGCACCGCGACATCTATTCGCACATCTCCGGGGTCGACTTGGTGCGCGACGGTGACGGTTCCTACTACGTGCTGGAAGACAACCTGCGCACGCCCAGTGGCGTGAGCTACATGCTCGAAGACCGCAAGATGATGATGCGGCTGTTTCCCGAGCTGTTCGCCGCGCAGCGCATCGCTCCCGTGGATCACTACCCCAATCTGCTGCTCGATACCCTGAAAAGCTCCAGCGCGATCGACAATCCCAGCGTCGTGGTGCTGACGCCGGGGCGGTTCAACAGTGCGTTCTTCGAACACGCCTTCCTGGCGCGCGAAATGGGCGTGGAGCTGGTGGAAGGCGCGGACCTGTTCGTGCGTGACGATAAAGTGTTCATGCGCACCACCGACGGGCCCAAGCCGGTGGACGTGATCTATCGACGGCTGGACGACGCATTTCTCGATCCCTTGGCCTTCAACCCCGATTCCATGCTCGGCGTTCCCGGCCTGCTGGCCGCGTATCGCTCCGGAAACGTGGTATTGGCCAATGCCATCGGCACCGGTGTGGCCGACGACAAGTCGGTCTACCCCTTCGTTACCGACATGATCCGCTTCTACCTGGATGAAGAACCCATCCTCAAGAACGTGCCGACCTGGCAATGCCGCAAGCCTTCGGAACTGTCCCATGTGCTGGCCAACCTGCCCGATCTGGTGGTCAAGGAAACCCAGGGCTCGGGTGGCTACGGCATGCTGGTAGGCCCTTGCGCGAGTGCCGCAGAAATCGAAAACTTCCGGGCGCGCCTCAAGGCCCGACCTCATGCCTACATCGCCCAACCTACGTTGTCGCTGTCGACCTGCCCGACCTTCGTCGAGAACGGCATCGCACCGCGCCACATCGACCTTCGACCCTTCGTCCTGGCTGGCCGAGAAACCCGCGTGGTACCTGGCGGGTTGACCCGCGTGGCCTTGCGTGAAGGCTCGCTGGTGGTGAATTCGTCGCAGGGCGGCGGGACCAAAGACACCTGGGTGGTCGAGGATTAAGGATGCCTGCCAATGCTAAGTAGAACTGCCTCTGATCTGTATTGGATGTCGCGCTATCTGGAGCGCGTCGAAAACCTGGCGCGCATGCTCGATGTCAGCTATTCACTGTCGTTGATGCCACAGGATGGCCGCGGCGACGGCCTTGACGAAATCGCCATGCCGCTGTTGATCACCGGCACCCTGGAAGACTACCTGGAGCGCCACGGCCAGCTGCATGCCGAGCGCCTGCTGCATTTCTTCGCCCTGGATCCGGCCAATCCAGCCAGCATCTACAGCTGCCTGGGTGCGGCACGGGCCAGCGCCCATGCGGTGCGCGGCCGCATCACTGCCGACATGTGGGAGAACATCAACTCCACCTGGCTGGAGATCCGCGGGATCGCCGAGCAGGGTGTGGGCCGCTACGGCATGAGCCGCTTCTGTGATTGGGTCAAGGAGCGCGCCCACCTGTTCCGCGGGGCTACCTACGGCACCCTGATGCGCAACGACGCCTTCCGCTTCATTCGTCTGGGCACCTTCATCGAGCGCGCCGACAACACCTTGCGCCTGCTCGACGCGCGCTACGAGATGCTCGGCGACGATGCCTATTCGGTCGACGACAGCTCGGCCCGTGGTTACTACCAATGGAGCGCGCTCCTGCGCGCGCTGTCGAGCTTCGAGGCCTACACCGAAATCTACCGCGATGCACCGGCCGCCAAGCCGGTGGCCGAACTGTTGCTGCTGCGCGCCGACGTGCCGCGCTCGCTGCGCGCGTGTACCGAAGAGATCAACCAGATTCTCGCCGACCTGCCCGGCGCCAACGGTCGCCCGGCCCAGCGCCTGGCTGCCGAACTGGATGCGCGCCTGCGCTATACCGGCATCGACGAGATCCTCGACGAAGGCCTGCACGAGTGGTTGAACGAACAGATCCCGCTGGTGCGCCAGTTGGGCAATGCGATCCACAGCGCCTATCTGGAGGCTGTATGAGGCTTAACATCAGTCACGAAACCGCCTATCACTACGATGACGAGGTGCGCGCCAGCATCCAGTACCTGCGCCTTACGCCGCATGACAGCGAACGCCAGCGCATTCTCAGCTGGCAGCTTGACCTGCCGCGCCCGGTGCGCGCTCAGCTCGATCCGTTCGGCAATATCCTGCATGTGCTGACCCTGGACGACCCGCACGACGCGATCATCATCGGCGCGCGCGGCCAGGTCGAGATCGACGAAACCCGCGAGGCCGAACACGAGACACAGTCACCGTTGCCGTTCCTGCGCTTTACCCGGCTGACCGAGGCCGACGACGCCTTGCGTGCCTTTGCCGCCGAACAGTGCCACACGCGGCGCGACCGCAATGGCCTGATCGACCTCATGCAGGGTCTGCACCAGCACATCACCTACACCAGCGGTGCGACGGCCGTGGACACTTGTGCCGCGCAAGCCTTCGCCAGCGGCGCCGGGGTTTGTCAGGACCACACCCATGCCTTTCTTGCCTGTGCCCGCAGCTTGGGCGTCCCGGCGCGCTATGTGTCCGGCTACCTGTTTACCGAGGACACCGAGCACATGGCCAGTCATGCCTGGGCCGAAGCCTGGCTCGACGATGCCTGGTACAGCTTCGATGTGACCAACCAATTGGCGCGTCCGGAACGCCACTTGAAACTGGCGATAGGCCTGGACTACCTGGATGCCTGCCCGGTGCGCGGCATGCGTCGCGGTGGCGGCTTCGAGCAGATGCACGCCAAGGTACTGGTCGCGCCGAGCGCACCTGTGGTCAGCGTGGCTACTGCGCCGCAGTCCCAGAGTCAGACCCAGGGCTAGATCCGAGAGCGGTCTGCAGGCTGGCCGCAACGCCTTAACTGAACAGCCTGCCCAGATTGGGCAGGATCAGCACCAGCGTCATGGTGAACACAATGAGTCCGGCCTGGCGGATCTTTGGATGTTTGAACATGGCAGACTGCCTATGAGTTATGTTCTTCCTGGCGCCAACCCATGCCGCAACCTTGGTTGAGCTTGGCGAAAAGGTGCACCCCCCACGACTCGATGTGCCCATACGGCCGCATCAATAGTCATGCTTTTACCTTAGAACCCTTGATTGACGGGGCTTAGAACGCTTTGCCACGGCAAATGGGGTCGTTTCGATCAAACTCGACTAAGGAACTCTTTTGCCGATTTTGAACATGCCGTGCTAGACGCCCAAGAAGGCAAATGCAAGCTCGGTGGTGTTAATTACCGTTCATCGGGCAAATCCGGCGCAGCTTCACTTGCCAGCCAGCGCCGATAACGGGCAGGCTTGTTACCTGCGTTCCCTCTCCATCGAGTGACCTATGACCCTCAACATCTGCATCCTGGAAACCGACGTCCTGCGGCCCGAGCTGGTCGAGCAATACCATGGCTACGGCCGCATGTTCGAAACGTTGTTCGCCAGCCAGCCCATTCCTGCCAAGTTCACCGTGTTCAATGTGATGAACGGTGAATACCCACCGGCCGATGCCCACTACGATGCGTATCTGGTCACCGGTAGCAAGGCTGACTCCTTTGCCACCCACCCGTGGATCGAAACGCTCAAGACGTTTCTGCTGGAGCGCTACCAGCGCGGCGACAAGCTGCTCGGCATCTGCTTTGGCCATCAGTTGCTGGCGCTGCTGCTGGGCGGCAAGGCAGAGCGCGCGACGCAAGGCTGGGGCGTGGGCACCCATGAATACAGCCTGGCCAGCCGTGCGTCCTGGATGAGTCCGGAAGTCGAAACGTTGACCCTGCTGATCAGTCATCAAGACCAGGTGACGTCGCTGCCGCAGAACGCATCGGTCGTGGCGTCGAGCGAATTCTGCCCATTCGCGGCCTATCAGATCGGTGATCAGGTCCTGTGTTTCCAGGGGCATCCGGAATTCATCCATGACTATTCCAGAGCGCTGCTCGACATTCGTCAGCAGCACCTGGGCGAGCCGGTGTATCAGAAAGCCATTGCCAGCCTGGACCGTGATCACCACGGCATTACCGTGGCTGAGTGGATGATGCGTTTCGTCGCGCAGGGCACCCGGCCGGCAGCGTGACGGCCGCGCCCTGTGGCAGGGTCGGACAGCGCGCGGCTACAGCCAGCCAGCGCGCTTGAAGCCGGCGAACAAGCCACTGCAGCCGGACGCGATGACCCCCAACACGATGTAGTAGCCGTAGTGCCAGGTCAGCTCCGGCATGTTTTCGAAGTTCATCCCGTAGATACCGGCGACGGCCGTGGGAAACGCCAGTATCGCTGCCCACGCGGCAAACTTGCGCTGGGTCAGGCTTTGCCGCGACGACTCCAGCAGCAGGCCGATCTCGATGGTCTGCGTGGCGATGTCGCTCATGGTGGCCAGGTCCTCCATCTGCCGGTTCACATGAATCTGCACGTCGCGGAAATAGGGGCGCATGTTCTTGTCGATGAAGGGGAAATCCAGCCGCTGCAGCTCTTCGCTGATCTCGACCATGGGCGCCACGTAGCGGCGCATGCGCAGCAGTTCGCGACGCAGCCCGTGCAGGTGCTGGATGTCGGCTTCGTTGAGCGAGCCACCGAGTACGCGGCGCTCCAGCGATTCGATTTCACAGTGAATGGTCTCGCTGACCGGCTGGTAGTTCTCGGTGACGAAATCGAGCAGTGCGTAGAGCACGAAATCTTCGCCGTGATCCAGCAGCAATGGCCGCGCTTCGCAACGCTTGCGCACCGAGGCGTAGGAAGCCGAGTGACCGTTGCGGCAAGTGATGATGTAGCCGCGCCCGGCGAAGATATGGGTCTCGACGAACTCGACTTTGCCGTCTCGGCGGATCGGCGAATAGGTCACGATGAACAGCGCATCGCCGAAGGTTTCGAGCTTGGGTCGGCTGTGCACCTCGAGAGCATCTTCGATGGCCAGCTCATGCAGGTCGAACTGTTTCTGCAGTTGACTCATCTGTTCGGCGTCGGGCTGTTCCAGGCCGATCCATACGAAATGCCCCGGACGCCGCGCCCATTGCGCGCCTTCGTCGAGGCTGATGTCGGTAATCTTCTTGCCCGCGCTGTATACCGCGGCGGCGACCACTCGGCCCATGATGCTCACTTCTTCGATTGGCAGGGCGACCCGGTATGGGCCTGCTGTGGATAGGAGTGTCCCGGCGCGGCACAGTTCGCGGTTCAGTTCATCGATCGCGCATTGCACTGCGCAGCGGCCTGCTCACGCCCGCCACAGTGAAGACCCAACGTGTGGGCAATGTTCCCTACCGCTTGTACTGACGCTTCTTAGAAGCCTTGTTCCTGGTCAACCCGGATGGCTTCGTCCAAAGTCTCCAGGAACGCTTTACGTGCCTTCAGCTTGGTCCTGGCATGGGCCTTCATGTTGAGCTTCTGCAGGCGTTGCGCCGCAGCGAGGGCGGCGGCCTGCAACTGCTCGGGCGGTACCACCTCATCGAGAAAACCGGCCTGCAACGCCCCGGAGGGATCGAACATTTCCGCACCAATCACCGAGCGCTGGAAGGCTGAACGGCGCAGGCGATCCCTGGCCAGTTCGATGCCGGCGTGGTGCATGGTCATGCCGATCTGCACCTCGTTCAAACCGATATGGAACGGGCCTTCCACGCCGATCCGGTAATCGGCCGACAGCAGCAGGAACGCACCCTTGGCCACGGCGTGTCCCGGGCAGGCCACGATGACCGGGAACGGATGGCTCAACAGCCGGCGGGCGAGGGTAGAGCCCTGGGTGACCAGACTGATCGCATTCTCCGGGTTCGAGGTCATGACCTTGAGGTCGTAACCTGCGGAAAGAATGCCGGGTTGACCGGTGATGACCACCACGGCGCGCGCCTCTACGGCCTGATCCAGAGCCTCGTTGAGCGCCGCGATGACGGCAGGCGAGATGGCGTTCACCTTGCCGTTGTTCAGGGTCAAGGTGACGATGCCGCCCTCGAGTTGGTAATCGATCAGCTCACTCATACCGGTATTCCTTGTCGTGTTGTGGCGCCGACGTTACCCAGCCTTGCCGGCCGGGTAAAGCGCCTTGACTGACTGGCCGGTCACGCTGACAGGCCCGAGGGAATTCGGCGCTGGGCTTAAGCGCATGAAAAACTTGCAGAAAAGCTTTGCCATCACGAACGCTATCGACTACATTAGCGCGCCTCGACACACCGAACAGGTGCGCCGAGAAACGGTGAAGTGTCCGAGTGGCTGAAGGAGCACGCCTGGAAAGTGTGTATACAGGAAACTGTATCAAGGGTTCGAATCCCTTCTTCACCGCCATATTAGATACGTCAAAAACCCCCGGAGCGCCTAGCGCTTCGGGGGTTTTTGGTTTCTGGGCAAGTGATCACTCGTTGGGCCGTACACTTCTTTCAATCAAATTGAGGATTCGTTGGTTGGCAACGGTACGTCGTTGTCCGCTCATCCCACACCTCTATGGGGCGATCATTTTCGCCTGAAAAGGTGGCCGGGGTTGGTAGACCACTGCATAGAGTCCGGTACCGTCATCGCGAGCTCATAGCGGCGCACCGTCTGTAGGATGGTTTCCACCTAGTCCGTGGTCGCCGTAGCGCGGTCGCGGATTTCTGGTGGGATGAGGCCGGCATCCATCTGCTGCTCGATTCGCGCGCAGACTGCTATGCCTTTAGCCCCGGTGTCGAATGATATGGAAAATGGGCGGTCGAGCATCTTTTTGCGCTCGATGGTGAATTTCCATCGTTCACCGCGTATGCGCCTGGTGACAATGCTGAATGCACTGGGTGATTGATATCTTTTTATACCCTAGCAGCCCCCAGCGACCTAAAACACCCTTTTGGTGAAGTGATCGGCCGGGATGCTCGTAGCGCGGCTGGCGAGGCGTATTGCAGTGTGCTGAGCGTCACTCAGCGGGCCGTCGTCCATGTCGTACTTGTGCAAATACCGGTCGGCCATCTGTCGCAGGGCCAGGTGAATAACTCCTGTCCTGCTAAGGCCGGTAAGCTTGGGGAGCAGATCCAGCGTGTAGCCACTCACGCCTGCTCGTGTGTCCTGCTTGAGTAGCGGCACCGCGATACTGTCCACACTTTTTGGCTGTTCGGTCATGGGAGTACTCCGCTCGGGCGATGGGCTTGAATCAAGGGACATGCTGCACGTTATTAACGCATAAAAGAATCAGGTTTTTTGATTCTTAGAAGCTGGCTGCACTGGCGAATACACCAAAGGTGGTACTTCATATTCGGTGTATTCGATCTTGAACTCGTCTTTACTAATGCGAGCTTCATAAAAAGTTGCGTTAGGGTTGTGTTGTATGGTTGCAGCTATTATTAATACCCTTCGATACTTAGGCATCTTTTCGCCGAACGTAACACACTTAATTGAATTTGGCGTTATCCGCACCTTGCCTTGATTGCCGGTCCTAATTCTCACTTCCCGCTCATTGGCCCATAATGTAGCTTTGGTATTGAACATAGTCAGGCTTTGTATATGATTCCATCTCTCTTTCCAGTGGCCTTTTCGTCTGCGAACTTCATAGATTGCATCGATTGGCTCCGGATTATCCTGATATGTAACAAGTGCAGTACTGATATTTTGCATTTGCTTCAGTTTCAGTGGGTCGTAGGTTATCCTGATACCTCGCAAGCCATCCCCATAATGACTCCAAAGGCTTATATCCTCTTGGTTCCTACGAACCTGATTAAGCCTTTGTTGGTCATCATTGATGGTAACGTCATTAGCCGCTTCATCTATCTTAGGAGCACTTAAGGCGCAGAAATAACCGTAGTTCTTCGTGTTATCTACAACTGAACGCTCAAAACTTTTTTTGTGTTCTTCCCTTTTTCTGTCTATATAGCCAGTGGGGTTTTTCTGATATTCCTTTAGTTCTGCTTGTATCGCTGTATGCTCACGATCTATATTTGTCTCATCAGTACAAAAAGCAAACTCCGAATACAATATTTGATCTAGGGTTAGCCCTGGATCATACTTATAACTTAAACCCCCTTCGAACGGATCATTCAGGCTACGAAGCGATGCGAACCACAAATAGCTTTCTGCAATCATTTCCAGAGTGCTATCATTGTAAGGCTTGAATTTGTGTATTAGATCCAAACTATCTAGCACAGAGTTATCTGCGTCATGAAATCCTATATTTGTATCCATCTAAACCTCTATGGTTTTAAATAATTGGCTCAATGTCATTTTGTAGCGGTCAACTGATCCCGGACACTGCGTTGAGTTTTTTCTCGGCAACGGCAGGTGCCAAGCCTTTGTTGAACTGATGCGATCGTCGCCAGTTGTACCGTTCCATCATGAAACGACCGATTTTTTGTTTAGCCAACGCAGCGCTCATGTAGCCCACCGTCGATATCCATTCGCTTTTTAGGCTGCGAAATACCCGCTCCATCGGCGCAGTATCATGGCAGTTGCCGCGCCGACTCACGCTCTGTGTGAAGCGCTATCGCCCTATGGGATGGCCCAGCAGGCGCACCATCCCCGCACTCAATGCTGCAAGATCTTCGACAGAAAGTTGCGAGCGCGATCGGAGCGGGGCGCGCTGAAGAACTCTTCGGATTTCACGTCCTCGATGATTTCGCCGCCGTCCATGAACACGATGCGGTCGGCGACCTTCCGGGCGAACCCCATCTCGTGGGTGACGCACATCATGGTCATGCCTTCGCCTGCCAGCTCCACCATGACGTCCAGCACTTCATTGACCATTTCCGGGTCGAGCGCCGAGGTGGGTTCATCGAACAACATGGCGATGGGGTCCATGGCCAGGGCGCGGGCAATGGCGACCCGTTGCTGTTGGCCGCCAGACAGCTGAATGGGGTACTTGTGCGCATGGGCCTTGAGGCCCACACGCTCCAGAAGTGCCGTGCTCTTGCTGGTGGCGGTGGTGACATCGCGCTTGAGCACCTTGATCTGCGCCAGGTTGAGGTTCTCCACGATGGTCAGGTGCGGGAACAGCTCGAAATGCTGGAAGACCATGCCCACTCGGGCGCGCAGTTTCGGCAGGTCGACACCGCGGCCAGTGACCGCTTGACCTTCAATGGAGATCTCTCCCTCTTGCACCGGCTCCAAACCGTTCACGCACTTGATCAGGGTGCTCTTGCCCGAGCCGGACGGCCCGCACACGACCATCACCTCACCGCGCGACAGCTGGGTCGTGCAGTCTTTCAGGACCTGGAAATCGCCGTACCACTTGCTCAGGTTTTTCATCTGGATCATGCGGTTCTCTCCGTGCTTCTTTTCAGGCGTTTACTGAGCCGCGACAGCAGGTAGCAGATCACCAGGTACACCAGGGCCACGAACAGGTACAACTCCACCAGGCGTCCGTCGCGCTGGGCGAATTTGCTGGCTGCGCCGGTGAAGTCCGCGATCGACAACACGTACACCAGCGAGGTGTCCTGAAACAGGATGATGGTCTGGGTCAGCAGCAACGGCAGCATGCGCCGCAGTGCCTGCGGCAGGATCACGTAGAGCATCGCTTGCGACGGGCGCAGGCCCAGGGCCTGGGCTGCCTGTTTCTGGCCGCCGGAAATACTCTGGATGCCGCCGCGGATGATTTCGCTGTAGTAGGCCGCCTCGAACATGCAGAACGTCACGAAGGCAGTCATTACCGGGCCTATCTGCACGGGGCGTTCGGTGTGGAAGGTCATCTGCAGCAGCAGCGGCATCAGAAAGTAGAACCAGAAGATCACCAGCACCAGCGGAATGCTGCGCATGACCGTGACGTAGCCCAGGGCGAAGCCGCGCATCACGCGGTTGCCCGACAAGCGCATCAATGCCAGCAAGGTGCCGACAACGATGCCCACGGACATCGCCACAAGTGTCAGCAACAAGGTGAACTTCAGGCCGTTCCACAGTGCGGGCATGGCTCGCACGATGACACTGGGGTCTAGATCGAACATGACTTACCTCGTCGCGCCGCGAACGGCCAGGGAGTTTTCGATACGACCCATGACGAACGTCATCAGCAGTGAAATGGCCACGTAGATCACGGTTGCCGCGGTAAGGGCTTCAAAGGTATTGAACGAGTATTCGCTGACGTTACGCGCCTGCGCGGTCAGCTCCATCAAGCCAATGGTCAACGCCACCGAAGAGTTTTTCAGGGTGTTGAGTGCCTCGGACGTCAGCGGTGGGAACACCACGCGGATCGCCTGCGGCAGCAGCACGTTCAGGTACATCTGGGTCGGCCGCAAGCCGAGGGCCAGGGCTGCGCCGCGCTGGCCGTAGGCAACCGACTCGATGCCCGCCTTGAACAGCTCGGAAAGCTTGGCTGAGGTGAACAGGGTCAGGGCCACGACGGCACTGAAGAAAGACGGGTAGGGCAGGTCTTGCTTGAGGTAGTCGCCCCAGGAGAGGGGTAGCAGTTCGGGGACCACGAAGAAGCAGATGAACATCTGCACCAGCAGTGGGATATTGCGAAACACCTCGGTATACAGGTTGCCCAGCCATACCAGCGGGCGCACGGTACTGGTACGCAACGTACCCACCAAGCCGCCAATCAGAAATGCCAGGGTGAACGCGAGGAGGGTGGTCGCCAGGGTCCAGCTCGTGCCGGTGATCAACCAATGCAGATAAGAGGCGGATTCTCCGGGAGCGAAATCCCAGAACACGCTCCAGTTCCAGTTGTAATCCATGCCAACACCAACGTTCAGGGAGAAGCACTGCATGCAGCCAGGCGCACAGCGGCGCGGCGCATGTGCGCCGCGTCACTGCCTGGCGTGAAGGGGGCGGGTCAGACGCCGGTGTCGTTCGGGTTGGCGATGGCTTGCTTCAATGCATCGCTCATCGGCAAGTTGATCGTGGCGTTTTTCGGCGGGATCGGCTGCTGGAACCAGGTCGGGTACAGCGTATCGATCACACCGGTGCTGTACAGGTTGCGCAGTACATCGTCGGCGAATGTCTTGAATTGAGGGTCGTTCTTGCGGATGCCGATGGCGTAGGGTTCGGCTGACATCGGTTCAGGCAGCAAGGCGTAGGCGTCCGGGCTGCGGCTTTGCGCGATGGTTGCCATCAGCTGCACGTCGTCGTTGATATAGGCCACGGCACGGCCTGTTTCCAGCATCAGGAAGGCTTCGCCGCCGTCCTTGGCGTTGAGGATTTTCAAGCCCAGCTGTTTTTCGCGGTCCAGATTCTTGGTGATCCACTCGCCGCTGCCGCCGGTGATCACTACCACCGATTTGCCTTTCAGATCGGCCACGCTGTCGATGCCGGCGGTTTTCTTCACGGCGTATTTGGCGCTGGCGATGTAGCTGGTCAGCAGGAATCCGATCTGCTTCTGGCGCTCGACGGTGTTGGTGGTAACGCCGCACTCCATGTCGATGGTGCCGTTGATCAACAACGGGGTACGGGTGGCCGCAACGACCGATACGTATTCGGTCTTGAGGTTGGGCTCACCGACCTTGACCTTGATCTGGTCGACGATTTTCTTGCACAACTCGATGCTGTAGCCGATAGGCTGCTGGGCGTCGTTGAGATAGGAGAAAGGCAGCGACGCATCGCGGTAGCCCAGCGTGACAGTGCCCACTTCCTTGATCTTTTTCAGTGTACCGGTCAGTTCTTCAGCCTGCGCAGCGCTGGCGCCCAGGCAAACCGCGACAACCAGGGCAAGCAGCTGTTTCTTTTGATCGAGCATGTAGATCTCCGATGTTGTTATGGCAGCTTTGGCACAACGAAAAGCGATAGCGTCAGCGCAGGGCTGAAAGCGCTTCGCGAATGGCAACGACAGCTTTGGTTATCTGTTCGCGTGAAGTGGCAAATGACAGTCGGAAGTACCCTGGCATACCGAACGCTGCGCCCGGCACGACGGCGACACCGGCGTGATCGAGCAGGTAGGCCGACAGCGCTACGTCGTCCCCGAGCACCTTGCCCTGCGCCGTGGTGCGGCCGAACAACTGGCTGCATTCCGGGAAAGCGTAGAACGCACCGGCCGGCGCGCTCAGGCGCAGGCCCGGGCATTGGCTCAGGCCGTCTACCAGCAGCTTGCCGCGCTGGGCGTATTCCCTGGCGCAACTGCTGACGAAATCCTGCGGGCCTTCGAGCGCTGCGCGGGACGCTTCCTGACTGATGGCGCTCGCGCCCGACGTGCTCTGTGACTGGATCTTGCTGATGGCGGCGATCAGACCTTTGGGCCCTGCGCCGTAGCCGATACGCCAGCCAGTCATGGCGTAGGCCTTGGCCACGCCGTTGATCAGCAGGGTGCGTTCGCGCAGGTGCGGGCAGGCGCTGGCAAATGACACGAAAGGCTGGTCGGCGAGCAGCACGTGCTCGTAGATTTCATCGGACATCACCAGCACATTGGGGAAATCCTCCAGCACCTTGCCCAGTGCCTGCAACTCGGCTTCAGAGTAGATCGCCCCGCAGGGGTTGGAAGGCGAGTTGAGAATCAGCCAGCGACTCTTGTCGTTCAACGCACTTTGCAGGGCCTGCGGCGTGAGCTTGAAGCCTGCATCGATGCCACAGGGAATGACCCGCACCACGCCGCCGTTCAAGGTGACGATATCGGAGTACGACACCCAATAGGGCGCGGGTATGACCACTTCGTCGCCGGGTTCCAGCGTTGCAACGAAGGTGTTGTAGATCACCTGCTTGGCGCCGTTGCCGATGGTGATTTCGTCGACGCTATAAGTCAGGCCGTTGTCGCGCTGAAACTTGGCGACGATGGCCTTGCGCAAGGGCAGGGTGCCCTGCGGTGCGGTATAGCGAGTGTGCCCGTCGAGCATTGCCCGATGCGCGGCCTCGATGATATGCGCAGGGGTGTCGAAGTCGGGTTCGCCCAGGCTCATGTCGACGATATCGCGACCTTCGCTGGACAACTGCTTGGCACGCATGGAGATGACCATGCTGGGGGACGAGGAGATTTGGCGGACGCGTTCGCTT
The DNA here is from genome assembly GCF_014841705.1 of Pseudomonas sp. CFBP 8770. Lineage (NCBI taxonomy): Bacteria > Pseudomonadati > Pseudomonadota > Gammaproteobacteria > Pseudomonadales > Pseudomonadaceae > Pseudomonas > Pseudomonas sp. CFBP 8770. The sequence goes on from NZ_JACYUL010000002.1 coordinate 202,566, forward strand.
TCAAAATTCATGAAAAACAGCCTTCCTTTGGTCGTGCGCCAGGGCCTTTGAGACATCCTGTCGTTCTAGTTGTAGGACGTAGTATGACACGGGCGGCGCCCTCTGCAATCGCTCAAATACCTAAAAGTTCAGTGCCTTGAAAAGGGCGTTGCGAACGTCACGCGAAGCTCTCGAACGTTTAATTTGCGCGGTCTATTCATCAGTGTGCTTGATTCTTCTCGCCGCTCATTTGACCAATGCGTGCTCCGCGCGCACCGAGTTCATGAACGCCTGCATCGCTGAGGATTGGATGCGATGGCGTCGGGTGATGAGCCCGAACGGTGGCAGGCGCGCTTCGAACTTGATTGGCAACACCGCCAGCAGATGCCGTCCGGGATAGTCCTCGACCACCGACACCGGTGTCACGCCGAGCATGTCGGTCTGCTGTACCAAGGACAGCAAGGTCATGATCGAGGTGGTTTCGACGATGCTGCTGGGGATGTCCACGCGCGCGTTGTGAAACACCTGATTGATGATCGAACGCATCGGGCTGGGGTGTTGTTGCAACACCCAGGTCATGTTCTGCAACTCGGCCCAACTCAGCTGTTTCTCCTTGGACAAAGGATGTTGTGCGCCGGCGATCACACACAGGGCTTCCTCACCCAGGCTGTCGAACAGCAGTTCTTCAGCCCTGGCGCCGGCCGGAATCCGCCCCAGCACGATGTCCAGTTGATCCTGCAACAGCGCCTGCACCAGCACGTCGCTGGTGTCGACCTGAATGCTCATCGACAGGCGAGGGTGGCTTTGTTTCAAGGTGGCGATGGTGCGGGTCAACAAGCCCGAGGCCAGTGCCGGAATCGCACCCACGGCGACCCGGCCGAGGTTGCCGGATTCCAGCGCCACCAGCTCCTCGCGCATGCCGCTCAATTCAGCGAACACCATGCGCGCGTAGTAAGTGACGGTTTCGCCGAACGGCGTAGGGCGCATGCCGCGTGGCAGGCGCTCGAAGAGTTCGACACCGAGCAGATCCTCGGCCTCGTGCAGCATCTTGGTCGCGGCGGGTTGGGTCATGCCGATGTGATCGGCAGCGCGGCGCAGTGAACCGAATTCCTGCAGCGTCAGCATCAGCCGCAGTTGGCGCAGGCGCAGGCGGCCGTGGATCACGTTGGCATCGGGAATTCGGGTCATGGGCCGGGCTCGCGAGAATGAACTGCGGCAAGCCTGACAACAAATGCCAGGCGTTGCCAGCACGGCGTGTCACAGCACCGATTTTGCCTTCGGCAGGGGGGATTTGCGCAGGCCCAGCACGGTTTGCAGTGCTTTGGAGATCAGCGGCCAGAACAGCATCAGCAGAGCCGCCGTGGTCAAGCCACCCACCAACGGGTTGGACCAGAAGATACCGATGTGACCGTCGGAGAACAGCATCGACTGCCGGAACGCATCTTCCGCCTTGTCGCCCAACACCGCTGCCAGCACCAGCGGCGCAATCGGGTAGCCCAGTTTCTTGAACAGGTAACCCAGGGCGCCGAAGCCCAGCATCAACACCACGTCGAAGAACGAGTTGTGCACCGAGTACGCACCGATGGCGCAGACCATGATGATGATTGGCGCGATGATCGAGAACGGAATGCGCAGGATCGAAGCGAACAGCGGCACGGTGGCCAGCACCACGATCAGGCTCACCACGTTGCCCAGGTACATGCTCGCAATCAACCCCCAGACAAAGTCGTGCTGCTCGACGAAGAGCGTCGGCCCGGGGTGAAGGCCCCAGATCATCAGACCACCGAGCATCACTGCCGCGGTTGCCGAGCCGGGAATGCCCAGGGTCAGCATCGGCAGCAGCGCGCTGGTGCCTGCCGCGTGATCGGCGGTTTCCGGGGCGATCACGCCTTCGAGTTCACCCTTGCCGAAATTCTCGCGGTTCTTCGAGAAGCGCCGCGCCAGGCTGTAGCTCATGAACGAGGCCGCCGTCGGCCCGCCCGGGGTGATGCCCATCCAGCAACCTACCAGGGTGCTGCGCACGATCGTCCACCAGTACCGCGGCAGCTTGGCCCAGGTGCGCAGGATGACCATCGGTGTGATACGCGCATGTTCGCCGCGAAACACCAGGCCTTCCTCGACGGTGCAGAGAATTTCGCCGATGCCGAACAGGCCGATCACCGCCACTTCGAAACTGATCCCGGTCATCAGGATCGGTTGGTCGAACGTCAGGCGCAGGTTGCCGGACACCGTGTCCATGCCGACGGCGGCCATGGCGAAGCCGATCATCATCGCAACCACGGTTTTCAGCGGTGGATTCTTGCTCATGCCGATGAACGTGCAGAACGCCAGCAGATACACCGCAAAGAACTCCGGCGAACTGAAGGACATGGCGAACTCGGCGATGCGTGTCGACAGGAACGTCAGCAGCAGGACACCGGCGAGGGCGCCGATCAGCGCCGAGCTGAACGCGGCGGTCAATGCCTCGGCAGCACGGCCTTCGCGGGCCATGGGGTAGCCGTCGAAGGTGGTCGCCACCGATGACGGCTCGCCGGGTATGTTGAACAGAATCGAGGTGATCGAGCCGCCGAACAGCGCACCCCAGTACATGCACGACAGCAGAATGATCGCCGACACCGGCGACATGGTGAATGTCAGCGGCAGCAGCAACGCCACGCCGTTGGGCGCGCCGAGACCGGGCAACACCCCCACCAGAATACCCAGCAGCACGCCGATCACCATCAGGCCGATGTGGCCCGGGGTCAGGATCAGGTTCATGCCCTGCAACAAGGAATCGAATTCGCTCATTTGAAATATCTCACGGTCTGGGCAATCCATTCGCCCAACGGACCGCCATCCAGCGGGACCTTGAACCACAGCGCAAAGATCAGGTAGCTGGCAAGCACTGCACCGAGGGAGATGCCTGCGATCTTCCATTTGCTGTAGGGCGTGGCGCGTGCCTTGTCACTCCACATGAACCAGGCAATGAAGCAGGCCGATGACACGTAGATGCCCACCAACGGCATCGCGCCGACGAACAGGGCAATCGGGATGAACACCGACAACACCTGGCCAAAGGCGCTGCGGCTGACGAACGCAATACTCAACGCTTTCCAGCGCACCAGGGTCAACACGCCGTTGCCCAGGCTGGCGGCGCTGAGCAGCAGGCCAATGTAGAAAGGGAAGTAACCCGGCTCGGGGCCGGAATCGCCCCAGCCGATACCCTGTTCGACGCTGCCGAACATCACCACCACGCCAATCAGCGTGGTGAAGAGTGTCAGGCCAAGTTCGACCCAGCGGGTGCCGACCAGCGCCGGTGAATCCGAAGAATGGGACATGAAACACCTCCAGCAGATGACGGCCGTACGTAGGCGGACGGCCGCAGGCGACTCAGTTTTTCAGCCAGCCGGCTTCCTTGAACACCGGTGTCACGCGGGCGGTGTCTTTTTCGATGTAGGCGGTCAGCGGCTCGCCTTCGAGAAAGGTCGGTACCAATGCATTCTGCTTGACGTAGGCCTTGAACTCCGGCGTCTCGGTGACTTTGCGCATCAGTTCGACATAGAACGCGCGCTGTTCGGCAGTGACCTCGCCTGGCATGAACACGGTGCGCGGGAAGCGATATTGATCGATGCCCAGGCCTTGTTCGTAACACGTCGGCACGTCGGCCCAGGATTTGTCGCCGGCCACTTTGTCGGTGTAGGTCATGCGTTCTTTACTGAACACGCAGAGCGGCTCGATCTGGTCGCCGCGCCATTGGCTGATGCTTTCGCTGGGGTTGTTGACGTTGGCGGCGATGTGCTTGCCGGCCAGTTGGGTCGCGGCTTCGCTGCCACTCTTGAACGGGATGTAGACCAGCTTGCTGTTGTTGGTCTGGTTGAGCAGCAAGGTCAATGTCTGGTCGACATCCTTGGATTGGCTGCCGCCCATGCGCATTTTCGCAGGGTCAGCCTGGGCCGCCTGGTAGAAGCCTTTGGCGTCTTTCCATGGCGCGTCCTTGTAGCTCCACAGAATGAAGTCATCCTCGGCGACGGCCGCCACAGGGGTCAGTTCCTGCCATTGGTAACCGAGCTTGGCCACCAGCGGCAGCAGGTAGATGTTGTTGGTGCCGATCACCAGTTTTTCCGGATCGCCCTTGTTCATCTTCAGGTCGAGAAACGCTTCGGCGCCATTGCCGCCGCCCTTGTTGAGGACGATGGTGTTGACGTCGAGCAGCTTGTGCGTGGAGATGATCGACTGAATCAGGCGGCCCAACTGGTCGGTGCCGCCACCGGGCCCACCCGCGACGACGATTTCGACATTCTTGTCCGGTTGCCAGGCCGCCGTGGCGAGCGCTGGAAAAGCGCCGGCAGCGGCCATGGAGCAGCCGAGCATGAGAAGGGATGTGCGACGGACGAATGCATTTCGCATGGAAAGAGCCTCGTTTTCTTGTAGTTGTTATAAGTGACTTGTCTGAGCGGTCGAACCGCAAGCCTGGAGTGAGTGTGGGAAGGTGCAGGCTCCGCGTCTAGTCAAAACAATACATACACCGATAACCAGGGGTTATAGCTAGCCTCGCAGGAAGCCACGCAGCAGGGTGTAGGTGCCGGTCCAGAGCCATTTCATAAGAAACTCCGGCTCGCTGCAACCCATCCGCAGACACGCAAAAACCCCGTTGAGATAACTCCAGGCTATCGCTCTATTCCAAGTTTTGATTGGACGGTTATCGGGGAGCCTTCGATAGTGCACACCAACGCCGTGTTTTGCGGTGGATTGCACCCAGAAGAACGATCAATCAAAAGAACAATAAATCACCAATGAGGTGCGCCATGGCCGAGCTGTGGAACGGTCCGATCATCGATGCTCACCATCATTTCTGGGATCCTTCGATCAACCCCCATCCGTGGCTGGCGGCCGATGCCAGTGTCGCGTTCCGCTATGGCGATTACAGCGCGATCAAACGCAGCTACCTGCCCGACGATTACCTCGCCGATACCGGTACTCACCAGGTCGTGCAGACGGTGTACATCGAATCGGAATGGGACCCGCAGGACCCGGTGGGCGAAACCCGCTTCGTCGAACAACTCGCCCGCCGCTACGGTTTGCCCAATGCGATCGTCGCGCAAGCCTGGCTGGATCATCCCGAGGCCGCCGCCGTACTGGCCGAGCAAGCCTCCTACAAATGCGTGCGCAGTGTGCGCCACAAGCCTGGAGGCCCGACCACACGTGCCCAGGTCGGGCGCGTGCGCAGCCTGATGAGCGACGAGCGTTGGCGGCGCAATTATGCCGCGCTGCAGGGGCTGGGCCTGCATTTCGACCTGCAGACGCCGTGGTGGAATCTGCATGAGGCGGAATGGCTGGCGCGGGATTTTCCGGGCACCACGCTGATCCTCAACCATGCCGGCTTGCCCGATGATCGCAGCGCCGAAGGCCTGGCCGCCTGGCGCCTGGCCATGGCGCGGCTGGCCGAGTGGCCGAACGTGCAGGTGAAGGTGTCAGGCCTCGGCCAGCTGCGCCAGGCGTGGCGGACCAAGGACAACGCATGGATCGTGCGCGAGGTCATCGCGATGTTCGGCACCCACCGCGTGATGTTCGCCAGCAATTTTCCGGTAGACAGCCTGTGTGGCTCGTTCGACGTCATCTACAACGGTTTCAAATCCATCGTTGCCGATCTGCCCCTGGCCGATCAGGAGCGTTTGTTCTACAGCAATGCGCAGCGCGTCTATCGCTGCGAGCCGGGCACCCTTGACCGGACACGGCCTGAACCCTTGAGGAGTGAAGCATGAACAAGACATCCATCGCCATGGTCCTTGGCGACCCGGCCGGCATTGGCCCGGAACTGATCGCACGGCTGCTCGCCGAGCCCTCGGTGCGCAGCCAGGCCAACGTGATCCTGATCGCCGACGAAGCGGAAATGCAGCGCGGCATGCGCATCGCCGGAATGGAATTTCCCTACCGCCGCGTGGAGTCGCTCGAGCAGTTGTCGTTCGTCGATGACACGCCGCTGTTGTATGACTTCCGCGGCGATACGCTTGGCGAGTTCGCCCGCAGTGAAGCCAGTGTCATCGGCGGTCGCTACAGCCTCGACACCCTTGAACAGGCGTTGCGCTTGACCGAAGCCGGCACCACCAACGCCGTGCTGTTCGGCCCGTTGAACAAGACCTCGCTGCACATGGCCGGCATGGCCCACAGCGATGAGCTGCACTGGTTCGCCGAGTTGCTGGGCTTCGTTGGGCCGTTCTGCGAATTCAACGTGCTCGACAACCTGTGGACCTCGCGCGTGACCTCGCACGTTGCCCTGGCCGACGTGCCGGGCCTGCTGTCGCAGACCAGGGTGATCGAAGCGATTCAGTTGATCGACACCGCGCTCAAGCGCAGCGGCCTGGCAAAACCGCGCATCGGCGTGTGTGGGCTGAACCCGCACAACGGCGACAACGGCTCGTTCGGTCGCGAAGAGCTGGACATCATCGGCCCGGCAGTGCGTTCGGCGCAGGCCATGGGCATTGCCGCGGAAGGCCCGTATCCGGGCGACACGATCTTCCTCAAGGTCCAGGGCGATGCCAGTGCCTTCGACGCGGTGGTCACGATGTACCACGACCAAGGGCAGATCGCGATCAAGCTGATGGGCTTCTCCCGCGGCGTAACGGTGCAGGGCGGCTTGCCGATCCCGATCACCACCCCGGCCCACGGCACCGCATTCGATATTGCCGGGCAGGGCAAAGCCAACGTCGGCGCCATTCGCCAAGCGTTCGAAATTGCCTGCCGGATGGGCGGGCAACAGCTACTGAACACAACTCGACAATTACAAGAAATCGGCAGCGCAAGGAATCTGAATCCATGAAAATCAAAGCCATCCGTACCCGCGTTTTCGAGTGGAAAGGCAAAGTCGTTCCGCCCCAGGCGCACTTCTGCACCAACGCCAGTGACATTCTGTTCGAGCGCGGCGACGCCATGGGCTCGTTCCGTTTCCACGGCTGGCTGGTGGTGGAAGTCGAGACCGACACCGGTCTGGTCGGCATCGGTAACTGCGCCCTGGCGCCACGTGTGGCCAAGGAAATCATCGACACGTATCTGGCGCCGATCGCCATAGGTGAAGACCCGTTCGACAACGAATACATCTGGCAGAAAATGTACCGCCAGAGCCACGCCTGGGGCCGCAAGGGCATCGGCATGGCGGCGATCTCGGCAATCGACATCGCGATCTGGGACATCATGGGCAAGGCGGTCAACAAACCGGTGTTCAAACTGCTGGGTGGCCGTACCAAGGAAAAGATCTGGACCTATGCCTCCAAGCTCTACGCCAATGACAACCTTGACCTGTTCCTCGAAGAGGCTCAGGGCTATTTGAACCAGGGATTCACTGCGCTGAAAATGCGTTTCGGCTATGGCCCGAAAGACGGCCCGGCCGGCATGCGCAAGAACATCGAACAAGTGCGCGCCCTGCGCGAGCTGGCCGGCCCCGACGTCGACATCATGCTCGAGTGCTACATGGGCTGGACCCTGGAATACGCCCGTCGCATGCTGCCCAAGCTCGCCGAGTTCGAACCGCGCTGGCTCGAAGAGCCGGTGATTGCCGACGACATCGAAGGCTACATCGAGCTGAAGAAGATGGGCATCATGCCGATCTCCGGCGGTGAGCACGAATTCACGTCCTACGGTTTCAAGGACTTGCTCGAACGCCGTGCGATCGACGTGATCCAGTACGACACCAACCGTGTCGGTGGCATCACCGCTGCCCGCAAGATCAACGCCATGGCCGAAGCCTGGTCGGTGCCCGTCATCCCGCACGCTGGGCAAATGCACAACTATCACCTGACCATGTCGACAACGGCGTCGCCGATGGCCGAGTTCTTCCCGGTGTTCGACGTCGAGGTCGGCAATGAACTCTTCTATTACGTGTTCAAGGGCGAGCCACAACCGGTCAACGGCTACATTCAGCTCGACGACAACACCCCGGGTCTGGGCCTGGAAATCTCCGATGAATACCTGAGCGACTTCAACATCATCGAGTGACCCTTTGGCGCCGCTTGCGGGCGGCGCCAACCATGACGTTCCGGAGGCCACACATGCGTCTGATTCAATTCGAAAACACCGACGGGGGACGCCAGGTTGGCGTTGTCGAGGGCGCCCACGTCCAGGTGATCAATGACACCCGCACGACCCGTGAGCTGGCCCTGGCGGCCATTCGCGGTCACCACGGCCTGGCCGATGAAGTTGCCGCCCGTGGCACGCGACCGGGGCCGGACTACGCGCAACTGTTGCAAGAGCGCCGCGTATTGCCGCCGCTCGATCACGAAGACCCTGCGCATTGCCTGATCAGCGGCACCGGCCTGACTCACCTGGGCAGCGCTTCGGCGCGCGACAAGATGCACCAGCAAGAGGGCGCTGTCGAAGCCGGCATGACCGACACCATGCGCATCTTCAAATGGGGCCTGGAAGGCGGCAGACCTGCACAAGACCAAGCCGGCGCGCAACCGGAATGGTTCTACAAGGGGGACGGCAGCATCGTCGTGCGGCCGGGGGCCGATTTCCCTGTTCCACCCTTCGCCGAAGATGCTGGCGAAGAGCCGGAACTCACCGGGCTGTATGTGATTGGTGAGGATGGCCAGCCGTACCGCGTCGGCTATGCCCTGGGCAACGAGTTCTCCGACCATGTCATGGAGCGGCGCAATTACCTCTACCTTGCCCATTCGAAATTACGCTTCTGCGCCTACGGCCCGGAACTGCGCGTGGGTGCATTGCCAGCGCATCTTGCCGGCACCAGCCGCATCATTCGCAATGGCCAAACGCTCTGGGAAAAGGAGTTTCTCAGCGGCGAAGACAACATGTGCCACAGCCTCGCCAACCTTGAATTCCATCACTTCAAATACGCGCAGTTTCTGCGCCCGGGCGATGTCCACGTGCATTACTTCGGCACCGCGACACTGTCATTCGCCGACGGCGTGAAAACCCAGCCGGGTGATCGCTTCCAGATCAGCCTCGATGCGTTTGGCGCACCCCTGGAAAACGGCATCGGCGAAAGCGCCGAGCCACTGGCGATCGGTCAGGTGAACGCGCTCTGATCGCACTGAATAAGCAAGCCGTGCACGCCCCTGATTAACCGAGATTTTCGCGTTTTATCAGGGCTTGCACTCATGCGACAAAGTTCCGCGCCGATAAGGTTATACAAGATCAATAACTCCACACCTTGCGGATGCGCCCCTCATGCTCCACACCATTCAAACTCGCTACACCGCTACTTTCGTAGGCTTCGTTCTGCTCGTCGCGGTGCTGACGGCGATTGGGGTCAATTACTTCATCACACCCAGCCTTACAAGCACCGATGAACGCAAGTTGGTCACTGAGGCAGGGGAAATCAGTGCCGTCATCAAGCGCGAGTTGGCGCGGGTGCAGGCGCAGCAGCGGGTGATTACCGAGACGGTTGCGCAACTCGACAGCGACAGTATCGACCGCCTGCTGCCCAGCATGGTCAACCAGTACGGCGAGTCGAAGGTATTCGGCGGTGGTATCTGGCCTCTTCCCGATAAACGGACCGTGGGCCGGGCCAAGCACAGTACGTTCTATCACCGCGATGCCAGCGGCCAGTTGATAGTCAACACCCACTGGAACTCGCCTGAATCGAAAAACTACTTCGAGCAGTCCTGGTACCTCGGTGGGCTCAAGGCCCCTGCGGGGCAGTGCAACTGGGCATCAGCCTACCAGGACGATGCCAGCCCGGAGCCGCGCACCAACTGCGCGATGGCCATTACCAAGGACGGCGCCGCCTATGGCGTTGCGACCATCGATGTGACGCTGGGCTTCTTCAATGAGCTGATCGCGCAGAAAGAGCGCGAGATCAACGCGGAACTGATGATCGTCGAGAGCGACGGCAAAGTTCTGAGCAACCAGCCGGAGATTCCAGGCAACAACGTACTGAAGAATCTCGGCGACCTGGCTGGCCAATACCCCTTTGCGGCAGCATTGCAGGGTTTGCTGAAAAGCCCCGGTGCCACGCGTTCGACGTTCGTCGGCAGCAATGGCAAGGAATACACCTTGTTCCTGATGCCCGTCGAAGGCACACCGTGGCAGATGGCGGTAGCCCAACCCACCGAAGTGCTGACGGCGCAAAGCAGCCATGTGCTCAAGACCCTGGCGATGCTGCAGATCCCGATGGTGGTCATCATGCTGCTGGTCATCGTGTTCGCCCTCAGGCAACTGATGAACCGTTTGGCGGTGCTCAAGACCAATATCGATACCTTGTCGGCCGGTGATGCCGACCTGACCAAGCGCATCGTCATTCGCGCCGAGGACGAAGTTGGCGCAGTGGGCCACTCGATCAACCGCTTCATCGTCTATCTGCAGAAAATGATCAGTGAAGTGTCCGACTCGTCTTCATTGATTGCCGAGGGTATCGAGCAGCTACGCGGACAGTCCCGTGGCACCAACAGCATTCTGACTCGCCACGCCAATGAAACCGATCAAGCGGTGACGGCCATCACCGAAATGAGCTCTACCGCCGATGACGTCGCCCGCAATGCCGCGCAAACGGCGAGCATGACCCAGGTGGCGAGCGAGAAGGCCCGGCATTCCAAGGTGGTGGTCGAAGATGCGTCGAGCAGTGTCCGCGAACTGATCTCGGAAGTGGAAGAAGCCACTACCAAGGTCAGGGCAATGGAACACGATGCCCAGCGCATCAATTCTGTACTGGGCGTGATTGGTGACATTGCCGGGCAGACCAATCTCCTCGCGCTCAACGCTGCGATCGAGGCGGCGCGTGCAGGCGAACAAGGCCGCGGTTTTGCAGTGGTTGCCGATGAAGTAAGAGCCTTGGCAGGCCGTACCCAATCAAGCACCTCGGAAATCAATGAAATGCTCACCCGTCTGCAGCAGGGTGTCAGTGCTGCCGTGGTGGCGATGGAAAGCACCAAGGCGCGCTGCCAGGCCACGGTAGACAAGACCTCCCGGGTGAACGAAGGCTTGGATGCGATGACCGAATCGGTTGTATGCATCAACGACCTCAGCACGCAGATAGCCACTGCGGCTGAAGAGCAGAGCGCCGTCAGTGAAGAGGTCAACCGCAACATGGTAGCGGTGCGGCAGATAGTCGAGGACCTGGTGGCAGGAGGCGCTCAAACCGAGAAGAGCACGTCTGCGCTCGCCGCATCCAACGCCAATCTGATCGCTGTGGTACGACGCTTCAAAGTGTGAGGAGCGGGGCTGGGCTGCGGTTACAGACGGCAGCCCAGGCTCGGGATAATCCCGGGCAGATGCGCTAAGTCACCAGGCTGCTAGCGTATGAACCGGTTGCTTGTGCACCCAGCAGCTCGTTCGCCTCGACACGGTTTCTGCCTCGGTTTTTGGCACGATACAGGAGCCTGTCCGCCTCCTTCAGGGCCGCGGTATAGGCGTCATGTTTGGGTGCATTGATTGCCACCACGCCCAAGCTGACAGTGACGTTGCCCAGCGCGCTGGCTGAATGCTCTATGCCGGCATTGAAAATGGACAGCCTGACCTTTTCGGCGACGCTGAGCGCACCGGCAAGATCCGTTTCCGGTAGCAGAATCACGAATTCCTCGCCACCATAACGTGCCGCCAGATCCCCGGCTCGGTGCACCGCACTGCCTATCAGGTTGGCGACTTCCATGAGGCAGTCATCGCCCCGGACATGCCCGTATTGGTCGTTGTATTGCTTGAACCAATCGATGTCCAACAGGATGATCGCCAGCGTCGAGCGATTGCGGCTGGCTCGCGCCCATTCCTTGCGCACGGCAAAGTCGAAGCAACGTCGATTGGGCAACTGCGTCAGGCTGTCGGTTTGCGCGATGATCTCCAGTTCATTCTGGGCGCTGTGCAGCTCGCTTTCCGCCGTTATCAGTTGCTGAATTTGCTTGTACAGCAAGACGCTCAGCCCTATCAAGGCAAGGCAGATCAGCGCAATCAGCCCCGCCGACCGATAGGCATACGCCCACCAGGGAGCGAATACGTGTTGGGAGGAGACACCCGCGGCCGCGACGATCGGCAGGCCGGTGACTCGGCGGTAGGCATAGATCCTTTCCACACCGTCCACCAAAGACTTGGTCACGGCAATACCGCTGTCACTCTCGGGCAGATAGCGCGAGAAAATATCGCCTTTGGCAAGGTTGGTGGTCATCAGCGCGGTCAAGGTGGGGCGTCGAGCCAGCAGGTCACCGTTGTTCAGTGCCAGGAAAATAACGCCCTGGTCGTCTACATCCATTCGCTCGAAGAACGTCTGGAAATAGGCAACGGGCACCGTGGCCAATGCCACACCGGCAAAAGTGCCGTCAGCGCCATTGATACGTCGGCTGATCGGGATGACCATATCCCCGGTGATGCGACTTTTCACGATGGAGCCGATTCGCGTGGCTGTATCACTGTGATCACGGTGATAGATGAAATAAGGACGATCACCGTTATCGTGGGTCTGGATCTCGGAGAACGAGTTGACTATCCAGTTGCCCTGGGCGTCGAAGATGAACAGCCCCTGGACAGCCTCGACGTTCGACACGTTTGCCGCCATCAGCTTCGCCAAGCGCGCTCGCGCGTCGATCGCAAGCCCGTCGTGCTCTACGCGTTCTACAAGATCACGCAAGGTATTGTCAGCTTGTCGCACCGTATCTTGAGCTTGCTGTTCGGCGGCACGGACGATATTGGAAACTGCAACTTTGGCAGCCGCCAGACGTTCTTCCCGGGACAAGCTCATTTGCCAGGCGGTCGCCAGACTCAAGGACAGGCACACCAATGCAATGAAGCCTATCAGGGCTTTGCTCAGCAACGACGGCGATAGTCTGGCTGGGGTAAAGTCGCTTGGTTTCATAAAAGGCGTCATTGGCTTGGCGGCAAAGCCAGATCAATGCAGTTTCCGTACCGCACTGGAAGCTCGTATTCATTCTATGTCTTCATACGGCAACCCCACGTAGTTCTCGGCGATGGTCTGGCGGCCGGCAGGCGAACCCACGAAGTAGTCGAGTTCGGTCTGCTGGATACGCTGACCGAAGGCATCGGTGTCGGGAAAACGGTGCAACATCGAGGTCATCCACCAAGAGAACCGTTCGGCTTTCCAGACGCGGCGCAGGCAGATGTGCGAGTACTTCTGCAGCAGGTCGGTACGCCCTTCGCGATAGACCTTGAGCAGGATGCGATACAGAGTGCTGACATCGCTGGCCGCCAGGTTCAGGCCTTTGGCTCCCGTGGGCGGGACGATGTGGGCGGCATCGCCGAGTAGAAACAAACGGCCGTATTGCATCGGCTCCACCACGAAACTGCGTAACGGCGCGATACTCTTTTCAATGGACGGGCCGGTCACCAGTCGCTCTGCGACAGGCGCGGGCAGGCGACGCTTCAATTCATCCCAGAAGCGCTGATCGGACCAGTCCTCGACCTTCTCCTCTGCTCCCACCTGCAGGTAGTAACGGGTACGCGTTGCCGAACGCATGCTGCACAAGGCGAAGCCACGCTCATGGTTGGCGTAGATCAATTCGTGGTTGACCGGCGGTGTGTCGGCCAGGATACCCAGCCATCCGAAGGGGTAGGTGCGTTCGAAGACGCTCAGGGCCTCTGCCGGAATCGCTTGCCGCGACACGCCGTGAAAGCCATCGCAGCCGGCGATGTAGTCGCAGTCCAGGCGAACCGTCTCGCCGTTGCGCTGGAAGGTCAGGTACGGATGGTCGCCTTTCATGTCATGGGGCTGAACCTGGTCGGCCTCGTAGACCGTCAGCGCGCCGGCGGCGGCCCGGGCCTGCATCAGGTCGCGGGTGACTTCGGTCTGGCCGTAGACCATCACCGTTTTGCCGCCGGTCAGAGCGCTGAGGTCGATGCGTTCACTGCGTCCATCGAACGCCAGTTCGAACCCCTCGTGCACCAGACCCTCGGCGTCCATACGCGCGCTGACCGAAGCTTCGCGCAGCAGGTCGACGGTGCCCTGTTCGAGCACGCCGGCACGAATCCGCGAGAGGATGTAGTTGGGGTCCTTGCGTTCGACGATGACGTTGTCGATACCAGCACGATGCAACAGTTGGCCGAGCAGAAGGCCGGACGGACCGGCGCCGATAATAGCGACTTGAGTTTTCATGTGAGCAGCCCTGTGCGGTGCGACTGCGGGCGTGACCCCTTACAGTGCACTTTTATTGTTGTCCCCTGTATTTTTGATGAGCAGACTTGAGATAAGAAGGCAATATCCGGCATATTTCATGGACTTTCGGCGGATCGTTGCAGGGGAGAAGACACAATGTCGAAATTGCTCGCCGCGCCCGTTCCGGTGTTCAAGCTGTACGGCGAAACCGGGGCCTGGCCGACGCCAGACCTGATCCATTGCGAGTCGATTCCCGAGCGTAGCAAGCTGCATGGCTGGGAAATAAAACCCCATCGGCACAGCGATCTGGTGCAACTGTTGTACGTGCAGGCAGGGCAGGCCACGTTGAAGGTCGAGGATGAGGTCAATCTCGTCGATTCTCCTTCGCTGCAGGTCGTTCCAGCGCTGAGCGTGCACACCTTCAAATTTTCCGCCGACACCCAGGGCCACGTGCTCAGCCTGGCGCTACCCTTGGCCCATCAGCTCGGCGCCTTGCTCGGCAGCCCGGTGCTGACCACGGCTGTGTGTTATCCGGTCGGTGCCGAGCGTGCATATCTGGACACGCTGTTTTCAGCCCTTGCCCAGGAGTACAGCCAACAGCGATCGGGCCGCGATGCAATGCTGCAATCCTTGATCACGATACTGTCGATCTGGCTCAGTCGGCGCAAACAGGCACTGTCCTCATCGGACACCTTGCAAGTCGATCGGGGGCGCGACTATCTGCAGGTCTTCATCAAGACACTGGAACTGCGGTTTCGTGAACACCTGCCTATCGACCACTATGCCGCGACGCTCGGCATCAGCACTGCCCATCTCAACGCGCTGTGTCGGCGCCTTGCGGGGCAATCTGCGTTGCAGATGATCAACCAGCGATTGCTGCTGGAGGCCAAGCGCGATCTGGTCTACACCAGCATGACCATCGCCGAAGTGTCCGACAACCTCGGGTTCTCCGACCCGGCCTACTTCTCGCGCTTCTTCAAACGCTGTACGGGGCAGTCACCGAAACAGTTTCGCGTGCAGCGGTAATGGAAGTGGGCCCTGAAGGCTACTGACGGGGGGGCAGGGGCCCGTAAGCCCGATAGGCCTCGATCAGCGTATCGAACAGCGAGATGTCCGAGTGGCTTCTGGCAACCAGTTGAGCGCCGGCCACTGCCGAGAAAATAGCCCGCGCACGTACCTCGCTTGCAGCCGGTTCGCACACGTGCGCCGCCACCAGCAGCCGGCTCAACCAGGCAATGTTCACCTGCGCGAAGGCCTGGATTTCCTCGGCCATGGCCGGGGGAAGGTTATCGGTTTCAGCCCCCACGAAGCTGCCCAGGCAAAGCCGGTTGTCAGCCTCCAGCGAGCGCCGAAAGATCTCGGGGAAGCGCTGCAGCGCTTCGACAGGGTTGGGGGTCTGCTCGGAAATGGTTTCCAGCGCAGCCGCACCGTCTTCCCAATAGCGCCGGGCAACGGCAACGCCGAGGTCGGCCTTGCTCGGAAAGTGGTAGTAGATACTGGCCGGCTTGATCCCGACTTCATTCGCCAGGTCACGAAAATTCAGCCCGTTGTAGCCTTGTGACTGGGCAATGTTTCGGGCAGCCAAGAGTATGGCCTCGCGGGCGTTGCTGCTCATTGGGGTGCCTTTCGTACGTAGGACGAGTTCTCGGGGAAGCGCGGCATCTTAAAGCAAAAGGGCTCGGCATGACGCCTACCGAGACCGTCAGGTAGTGACGGCCTCGATAGCGGCTACCCATCGTGAGCTGTCAGACGGTAGGCGAATCCAGCTCTGGTATGCCGCTGCTGCGGTCAGCGTAGGCCGCCTGGAAGGCTGGCCGTTGCTGCCAGCGCTGCCAGTAGCTGTCCAGATGCTCGAAACGCTCATCCAGCGGGGTGGCGTTGACCGGGAACTTGGAGAAGGCAATGGCGGTTGCCAAAGTGATGTCGGCAAACGTCGGCTCGGCACCGCCCAGCAGCCATTCACGGCCGTCAGCCAGATGGCGATTGACCAGGGCGGCATGCATCAGCGCCTCCTTGCGGCAGTGCTCACCCCATGCTTCGTTCTTGGTCAGTTCAAGCTTGAAGCCCAGGCCGGTGTGCAGCACATGGAACGCGGTGACGATGCGATAGAGGATATGCACCCAGATGCGGTTGTCCCACATGGTGTCCAGGCCCTGTTCCAGCGCGCTTTCGCCCATGATCTTGCGGCCCGGATAGGACTGGTCGAGGTAACGCGCGATGGCCGCCGTTTCCGCCAGGTAGCTGCCATCGGCCAACTGCAAGGTCGGCGTTTCACCCCACGGGTTCATGTTCAGATGGCGCCAACCGCGCTGCTGCCCACCCGGCGCCATGTCGTAGATGGTTTCATCGAACTGATCGGCAATGCCCTTTTCGTGCATGAACAACCGCAGGCGCTGCGGGTTGGGGAAAGCCGAGGGGGAGGTGAAGAGCTGCAGTTTGGAAGTCATGGGCGGGTCCTGAAGAATTGAGCAGTCTGGCCTAACGCTTGTTAGGTAGACAGACCATAGGCGCCTCCTGGCAGCGCGTCAATAGGCTCCCTAACGTTTGTTAGGTAAAGCGGTTCGCCTTTTTATGAGTGGTGCGCAACGGCTTCAAGGTGCTCTCGCATTCTGCTGACGGCCAGACGCGTACCTGCATCGCCCCGCCGTCGCTCTACGATGGAATAGGCGATCTCCGGCAGTGGCGGCAGCTCTGTACCCTCCATTGCCGGTAGGCAGAAGCCCGCTTCGGTGCGGCAGGTAATCCCCAGTCCTGCCTCGACCGCCGCACGTACACCGTCAAGGCTTGGGGTGGTGAGCGCCATGCGCCACGGACGCCCTGCGGCGTCCAGCACCCGCTGCGCGGCCAGCAGAAACGGGCAGGGCAGGGTGATGCCCACCAGTGGAACTACGTCACCGAGCAGCAGATCCGGGTTGCCGAACCACTTCATGGGAAGCCGGGTGACCACGCTGCCGCCAAACGGCTCACCCGCACACAAGGCGGCGTCGATGCGGTCCTCGCCTATGGCCTGCAGCAGTTCTGCCGTGCTGGCCACGACAATTGAAAAAGCACCGCCAGGGGTCGCGGCGAGGACGTCTGCAAGCGTGGGGCGCAATACCCCTGCCACGAAATCCTGCACGACACCGAGTCGAACCGGCGCTGCGGTGTCCGGCGCAAGCTCCGCACGTGCGGCGTCTATACGACCCAGGATCGAGCGCGCATGGCCCAGCAAAAGCCCTCCGGCAGGGTTGAGCCGCAATGCCCGGCCATCCCTGTCGAACAGCGGCTGGCGTACGATGCCTTCAAGACGGGCGATCTGCAGGCTGAGCGCCGACTCACTGCGCGCAATGCGCGTGGCCGCCGCGGCCAGCGAGCCACAATCGACCACCGCCACGAAGGTGCGAAGCAAAGGGGAGGGAATGTCCGTAATCATGAGGAAAACTCAAACCTGGGGTGTGGAAGGTCTTGAGTATAGTTTCGTTTTTCTCAAATAGACTTCGATCTCCATCACCGCCAGGAAAACGAAAATGCCTTTTGCCAGACTTACCCTGTCGCACGAGCCGTCTCTCGACCAGGGCCGCCAGCTGTGCACCGAATTGACTGACCTGATCGCCAACGCCCTGGGCAAACGCCGGGACCTCACTTCGGTGCTGATCGAAGTGCCGCGGGCACATCGCTGGACCGTCGGCGCTGATGACCAGCCGGCAGCGGCGCATCTTGAGGTCAGCGTGACCGCCGGGACGAACTCGGAAGAGGAAAAAACTGCGTTTATCGCAAGTGTCATGTCGTTGCTCCAACGGGCCCTGCCGGACCTTCACCCGGCGACCTACATCGTTGTAAAGGAGCATCCGGCAACCGATTGGGGGTATGACGGGCGGACTCAGGCCGATCGGGCGAAGGGCCGCGGGTAGGCTGGTTTTTGAGTGTTGGCGTGCAGTGTTTGCGGTTAATCTCCAAGCATTGAAAGCCAGGCAGAGAACGCATCGAATGAAGGCCGCGATCCACTACATAAGGGCATTGCTCGTCGCCGCGCTGGCGACGGGTGCCATTGCCAGCGTCGTGCAGACTCAGCTCAACCTCGCCGAACTGATTCGCCTCGGTGCACCGGTGACCTTGTCGGTTCGACTCTGGACCACGCTCGAAGACCTTGCGCGGTTCGCTCCGGTCATGGCCGGCATAGCCTTTTTGGCGCTGTCTTTCGCGGTGTTGGCAGGCCATTGGGTGCTGCGTTTCACCCCAGCTTCCTGGCGCAGGCTCGTTTTCATCACGGCCAGCGTGGGTGCGTTGGGTTTCGTCTTCTGGCTGATGCGCTCGGTGATTCCGATGCCGGCATTGCCGGGCACCCGCACGGCGGTTGGCCATGTGCTGATGTCGCTGACGGGGATCGTCGGCGGGTGGCTTTATGCGCGTCTGAGCGCGCCTTCCGTCGTGACTGCTCATTCGTCGAGCCGAGGAGGGCAGTGGCGTCAGGCGGGTGTGGTGGCGGTTCTCATCGCTGTGCCCGCCATGTTGTTCTTCGCCATGGCCCCTGGTACCGGCAATACGCCAGCAAGGGTAGATTCCGCCAGCTACAAGGTTCAGACCGTCGCGACAGGCCTGAACCGCCCATGGTCGGTGGCGTTTCTTCCAGACGGCCGCGTCCTGGTCACAGAGATGGAAGGGCGACTCCTGGCCATCGCTGCCGATGGCGCGTCTTCGCAGATCAAGCTCGACGGGCTGCCGCCCATCTTCCAGCAGGGCGGTACCGCGGGATTGATGGAGGTCGCGCTGGATCCGCAGTTCGAACACAACGGTTGGCTTTACCTGACCATGGCCTATGGCGAAGCCGGTGCGAACGGCACGCGCCTTGTGCGTGCCACGTTGGCGAATGATCGGATCGACGACGTCCGCGTACTGTTCAGCTCCACGCTCAAACCTCGCGCCGGCAACAATGGCGGGCGCATCGCCTTTCTTCGCGACCAGACCCTGGTGCTCGCGCTAGGCGACGGCAGCGAGCGACGAGAGGAAGCGCAAAACCCGGCGAACGATCTGGGCACCCTGGTCAGAATCGACCGCGCCGGTCGTCCACCAGCAGACAACCCTTTCATGGGTAAAACCGACGTGGCTCCGGAGATCTACAGCCTTGGCCACCGCAATGTGCAGGGCATCGCCGTCGACCCGACAACGGGCTATTTGCTGATCACCGAGCATGGCGCGCGCGGCGGCGACGAGGTCAACCGCATTGTGCCAGGCGCCAACTACGGCTGGCCCATCGTCACGGGCGGTATCGACTACCCGTTTGCGAAAATAACGCCATTCACCCGGTTGCCTCGCTACCAGAACGCAATCCTGGAGTGGACACCGTCGATTGCACCTGCTGGCTTGGCCATCTACGACGGTCCGCTGTTTCCCCAATGGCAAGGCGATTTGCTGGTCCCGGCACTCAAGGAGCGTGCCGTGCGCCGCGTTGTGCGTAACGGTCAGCAGATCGTCGATCAGCAACTACTGCTGGGCGAACTGGACGAGCGCATGCGCGACGTCAAGGTAGCTCCCGATGGGTCGATCTATGTGCTGACCGATGGAGTCGATGCGAAGCTGTTGCGGGTGACGCCATAGCGAGACTTTCGTCTACCGCGCACCGAGACCACAACCCTCAGGGCGTGCCTGCGTTTGAACCGCTCGTGGATTGTCTGTCGGCAGCAGTTGCGCGATGGCAAAGGCCACTTCGAAAACTGTGAAGATCAGAATCAGAAAACTGGCGCCGTGAGCTACTGCAAACAGCTGCCAGGCAGCGAACAGCACTCTCGCCAGTGCGTCATACAAACCAATGCTGCGGCTCGGTTGCACCAGCCGCCATATCGACCAGACCACCACGATGCTGCCCAGCAGGTTGGCGAACAGTATTGCGGTAGTGTCCAGCGTGGGGACCGCTCGGTCCAATGCCAGCGCAGCGGACAGCGCTGCGAATCCTTCAAAAACCAGCAATGCCGTCCAAGGCGTCATGAAGCCCGCAGTGACCACAAGATCGTAAACAGCACTGGCCCGAACGATCTGTAGATTTCTATTTACGCTGATCATATTCACCCCTCACAGTTGGAGCCCGCAAGCTAAAGCCTGGAGTTAGGTCCAGAGTCAAAGGGAGAATTGACGCGTGAAGATCGGAGAAGTGGCAGCGAAGGCGGGCGTGTCAGTCGATACCCTGAGGTTCTACGAAGAGAAAGGCTTGATCAAGCCGGGTCGTGCTGCCAACGGCTACCGGTTGTATACCGAGCAGACGCTGCAACTGGTTGGATATATCAAGCTGGCGCAGCAGTTGGGATTTTCACTGCGGGAGATCGGTGAAAATCTGCCGCTGCTATGGACTGGCGAAGAAGCTTCCACCGATCTGCTGGCGAAATTATTTGCTGAGAAAATCGCTTTGTTGGACGAGCGCATTGGACAAATGCACGCTCTACGCAACCTATTGGCCGAGCGAGCCGTGCAGGTTTGTCCGCTGATGGGGGCTGGTCGGATTGCTGTGTCTTGAATGATGTTTTGCTGTTGCCGGGGTTCAAGGAGGGTGGCGTGGGGCGGATTGTGTGGAACGGTCAGCAGGTCTTCGATCAGCAACATCCAGGTGTATCCAGAACCCCTGATCGGGCGTTTGTGCAGCGTTTCTGGAGTGCGTTCGATGACAGCCGAAGATCTTACTTTCAGAGCTTCGAAGATGTCGATCCAGTTGATAGCCTTATCCGCATGGGGTAGGTATTTGCTTCGAGAGTCGTCTTCTTGCAGCGTGCGGCAGATGTTGGAGGTGTGATATCTCCGAGGGTGGCGGCTGTTGTTTGGACCAAGACTGCGAATGGTGTAAATCACTGGCGGTCGATGACTACGTGCTGAAAGGGCTGCTTTCGGCCAAAAGCAGACCATCAGAAGCGTCTACCACCCTTGGGGCGATTCATCTATCACCTCAAGGTGGCCCTCGAGCAAGAATGCACACCAACGCATTTGGCTTGCGCAAAGGCGGCGATGATCCGGTGGAATTACTGCGGCGCACGATCCTAATTACTGACATTGACTCGAGCTTTGGATGCCCCATTTGAACTTTCCTCTGCATGATGTGTTAATCGTATCGATGCCGTATGGACGGGGTAGTGGCATTTTGATAGGTTCCGAAAGCAGCTTTTGATAATCCACAAAGCACTCCCTGCGGGTCACTGGTGAAGGTCAGCATCGTTAAATGTCGCCGATCCCAAAACCTCGCCGGGTGGAAAAATCCAAGGATAGAGATGATAAAAGTACAAAAAACACTGTGGGTAACTGGTGTCCAACCGATCGAAGTCAATGGCAGCCGATATATTCCAACCGCGCTCAGATATAATAAAAATGGTGAAATATTATTCGGATTACCTGCCACCAAGACAGCCTCTGGAATAATAAATAACAACTTTAAAATAGACCTCGGTGATATTTCACCAGGCTCACCAACTCGAAAATTGTTCCCCACTGAATCAGGCGTAGAGAAAAGCGCTTACGAGTTAAGCAAGGATTTCATTGAGGGCTCGCTAACAGCTATTGAGCAAGAGTTAAACCCAAATAACAATACAAAAATCTCAGCAAAAATCATTGTCGCAGAGCCCCTAAACTTTCAGCTGCAAGAAAACTATAAAGCATGGGTTCAAAACTACAGAGGCAACATTAGAAGGATTCTAAGCAGATATGAAGAGGTAGAATTCCTACCCGAACCATTCGCCGTTTACCAATACTACAGATATGGACAACGAATTCCCCATCTCCAAGAAAACGCTAAACACATTGCTTTAGTGTTAGATTTTGGAGGTGGCACATTCGATGGATGCATAATTGAATCCACAAACAAGGGAGACATTAGCTTATCGGGAAAACACTCCAAGCCTCTCGGAGCCGACTCAGTGCCTAAGGGCGGATTTTATATCAATCAATGCCTCGCAGAGTATTTGATCAAGAGAAGCATTGATTCTCGCAATAAAGCTGACGCCGACAGCTGCATAAAAAACCATCAACGAATACGATCCGGCGAACTCCAAATCGAGAGTCTTAGCCCTAAAAAACAGGCTTTTATACGGAACTTCCGACAGCTAATTCAAGAGTGCGAGCAATATAAGATTGACCTTGTATCATCGATTAAAAACTGGAGTCTACATAGTGAGGCATATGAAAGAATAAGTATAAGCCTGCCAAAAGACCCATTTACTGAAGATCCTTGGATTAAAGATGAGTTGTTTGGGCATCAGTTACGTAACATTTTCATTGAGAAAATATGGGATCAACATCTGCACAAAGTAATAAAAAAGGTTTTTAAAACTGCCGAACCAGAATTGGTTGGAAAAGAAATTACAACTACGTTAATTTCTGGGGGGTCATCCAATATCAGATGGCTGCTCGAACTTCTAATCCGTGATTTTGAAAGCGAACTTTCAGGCGCGGAGCCTATTCCTATCAGTCAATCATTTCAAGAAGTAGTCGCAACTGGCTTGGCTATCGAATGTGCCAGGCGCTATTATGAAGATGAATCGGAGTTTGTTGGTGTAACATATAATCCAATACGGCTGAAGCTTAATCCAGATGGGAAAGGAGTAGAGGACAACAAAACCTTTCAATCTGTGGGAGACAAAGTTGATATGAAAGGTGCTAAGCCAACAGACCTAATGCCATCTGCGCTTGCACTCAATAACTTCATAAATCAACCTCTGCAATGGAGAATCAGATTAAACAGCCCTCCCAAGAACCACCTGAGTTATTTGTTTTCAAAACCTTCTGATTCTGGCGAAGACGACATATACAATGCCGAGTCACAAATCATCCATACGAGAGATAATAAACATTTTGACTCATCGCTGACGGTTCAACTTACCGTAAGTGAGGATGGCACAGCAAAACCAACATTTATTTACAAACAACCTAATCGTGATTTTGGAGTGGAGGGGAACATTGTTGAGGGCAAGGCGTTCGCTATCGATATGACAGCACCCACCAGTAGATCTGGCTCCAGTTCGAACTACATAGGGTATGACTTTGGAACCAGCTGCTCCGCCATCTGCATGATCACAGAAGATCAAGTTAAGATCACCAAATATAGAGCTTCAAAATCAAGCTGGCTCGGACTGAGCGATTCTCTTTCTCTGCTCCCATATCCGATCGCATATCCTCTTAGGAAGTACCTCGACGTAAAAAATTCTAATCAATCCACTGCGGTTGCCAGAGAAGTATTTGAGGCTGGGTTAGCATTTTTAGCATACTGCACCGCCGCAGAATCACTAGCAGTGGAGCCATCAGAGAAGTTCCTGAAAAACTTTCAACATCGCTCGATGGGGCCACTGAAAGATCTTCTTGAACGGTCGCTCGAACATGGAGGCAGTAATCTGCTGTTCTGCGCAGAATTGCTTAAATGTCTGCCTAAGCATCTTGACCATCTTAATAAAGCAATTTCGGATTTCACTCAACATAAGCATGAAAAGCTAGCCGACGATGCCTTTGACAGCCATAGTCACTTGGTTTTAATTGTTAACCTTTGCCTAGAGATTGTAAGAGGCAAGAAATTTGGTTACGTATCCGAGACTAGGTCAACACCATTCAAAATTGGCACATATCAAGGGCTTTTCAAGGTCGCGAATGATATCCAACCATTCATTGAAACAGTTGGATTCAGCTCAGCGACTCAACTAGCACGAGAGTTTCCAATAATTCTAGATCCCGAATCTCAAATTGGACTGTCATTATTTCCATTTATTTTTTGGAGTGAGGACTCCGAAATCTCTTCAGGGTTCGAATGTTTCTGGTTCGACAAACCTGCAGGCAAACACAGCGAATGTGGATTTGTGAAACCTTGCAGCAGAAAAAAAGAGATACTAGCGTCTACAATTAATCCTTATTTGGGCGATGCCATTGATGACATGATCAGAAATGGCCGTCTACCAATTGGGAAGTTTGATATAAAAATCGACCAACCCTCAAACGACACTTAATACCCGTGTCACACTTGTGGCTAGCTAACGTAGATATGCGTAGGCTAGCTAAGCCAGACGATCTGGCTGGCTGCGAACGCTAGTTGAAGCTCGGTGAGGGGGCTCTTGCAGTGAAAGCCGTCAGAGCGCCTATAAAGCGGAAACCTTGATAGTCTGCTTTTGGCCGAAAGCAGTTGTTCAACCATCCTCCATCCATCTCCCTCAATCAGCAACTCCCTTTCCCCCCAACCTTGCCATCCCCCACCACCTCCGCTAACCTCACACCCGTCGCTGCCAATTCAGCGACCGGGTTTAGCAGCTCGAACAATTCGTCAGGCGCGCAGCGCCTCCATACCCATTGTCGGCGTTTTTTTTCGCCTACAGTGTCGATCTATGGCGGCTGTGCGTGGGGCACCTTCGGGTGCGCCGGGTGCCTGACGGTCCGGTCTGCTAACCCGCGTACAGCTGCCACCCTTTTCGTTTAGCAGCGGAAGGTGGCGGTTCAATCGAGCCGTCAGGAGTTGCATCATGGTCAAGCCGACCCCCGATCCACCCGTTGTCGATCTTCCTTCCGATCACCCGTTGTTTCATTTTCCGACAGATTTTTCTGAAACCGATGGCCGTGTGCTGGTCGAGCGTTTCCAGCGTCAGCGTGCGTTGATGGAGCAGGCGCGGAGAAATGCGCAGCGCGAGAGTCAGCCGCCGCGGCGCTTTTGGCAGTTCTGGCGGACATAGACCGCGGCGCGGCATTCGCGGGCAGAGCCCGCTCCCACAGATGTCTGCCTGTGGGCAGGGCTTGCTCCCATAGGTGCCTGCCTATGGGTAGGCCTGTTGGCGTGTTCATCGTAGATAAGGAGATTGACCATGATCGAAATCACGGAAACCAACGTCTTGCCGTTCGGCCGCCATGGCTCGGACCGGCAGCCGATATTCAGCGTCAACTCGGGTGTTGCCCTGGAAGATGCGTTGACGCAATTGTCCCATCTGCTGACGTGCGCCCATGCTTCGGTATCTGAAATGTGCGATGCCCGGGTGGTGGATCCAGGACTGGTTTGCGCCACGGTGCATTGCATCGAGGGGGCGAAGGCATTGGTAGATGCGTTGTTGATTCGCGGTGAGTGACCTGGAAGGGGATTGGCGCGATTCATTCTGTTGATCGCGCCAAACACAAGTCTCGCAACGCAGCCAAAGCAGCCACACGGTATGCCCACCGCAGGGATATTCTGGCATCAAGTGATGGCTCATCTCGGTATGTTGGAAAGGTCTACCTGGACGCGGAATGCAATCTGTCTCAGCAACGATACAATGCCCGCTTCACAGGGCGCTTGGACTGCTACTGAACATGCAATGGAATCATCTGGTCATCAACGGTGTTACCAAGAGTATGGCGCATTTGCAGCCGTTCGAGATGACCTTCGAGGTGGCTGGTAACCAGCTGACCGTCCGTTTCGAATTCGGCTTTCATTGCTTCACGGACGATAAAGGCAACGGTGAGCCGCTGCGGCACAAGCATGAACATAGATACTTCTGCCCTTCGCGGTACCACTGCAGCACCCAGCTGCGTGACTACATAGAGCGCCGCTTCTATACCGGAATGGTAGTGCCGCATAACAGCAAAAACAGTGGCCAGAGGTACTTTTGTCTGGATCTACATGATTACGCGATTTTCTTTTCCATCACCAAGCCCGCCGAAACGACGAATCTATTGCGAATGCACGTCATCAGCGCTTATGAGGTTGATACCTGGGGTCGCCACTCGCTGCCCAAAGGGAAAGCATTCAACACGCGTTACGTACTGGAGATGCGCAATAAAGGAAAGTCGGTGTGACAGGAAGCAAAAAGCCCCTGTGCTTGCGCACAGGGGCTTTTTGCGTGTCTCAATATCGGCCTGTTCTTTCGGCTTGCGCCTTATCCCGCACACTGGCTGGGAGAGCTTTCACTCCGAAATCAACACCCCTTCAAGCGAAGGTTCCGGTCTGTGCTGACGAGGCTATGATATCAAACAAGCTGTCACTTGTGCCAACCTTTAAACGCCTGGTCTGGAATCGCGTAGCCACTGGGACGCTTGATTCGTACCTCGAGACTGCCATGGTCCGCACCGAGCCGGTACTGGCCTGAGCCGATAAACGCGTGGGCTGGGTACTATCGACCCAGACCCTAGCCTATCCAGACCAACACCCCAACGCAGCCCATTCCTACCAAGCATACCCCCATGAAAATCATTGATTTCCCTCTCTCGGCCTAATCTCGTAGCGTGGAGTCTTCTGCATAAGGAGATCAGTCCATGAGCCGTTTGCACTTGTACGTCGATTCGCAGTTCACCAGCCCCTATGCCCTGTCGGTGTTTGTTGCACTGCGCGAGAATGGCATCGATTTTGCGATGAGCGCAGTCGACCTGCAGAAACTTGAACACCAGGCAGATGCCTACGCTGCTCTCTCGCAAACCCAGAGGGTCCCCACGCTGGTGGATGGAGATTTTGCCTTGTCGGAGTCTTCAGCGATCACGGAGTATCTCGAAAGCGTTTATCCCGAAGTGCCGGTTTATCCGAAAGATGTTCGGCTTTTGGCAAAAGCGCGGCAGATTCAGGCCTGGATTCGCAGCGATCTGCTGCCCATCAGGCAGGAGCGCTCCACCGTTGGAGTTTTCTATGGTCAGCAATATGGCCCTTTGTCGCCGACGGCTCGTGAGTCAGCGGAAAAGTTGTTCTATACGGCGCAAGCGCTGCTCAAAGACGGCGCAGAAAATCTTTTCGGCCAATGGTCGATAGTGGATGTCGATCTGGCGCTCATGCTCAACCGCCTGATACTCAATGGCGATGCTGTGCCTTCAGTGTTGGTGGAGTATGCGCAACGTCAATGGCAGCGTCCCAGCGTGCAGGCCTGGGTCGCCCTCGAGCGCCCGCCGCTTTAGATCACAGGCTGGCCGGTGATGGGACATCAGTATTCCTTCAAACCGGTTGGCTTCAGTGCGTGTCTTTACACGGCTGTGACTGAGCAAGGTAGCGCGCCAGGCTGTCATGGCCATCCACGACCAGCCGAGTGATCAGCGCTTCAAAGTGGGCAGTCATTTCTGCATCGCGGACGTCGAAGCTCGCACGCCATTCAATAACACACTGAAGCTCTCCATTGACCTTGATCACCCTGACGTCTGCTCGATAGTTGTCGAGCGGTAGAGGTGATTCTTCGAATTTGTATGTTAAGCGCATCTGGGGGTCATCCAGTACCAGAAGGCGTTCGCGAAGAACGCCTCCGTCTGCCAGATCAAGCCGTCTGACTGAGCCAATCGTGCTTTCTGATTGCCCATCTTCGAGGCTGCTTTCATTGATTGCCGGGTGCCATTGGGCTATTTCCCCAAAGTTTCTTAGCTCTTTCCAGGCGTGTTCTGCGGTGGTTGCCATAACGGCGCTGTATTCAACTGTTGCCATACATCAAACTCCAAAAGCCTTCAAAGCCATGTCTTTAAAAATTATCGTTGGCTGAGCGTGCTTGCAGCCAAATCAATCGACGCGCTGCCGATGCAGTGCGGTTACGTCGTGACCGTTACTGACAAGAAGACTAACAAGGCGTTTGCCGACTTTACCGGCGGCGCCAATGACAGAGACTCTGGACATGGGTTGCTCCTGTTGTGGGGAAGTGCCGGCGCGGCTCGCGCCGGCACAGAACTGCGCAGTCAGCCTTCGAATTGGTGGTAAACCTTGGCAATGACTTTCCAGGCACCATCGATTTTGATCAACGTCAGGTAGTCGTTGTAGTCAGCGCCGATCGCGTCTTTTTCCATATCGACGCGTACCACAGCGGTGGTCGGAGTGATAGCCAGCACGTCCAGACGAGTGCTGATGTCTGGCGCCGTGCCGTTGGTTTCGACGAACGTATACAGGTTGCTGATCGGCCCGCCCAACAGTTTCCCGTTGGTGAAGCCGTACATCACGGCGTCTTCATGAAACGCTTCCGCGATGATGGCAACGTTGCCTGCACGCAAGCCTTCGACATAGTTGCTGGCGGTTTCGATGACGGCGTTGTAATCGCTGGTTGGCACGGCTTTGATGTTGTTGCTCATAGGGTGTTTCTCCTGAAGTTGGATTCGACGGATCACGGGGTTACATCGACGTGCATAATCCGATCACCAGTCCTGACGCGTCGGCGAGATGATCAGATCGTTCACAGTTACGTTGGCTGGTTGATTGAGTGCGTAGATCACCGCGCGACTGATGTCCTCGGGCGCGATAGCGATTTCATTCAGCGACTTGGCGGCTTTGCGACCCTCGGGATCGGTCACTTTGTCGGCCCAGCCGGTATTGATCACGCCTGGACTTACGGTGTTGACGCGGATGCCGTGGTGCACACCCAACTCCTTGCGCATGGATTCAGTCATAGCCTGAACGAAGAATTTGGTAGCGCTGTAGACACCGGCCGCTGGGCCGACCTGATGCCCTGCCACTGAGTCCATGTTCAAAATCTGGCCGGACTTCTGCTGAATCATGAATGGGAGAACGGCCGCGATGGCGTTCAGGTAGCCCTTGATATTCACATCGATCATGGCGTTCCAGTCGCGGGTGGCGAGGTCGACCCAGTTGGAAAACAGCATCAGGCCGGCGTTGTTCACCAAGATATCCACTGAGCCGTAGGTGTCCTTGGCGAACTGGGCCATCGCCAGTGTTTGCTCTGGGCAGGTAACGTCCGTTACGTAGCTCACCGCTTCATAACCGTCGGCACGTAGCTCGCTGACCAGAACGATGAGGCCCGCTTCGTCGTGGGCCGCGGCGACGACGTTGGCGCCATGGGCCGCCAGCGCTCTAGCCGTGGCGGCTCCAATGCCAGAAGAGGCGCCAGTGACGATGGCGGTTTTCTTGTCCAGGTAATTCATGTCGTGTTCCTTTGTGGCGGTGTTCCCGCGTAGGTGGCGCGTACTAACCGTAGGGGAGTGCCAGATGAAACGGGCAGGGGAGCAGGTAAGTGCTGGTCTTAGTAATTACCCAATGGCCAATCGGTGTAGCCTTTGGCGCCGCCGCCGTAGTACGACTCACGAGGCGCGATGGTTAGCTCGGCACCGCGGCGCAGGCGCGCGACGAGGTCTGGGTTGGAAATGAACAGGCGGCCGAATGCCACGGCGTCGATCTTGCCCGCTGCGCGCCGCTCTACCGCCATCTGCAGGTCGTAGTTGTTGTTGCCAATGAACCGACCATTGAACTGGGCACTCAATGCGTCCATGTCGACACCTTCCGGCACTTCTCGCGAAGTGGCTGTGGCCCCTTCGACAAAATGCAGGTAGGCCAGATCGAGCGCGTTGAGCTGCTGGATAAGGTAGCCATGAAGGCCCATGACATTGCTGTCCGGTGGCGTGTTTCCCGCATCCGGTGTCACCGGTGACAGACGAATGCCTACGCGGTCATTGCTCCAGACATCGACGATCGCTCGGGTCACTTCAAGGGTCAGACGCGCGCGATTCTCGATGGACCCGCCGTACTGGTCTGTACGTTGGTTGGTGGAATCGCGGAGGAATTGGTCCAGCAGGTAGCTGTTGGCCGAATGCACTTCTACACCGTCGAAACCCGCGCGCTTGGCATTCCTGGCTGCGTGTATGTACTGCTCGATGATGCCGGGGATCTCGGCGGTTTCGAGCGCACGCGGCATGGACACAGGTACGAAACCATCGGTTGTGTAGGTATTACCCTCTGCCTGGATAGCGGAAGGTGCTACCGGCGCCTCGCCATTGGGTTGCAGGTCGACGCTTGAAAAGCGCCCTACATGCCAGAGCTGACTGACGATCTTGCCACCTGCAGCGTGCACCGCATCGGTGACCTTTTTCCAACCCGCTACCTGCTCCTCGCTCCAGATGCCAGGGGTCGCCGCATAGCCGCGGCCTTGAGCCGAGATGTTGGTCGCCTCAGCCACGATCAATCCAGCGGTGGCCCGCTGAGCGTAATAAGTGGCGTGCAACTCAGTGGGGATACCTGCTTCGGCGTAACGGCTACGGGTGACGGGCGCCATGACAATGCGGTTCGCCAGTTCGATGGCACCCATGCGTACGGGGGAAAACAGGTCAGTGGTGTTACTGATGTCTTTCATGTTCTAAGCCTTAGTAGTGGACCGGTCGTCTACTAAATTGGGTAAATAAAAAGCGCGTACTAGTGCAGCAAGCGCTTGGTCATGATCAGAGCTTTTGAAAAGGACTCTGTGGATCTGTTCACCTTGACCAGCAGGGAGGCGCCCAACCATAGCTGGTAGAGTGATTCAGCAAAGGCCGCAGGGTCACCTTCTGGATGAATGCTGCCGTCGGCTACACCCATGTCCACGCATGCGGTGATGCGCTGAATGATCTTCGCCGTACCGACTTCGAGCACAGCGCGCATGTCTTCAGACAAATCGCAGACCTCTGCGCCTAACTTGACCACCAGGCATTTGCCCTCGGGCAGGTCAGTGCCCTGGGTTTCAGTCCAGTAGTTGAAATAGGCCAGCAAGCGTTCGGCGCCGCTTCCAGGCTTTGCCATGAGCGCGTCCACGCGGCCCAGGTACTCGGAGAAATATTCTTCCAGCAAAGCCTGGCCGAATTCTTCCTTCGACTTGAAGTAATAATAAAACGACCCTTTGGGCACACCCGCCGTGCTCAGCACTTCGGCCAAGCCAACGGCCGTATAGCCTTTGTTGGTCATCAGCGAACGAGCCACATCGATGATGTGCTGCCGCATGTCTTGAGCTGGTTTCTTCATGATGGGCAGCATGGTAAACACATACCGACCGGTCGTCTACAAGTGTTCGCTATTACCACCGTCACGAAGCATGAAGCGACCCATTCGTGCAGTTTTGAAACAATGGGCTCGCCCTCACTTCCAGGGTTCACATCCAAACACCAACCGCACCAATAAATTGTACGTCGTAACCTTGCAAAACAATTCAATATCGGGTCTATTGGCCCCAGACCGCCGTCGTTCTCATAAAACTCCCTACAAAAACAAACGGAGTGCTTCACATGACTAAACGCATCGCTTACGTCACCGCTGGTATGGGAGGCCTTGGGACTGCTGTCTGTCAGCGCCTGGCAAAAGATGGCTTCACCGTTGTGGTGGGGTGTGGACCGAATTCGCCGCTCAGAACGAGCTGGCTCGCCGAGCAAGAGAAGCTGGGGTTCAGCTTCATCGCTTCGGAAGGTAACGTGGCTGACTGGGATTCCTGTCAGATCGCTTTCCAGAACATCCTCAAAGATGTCGGCCCGATCGATGTGCTCATCAACAACGCAG
This sequence comes from Pseudomonas sp. CFBP 8770, assembly GCF_014841705.1. Taxonomy (NCBI): domain Bacteria; kingdom Pseudomonadati; phylum Pseudomonadota; class Gammaproteobacteria; order Pseudomonadales; family Pseudomonadaceae; genus Pseudomonas; species Pseudomonas sp. CFBP 8770. The sequence goes on from NZ_JACYUL010000002.1 coordinate 233,723, forward strand.
GCACTGCGCGTAACGTGATGTTTCGGGACATGCAGCCAGGTGACTGGCAGACCGTGATCAATACCAACCTCAACTCCCTGTTCAACGTTACGCGCCAAGTCATCGACGGGATGGTCGACCGAGGCTGGGGCAGGGTGATCAATATCTCTTCGGTCAATGCCCAACTAGGGCAGGTTGGCCAAGTCAATTATTCCACCGCCAAATCCGCTATTCGCGGCTTCACCCGCGCCTTGGCCAAGGAAGTGGGCTCGCGTGGCGTGACCGTCAATACCGTTTCTCCGGGTTATATCGCCACTCCCAAGCTCAAGTCCGTCACCACGGTCGATGCAATGGATCGCTTGATCCGCGAAGTCCCAACCCGACGCCTCGGCACGCCAGAGGAAATCGCTTCGATCTGCTCATGGCTGGCTTCGGAAGAATCCGGTTATGCCAACGGCGCAGACTTCTCCATTAACGGTGGCCTGCACATGAGCTGACGGTCTTTTCCGGGCAGTGAAACCGGCTGCTCGGCATGCTCCCCCTGTTTCTATACAGGTAATTCTCGAAGCGTTTCTGCGCCTAACCATAAAAATAAATGTACTTCTAGTCGAGGAAATACAGATGCTGTCAATTCTCGGTTACGGCATGATCGTAACCTTCATGGCACTGATCATGACCAAGCGCCTCTCACCGCTGGTTGCGCTGACCATCGTTCCAATCATCTTCGCTCTGCTCGGGGGCTTCGGCTCGACGATGGATACGATGATGATCGACGGTCTGAAGAAAGTGGCGCCCACGGCCATCATGGTCATGTTTGCGATCCTTTATTTCGGCATGATGTTCGATACCGGGCTGTTCGATCCCGTTATTCGAGCCTTCCTGAAGATCATCAAAGGTGATCCGGTCAAAGCGGTCATCTTTACCACGCTGCTCGCAGGCATGGTGTCGCTGGATGGTGACGGCTCGACCACTTACATGATCACCGTGACGGCCATGTTGCCGCTGTTCAAGCGTTTGCGTCTGAACCTGCTGGCAATGACCTGTGTGATCATCCTCGCTGCCAGCGTTACCAATCTATTGCCATGGGGCGGGCCGTTGGCACGGGCAGCCGCGTCGCTGCAGGTTGAAACATCAGAACTGTTCCAGCCGATCATTCCTGCGATGATCATCGGCTTTATCGGCGTGATGTTTCTGGCATGGTACATCGGTGTTCGCGAACGCTCGCGTCTGGGCAAGTTGAGCCTGCCGGACGATGTCGACGCTTCAACATTCGATGACGATGCCACCGGCATGCCGGCCATGTCTGCCGAAGACGCGGAGCTGCGTCGTCCAAAAATGTTCTGGCTCAATGCCGTGCTGACTGTCGCGCTGATGGCCGGCTTGGTGATGGAATGGCTGCCATTGGCCATTCTTTTCATGGTCGCGTTCTCGGTCGGATTGGTCATCAACTACCCACACATGGCCGACCAGCGTCGCCGTATTGCGGCCCACGCGCCAACGGCGCTGAACCAGATCGCGATCTTTCTTGCCGCTGGGATCCTCGCCGGGATTCTGTCCGGCACGGGAATGGTCAACGCCATGTCGGCCAGTTTCCTGGCGATGCTGCCCGATACCTGGGGCCCTTACATGGCGCCGATTACTGCACTCGCCAGTATCCCGGGTACGTTCTTCATGTCCAACGATGCGTTCTATTACGGAGTGCTACCAGTGCTCGCCAAGGCTGCCGAGGCCTATGGCATCAGCCATGCAGAGATTGGTCGAGCCTCGCTGATCGGCTCGCCGGTTCACTTGTTGAGCCCGTTGGTGGCATCCACCTACCTGCTATGCGGCTTGGCCGGTGTCGAGTTCAGTGACCATCAGAAGTACACCATGAAGTGGGCGTTCGCTCTGAGCTTCCTGATCATGGGCGCAATGGCTGCGACTGGCGCGTTCTCGATGTTCCCGTGAGCAGCTGGCGGGGGTCGTCAGGGTGTCTCGGCAAATGAGCTGTGGTATTTTGACGGGGGTCGGCTGATGGAGCCGGCCTTCGCGCATCAACCCTCATCTTCACGAGCGATCATGAACTCTATCGGTGTAGCCTCAGCCCCTGAACAGGGCACGACCAAGCCTCGGATCAAGTCCGATCTGGCAGAGCAACTGGCACCGAAAATCGTTGATATGGCCCGTGCGCGCTCGATGCGCAATGGGGATCCATTGCGCGAAGAGGCGTTCGCCAAGGAACTGGGGGTTTCCCGCTCACCGATCCGCCGCTGTTTCGCCTTGCTCGAAGAGCTCGGTATCGCCCGCCGGGAGCAGAATCGTGGTTATTTCCTGACCTGCGATGCTCGAAATATCGATACAGCCAAGCTGCCGCTGGATGTCGATCCCTTTGAAGACTTCTATCTGCGCGTCGTCGATGACGTTCTCAGTGGCGATATTCCCAAATCGTTCTTCGAGGCGGAACTGCTGCGTAAGTACGATGTGCCACGCGGTCAGTTACTCAAAGTGCTCAACCGCCTCGCCAACGAAGCGATGATCGAGCGCAAGCCGGGCCAGGGCTGGGAAATAAATGCTTTCCTGCACGATTCCAGCGCCCATATTCAAAGCTATCGTTTTCGTATGGCCATTGAGCCCGCGGCGTTGCTTGAACCTGGTTACAAGGTCGACAAAGCCGCTTTCGCCAAGGCAAGAGCGCTGCAACAACAGCTGCTTGATGGCGATATTTTCAGCCTCTCCAGATCGCAGTTGTTTCACATCAATGCTCAACTGCATGAGCTGATCGTGCGCTGTTCGGGGAACGCGTTTTTCCTTGAGGCCATTCGCCGACAAAATCAGCTGCGCCGCTTCATGGCCTACAAAGCCAACCTGGATCGGCAGCGTCTGATCATTCAGTCCACCGAGCATATCCAACTGCTCGACCTGATCGAAAGCGGCAAGTGCGAAGCAGCTGCCGGATTCCTCCGTCATCACCTTGATATCGTCGGCCGACAGAAGACGGATAAAGAGGCCCGAGATGAAGCCGAAAAGCGTTCACGCGAGGGCGCTGCTTCTCTGGTTTGAATAGCCACTTCGTGAGTCTTGCCTGCGAAATGCGGTTACACGGTATGCCTGATAGCTAGCCCGCCACCCCTATCTCCAGACAGTAAGTCATCCAGCAGATTGGCCAACTCTGCCGTGGGCCAATACCTACTGAACCATACCGATGTTTCCGAGCTGTACATTGGAGTTGCCAGCGCACCTAGGGCATAATTTTTATTGTACTTTATATATATAATATGCAATTACTGGAGTCCCACGTCAGGGAATGAAAACAAGAAGGAGAAGGTTATGCGCATTTTGGTTCTGCCCGGCGACGGCATCGGTCCCGAAATCATTGAATCCTCCATGCGGGTGCTGGAGGCCGTGAACGCAGGATCCGCACTTGACCTGACGTTCGATTATGACGACGTCGGCTTCAGCTGCCTGGAAAAACACGGGACTACGTTGCGTGACGAAACCCTGAACAAAGCCAAAGGCTACGAAGGGATCATTCTGGGGACGCAATCGCACGCTGATTATCCGGTGCCGGAAAAGGGCGGGCGCAATGTGTCGGCGGGTTTCAGGATCGGATTGGACCTGTACGCGAACGTCCGCCCTGCGCGGACCTGGTCGTTTCTGACGTCCAACATGAAAGTGGGCAAGTGCATGGACCTGGTGATCATGCGCGAGGCAACCGAAGGCTTCTATCCGGATCGCAACATGAGCAAAGGCTGGGGCGAGGTCATGCCCAGCCCTGACATGGCGCTTTCCACCCGCAAGATTACCCGTCATTGCAGCGAACGCATCGCCCGGCGCGCGTTCGAGCTGGCAATGAAACGCAATAAAAAGGTCACAGCGATCCATAAAGCCAACAGTTTTCACATGACCGATGGCCTGTTTCTCGAAGCCGTTCGAACCGTTGCGCTGGAGTTTCCTGAAGTCGCGCTCGACGACCTATTGGTGGATGCCGCTACTGCGCACCTGGTGCGAAACCCGGAGCGTTTCGATGTGCTGGTTGCTACCAACTTCTATGGTGACATTCTTAGCGATCTGGCGAGTGAGTTGTCTGGCAGCTTGGGCCTGGCTGGCTCGATCATGGCCAGTGATACGCATTGCGCTGCGCAGGCTCAACATGGTTCCGCGCCGGACATCGCGGGGCAGGACAAGGCTAACCCGGTGTCGATGATTCTTTCGGTGGCGATGCTGCTGCAGTGGATGGGCGAGCACCACCAGCGCCATGCTCTAGTCGAGGCCGGCCTGGCAATGGAGCGTGCCGTCGATGCAGTGCTGGAGAATCCGGCTACCCGGACGTTCGATCTAGGCGGCAACCTGGGCTGCAGAGGGTTTGGTGAGGCTGTAGCCGCAGTCATTCAGGGGTGATCGGAGCCTGCGAATACCGCTGCAACACCAAGGATTCATCTGCGCGCTCGTCTGGTTGCCCATAGCGACTTTTCAGCTCTGAACGCGGCTCTGTAGCCGAGTCACGACGCGCTGTGCCAATACACTTGGAGGCATTTCCACTGCATCGGTTGGTCAGGCTGTTGCCGTAGCAGGCATACAAGCCGTGCTTAACGAGTAACACGAAATAATATTGTATTCTGTTAGTCAAGCATACAAAATGCTCGCACGGAAAGGCGTATACCCGTTCAGAGTTGCATGTCGCCAGCAGAGAGGAAATGCCAATGCGATACGACCTGACCAGCCTGGACATTTTCATCACCGTTGCCGAGGAGCGCAACCTGACCCGTGCTGCACGACTCAAGCATCTGGCCGTTTCTGCAGTCAGCAAGCGCATTACCGAACTGGAAGCCCAGGCCGGTTCCGAGCTATTGATTCGCGGTGCACGCGGTGTCGATCTTACTCCTGCTGGTCAGTCGATGTTGTTCTATGCCCGTCAGCTGAAACAGACCCTGGCCAGCCTGGATAACGAGTTGGGTGACTACGCGTCAGGCGTCAAAGGCCATGTGCGCATTCACGCCATTACCTCCGCGCTTTCGCAGTTCTTGCCCGGCGACATCGCTCGCTTTGTCTCGACCTATCCGCAGATAAAGTTCGATATCGAGGAGCGGGTCGGCTCGGCGGTTGTCAGGGCAGTGGCCGATGGGCGGGCCGACTTGGGCATCATCGCCGACCAGACCGCCGCCCAGGGCCTGGAGACCGCGCCCTATCGGCGTGACGAACTGACGCTGGTGGTCCCTCAGGGTCATCCACTGGCCAGCAAAAAGAACATCCGCTTCAGCGAAGTGCTGGAGCACGAATTCATCGGACCGCACCTTGAAAGCTCGGTGCACAGCCTGTTGACCAGCGAAGCCGACAAGCTTGGCAAGACGCTGAAGCTGCGCATCCGGATCAGCAGTTTTGATTGCATGTGCCGAATGGTCTCTACCGGACTGGGCCTGGCGATCCTGCCGCGCACCGTGCTGCAGCCCTATGTCCGTAGTCACAAACTCAAGGCTGTCACCCTCGACGAAGCATGGGCGCAGCGCTCATTGCTGCTGGCTTTCCGCAAATACGAAGCGGCATCACCGACCTTGAAAACCCTCATCGATAACCTCAAACAAACACCCTTTTGAGCGGCGGGCGTTCTTGTTTGGAGAACGCAGCCTTGGCAATACATCAATTTTCAACCCAGGGCTGCACTCCTAATATTCATCCATCGGCGATGAGCGAGTGAGCCCTCGACCTACAGCGCGGACATTATAAAAATGAGTGATGCAACCATGACCGAGATTGCAACCGACTTGCTGAACACTCTGGAGATCGATGGCGAACACATCGCTTACGTCGATCTGCACAAGATGTTGACGCCTTCCCAGATTGCGAGCCTTCCTTATTCGATCCGCATCCTGCTGGAGAACGTCGCGCGTTGCACGCCTGAGGCGCTACCTTCAGTACTGGCCCGGGCATTGGGTCAAGGCCCCGAGTGCGAGGTGCCGTTTCAGCCCAACCGCTTGATGTTCCATGACACCACCTGCCTGCCAGCATTGGCAGATTTCGCCGGCATGCGGGACGTGGTGGCGGAGCTGGGTGGCGATCCCAAAGCGATGAATCCGCTGATTCCCGCCGTATTGACGATCGATCACTCAGTCATCGTTGAGCACTATGCTGAAGCGGATGCCGTTGAAGAGAACCTCAACATCGATTTCCGCCGCAACAGCGAGCGCTATCGCTTCATCAAGTGGGCCCAGAAGAGTCTCGACAACTTTGGCGTTATTCCACCGGGTACCGGCATTATCCACCAGATGAACATGGAGGCTCTGGCCCAGGTTGTCTGGGAAAGCAAGACAGAAGACGGCCTGCGCATCCTCCACCCGGACGACATGGTCGCCACTGACAGCCACACGCCCATGATCAACGCCATTGGCGTATTGGGCTGGGGCGTGGGCGGGCTGGAAGGGCAGGCGGCAATGGTCGGGGAGCCGGTCCCGATCAGCTTTCCGAAAGTAGTGGGCATTCGTGTGACCAACGTCATGCGTCCCGGCGTGACCGCGACCGATCTGTCGCTGCACGTGGCGGAAATTCTGCGCAAGCGTTCGGTGGTCGGCAAATTCGTCGAGTTCACCGGCCCTGGCCTGTCCACATTGAGCTGGGCGGCCCGCGGCACCGTTTCAAACATGGCGCCCGAGTACGGCGCGACGGTGGTGTTCTTCCCGTTCGACAGCGACACGCTCAGCTACCTTGAATTGACTGGCCGTTCCGCCGAGCTGCGCACCAAGGTTGTCGCCTACATGACTGCCCAGCCATTGTGGCGTCGTGATGAGTATGCCGAGCCGCAGTTCGACGAACTGATCGACCTCGACTTGGCCAGTATCGAGCCAAGCGTTGCAGGTCCCCATCAGCCCCATCAACGTCAGAGCCTGGCGAATGCTGCCGCCTCGTTCCGTGAAGGTGTAATGGGCGGCGGCAATCTGATTGCCGGTCCTGCCGAGCAGAGTTTTTTCGAGCCCAGCTTTGGCGAGCCGATCACTCACGGCGCCGTGGTGATGTCGGCCATTACCAGTTGCACCAACACAGCCAATCCGTCGCAAATGATCCAGGCCGGTCTGCTGGCGCGTAACGCCAGGGCGCTGGGGCTGAAAAGCAAACCCTGGGTGAAAACCTCGTTGTCTCCCGGCTCGCAAGTAGTGGCTGATTACCTGGCCGAAGCGAACCTGTTGGAAGACTTTTCAGCGTTGGGCTTCGACCTCGCAGGCTTCGGTTGCATGACCTGCATCGGTAACTCCGGCAAGCTGGAAGAGCACGTCGAGGCGTTTGCCGATCAGGGTCTCAAAGGTGTGGTGGTGTTGTCCGGCAACCGCAACTTCGAAGGTCGGGTCAACCCGAAACTGCAGGCCGGTTATCTGGCATCGCCTGCGCTTTGCGTGGCCTATGCCATCGCCGGGACCATCGACATCGACCTCGAGTCGCAGCCCCTCGGGGAGGATCGACAAGGCCGGCCGGTGTACATGCGCGACGTGATGCCCAGCGATGCCGATATCGCCACGCAGGTGCTCGAAGTGGTCAAGCCTGAGTTCTTCCAGCAGCGCCTGGCGACGGTCTGGGACGGGACCCATCAGTGGCAGGCGCTGTCGGCGGTTGGCAGCGTGCAGTTCCCTTGGAGCCCGGAGTCGACCTATCTGCGTCGCCCGCAATACCTGGCGGACATCAAGGCCGAGCCCAGGGATTCGCTGGCCATCAGTGGCGCACGTGTACTCATGGTGGTGGGCGATAACGTCACCACGGACCATATCTCCCCAGCCGGTGCGATTCCGGCCAACAGTCTGGCTGGCCAGTGGTTGCTGGAGCGAGGTGAGGATCCTCAGGATCTCAATCAGTACTCCACCCGCCGCAGCAATCACGAGGTGATGTTGCGCGGCGCGTTCACCAACCGCTCGGTGAAAAACCTGCTATTGGCAGACGATCAGCCGGGCCTTGGCGTCTGGGCGTGGAACGCGGACCACAGCCAGTGCCTGCCGTTGTTTCTGGCAGCCGAGAGCTATACCCGCCACCAAATCCCGATGGTGGTCTTTGCAGGCATCAACTATGGCGCGGGTTCAAGCCGTGACTGGGCGGCCAAGGCTCAGGCGCTGCTCGGCGTCAAAGCCGTGGTGGCCAGCAGCGTGGAGCGAATTCACCGCAGCAACCTGATTGGCATGGGCGTGATACCGCTGCAGTTCAAGGCGGGTCAACAGGTGCAGGACTTGAATCTGGACGGCAGCGAGCACTTCGATTTCGCGGGGCAGGATGATCTGGTAGTAGGCAACAACCCGGTCATCATGACTCTGCGTCGGAGCAACGGCGAGGTAGAAGTGATCGAGTTGGACGCCCGTATCGATTCATTGCAGGAAATACGTTACCTCACCAACGGCGGCGTGCTGCCGTTCGTGATCCGCAAGGTAGTCAAACGTACCAGGCAATGATTGCAGTTGCGATTGCGGCATTTGAGTGCCGCGGTCAGCCCTGAGGCAAAGGGCTATTCGTTGAAAGGCTTTCAGCCATCCGGAGACAATTCTTATGTACGCCTACGTCGGGTCACGGACCACCCGCGCGCGAAATGCGCGCGGCGATGGCATCACGGTTTACCAGGTGGACGAAGAAAAAGGCACATTGGCACTAATCCAACTTGTGCAGGATCTGGTCAACCCGTCTTTCCTGGCACTCAACAAGGCAGGTGATCGGCTCTATACCGTCCATGGCGACCAGCAAGAAGTCAGCGCGTTCAGCGTCGACAAAGCGACCGGCAAGTTGAGCTTCATCAATGAGCAGAGCTGTGAAGGAAGGAATCCGGTGCATCTCGCGCTGGATCCGAGTGAGCGTTTTCTGGTGGTTTCCAATCACCTCAGCGGTTCGCTGGCAGTGATGAATGTGCTTGAGGACGGTTCGCTGGGGACGGTCAATCAGCTGATTGAACTTGATGGTACGGCGGGCCCGCACCGGGTCGAACAGCCGTTTGCCAAGCCGCATTTCAACCCCTTCGATCACTCCGGCAATTTTGTGCTGGTGCCGGACAAGGGGCTGGACAAAGTATTCAGCTTTCGCTTTGACAACGGCAAGTTGTTCCCGGCCGATCAGCCCTTTGCAACGACGCGAGAAGGGGCGGGCCCACGCCACTTGGCACTGCATCCCAAGGCACCCTTTGCCTATGTCATCAACGAGCTGGACTCGACGGTGACCACCTATGAGTTCACAGCGGAAGACGGTTCGTTGCAGCCGCTTCAAGTGATGTCCACGTTGCCTTGCACCTACACCGGAAACAGCCGCGCTTCGGAGATAGAAGTGGACCGCAGCGGTCGCTTTGTCTACGCCTCCAACCGCGGTTACGACAGCATTGCCGTATTTGCCATCGATCAGCAAACAGGCTTGTTGAACCCGGTTGAATTCACACCCACGGACGGCAAAACGCCCCGTTTTTTTGCACTGACTCCCAATGGGCGCTTCATCTTTGCGCTCAACGAAGACAGCGACACCCTCATCTCTTTGGCTGTGGATTCGCACAAAGGAGGGTTGAGCAAGACAGGTTTCACGGCCACCACCGGAAGCCCTGTCTGCATGGTTTTTTCTGCCTGAGTAACGCCCGATCCATAACAAGTACATGAGCATGCAGCAGCTTGCTTACAGTGAGGTCGCCATGAACAAGAATAATACGCCTGATGAAAACGCAGTCGTGCGCAAGGTAACCCTGCGCATCATCCCCTTCGTTTTCCTGCTTTACATCGTTTCCTACCTGGATCGCGCCAACATCGGTTATGCCGCGTTGCAAATGAACAAGGAGCTGGCACTCACCAGCGAGGCCTTCGGCTTCATTTCCGGTATTTTCTTCATTGGCTATTTCCTGTTTGAAGTGCCTAGCAACGTGATGCTCAACAAGTTTGGTGCACGGGTCTGGATCGCCCGAATTCTAGTGACCTGGGGAGTAATCGCGGCGGCAACCGCTTTCGCCCAAACGGCCAATCAGCTGTATGTTCTGCGCTTTTTCCTGGGGGTGGCCGAGGCTGGATTTTTCCCGGGAATCATCGTTTACCTGACCTTCTGGTTCCGCTCCAAAGAATTGGCGACCACGGTAGCGTTGTTCACCGCGGCCATCCCGGTGAGCTATATCATCGGCGCGCCGATGAGCACCTGGATCATGGATAACATCAGCTGGTTCAACTGGAGCGGCTGGCGCTGGATGCTGTTTCTCGAAGGCATCCCTGCAGTCTTCCTGGGCATTGCCTGTTTTTTCTATCTGACAGATAAACCGGAGCAGGCCAAGTGGCTAACGCCTGAAGAAAAGGCCTGGCTGGTTGCCGAACTCGAGCGCGATCGGCAAAGCCGCAAGAACGTCAAGAGCTTGAGCGTTTACAAGACGATGACCAACCCCAAGGTGTTGTACCTCTCGTTCATATACTTCGTGTACCAGTGTGGCAGCCTCGGTGTAGGCTATTGGATGCCGCAGATCATCAAGAGCTTTTCCGAGTCGTTGACGCATACACAGATCGGGTTGATCGCAATGCTGCCGTACATCGTGGCCACGGCGGCGATGATCTTCTGGTCTCGCAGTTCGGATAAGCGCAACGAGCGAAAGTTGCACTCAGCCATTCCGCTGCTCCTGGCGACACTGGGGCTCCTCGGAGCAGGCCTGCTGGCCAACCCCTATGTCGCCATGGCCATGATCTGCCTCGCGTTGTCCGGGCTGTACAGCTTCAAATCACCATTCTGGGCGCTGCCGACATTGTTTCTCGATCGCACCACCGCAGCGGTGTCGATTGCCGTCATCAACTCGATTGGCAACCTGGGCGGTTTCGTCGGGCCGTCGTTGATTGGTATGGTCAAGGGCAACAGCCAAAGTGCGGCCAATGGATTGCTGTTCCTCAGCGCACTGCTGATGGCTGGCTTCTTGATGACTGTTTTCATGCGGGTGACCAACAAGGATTCGGTCGAGAGCGTGGTAGTCGCGAGCCAGGAAGCACGGTAAAGGCCATTGATCAGGGCTGTGAAAGCGCCGAAATTGATTCGTAAGCGATGCCAAATCGCTTACCAAAACCGAGGTAACAAGATGGCCAAGGCCGCTGATGTGGTAGTGCAATGCCTGGAAAGTGAAGGTGTCGAGTACGTGTTCGGGATTCCCGGTGAGGAGAACCTTGATCTACTGGAGTCGTTGCGCCGTTCAAGCATTCAGCTCGTTCTCACTCGCCATGAACAACCTGCAGGCTTCATGGCGGCTACGTACGGGCGTTTGACCGGCAAGACCGGCGTTTGCCTGTCCACTCTGGGCCCTGGCGCGACGAATCTGGTGACGGCCGGTGCATATGCCTACCTTGGCGGCATGCCGATGCTGATGATCACAGGGCAGAAGCCGATCAAGAAGTCCAAGCAAGGCCGCTTCCAGATACTGGATGTGGTCGGGATGATGAGGCCCCTGACCAAGTACACCCATCAGTTGGCATCAGCGGACAACATCCCTTCCCGTATTCGTGAAGCCATACGGCTGGCAGAAGAGGAAAAGCCAGGCGCGGTGCATCTTGAACTGCCTGAAGATATTGCCGCCGAACAGACCGATAGCATGCCGATTCCACCAAGCCTGAGCCGTCGGCCATTGGCTGAGTGCAAATCCATTGCGGCAGCTGTGTCGAAACTCGAAGCGGCCAGAAGTCCGATCCTGGTCATTGGTGCAGGCGCCAATCGGAAGATGACCGCCAAGGTGCTCCGTCAGTTGATCGACAAGACCGGTATTCCATTTGTCACGACACAAATGGGCAAAGGGGTTGTAGACGAACGTCATCCGCGCTTTCTTGGCAACGCCGCACTGTCCTCGGGTGATTTTGTCCATCGAGCCGTCGAGTCTGCGGATCTGATCATCAATGTTGGCCATGACGTCATCGAAAAACCGCCTTTTTTCATGGTTCGTGGCGGCACCGAAGTGGTTCATGTCAACTTCCGCTCGGCTGAAGTCGACCCTGTGTACTTCCCGCAGATTGAAGTGGTGGGCGACATCGCCAATGCGATCTGGCAGATTTCCGAAGCGCTGGATACTCAGGAACACTGGGACTTCAGCCGTCTCTTGACGATCCGTAGCGCTAACGAAGCTCAGATAATAGAAGGCGCCGAAGACAACCGTTTTCCCATGTACCCGCAACGGATGGTGGCGGACCTGCGCAAGGCGCTGCCTTCAGAAGGCATCGTGGCGTTGGACAATGGGATCTACAAGATCTGGTTTGCCCGCAACTACAAAGCGCATATGCCCAACACCGTGCTGCTGGACAATGCGCTGGCGACCATGGGCGCTGGCCTTCCCTCGGCCATGGCCGCTCGGTTGGTCTATCCTCAGAAGCCGATTGTTGCAGTGTGTGGCGACGGCGGTTTCATGATGAACAGCCAAGAGCTGGAAACGGCAGTGCGGATGAAGATGAATCTGATTGTCATCATTCTGCGTGACGATGGCTACGGGATGATCCGCTGGAAGCAATCGCACATGGGCTTCGAGGATTTCGGCCTGGATTATGGCAATCCGGACTTCGTCATGTACGCCAACAGCTATGGAGCTAAAGGGCACCGGGTTGAAAGTGCAGAAGCTTTTCTTCCGTTGATAGAGCGATGCATCGTCGAGCCAGGCGTGCATGTCATTGATTGCCCGGTCGACTATTCGGAAAATGACTTCATTCTCAATACTGAGATCAAGAGAAGAAGCGCCTTGGTATGAAAGCGCCAAGACTTCGGACACCTGATTCAGCAAGAACAGGCGCCGAGCCGACGTTCACTTCATGGCGTCCTATCAGGCGTCATCTGTTCCTTGTGGCGGCCCTTGCCGCCGGTTTCTCACTGCCTGTTCAGGCTATGGATTTGGAGAGAAAAATGAGCACAGTCTCACCCGCCGTACTTGCTGACCTCGCACCCGGTGGCACCCTTCGCGCCGCGATCAACTTTGGTAACCCTGTGCTGGCGCAACAAGCAGCCGATGGCAGCCCACAAGGCGTCTCGGTTCAACTGGCCAAAGCCCTGGCGAAAGAACTGAACGTACCGTTGGAAATGGTCACGTTCGATGCGGCGGGGAAAGTCTTTGCCGCGCTCGATCAGAACACTTGGAACGTGGCGTTCATGGCTATTGAGCCGGTTCGTGCTGAGCAAGTTGCTTTCAGTGACCCCTACGTGGCCATTGAAGGGACATATCTGGTGCGAGCCGAATCGACGTTCACCCAAGTTGACGATCTGGACAGCGCTGGCTTGAAGATTGCGGTGGGTAAAGGTGCGGCCTACGACCTCTACCTGTCGCGGACATTGAAGCATGCCGAGCTGCATCGGGCTGAAACGTCGGCGGGCGCAGTCGACCTATTCCTCGATCAGCGGCTGGATGCCGCGGCCGGTGTGCGTCAGCCGCTGGAGAAATTCGCTGCGGCACATGCTGGATACCGAGTTATCGAGGGGCAATTCACGTCCATTCGCCAAGCCATGGCCGTGCCCCGGCAGCACACGGCAGGCGCTGAATACATTCAGGACTTTGTGAAGCGGCAGAAGGCCAATGGTTTGGTGCGCAAGGCACTGGATGAAACCGGGCAGGCGGACGTTACCGTTCCGGAATAATGCCCAGCGACCAATCTGTGGTTCATCACAGACGTTAGTTCTGGCGGTTCCAAACTGCCCTGAAGTGCCGCAACCTTGAGTTAGGCCATCTTGATAGGTTGCGGTATTCGTATAAACGCCATATCCCATGCCACTGCAAAAACGCAGCAGCCGTCGGCACAGTCAGGCAAGTCTCACCGCAGGAATTGAAAGGAGCGTGACGTCAACGACTCTTGTTAGCTTGCCGCAAGCTGCTTCGAGACAACTAGCCGGTGACTCTAAAGGCGGGCAGCACATGGGCGGATTTCACACCAGGCTAAAAACACCCGCTTCGCCAGTCTCCATGTCATACGCAATCAATGCTTCCTGATCTGCACCAGCACTGCAGAGGCTTTCACCGCGACTGTTCCAGATCGAAGAACCACCCGCCGCCACGAAGTCGTCGGCGGTGCCTACGTTCGATTTTCATTCAGTCAGGCGGCGATACTGCTGAACAACGAACGTCGCTACTACGATTAGGCAGGCAATCCAGGCGCAAACTACCTGCCAGTGTCCTATGGCCGTCACGTCGCCCATGAAGAAACCCGCGGAGACGAGAAAAAGCAGCAGTGACAGGCCCGCCAGCAGCACTCGCGGAATGGCCATTGCGAAGCGCCACCAGATGCCCGGAGCGAACCGTCGGGCGACCCAACGATTGAGTGCTGTCATTCCCGCAAGGACCATGGCAAGAATCGTCAGCAGCAGCGGTATCAGAATGAGCGCCATGGCAGGCTCAACTTCACCACCATCTTCACCCGGCGTGTAATGGGCTGCGTGCCACATATCTGCGCAGAGAGCCGAAAGCGCGAAAATCACCACGATGGGAGCAATAGGGAATATCAACGTGCTCACTAGCGCATGGTTGTCCTGATCCTTCATCTCGCATCTCCTTATCGAGGGTATTGGCCATCGGAGCATCTCCGATGCCTCATCACCCGATACTGTAAGGCTCAATGCCGAGCAGAGGGGCCAGCAGCCTGCCGCCATTCAACGGCTGCAAAAACGCCGTAGTTTTCCGGACCCCCAGGAGATCATCATTGCGGGAATGGAAAGGAGGGCGACATAGATGATCCCCGCGGTCAGCAGGGGCGAAACGCCGGCAGACACTACGACCACCGGGAGTTGGGCGAACATGACTATCGCCCCGGCTATCAGGCTGAAGCGTAGAAACATTGCCCCCAGAATGGCTGACAGCACCAGCGCTACCGGATAGACAATGGTCCAGTAACCCGCTGCGTCCCACGGCTCCGCAGTGCCTGAGAGCCATGACACGGTGGTCCAGAAGATGATGCACACAATGCTGATCAGAATCACGCTCACGGCTCGGGATCCATACCTGAAATGTGTGCACAGTCTAACTGCATACCCTCGCGATAAAGGGCTTGGCACGACGGTATGTGACATGCACCCGAGTAGACGTGTCGCCAAGATCAAAGCCAGCGGGGGCCATTGGCTTCAGCGACACGGGTTATGAGGGGTCACTTGTTGTTCGACGCGAAACCGGCAAAACGCTTGTTGAACCCGGCAATACGGCCTTCCGCCTGTGTCTTGCGGACCTGGCCGGTGTAGACAGGGTGTGAAGCACTCGAGACATCGAGGGCGACATACGGGTACACGTTGCCATCCGTATGGGTCTGGGTTCGATCCGTTTCCACGGTCGAACCGATCAGGAAATAGACGTCCGCAGCCGTGTCGTGGAACAGGACGGTTCGGTAGTCAGGGTGGATTCCAGGTTTCATGATTGTTACCCTAAATTATGAATAAATACGTTATATCATAACATGTTTACTGAGCAATTTTCCATACCTCTCTGCTTCCTGACGGTCGAGCCAGACGGTGGCTCGAGACGTAAGAAGCGTTCGCTTTAACGGGTTCGCAGCTATCGGCCCAACGCTGCTGTTCGCCAGCCTTCGCATGACTGACACGTGGTGTGCTGGACATCGACGCATGCTGCCCAACCTTTGGCACCTGGAACATTCGGTAGGCGAGAGCTCACAGAAGCGGATAGTCGCAGTGGAATCCAGATTTGATCGTCCAGTCGATAGTGAAGGTAGCGCCTGTGGGTGGGTCGCTGCAAATCACTATCAATTGTTGGCATTCCAGCGTCAGGCGCGACGGCATCATCATCGATACTCACTGGTCATCAAAGCCGCAGTGAGCGCGCACTTAGCAATTTTTACGGGAATAGCGTAGGTCGCCGCGCTATAGTGCCAAAGCCGACCCCCGGAACGCTGAAGCGGCACGGAATTCATACAAATGGTCATCGTCTACGATGGCGGGTGGCGTATTGCTGCGGGCCGTGAAGTATTAAAAAATAAACTTCCCTACAGCGAAAAGATAAATCATTTCGAAGGTGTGTGATGTTGTTTGGACTGAGCACTGATCAGCTGATTGCCGTATCTTCAAGCGTTGCAGCGGCGGTGTCTGCACTTGCTACCCTTTTTACGGTATTGCAGGTTTCTGAAAATAGAAAGTCTTCCTACCGTCCGGAGATAATTTTTGTTCGGACCAGGTTCGACTCTACACGTCAAGCTGGAGCTGATCCGCATGGCATGATGACCGCAGAGAAGATCTCAGTGGATGCCTACAATATCGGTCTTGGCTCGGCGAAAAACATAGAATTAAGCTGGTCGTTCCCAATTCCTTTGGCACTCGAAAAAATAAACGCTTTGGCTGCCGCAGGGGCTGATCTCAATCACTACAGCTACGAGCATGGTATGGTTTCGTCTAAGGGGAAGCATGCGGCAGTTTCCATTTCGCTCTGGAGAAACCAGAAAGTCAAAAAATTGGACTTTGCTTTGCCAGCGTCGGTAGATGATCAACCGCTATCAATCGATATTCCACCAGCCTATGTCATGCTCTGGGAACCTTACGTGATCGGCGCAGTGCGGATTGGCAAAGCGGAGTTGTTAGCTGATTTTCCATTGTTGGTGTGCACGATAACTTATCAAGATGTCGGTGGGGTGAAATACAAAATCAAGCGAGAGTTTATATTTGATATCGTGTCTATCGATTTCGCAAAGGGTGTAGAAGGCCTGGTCTTTACCACGGAAAAATGAAGTTGTTGGCAGGCTTATACCAAGCGGTGAGCTCTGGCTTCTTTTTGTCAAGTAACGATCGACTAGCCTTGCCCAAAGGATTGCTTGAGAGATCATGGATCTCATGCTGGTAAATCAGACGAGAGTATCAGGTGTGCCGCAGCTACTTCTCTACACAGATGAGGATCAGCACAGCACTGCCTTGGAAGCGCTCCTTGCCAATAGCCGCGCCCCTGAAAGTCACCCTCTAACGAGACTGTTTGATTCTGCGTGTTCGTCGGTCGCGAAAGACATGATGTGATGGGCTTGACCGAATCAGGATGATGGACATTACAGTTGCGAGGCACCCATTACTTCAGTGGGATGCCGCATTTCAGCGGTGGAGCGTCATCTCTGCCTTGGGTGTGTGAGGCGATACTGGAAAAAAGCGGATAAAAAACCCCGCACATCAAAAGTTGACCTATAGTCTAAGGCTAAACCTGAGGAGCATTGTGCTTTTCCTGTGGGTGCCACCGCTCTCCACAGGAAGCCGATCATGCAAATTTCGTCGTCTGTCAAGGCGATCATTCAAAGCGCCGCCCCTACGCTGCTCGCGGCCCTCTCGTTGCCTCCCCCTTTTAACTTGATAGCTGCAGCCGTTGCATCAAGCGCACTAAAAGAGTATCTGCCCGACAATTCAGATGATAGAGAACCACGCGATGCCAGACGGGCGGCGAGGTCAGTCAGCATTGCGACACCTGAGAATATCGTATTGGCTATCGACAAGCACAATGCGAACCCGCAGATCCTCATTGACCTGAAAAAGGCTGAAAGCGATTTAAAACGATATGAGCTAGAGTCGGGCTTGAAATTCGCGGAGATTGAACTTGAAGATAAAAAAAGCTCGAGAAAATTTCAATTTGAAAGCGGTCTCACTAACAGAGTATTCACCTCGGGAATGTCGCTGGTTGTCATTGCCTTGGTCAGTTTGATGGTTGTGGTGGTAGGCTCGCTGTTAATGATATTCTTTTCCGATAAAATACCTACTCAATCACAAAATATCGTAGTGGCTGTTTTTGGGGTGGTTGGAACTATTGTTGGTTTTGTAAACGGTATCGCTGCAAATGTAGTAAGCTTTTACTGGGGTAGTAGTCAAGGGTCTCAGGACAAATCAGAAAGCATAGCTGGAGTAATAAAGGATCTAGGCGCTCAATTAGGTAGGGCTGCTTTAGGTCATGCGCAAGCAGAGTCTGCACAACCGCAAGGAATTATTTCGCTTCCAAGTACGGAAGATCAGAGAGAGGTAGCGTCGCCTGCTACGCCTGCACCTCACAATCTTCTGTCAGAGGTGCTGACTGAGCTAACGACCAACCATTCTTTTTCCGATGCGGGTGTTTGTTGGAGAATGGGAGTTGGCGGCATATGGATCGACAGTGTTGAACCCAATGGAACCATGGGTGAGCCCAGTACCATTAAATCGATCTGGAGTCGCTACGGAGATATCTGCTCCAAATACTCGAAACAGTACGGTGTGCCGGTTGAATTGATCGTGGCAACTATTGCCGTTGAAAGCGCCGGCAACCCCAACGCTAGGCTGATCGAGGCCAAAATTAATGACGAAAGCGTTGGCCTGATGCAAACGCTGGTACGAACAGCCCGAAGCGTGTTGGGGCAGCATGACATCAATGGTGAAAACCTTCTTCGGCCAGACCTCTCGATTGAGGCTGGCACTGCCTATATTGCCTCGCAACGAGGCACTACTCATTTTGATCCGCCGAAGGTTGCCGCCGCCTATAACGCTGGGTCTATCAGATTGGATCGTGGGGATAAAAACAAATGGAAGATGCTGTGCTACCCCACTGGAACGGGCAACCACATCGATAAATTTGTTGAGTTCTTCAATGATTGTATGGCCGTCGGTGACAGGTTGGATTTTCAAGCCAAGGGCACGCCTAGCTTTTCAGGGCTCTTGCAGTCATCGCAATGACCGTGCTCAGGCCAGCGTAATCCACAGTGCTGCCCTGAGCGGCTGGCGTTGCAAGTTCAAGATAAGAGGGATGCAGCATGCAACTTGAAAAAGAAAGGTATGAGCTTGAGCTGCTGAAGTCTCAAAATGAAAAAACCGTGGCCGAAATAAAAATACTCACACGGACAACGCCAATTGTTGAGTCCGTGAAATTATTCGGTTCAATGATACTGGGTGTTGGGGGTGTGATGGCCGCCATTGCAGGATTTCAATTAGCCGAGGTCAAGGCAGAAAGAGCGAATATTAGAATGTCCGAGATTCAAGCTGCTCGAGCGAAACTAGACGGTGAAGTGACGCTGCTTGAGCAGAAGAAAGCGGATCTGGCGATGGAGAATAGTAGTTTGGAGAAGGAGAATCAGAAGTTTCGCAGCGACCTTGCCAAAACCAGCATTTCACTGGACAAAATCGCTGACAAGCTGAGTACACCTATCCTCGCAGCCAACCCGCAGATCACGGAGATCAGGCAAGATCTGAACGCGACCGGCTTGGACTTGCGCACGAACGCGCCTGTGAGCAATCACTCGGATCCGCCGGCGGACATGAATGTATCCATCCAAGAGCTATTTTCATCCAAGGCGCGCGCGCGAGGAGACGCCTACCAACAAATCATGGCTCAGTATGCCGACAGTCCAGACTTTCCCGCGGCACTGCTCGATTATGCAGACGGTCACAAGGGTAATGAAAATGGCGTTTACAATACACTGGTTGTGCTAAGTCACCTGAATAGGAATACGCTTCAGAATGACTCGAAGGCTATCAAGGCGTTTGCCGAATCAGTACGCTCCGTCGGACCTCTCACTTCTGAGCGAGCTGACAAGCTCTTGTCACGACTGCCCGGTAATTGACCAAGAGGCTAGGTATAAGCTGGATCTAACCGAGCTATTGAAGCTCGGATCAATAACACTAGGTAAACGAACGGAGCGGCTGGCATGACGACCGGACTAGAACTCTATGAACTCGCTAAAAGCAAGGAGGGCCAGAAGTACGTAAACGTACTGGTACCCAAGGATAACCCCAACTGGAGTGGTCCTTGGGATTGCGCCGAGTTCATTTCATGGGTCGTTTACCAGAAGACCAACAAGCTTTATGGTTGCGTGAATGACCGTGGCAACCCGGCCACCACCGAAGCCTACTCAGGGGCTTGGGTTACCGATGCGAAGAACGGCACGCTGCTACCTAGTGACGAGCGCGATGCGATGCTCACCGCTGGGGTGGTTCTAATCCGAAAACCGCCATTGGCCGGGCAGATGGGACACATCGCAATGAGTGATGGTGTCGGCAGGACCATGGAAGCCGCCGGCATAAACCTTGGGGTGCGCTCTGGCAATGTCAGTGGCCGGGTCTGGGACTATTTCTGCCGAATTCCCGACATCGAGTACAGTAGCGATACACGCGCCTTACGACTCAAGCCACAACCGTATGTCATTCGTTTAGAAGATCCAAATGTCAAAAATCCTAAGGTCAGGAAAATCCAGGAGAGCCTCAAGAGGCTCGGCCTCGACCCAGGCACAATCGATTCCCAGTACGGGCCGCATACCGTTGCTGCAGTGATCGCGTTTCAAAAAACTCACCGCTTGGTCTCCGACGGCGTCGTGGGGCCCGCGACGGCGCACGCATTGAATATCGACTGGCCTACGGAAATATGAACCATGGGGCTTTAGCGGAAACCAGCAGCTCCAAAGGCATTAACATCAAGTCTTGCGGTTTGGCAGTTGAAGGATCGCAAAAATTGCATTGATGCCCAGTTGAATTACGCAGGCATTTTGCGGCAAAACACGTTCTGTTTTCACTTGCCAATCTCTTCTATGCCAGCGTCAACGGCGTGCTGGTCACGCATTAACAAAGAATACGTCTGCTAAACACAGCTACTTATTCATTGCTCCCCGTCACTTGTTGGCCGACAGCGGGCCGCCGGTATAAGCTCAGGATCAAGCTCGATCGTGTCCAATGGCGAAGCTGCCCCTTTCCGCATGCCAGCCCCACGGGATGGAAGGACCTATGTCTCACTACTGGCGTCATCCAGCACTCGCTCACCTGGAAATCCGCAACGTCGAGGACGGCCGCACGTTCAGCCACGCGCGCCACTCTCATTCGACGTTCTCCATTGGCGCGATCATGCAGGGGCAGAGCACTTACCTGAACGGCGACAGTAGCCGTCTGATCAGTGCCGGCAGCGTGGTGCTCATGAATCCCGGCGTGGTGCATGCGTGCAACCCCATACATGACCAGCCTTGGGCATACCGCATGTTCTACGTGGATGCCCAGTGGCTCGCGGATCTGCAACAGCAGCACAGTCCTGGCAAGCACAAGGGCTTCGTGCCTTTTGCGCAGACCTATAGCGCCGACGTCAGTCTGTTTGACGAGCTGGACGATCTGTACCGCACGCTCACTGCCAGCGACTGCCCGCCAAATACCATGCAGAGTGCAACGCTGGGGTTCTTCCAGCGACTGGTGGCGCGGTTGCAGCCGGTCAGCGATGACGCCAAAAGTGAACCGCACAAAATGGCCCAGGCAGCGAAATTCATTCGTGAGCATTGCGCTGATGCGTTGCGGCTGGAGGATATAGCGTCGGCCGTACAGCTTTCACCTTCCTATCTGATCCGTGCTTTCAAAGCGTGCCATGGGCTTACGCCTCATGGGTACTTGATTGATTGCCGCCTCAAGCTGGCCCGCGATGGCCTGCGCCAGGGTGAAGACATCGCCCAAGTCGCGGCGCGCGTTGGTTTTGCGGATCAAGCGCACTTGCAGCGGCTGTTCAAGCGCGCCTTGGCGACGACGCCAGGGCACTATCGCGGTGTGCCTACTCAAGCAATAGATACACCGCGCAGCCCCCGAGCAGCGCGGCCATGACGCGATTGAACCCGCGCAGTCTGGCAGTGTTGTTCAGGTAGTCGCGCAACGAGGCACCGGCCCAGGCCCAACTGGCCAGCGATAGCCAGCAGATCACCAGATAGATCAGTGCGAACATCCACACCATTCGCACATCGCCGTCGGCGACGAATGCGCCCATGCCCGCAAGGCACGCGAGCCAGGCTTTCGGGTTGAGCCATTGCATCAGTGCGCCGGTGAAGGCGGAAGGTCGTGTCTGCACGTGCGCCGTGTTCACTCGCCCATCACTGCTTGCCAGCCTGTAGGCCAGGTACAGCAGGAATATCACCCCAGCCATGCGAATCAGCTGCGTCAACCACGGCCAGCGGTTCAGCACTTCATGCAGTCCCAGGCCCATTAGCACGAGCAGCAGGATGAAGCCCAGAGTCGCCCCCGTAACGTGGGGCAGGGCGGCCCGCAGTCCGTGGTGTGCACCGCAGCTCAGGGAGACCAGATTGACCGGGCCGGGGCTTATGGAAGACGCCAACGCAAACACGGCCATGGAAACGACGATACTCATCAGGCACCTTCAATACGGGTGAGGGAGCACTGACGGTAGAGATCATGGGAAGGGGCTGTATTGAAGGAAATTGCTCCCGGACACGTTGCCAGCGTTTGTTTCCTTCAATGTCAAATACGGTTGGCGCGATTCTGCAGATTGCGCCATAAATCGCGCCAAAAATTGGCGCGATTCTCGAAATCGCGCCACAATTGCGCCACTGGCAGAAAACCTGCTGCCCAACCCAGCCGATGAAGGGCGGATTCGTCAGCATGCGGTAGATATCAGCAAAAGCGTGTACCGGCCGCTGTCTGCGCCCGGGCTCATTGAGCCGTTACTGGACGAAGTGCTGAGCAAGGCCAATCAGATTGCCGATCCGTTCGAGCAATCCTTTTTCGTGATGGTGCACTTGCCCTATCTGCAGCCCTTTGCCTATATCAACAAGCGCACCTCACGGCTCGCGGCGAATCTGCCCCTGTTTCGTGCCAACCTCTGCCCACTGACATTTCTCGACGTGCCACAGATCGCCTATAGCCGGGCGACCTCAAACGTTGGGTTGCGCTGACTCGCTACCTCATCGATGGGTGCTTACTCAATGAGCCCGTTCTTTGACGGACTTTTCGAAAACGTTCCCAGGAGGGATCAATGGTAGATAAAACGCACGAGTATGAAGTCCAGGTAACTTGGGCCGGCAACAACGGGACCGGAACGTCATCTTATCGGGGTTACAGCCGGGCGCACGTAATCGCAGCCAACGGCAAAACACCCATTGAGGGGTCGTCCGATCCCAGTTTTCGAGGAGACCCCACGCGCTGGAATCCCGAGGAATTGCTCTTGGCATCCTTATCTGCGTGCCACAAGCTTTGGTACCTTGGGCTTTGCGCCGAGGCCGGTATCGTTGTGTTGGCCTACGAGGACAACGCTCAAGGAACAATGCTCGAGGAGAGCAACGGCGCCGGTCAGTTCACCTCAGTTATTCTGAGGCCGAAAGTGGTACTGGAATCGGGGTCTGAGATCGCAAAAGCTCAGACGCTTCACAAAGTAGCTCATGAAAAGTGCTTCATTGCCCGTTCGGTAAACTTCCCAGTCAGCCACGCACCCGAAATATCGATAAGCCCAAGTGCCTAGTCAGCCAGAGAGGGTGTCCGCCTAGTCGGGCACCCTTCAAAAATCTACGCAACTGCCTAGATGAGCTCAGGGCCGCGATGGTGTCCAAGCAAACAGACATGCGCCAGGCTTTCGTTTTTTCATGCCCTTGTCAGTCAAGCAACTCGATCGTTTCGAGCAGAAGTGAACGTATCCACTGATGTCCCGCATCGCGGTGCGTCCTTTCATGCCAGACCAGCGTCTTGCTGAAGCCGGGAATCTCGACCGGGGGTTTCATCAGGCACAGACCATTTTGATGCAGCACCAGGCGCCGGGGGACCACGGCAATCAGGTCGCTCTGCATCAGCAGTTCCGGAAGAATCAAGAAGCTGGTCACCGATGAGATGACTCGACGTGTCCGGCCAATGCGTTCGAGGGCAATGTCTGTCACGCCTCGAAATCCTCCACCGGAGGGCGAAACCAATACGTGATCCACAGCGCAAAAACGATCCAGTGAGAGGGTGCCGCTCAGCGCGTCGGGGTGGTCAGTTCTCATGACGCAGACGTATTGCTCATCGAACAGCGGGGCAGCGTGTAGCCCTGCGGGTGTTGTGGCGGGTGTGACCAGCGCCAGATCGATATCACCGTGATCCATCTGGGAGGCAAGCTGCTTATCATCAACGGGCTGAACCGCAACCCGGATGTTCGGAGCCCGTTCCCTCAGCGCACGCAAGAACGGCACGACGACTGCGCGCAACGCATAGTCGGTCGATGCCAGATTAAGCGTCAAGTTGGCACTAAGTGGATCGAACCCCTGGGGTTGCAGCAAGGCTTCAATGTCAGCCAACAGTTGCTTGACCGGTGCCGCCAATTGCTCGGCTCGCACTGTCGGCACGATGCCACGCTGGGCGCGTACGAAGAGCGGATCGCTGAAGCTTTCCCGCAGCCTGTTGAGCATGCCACTGACGGCGGGTTGGGTCAGTGACAGCCGATCGGCCGCACGAGTGACGCTACGCTCATCGAGCAGCGCGTCGAGGGCCTGGAGCAAGTTCAGGTCCAGGTGTCTGATATCAGTATTCATGATGTGCTGGATAAAATATCGCGATTGGCGTTATTTCAAGCTTACACCGATCATGGCGCACTCCCTACATCAGCTACCGAGACTTTCATGAACGAAATCATCTGGCCCGAGGGCTTTTTGCCCGGCTTCACTGAAAACTTCGTTTCCAACGAAGTGATCGTTGCGGGTTTGAGCGCTGCACAGGTGTGGCCGCTGTTGAGTCAGGCCCAGCGGTGGCCTTCGTACTACGCGAACTCTGCAAACGTGCGCTTTCACGATCACGTTGGGCCTGATCTGGCTGATGGCGTGCGCTTCTATTTCGAGACGTTCGGGTTTCCCGTAGAGGCGCTGTGCAATGAGCACGTGCCGCCAACCTCGACCAAACCTGGCCGGATTGCCTGGCATGGTTGGGCGGGTGAAGGCGAGACACGTCTGGATGTTCACCATGCCTGGCTGATCGAGGACCTGCCCCTCGGGCGCGTGCGCATCTTCACGCAGGAGACTCAGAAAGGTAAGCCTGCACGAGAGCTTGCCCAAGCTAGACCCAATCCGATGATCAATGGCCATCAGGACTGGCTGGATGGCTTGGTCAACGCTGCGAAGTCCATTGGTCAGTGATTGAATTCGCTTGGCCGTCAGTTCGGCAGATCAGCACATCCGTTGCCGATGTTCACGTGCGGGTTTGATCAGCTTGCAAGTGTAGGAGGAGCACGATGGCAATTCAGACACCAGACAACCCCGGCGACCAGCAACGTAATGGCCGCTATCTCGTACGTATCGGGTAACCGATGCTCCCATACAAATCCAAAAGCCAACGCTGCCAGCGTCTCGATCACCAGCACTTGCCCGCTAAGTGCCAACGGCAGAAGCCGACTTGCCTGATTCCAGCACGCGCCCCCGATAACCGAGGAAAGAAGGGCTACACCACAGGCCACCAGAAAAAAACGCAGCCATTCTGAACTGCCATGGGCATCTGCCTGAAAAACCAGCACAGGCACCGCCAGGAGCAACGACTGAGCGCCCGTCATGATGCCGGTCAGCAGTGCCCAGTCATTGGAGGAAATGCTGGTGAGCTGAATCAGCCGCCGAGCATTGCGGACGGCGAACCAAGTCCACGCAACCAACGCACCTGTGGCGCAGAGAATACCCGCGATGGCTGTCGATGTTTCAGGCGTGTCGCCATTGATCAGTGCATGCCAACTGATAAGTACAACGCCGGCCATTGCGCAGCACAGCGAGGGGGCGAGTCTGCGCAGGGAGACGGCATTGGTGTCGTGCCGACCTGCCAAGGTCAGCAACACGGGGATGAGCCCGACAATCAGTGACGTCGTCGCAATTCCCACCAGTTGCACCCCGGTACCTACCAGCGCGTAGTAAACGAGATTCCCGATCAGGCTGAGCCAGAAGAGTGAATTCCAATCGGCTCGAGTAAGGTTTGCGCACACCTGCCGCCACCGGGACATAAGCAGAACAGCTGAAATCGCACCGTAAAAAAGAAATCGAAGCACTGCGAATTGCAGGCCGCTCAAGCCTTGGGTGAGCTGTGGCCCAAGAAAAATCACTCCCCAGCACAGTCCCGCGCAAACACCATAAACAATACCCTTCAACAGCGATCGATCAGTAAACATTCCACCCGTGCTCCGTAGCTTGAACGGGGAAAGTCTGAAGCGCCGAACCAGGAGAGTATTGTCGGTAACTACGGGATTTTTATCCCAGAATGCTTTTGCGCTTTGCGATAGACCGCCGGAGTGACGGCGCTTACACGTTGCATGGTTCGAGTCAGCGATGCCTGATCGGAAAAACCTGTACGCAAGGCAATCTCGGCGATCGGCAAGGAAGTGCCACGCAGCCATCTCTGAGCTTCCTGGATGCGTAACCCCGTCAACCAGGCCTGAGGACTCATTCCAAACATTTGCCGAAATCGCTGGTGCATTTGACTCATGCTCATGTTTGCAGCCTGGGCCATGACCTCGTTGCTCCAGTTTGCCCCCGGGTTAGCCCGCAAGCGAGCGACCAGTTGCTCGATGGCGGATGGGGAACTGTAGGTGTCAGGGCCGAGAGATGAGAGAAGCAGCGAGCTCAACTGTGGAGCGTCCAAGGCTAGTCGCTCGTTGCCGATGAGCTCGGCGAACTCGATCAGCCGCCGTGTCGCAGGGGAGATAGGTACGTACGTCTTTCGAGCCAGAAGCTCCATCTGAAGTGTCTCCAGCAGAGCCGGCGCGCAGTCCAGCACCAGAAAACAGCTGTCTGCGCGGCTGAGCTGAGAGTGCACCGAGCCTGGCCTCACCACGGCGGCCAATGACTGATCGATGCTCCCGCCGCGACCGTCTACATCGATCTCCATCTGGCCACGAACCGGCAGGACAAATTGAGCATGATCGTGGGAGTGATGAGGGTTTTCACACTCATAGCTGCGGATTTCTAGATTCAGGAGCATGAGTGCATCACTCGGGCGGAGTCCAGGGACGAGGGATTTTAGCACCCGAGCCGGGCGATAGATCGCGCGAGAAGGGGGCGTTGACACCACTGCCGCATCATATTCCGATGGCGAGTACCGGTGTTAGTATTGAGGTCGTGAGAGCCACAGCCTGATCGGGAAATGGTAGATCGGTATTCTGCCCAGTTTTGCTAATGCGGGGCGTCATATGATCCTTGTTCTTATTATTGGGATGCTCGCTTTTTGCTCCGGCTATTTGGTTTCCCTCGAAGATAGATTACAGAGGGACCGTACATTTCATCCTTTCGATGTATTCAACAATTTTCGGGCGTCGCCGAGGTGCCGAAAAAAAATGGCTTATGTGGGCATGTTGATTTTTGTCTTGGCAGGCGTGGTTTACCTTCTTGAGCCAGAGGTCATCTACTCCTCTAGAGACAAGATCAAAGCATTGGGCGCGGTCATGCTTCTCTGGTCGTTCATGTTTTATGGCTACTGCCGCGAACTGGAGTTCGACAAGTCAGGAAGCTCGCCTGCGTCGCTGCAGTGCATGGACTGTGTTGAAGGAACAGAGTGGTATTCTTTGGCACTTAAAGGGTTTTTGGCAACTTTCAAGATCCTGGCTGTTTTTGCTTTTATGTACGCAATCAAGCGTGTTTGATGGCCACATGTCCAAACTGACCTCATATCGCATTCGGCGGTCGAGTAGACGACGTGGTGTCTCGTTTTCTTACCTGGGTGAACTGGGATCAGATATACGCCCCCACCACCCGCTTTACAGCGCTCAGCGCCTCACCCAGGGCGCTCATGCTTACCGACCCAAGCGCCAGCCGTAGTGCATGAGGGACATGAACCGAGATCGAAAACGGCTCGGCCGTCGAGACCGACACATGCTCGCGCATCAGTTCCAGGGCGATTTGATCCGCCCTTGCATCTTCCGCCAACGGCAGCCACAGAAAGTACGAAGAGGGATGACGCACCACCGGCAACCCTGACAGGAGCGTGTCAGCCAACGCCTGCCGGGCCTGCGCGTCCGCGCGCTTTTGCGTCTCCAGCGCGTCGACCGTGCCATCGTCGAGCCAGGCGCAGGTGATGGCGGTCATGACGCCGGGTGTGTTCCAGGTCGTGGCCTTGACCGTGCGCTTCAACGCGTCCACTCGATGCACAGGGGCTGCGACGAAGCCGACGCGCAAGCCGGTGGCGATGTTCTTGGAAAACCCGGACACGTAAAACGTTCTTTCAGGCGCCAACTCAATGATGGGTGGCGGCGGATCCTGCGCCAGAAACGCGTAGGCCGCGTCTTCAATGATCATCAGATCATGCGCGCGGGCGATCGCCACCAAGCGCTCGCGCTGATCGGCGGGCAGCACCCAACCCAACGGATTGTGCAGCGTAGGCATCGTGTAGACGGCGCGCACCGAACGACGGCGGCAGAGCGAGGCGAGGGCCTCGAGATCCGGCCCCTGAGCAGTGACAGGAATCGGCAGCACTTCAAGGTGCAATGTCTTGCACAGCAACTTGAAGCCAGGATAGGTCAACGCATCTGCCGCGATCACGTCCCCAGGTTTCAGCAATGCCATCAGGCTTATCGCCAAACCGTGTTGGGCGCCACTGACGATCAGAATCTGCTCGGGATCAACCGTGACGCCACGATGGATCAGATGACGGGCGATTGAAGCCCGTTCATGCACGCGGCCCGCATGTGGCTGATAGCGTAAATGCGCTTCCAGGTCGCCGGACAACGCCAGTTGGCGTAAGGCACTGCGCAACAGGTCGGCCTGCCCTGGCATGGCCGGATAGTTGAAGTTGAGGTCGATCACACCCGCAGTAACGTCCGGTTGATCGATACCTTGGCCGGGCGGCAGTGAGGTTTCCCGAACGAACGTCCCGCGCCCGGTCTCGCCGCTGACCAGTCCCATGGCTTCTAACTCCGCATACACCCGGCTGGCGGTGACCAAGGCCAATCCATGAGTGGCCGCAAGTTGGCGATGTGTCGGCAAACGCGTACCCGGCGGCAAACGTCCGGCGCGAATATCGGCTGCAAAGGTATCTACCAGCGATTTGTACCGGGGACGAGCCATCTTGAAGTGTATCCATGACAATTTTTTGATTGTCACGATAGTCAGTCATACGATGCGTTACATGCAACCCGACTTGGAGTGGACACTCGATGGAACGCACCTCTGACGTGCACAGCCAGGCAACAGTGAAACCCGCGAGCGGAGTGGTCAATGGCCTCATCGGTGTCGTGATCTTCAGCGGCTCGCTGCCCGCCACTCGCATCGCTGTGCTGGAATTCGACCCGGTATTTCTAACCGTGGCTCGGGCAGCCATCGCCGGCGTGCTCGCGCTGTGCCTGCTCTTGTTGTTCAAGGAACGGCGACCGGCACGTCAGCAGTTATTGCCTTTGATCATTGTGGCGATGGGCGTCGTGATCGGTTTTCCGCTGCTGACGGCGTTGGCATTGCAGCACGTGACGTCGGCCCATTCCATTGTGTTCGTCGGCTTGTTGCCACTGGCGACTGCTGCGTTCGGCGTTCTGCGCGGTGGCGAGCGCCCTCGGCCGGTGTTCTGGTTTTTCTCGGTGCTGGGCAGTCTGTTGGTCGTCGGGTTTGCCGTCACCCAAGGGCTGACAGCCTCGCCGACCGGCGACATTCTGATGCTCTTGGCGATTCTCGCCTGCGGCCTCGGCTATGCCGAAGGGGCAAAAATTTCCAAAACATTGGGTGGCTGGCAGGTGATCTGCTGGGCGCTGGTGTTGGCGATGCCGGTCGTGATGCCACTGACAGCATGGTTGGCGCCCGCTTCGTTTTCCGGCATCAGCACACCAGCGTGGTTGAGCCTGGCTTACGTGTCGCTGTTCAGCATGCTGATCGGCTTCGTGTTCTGGTACCGCGGCCTGGTGCAGGGCGGCATCGCTGCTGTCGGCCAGCTACAACTGCTGCAACCATTTTTTGGCCTAGCGCTGGCCGCAGTACTGCTGCACGAACAGGTCAGCCTTGGCATGTTCGGCGTCACCGTGGCGGTGATCCTCTGTGTCGCCGGGGCCAGGCGTTACGGCAGGATCAATCCTCTTCCTTCACGGTAGCCACTTCATCTGCCTTGACCCTTACCTGCTTGCCCGAAACATCTTCGAACTCATAGAAGCCGTCTTTCGTTTTGGCGTCAGGTACGTCCTTGGTGATGTACTGCGTCCCGTCCTGCAACGTGACGACCGTGTTGGTGGAGCAACCCGCCAACGTAGCGGCGCACAGGAAAGCAGTGCAATAGTAAACAGCTTTCAGTTTCATGAGGTTGACCTTCTTCGATCGATTCGCTGGGTTGCGGATGCTCTTCTTTGATGAGCTGCGGTGTTGTGGGTCGGGCGTTTTATACGCGTTGTGAGAATACCATCGACCTATTCACCACGACCCTTCTACTTGCACAGATGCATGGCGAGGCTGTCGAACTCTCGGTCGAAACTGGCTTTTTCCGCTGCGCTCAAGAAGCCCTGCTGATGTACGAATTGGTCGGTTTGATGAAGGACGGCTTCGACACGTTCGATCATACGGTCGGCTTCAGCTTAGCTGATCTTGCGGGCTTTTCGCGTGGTGCCGATGTCCGCGCTGAGAATGTTGGCTCGTACCGAGATGTGGGCTTGTCGAGGGTCGGTGATCTTGCCACCTGTTTCGCCCACCAGCTCGCGCTGGGCTTTGATGTCGCAACTGGGTAGATCAAGACTCTGTTGAGCGGCCGATGCGTTCAGGCTCAAAGCCAATAGCGAAGCCAGGATGCTGTATTTCATGGGTCTATCCAGTGTGGGCCGGTGGGTGTCGCTGCCGATATTGCAGCGTATTTTCCCATGGGTTCTTCAGCGAGAGCAGGCGCTGGTATTGTTTTCCTTACTCAACCAACACCTGAATGCGGGCCAGTACATCGTCCATCACCACCTCGGGGGCGGTCTCTACGCGTTTGCCCCCACGAGCCTCAAGGTCAACGGTGCGCAGTTGATTGCACAACACCACGCCTTGCGTCTCCGTGCCGGAACCGCTTAGTGGCACGGCAAAACCGGCATGGCGGGAAAAATCCCCGCCTTGGGTGATGGGTGCGATCAGCACCAAGCCCGATACGTTGAAGGCCGCAGGCGAAATGATCAGCGCTGGACGAAAATCGCCTTGCTGCTCACGGCCGGCGGTGGGATTCAGGTTCAGGCGCACAATGTCGCCACGGTTGAATTTGGCCCGCCTCACGCTTCACGCCCAACGGCTGACATGGCATCCCACGCTGCCATGTCGGCAGGTTCCGGCGCGCTCAAGTCACACTGCGCCATCAGCTCGGCCAGCGAGTAACGCGGCTTGGCCTTCGCAGGCTTGAGGGTCATAACCTCGGCGGACACATCGAGTTTCAGCACATCGCCACTGACCAGATTCATCATCTTGAGCACAGTTGCCGGCAGGCGAATCGCCGCGCTATTGCCCCACTGCTGCACTTTGACTTCCATGGCAATCTCCTGAAAAAGTGTACACATTGTAGATACAGGGCGAGTCAGTCACAAGCGTTTTGTATAAACATAGTATCTACAATTCTAGCGCAAAAGCGCGTTGTAAAACCGTCGCCTACATTGCATATCCCAAGACTGGGCCATCAGGGAATAGCCCAATACATCGCCTGAACGCTAATACGCGGATGACTTTCCAGCACCTCACACCGGCGCCGGGCTCTGCAACAACGGATACAACGACAGCACCAGCAACGCCGCCATGCCCCAGTTGAACAGCCGCAACCAGCGCGGCACGCGCAGCACGTTACGCAACACACTGCCGAAACCGGCCCAGACGCAGACGCTGGGCAGGTTGACCAGTGCAAACACCGCGGCGATGACCACCACGTTGTAAACGTAACCCTGCGCCGGCACATAGGTGGTGATGGCGCCAACTGCCATCACCCAGGCCTTGGGATTCACCCATTGAAAGGCGGCGGCGCCGAGGAAGGTCATGGGTGTGCTGTCCTGTTCTCCTGCCTCGCTCATGCTGCCAGAGGTGGCTATGCACCATGCCAGGTAAAGCAGGTAGGCCGCGCCTATCCAGCGCAGGGCGGTGTAGGTCCAAGGCACGGCGGTGAATATTTCACCCAGGCCCAATCCTACCGCCAGCACCAGCAGCATAAAACCCAGGCTGATGCCCAAGGCATGGGGAATGGTGCGCAGGAAACCGAAGTTCACCCCCGAAGCCAGCAGCATGGTGTTGTTCGGACCTGGAGTGATGGACGACACCAGAGCGAAAAGGGCGAAGGCAGGCAAGAGGTCGATGAGCATGTCCGTATGGTCTCTGGGATGTTGTAGCAGTGAAACTACCTGACGGCAGGGCCAGTGATACCGTACAGCCAAAGTTCATTTCACCCGTACACCCAGCATTCGGGTGATGCCCTTACGTGAACAAATAACTGTCCATCGCCAACACCCCATACTCCACGCCGCCCTCGATCACCCGCGTTTCATACTGCTCACCCGCCGCGCCCAAGGCGATGAACAACGGCATGAAGTGCTCGTCCGTGGGGTGCGCGCGCTCTGCCGAGGGGGCGTATTGCCGGTAGTCCAGCAGCGCATCCAGATTGCCCGAGGCCAGGGT
This sequence comes from Pseudomonas sp. CFBP 8770, assembly GCF_014841705.1. Classification (NCBI taxonomy): domain Bacteria; kingdom Pseudomonadati; phylum Pseudomonadota; class Gammaproteobacteria; order Pseudomonadales; family Pseudomonadaceae; genus Pseudomonas; species Pseudomonas sp. CFBP 8770. The sequence goes on from NZ_JACYUL010000002.1 coordinate 265,849, forward strand.
TTTCGCCGTCCAGGCGGCGAAATCCTTGACGTATTGAGCGCCGTGGGGCGTGGCGCCGCGGAACTCGTAGAGGTTGTGCGTCAGGCTGCCGGAGGCCACGATCAACACGTTCATGTCGCGCAGTGGCTTGAGCGCCTGGCCCAGCTTCCATGCTTCGCGGGTGTCGAGCGACGCCGGCATGGAGACCTGTATCACCGGGATGTCCGCGGCTGGCGCCAGATACAGCAGGGGTACCCAGGCACCGTGGTCCAGGCCCCGCTCGGCATCCAGGCGGGATTGCCAGCCGCCGGCCTGCAGCATGTCGACGATCCGCGCGGCCAGGGCCGGTGCGCCCGGTGCTGGGTATTGAATCCGATACAGGGCGTCGGGGAAGCCGCCGAAATCGTGAATCGTCGGCGGGGCTGCACTGGCGGTCACGCGGATGTCACTGCGGGTCATCCAATGCGGGGAAAGGATGACGATGGCTTCGGGCCGCGGCAACTTACGACCCAGCTCGGCCAGGTGTTTGCCAGCCAGGCCGGGCTCGACCGCGAACATGGGGGAACCATGGGACACGAACAGTACGGGCGATCGAATAGTCATCGGCGGACTCCACGTCAAGACGTTGCGGTTTGAGGACTCCAGCTTTCGCCAAGCCGGCATTTGACCCAATACTCGAAGCTCGCGCATAGCCAGATGCCATACGCCAGCAGCTCCACACCTTCTTCAGCCGTGGTTTTCGCCAGGCGCTGGTAGCCGTCACCCATGACCTGGTGCCAGAACGCACCCATGCCGAAAATCCTCGAAAAGATCAGCACCGCAAAGCCCGTGGCCAGCGCGGCGAACGTTGGCGTGCGCAGGAAAGCGCCCAGGGACTGCAGGGTTTGCCGTCTGTGTCTGGCACTTGCCGCGCTGCCTATGGCGACTGCAGCGATAGCCAGAAAAGGCCACAGCCAGGCACTGTGACTGATGGGGTCGAACAGACCGTCCAGCTCGCGGGTCAGCAGGCAGGCGAAAAATCCTGCGGCGAGGTATTCGAAGCCGCCTTTGCGGGCCGGTCCCGGTGCGCTCCAGAACAACAGGGCGCACAACGCGAGCATGAGCTCCTGGGTGATCTCGGTAAACGATATTTCAAGGATATCGGTATGAAAGACTGCGATGTCCAACCACACCATGGCAAACGACAAGCCAGCAATCGAACATTTGGCCAAAGCGAACAGAAGCGAGTATTTCAAATCAGGGCGGGCGTACACGTGAAGCTCCAAAGCGAGACAGTTGCTATAAGTCGCGCATATAAACGTCTGGCACCGCGAAAAGAAAGCGGACTTTCACGATAGTAAACATTGATGGAGTTGATGCGATGGGTTGCTCGCAGTCAGACAGCCCCTTGGTATGGGGCTGTCTGCCGTGCAGCACGGGAGGCGCCGTGGTCGGCAGCGACCTAGAACGCCGCGGTATAGATTGCCAGCGCATCGGCCTCGCTGACTTCGCGCGGGTTGTTGACCAGCAGGCGCTGTTGCAGCATTGCGCTGCGAGCCAGTTGCGGCAGGCTCTCGCGGGTCACTCCGGCATCACCCAGGCGCAGCGGCAGGCCGGTGGCCACATGAAGCCTGAGCAGTTCGTCGATGAACTGCTGCGCCGCATCGCCCGGTTGCAGGCGCTCGCCCAGCACCAAGGGCGCCAGCTCGGCGTACAGGCCCTGGGCGGCCGGCAGGTTGAAGCGCAGCACTTGCTGCAGTACCAGCGCATTGGACAGGCCGTGGGGCAGGTGAAAGCTGACACCCAGCGGGTAGGCCAGGGCGTGCACGGCGGCGACGGGTGCGTTGGCGAAGGCCTGGCCGGCCAGGCAGGCACCCAGCAACATCGCCTGGCGGGCTTCCAGGTCCTGCGGTGTATTGACCGCGCGTTCCAGGTTCGCCGCCAACAGGCGCAAGGCTTCGCGCGCCAGCAGGTCGGAGAGCGGGTTCTTGCGGTGCTTGCTGGTGTAGGCCTCGATGGCGTGCACCATGGCGTCGATGCCGGTGGCAGCGGTGACCGGGGCGGGCAGGCCGATGGTCAATTGCGCGTCGAGAATTGCCAGGTCCGGCAACAGCTGGTTCGCCACCACACCGGACTTGCCGGTGGCCGTGGTGACGATGGAGATGGGCGTGACTTCCGAACCCGTGCCCGCGGTGGTGGGTACCTGAATCAATGGCAAACGCGGGCCGGTGGCCTGGTTCACGCCGTAGATGTCGCTCAGGCTCTGCCGCTGCCCAGGGTGTGCCAGGTAGGCGACCAGTTTGGCGGTGTCCATGGAGCTGCCGCCGCCGAAGCCGACGATCAGGTCGGCTTGTATGCCCCGGGCCTGCTCGGTGGCTGCCAGCACCAACGCTTCCGCCGGGTCGGCGAGCACGTCGCTGTACACCGCCAGTTCGATGCCCGCAGTGGCGAAGCCCGGCAGCACGCTGTCGAGCAGGCCGTGCTTGAGGATGCCGGCATCGGTGACCAGCAATACCCGCTGGGCGCCGCGGCTGGCGCACTGTTCGGCCAGGGCGGCGGCGCTGCCGGTGGCGCAGATGAGGTGGGCAGTGCTGCTGAAGGTGAATCCTTGCATGGGGTGACCTCGTATTCTTGTGGTTGGGGGCGCTGGTTCAGCGCAGGGCTAGGGCAGCGGCTGTTCGGGTTCGGCAGGTTGATCGGCATCGATGATCTGCTGGGCGATGGCCTCCATGCTGGTGCGGCGCGTCATGGCTTCGCGTTGCAGGCGCCGATGGGCATCGTTCTCGCCCAGGCGATGGCGCGCCATCAACAGCGCCTTGGCCATGGAGATTTTCGACACGGCCGGTTGCCGGCTTTGCAGCTTGCGCAACTCGGCGAGCATGTCGATGCGCGCCCGCCAGGCGGCCCGCGCCATCAGCAACTGGGTCAGCAGGCCGAAGGGCCGCAGGGGCCGCTCGATGACCGCCGCCGGTTGCGTCTCCAGCACCAGTTGCAGCATCGACGGGTTCTCGTAACCGACCACGGCGATGATTGGCGGCGCCTGCTCGCTCAGGCCTTCCACCAAGGTTTGCGTGTTCAACCGCTGGCTCAGTTCCACGGCCAGCAGCACCACGTCGACCGCTTCGGGCAGCGTGGTGGGCACCGGCCAGCGTTGTTCGACGATGCAGCCGATGCGCTGCAGTTGGTCGAGCACGATGCGTGCCTCACCGTCTTGTGGGTGAATCACCAGTACGCGCAGGCCCTTGAGTTCGCGCAGCAGGGACGGCGCGCTGGTCATCTCGGCCTCCGGCAGGTCATGGCTGCACGTCCATCTGGTAGTCGACCATATAGGGGCTCGGCTGCACGGCTTCGGCGCTCTCCAGCACCAACTGGAATCGCCGTCGCTGGTCGAGCCGGGCGATGCGTGGCCACAGCCAGGTGTGCTGGGTCTGGGCGTCGATCTGCACGGTGCCTTGAGGCGCCTCGAAGCTTGCCCCGGCCAGTGCTTCGCGCAGGGCCTGCACTGAGTCATCGGACGCGCGGCGCGCGGCTTGCGCGAACAGGTGAACCTGAAAGTAGGCCGCTTCGGCACCCGAGGTAATCGCGGCGTGTTCGCCGAAGCGCGCACGGTAGCGTGCCACGAACGCCTGGCTGGCCGGCGTCTGCAAGGTCGAGAACCAAGGCGCGGCGGAGATGTGGCCTTCGGCTTCCTCGTCGCTCATGGCTTGCACGTCGACCTCGTTGGTGGCCAGGCTGACGATGGGCACGACCGCAGGATCGAACCCCGCCTGGCGATAGGCGCGGTGCAGCGATGGAATGTCGCTGCCGACGATGGTCGAGTAGATGGCATCGGGAGCGGTTTCGCGCACCCGCTGCATGACCCGGTCGAAATCTTCGGCGGTGGCGTGGAAGGGCAGGTAGATCTCGTCGACGACCTCGCCGCCGGCCTGTTCGAACAGCTCGCGCATGATGCGGTTCGATTCGTAGGGGTAGACATAAGAGCCCCCGACGAACAGCACCCGCCCGCCATGGGTTTCCAGCACGTAGCGGGCCAGCTGCAGGGAGTTCTGGTTGGGTGCCGAGCCGGTATAGAAGCAGTACGGCGAGTATTCGAAACCTTCGTACAGGGTTGGGTAGAACAGCAATCGACGACGGCTTTCGACCACCGGCAGAACCACCTTGCGTGTGCTCGACATGTGCGTGCCGAACAGCACCTGCACCTGATGCTGGTCGCACAGCTGCAGTGCGCTGTCGCGGTAATTGTTCGGGTCGCCGCCGGGGTCGCCGTCGATGGCCAGCAGGCGCCGGCCGTCGAGGCCGCCGCTGTCATTGATTTCGCCGATGGCCAGGTGCGTGGCATTGGCCTGGGCGGTTTCCGACGCCGCCGTCAGGCTGGCCCGGGAAAACAGCAGGCCTACCTTGTAGTCTTCGCCGCTCATGAGGTCAGGCTTTCCCAATCGATATGCTGTTCGAAGTGATGCGCAGCCTGGTAAAGGGTCGCCTCATGGTAATCGCGGGCGATGAGCATCAAACCCACCGGCAACCCCTGGGCCAATCCGCAGGGAATCGACATGGCCGGGTGGCCGGTCACATCGAACGGTGCGGTGTTGGCGTTCATTTCCAGGGCACGATTGACCCAGGTTGCGGGCGTGGCATCGGCTGCGGGAAGCTTGGGTGCCTTGAGTGGCACCGTTGGCATCAGCAGCAGATCGTAGCGGGTGAACTGCTCGTCGTAGGCGGCGCGCAGCTGGCGTGCAGCGTTCTGCGCCTTGGCATAGAACTGGCCGGCGAATCGCTGGTGGGCATAATGGCCGGCCAGCAGGCAGGTTTTCAGATCGTGAGGGAAGGCGTCGGCTTGCTGTTGCCAATCTTGTTGCGCGCGCATCAGGCTCTCCACGTACAAGCCCTTCCAATTGGAACCGTAATTGTAGCCGCGCAGCAGCTGCGTGGTGCCCTCCACGGCAATCGGTGTCCAGATGGCATGGCCCAGTGCGTGCAGGGGGATGGAAACCTCGTCCACCAGCGCGCCCCATTCGGCGAACAGACCGGCGGCGCGGCGCACGGCGGCGTCGACATCGGCTTCGGAATTGGCGTGGCCGAAGCCCTCGCTGACCACGCCGATGCGCAGGCCCGCAACACCTGCGCCCAGGGCCTGGGTATAGGACTGTACCGGCATCTGCCGATCCTGGCGCGGATCCAGGCCGTCGGCGCCGGCCAGTGCTTCGAGCATCAGTGCGCTGTCGGCCACCGTGGCGCTCATGACGCCGGCATGGTCCAGGGTCATTTCGATGGGCATGATGCCGGTGTAGGGCACCAGTCCGTGGGTCGGCTTCATACCGTAGATGCCCGAGTAGGCCGCTGGAATGCGCACCGAGCCGCCTTGATCGGTGCCGATGGCCAGGTCCACTTCACCGGCGACGATCAGCGCGGCGCATCCCGACGACGACCCCCCGGTCGAATGCCCTGGGTTGCGCGGGTTGTGCACCGCGCCGGTGGCGTTGGTGTGGCTGCTGCCCGATACGCAGAAAAACTCGCAATGGGCCTTGCCCAGAATGCTGCCGCCGGCGTCCAGCACGCGCGTGGCCACGGTGGCGTCGACATCGGGGACGTAACCTTGCAGGGTCGACGAACCATTCATCATGGGCACACCGGCCAGGCAGATGTTGTCCTTGAGGGCGACGCGCTTGCCTGCGAGCTTGCCGTCGGCAGCGCCGTGCAGGTCGGTGCGCACGTACCAGGCGTTGTAGGGGTTCTGCGCCGGTGCGGGAATCTGCCCGGCATTCCTGGGGTACCGCTGCGGCACGCTGGCAGGTTGCAGTTGATCCAGGCGGTCATAGTCCTGCCAGACCGCTTCGAGGATGTCGGCATACTGCGCCAGTAACGGCGCTGGCAGATGCAGGCCCAGTTGGTTGCCGGTTTCGGCAAGTTCGGCCTGGGTTGGACGTTGAATGGACATGACGATGAATCCTTAAGAATGAAAGCCCATGAAACGCTCGGCAAGCGCTTCGGCAGTGGTGCTGGCAGGGTCGACTTCGTCGACCAGTTGGCCGTTCTCGATGATCAGGATGCGGTCGGCCAGGGCCGTCAGGAAGTCGATGTCCTGCTCCACCAGAATGATCCCCAGGCCCTGTTCGCGACGCAGGCGCTGCAGGGTTTCGATGATCTCGTCGCAGATGGAGGGCTGGATGCCCTCGGTCGGTTCATCGAGCAGAATCAGCTTCGGGTTGCCGCACAGGCAGCGAGCCAGGGCCAGCAGCTGTTGTTCGCCGCCGGACAATGCACCGCCGGGCTGGTCGAGCAGCCGTTGCAGCCGCGGGAAATACGCCAGGATCCGCTCGATGGTGGCGCCGGCCTCAGCGAAGTGCTTCACGCAGCCCATGCGCAGGTTTTCGCCAACAGTGAGGAACGGGAAAATCTGTCGGCCCTGGGGCACGTAGCCGATGCCGGCCCGTGCCCGCTGGCTGGCGTCGGCGCGGCTCAGGTCCTGGCCGGCGAACCGCACGCTGCCTGACAGCGCCGGCAACTCGCCGATCAGCGCGCGCAGCAGGGTGGTCTTGCCCATACCGTTACGGCCGAACACGCCGATGCAGCTGTCGGTGGCGCTGCGCAGACCAATGTCGCGCAGCACCGGCACGCGTCCGTAGCCGGAACACAATCCGTTGACTTCAAGCATGTTTGATCTCCTGTTTGCCCAGATAGGCTTCGCGCACCAACGGGTCCTGAGTCACCTCGGCAAAGCTGCCCTGGGCGAGGATTGCCCCCTGGTTGAACACGGTGACCGTGCCGGCGATCAGGCGGATGAACTCCATGTCATGCTCGACCACTACCACGGTGCTGTGCGCATTGATCTCCTTGATCAGCGCTGCGGTCTTGCGCACTTCCTGATAGGTCATGCCGGCGGCCGGCTCGTCCAGCAGCACCAGCGTCGGCCGCGAGGCCAGAATCATGCCCAGTTCTACCCATTGACGCTGGCCATGGGCAAGGTCGCCCACCAGACGATGACGGTGTTCGCTCAGATCGATGCGTTGCAGGGTCTGTTCGGCGGTTTGCCGGGCCTGATCGGCACCCTGCGTGCGGCTGGCGGCCAGCCGCAGGTTCTCGAACACATCCAGGCCGTCGAACACGCTGGGCGTCTGGGTCTTGATGCCGATGCCCATGCGGGCGATGCGGTGCGGCGGCAGGCCGCTGATGCGTTCGCCTTGGAAGTGACAGTTGCCGTGGGAAGGCTTCAACTGCCCGCTGAGCAGTTTGAAGAAGGTGCTTTTACCCGCACCGTTGGGGCCGATGAGGCAGCGCAGCTCACCACGTTCAAGGGTGAAATCCACCGCCTTGACGGCATGCACTCCGCCGAAACTGACGCCCAGGCCTTGGGTTTGCAGAAGCACGTTCATACGCCGCCCTCCTGTGGCACGACCGTGGCGGTAGCGGCGCGGCGCGTAAATACGCGCTTGGCCAGTGAGCTCAGGCTTGGCAGCAAGCCGCGCGGCAGCAGCATGACGAAGGTCAGCAGAATCGCCCCCAGCACCAGGCCACTGTCGACCGTTTGCTGTTCGCCCAGTCGCGCCATCAGCGCCTGCAGTCCGATGCACGCCAGGATTGGCCCGAACAAGGTGCCGCGGCCGCCGACGATGACCCAGATGATGATCTGCGCCGACTGTGCCAGGCCAAACACGCCTGGGCTGACGAACGCACCCCAGTTGGCGAACAGGCATCCGGCCAGCCCGGCAATGCCGCCGCCCAGGCTGAACACGATCAGCTTGTGCAGGCGCGTGTCGTAGCCCAACAGCCCGGCACGCTGCTCGTTTTCACGGATGGCCACGACCACCTTGCCGAAGCGGCTGGCGAGCAGCCCGCGCAGACCCAGGTAGCAGAGAATCAAGGCGCCGCCGATCACCTGGAACAGGGTTTCAGGCTCCAGCACGCGCTGCGGATCGAACGGCACGTTGAGCGTCGGGATCGCCGGAATGCCATTGAAACCACCCAGCAGCGCGCTGCCGATGTGGTATTCGCTGCCCGAGGTGGAGTTCATCACGTTGAACAGAATCAACGTCACCGCCAAGGTGATCACGCCCAAGTACACATCACTGATGCCGCCGTAGAACATGAAATAGCCCATGGCCGCGGCGAACAGTGCGGGCACGGCAATGGCCAGCAGTACCGGCCAGGTACTGTCGCCGATGTTCAGCACGCCGATGGCATAGGCATAGGCACCCAGGCCGAAGAACGCGGCCTGGCCGAAACACAGGATGCCGCCAAAGCCCCAGATGAACGCCAGGCTCAGCGCCAGCAAGGCCATGACCAGGTAGATGGTCAGCGAGAGCAGGGTGAACAGGTCCAGCCACTGCGGTAGCACGCCGACCAGTACGGCAGCGAGCACACAGCCCAGCACCGGCAGCACATCACGAAATGCAACAAGCATCAGAACGCCCTCCGAAAGAAACGACCGGTGATGCCTTGGGGCAACACGCGGATCAGCACGATGGCGGCCAGCAGCAAGGCCACTTCACCGAACACCGGGGTGCTGAAGAAAGTCACCACTTGGCTGATGACGCCGAACGCCCCGGCTGCACTCAGCGTGCCGGTAATGACTGCGCTGCCGCCGCCGATCACGGTGATGAAGGCCTTGGCGATGTAGCTGGCGCCCAGCGTCGGGATCACCCCGGTAAGTGGCGCGAGGACCGCGCCACCGAGCCCGGCCAAAGCCGCACCCAGGCCAAAGGTAAGGCTGTAGATGCGCCCGGGGTTGGCGCCCAGGGCGGCGGCCATCTTGGCGTTCTGCATGGTCGCCCGCGCGCACAGGCCAAACTGGGTGAAGCGCAGCAGCGCCCACAGGCCCAGCAGGACCGCCACGGCCACGGCAATCACGAACAGTCCGTAGCCACTGGTTTGATAGGCGCCCAGGGTAATGCCCGGCAACGGTGAACTGATGCCCACCGTGGTGTTGCCGAACAGCATGGTTGCCGTACCGGTCAGCGCCAGGCTCAAGCCCCAGGTGGCCAGCATGGTGTCGATCATGCGGCCGTACAGATGACGAATCAGCAGGCGTTCGACCAGCATGCCGAACAGGCCCACCGTGAGCGGCGCCAGCACCAGGATCGAGATCCAGATCGGCACGTGCCAGTGGTGGGTGGCCAGGACGGCGACGTAGCCGCCGAGCATCATGAACTCGCCATGCGCCAGGTTGATGATCTTCATCATGCCGAACACCACCGCCAGGCCGATGCTGAGCAGCACCAGCGTGGCGATGGCGCCGACTATCTGCAGGGAAAAAATCGCAGCCCAATCCATGTCCGTCTCCTTACAGCGCGATGCTGTATTGCTTGGCATCACGGGGGTTCTTGATCAGGTCGCAGACTGCGGCGGTGTCCGAAGGCGCCTGTTGGGCGAAGCTCTCGACCACCTCGAGGCGGCGATCGCGCACCTCGGCGATGTGTACGTCCAGAATGCAGTGGTGGGTGGCCGGGTCGATGCTGACCTTGCCGCTGGGCAGGTCCAGGCTGATGCCTTTCTCCAGCGCTTCGATGACCGCCATGCGTTCGATGGAACCGGCCTGGCGCACGCCCTCGGCCCACAGCATCATGCCCTGATAAGCGCCCATGGCCAGTTCGGTGATGTACGGGTAGTCGGATCCGAAGCGCTTGTGGAAGCGTTCGACGAACGCCGTGTTGAGCGGGGTCTGCAGTTCCTGCACGTAGTTCTGGCAGATCAGGATGCCATTGCATTCTTCGGGCGAGAGCACGATGTGCTCGTTGCCACCGGCGAAGGTGGTCGAGGCGATCGGCAGCTTGCCGGTCATGCCGGCGGCCTTCCACTGGCGGTAGAACGACATGTGCGCGCCGCCGACCAGGGCCGACCAGACGAAGTCCGGCTTGGCTTCCTGGATCTTCGAAATGGTCGCGCCGAAGTTGGTCACGTCCAGCGGGAAGAACTCGACACCCACGCTCGAACCGCCGGCCTGCTCGACGTACTTCTTCACCCAGGCGGTGACGATCTGCCCGTAGTTGTAGTCCGCCGCCACGATATAGACCTTCTTGCCCCACTTCTGGGTCACGTGGGACACCAGCTTCTCCACGGTCTGCCCCGGCGTCACGCCGGTGCCGAAGAAGTTGCGATCACACACGCCGCCTTCGTACTGGTTGTCGTAGAAGTACAGTGTCTTGTAGCGGTCCAGTACCGGCCGTACCACCTCGCGTGACGCCGAGGTGATGCCCGCGTGCACCACGGCGGCGCGATCCTTGAGCGCCGCCTGCTGGGCGTATTGGGCGTACAGCTGCATGTTGGACTGGGTGTCGTATTTGATCAGGTTCAACGGCCGACCGAGCAGACCGCCCTGGGCATTGAGTTCCTCGGTGGCGAATGTCAGCGCGTCCACGATCGGCTTGCCGTAGATGTCCAGGCCACCCGAGCTGTCGTACAGCGAGGCGATCTTGATGGCGTCGTCGGCGGCGAAGGCCGACAGGCTCTTGAAGCTCAGCGCCGACAGTGCGGCAGCGGAAATGGCGGACGAACGCAGGAAGGTACGACGATTGATAGCCATGCTCAGTGCTCCTGGAACCAGCCCTGCGTGCCATCGCCTGCCGGTTCGCGGACAGCCGAATGGGCTGCCCGTGCAAGCACCGGAAAAGCAATGGAGTGGGGTCTGGATGAGATGCAGGCGAGGGGGGGTAGGGCCTGATCTCACATACCGACGACGCTGTCGGCTGAACGGGTGACGAGCGTTTCGCTTGTGACCGCAGCCGCATCGTTGGGGCCGGGTCGCCCAGTGCGTGGGGGCGCTGGAGGAAACAGATGTCGCGTGGGGCGCGACGTCTCAAACGAAGCAATAATCAGGCCGCTGTCAGTAACTAAATGTTTTCACTAGTAATTTTTCTTTGGTGCGTTTTTGAGAGCGCAATAGTGTGCTCCAGAATGGGAATCCTGCACTCATACCGGGCAGGGTCCATCCGATGGGTAACATCAGCGGCAGTGCTCGGGAAGGGTTGAACACTGCCCCTATGCATCGAACGGACGTTCGCAAACGGCTTCACCCGCCGGACGCAAGCCTCGAGATGGCAGCCTTGCTACCTGCACGCTCGCGCAGCACGAATTTCTGGATTTTGCCCGTGGCCGTCTTCGGCAGCTCCGTGAAGATGACCTGCCGCGGGCATTTGAACCTGGCCAGTCGCGTTTGGCAGAACGCGATCAGCTCGGCACCGGTGGGCGCCGCGACACCGGCCTTGAGTTCGATGAAGGCGCACGGTACCTCACCCCATTTGTCGTCGGGCTGGGCCACGACAGCCGCGTGCAGGACGCTGGGATGGCAGTGGATGACATCCTCGACTTCGATCGAGGAGATGTTCTCGCCGCCCGAGATGATGACGTCCTTGGAGCGATCGGTGATCTGCACGTAGCCGCCTTCATGCACCACGGCAATGTCGCCCGTGTGAAACCATCCACCCGCGAATGCTTTGCCGGTGGCCGACACGTTCTTCAGGTATCCCATCATCACGGTATTGCCGCGCAGCAACAGCTCGCCGGTAGTGACACCATCGTGCGGTACCGCGATCAAGGTGTCCGGATCGGCCACCATCATCCCTTCGAACGTTGCCGCTCGCGTGCCTTGGCGAACCCGGAAGGCGCGCTGCTCGCTGTCCGTCAGCGCGTCCCAGCCGTCTTGCCACACGCAGCTCACCGGGGTCCCGGATACCTCGGTGATGCCATAGACGTGATCCACGTCGAAGCCCAGTGCAACCACGGCGCTGAGCACCGAAGCCGGTGGGGGGGAGCCGGCCGTGAGCACGCGCACAGGTGATCGCAACACCTCGCGATCACGCGCATCGGCAATCATGGCCATGACCACGGGTGCGGCGCAGAAATGGTCCACGCCGTGGGCGTCGATGGCATCGAACACGGCCTCGACGCTGACCTTGCGCATGCACACATGAGTGCCCGCCGCTGCGGTGATCGCCCAGGTAAAACACCAACCGTTGGCATGGAACATCGGCAACGTCCACAGGTAACGCGGCGCACGCGGCAGCGGCCAGTTGGTCATCTGCAGCAGGCTCATCAGATAGGTCGCGCGGTGGCTGGTGACGACCCCCTTGGGATCGCCCGTGGTGCCGGAGGTGTAGTTCAGGGCGATAGGGTGCCACTCATCGACAGGCCAGACGCCGGCAAAATCCGGATCGCCATTGGCGAGCAGCTCTTCATAGCCCACCACGCCGATCGATGGCCCCAACGGCGCGAAGGGGTCGTCGATATCGATCACGATCAGCGCCTGATCCAGGCGCTCGAGCGCCGCCGCAACCAGGCTCGCGTATTCGCGATCCACCAGAACGGCCTTGGACTCGGCATGACGGAGGATGAACGCCACGCCTTCGGCATCGAGCCGGCAGTTGATGGTGTTGAGCACTGCGCCCGATAACGGGATGCCGAAATGCGCTTCGAGCATGGCCGGCGTATTCGGGCACAGAATGGAGACGGTATCGCCAGCGCCCAATCCCCGAGCGACCAGAGCGCTGGCCAGTCGCAGGCAGCGCTCTCGCGTCTGCGCCCAGGTCCGGGTGATGGATCCATACACCACCGCGGCCCGTGTCGGATGGGCCAGCGCAGCCCTTTCCAGAAAACCCAACGGGGTAAGGGGGAGGTGATTGGCCGGGGTCTTGTCGAGGCACTCGTTGAGGGCTGCAGGCTTCATGGGCGAGTCTCTTTGTTATTGTGATGAAAGGTGGTGAATGCACTCACCGCTTCGCGCTCGGTGACCAGCTCGTTCTCGATGCTGGAAGCGTCCGCATAGCCCAGGCTCATGCCGCAGACCAGCATTTGCTCGTCGGGAATGCCAAGGACTTCGGCGATGACGTGGTGATACTTCAGAAAGGCGGCCTGAGGGCACGTGTGCAACCCACGAGCCCTGGCAGCCACCATCACGCTCTGCAGGAACATCCCGTAGTCCAGCAGGCTTCCTTGCTGGAGCACGCGGTCGATGGTGAACAGCAGACCTACCGGCGCGTCGAAAAACCGATAGTTGCGGCCGTGCTGTTCGTGCATGCGCTGCTTGTCGCCCTTGGCAATACCGAGCAGTCCGTACAGCTCCCAGCCGACCTTCTTTTTCCTGTCCACGTAGGGCGTCACCCACTCCCTGGGGTAGTACTCGTAGGGGGCGAGCAGCTGGTTGGCATGGGCGGGATCGTTGTCTATATCCGCTATGGCGTTGGACAGCTGCCGTTTGGCGTCGCCAGTGACCACGTGCACACGCCAAGGCTGCATGTTCACCCCCGTCGCGCAGAAGCGGGCGACATCGAGGATGCTTTCCACGTCTTCCTGGGCCACGGGGTCAGGAAGAAACGCCCGGATGCTGCGCCGAGACCTGATCGCCCAGTCCACAGCCTCCACAACCAGGGCGGGGCTTGACGGCGGTTGAGACAGTCGATTCATAAGTGCCTCGAGTCAGGTGGATTTGGAGGTGGCGCGATTCAAGGCCGCACCGTCGGTGGCCGGTGGCGCACGGCGGGTCGAGCGCGCCTGGGAAGAATCGGCGAGGGACTGATTGATCAGCGAAACCGCTGCCGCACCGATCAGCCCGGCAAGGGCGATGGCCATGAAGTTCTGCTCCAGCGGCAAGTGCATCGAGATCAACCAGCCGATCAGCACCGGGGCTACGATGGCGCCTATGCGGCCGACGCCCGATGCAAAGCCGACGCCGGTGGCCCTGATGGTCGAAGGGTAGAAATCACCGGCGTAGGCGTAGGCCAGCAGTTGCGTGCCCAGAGTCGATGCGCCGACCGTGAACACCACGGCGTAGAGCAGGGTAGGCGAGCGGGTGTAGGCAAGCATGACCAGCGCCAGGGCGCCGACGATGTAGAAGCACACCAGCACACGCTTGATGTTGAACCTGTCGCCCAGCCAGCCACCGCCCAGCGCGCCGACGATGGCGCCGACGTTGAACACGATCACGAAATTCAGCGCCGATCCCAGGCTGAAACCCGCCATCGCCATCAGCTTGGTCAGCCAGGAGTTCAGCGCGTAGACCATGAACAACCCGGTCATGAATGCCGCCCAGATCATGACCGTGCTGAAACCGCGGCCATCGGCGAACAGGTTGCGCACGGGGGAATTTTGTTTATCGAGGATCTCCGGGTTGCCGGCCATAAGCGCATCGTCGGGAATCATGTTGCCGGGATCGAGCTTTCTCGCCACCTCCCTGAGTGCGTCCTGCTGGCCCTGTTTGAGCATGTAGCCGATGGAATCAGGCATGCTCTTGAGAATGAACGGGATGAGAATCACGGGCAGGCCAGCGACGTAGAACACCCATTGCCAGCCGTGACTTTCGATCAGCTGTTTTGCGGTAAGGGCGACCAGGATGCCACCCACGGAATAACCGGCGAATACCAGCGTCACCAGGCGGGTGCGCAGTTTCAATGGCGAAAACTCGCCCATCTGCGCGGTGCAGATCGGCAGCACGCCGCCGATACCCAGCCCTGCGATGAAACGCATGATGCTGAAGCTGATGGGGTCGTTGGTCAGCCCGGCACCCGCAGTGAACAGACTGAACAGCGCAACGCAGATGGCCGTCATTTTCGGCCGACCGATGCGATCGGCCAGCGTGCCGAGAAAGATCGCGCCGAGCATGGTGCCAAACAGCGCCGAGCCGGCCATGATGCCGGCACTGGTGGCCTCGATGTTCATGTCCTTCATGATGGCCGGCAGTGCCGCACCCACAACGGCGAGGTCATAGCCGTCGATGATCAGGATGAGCACGCACCAGAACAGGATCAGGCCATGGAAGCGGTTGAATCTTGAATCCTTTGCCAGCGCGAATACGTTCACGGGTTGCATAGCGTGTCTCCTTCGGTTTTATTCTTGTTTTGAAGTGCACAGGTGTTCCGCCGACCAGGCCTTGGGCAGCGGCCATGGCTGGAGTTCGGCTATCGTAGGCGCCGGCATGGAATAGGCCCATGTCCAAAGTCGTCGTTCTGATTGGGGTGTTTGGACAGTCCCCAGGCAGGGACAGGCGGGACGGTTTGCTTATTTCAGAGTGGCGAACAGCCAGTGCTCATGTTTGATCGGCTTCGGTGCGGCGATAGCAACCGGGACTGACGCCCGTCCACTTCTTGAAGGCCCGATGGAAGGCGCTGGCGTCCTGAAAACCGGTTTGCAGTGCCACTTCGACCACTGTCAGCTCTTCACGGCCAAGCAGATGAATGGCCATGTCCCGGCGAAGGTCATCTTTCAGGCGCTGGTAGCTCAAGCCTTCGATGTGCAACCGTCGTTGCAGTGTCGAACTCGACGTGCCCAGCGATTTCGCCAACCGGTCGAACTCAGGCCAGTCCTCCGGATCCACACCGCGAAGCTTCTGACGAACCCTTGCTCCCGTGCTTTCATCGTTGCGGTACTTGACCAGCAAATTGCCGGGCGATTCTTCCAGGAAAGGTGTGAGGGTTGCGGGTGTCTGCACGACTTTGAGGGCGAGGAGGCTGCGATCGAACCGGACGGTGGTCTGGGCGACACCGAACACCAGCGACTCGCAGAAGCGCAGGCGATAGTCGCTGTCGTCCAAAGGTTGTGCCGCACGGAAGCCGATGCTTTGGATAGGCAAGCGCCGGCCGCCCAGCCAGCAGAGCAGTCCGTGCACCAGGATCAGCCAGGTGCCATAGCTGAACAGGCGTCTTTCCACGCCGTGGTCGTGAATGACCAGCACCGCCGAGTCGTCTTCGTACGTCAGCTCGCCGTAGACATCGTCCAGGGCGCTGCGCAGAAACATCAGGATTCGCCGCAGCGCCTGCTCCAGCGAGTGGCAGCCCAGGGCGACGTGGCACATGAGGCGAAAGCTGCCTCTGCGCAGCGGATGGCTGTCGATGGCGAAAAACTCGTCGTCCAGCGCATTGGCCAGCGCAATCCAGAGTCGAGAAAACGCGACTGCGGAGACTCTGGCCTGGGGCGCATCGAGCAACCCTGGGTCGATGCCCGCGTCTCGCAGCACCGGCTGGATGTCGAATCCGCGCTGCACTGCCCCGTGCAGGGCTTCGTGCACCAGGCCTATGGAAGTCGTGCCTTTGTCTGCAACTACAGCCATGACGTGCCCCTGTAAGCGATGCACCGAGTGTCGACCCGCGGCCTGAACGGTAAACAAACGCGCAACGTCAGGCAATCGGTCCGAGTACAACAGGGCAATCGTCAACTGATCATTGCTGCACCCAGTGCAGGTATATACTGCAGATTCACCGTCTTGTGAAACGCCGAGCGCGTTTCCATACTCGTCGGCACTACTGACCGACTGGAGAACGACATGGCCGCAGTGATCCGTTTCAATCAACCCGGTGATTCCTCCGTACTGTGGGAAGACACCGTGGTCGAGCAGGCGCCGGGTGAAGGGCAGGCGTGGCTGCAACAGGCGGCCATTGGCGTGAATTATCTCGACGTCACCCAGCGCAACGGTGCGGTCAAGGTCCCGCTGCCGTCCGGCTTGGGCCTGGAAGGCGCAGGCACCGTGATCTCGGTGGGCCCAGGCGTAACCAACGTGCAGCCAGGCGACCGCGTTGCCTATGCCACCGGGCCCTTGGGCGGCTATGCGGCGCAACGGCTCTATCCGGCCGACCGACTGGTGAAGCTGCCCGATGGGGTCACCTTCGATCAGGCGGCGGCGGTGCTGTTCAAGGGCATCACTGCACAATATCTGTTGAAGTCCACCTACCCGGTAGGTCCTGGGACGACGATGCTGCTGTACGGTGTCGCCGGTGGCCTGGGGCAGATCATGGGGCAGTGGGCCAAGCACCTGGGGGCGTACGTCATCGGCGTAGTGTCGAAACCCGAGAGTGTCGAGCGGGCAAAGGCGGTGGGCTGCGACGAGGTGCTGGTATTCGATGCGGCCACGCTCGCCGCAGACGTGGCGAAGCTCACCCAGGGCCGCAAGGTCGATGTGGTCTACGACCCGATTGGTCGCATCTCCTTCGAAGCGTCGCTGGACAGCCTGCGTCCGCGCGGATTGATGGTGTCGTTCGGCGCATCGTCGGGTGCGCCTGGCGCGGTCGAACTGTCGACCCTCAATGGCAAGGGGTCGCTGTTCCTGACCCGGCCTTCCATCGTCGCGCACACGGCTTCCACAGCCGAATACCAGGAGCGCGCGGCCGACGTGCTGGCGGCGGTCGAGGCGGGCATCATCACCCCGCGGATCTGGAAGACCTATCCCTTGACCGAAGCGGCTCGCGCCCATGAGGCGCTCGAATCGGGTCAGTCGGCCGGGACAATCATTCTCGTCCCATGACTCCGGATCTGCTCGACAGTCAGCACAGCGACGAGATCGCCGCCTTCCTCGCCGTGGCCAGTCAGGGCTCGTTCGTTGCTGCCGGTCGATTGCTCCAGCGTCATCCCACGGTGATCTCCAAGCGTCTGGCCGCCATGGAGAAGCGGTTGGGCGTGCGCCTCATGGAACGCTCCACGCGCCAGGTCCGGATTACCGAAGTCGGCGCCAAGCTGGAACAGCGCCTGCGCGCAGCCCTGAGCCAGATTGTCGAAGCCGAGCAGCAGGCCACCTCAGGCGTCGCCCAGGTGCGCGGGGTCCTGCGCCTGGCGCTGCCGGCCGCCATGGGGCGGCTGTGGGTGGCCCCACTGTTGCCCGAGTTCCTCAGCGCACACCCCGGTGTTTCGATTGTGGCCGACTACAGCGAACACGTTGTCGATATCATCGAGCAAGGCTATGACCTGGCCCTGCGCATCGGCGAGCTGGATGACAGCCGATTGATCGCCAACAAGCTCTGCGAGCACCGCCGCATTCTCTGTGCGTCTCCTGCATACGTGGAACGCTGCGGCATGCCGCTGACGCCTGCAGATCTGATCCAGCACAACTGCCTGCGCTTCAGCGGGCTGGCGTCGTTTCCGGAATGGAAACTGCACCGCGCGGGCCGTCAGGAAAGCGTGACGACCCAAGGCACACTGACATCCAACGACAGCGAAACCCTGCTGAGCGCCGCAATGGCTGGCACGGGCATTCTGGGCGCGGGCGAATGGCTGATGAGCCGTCAACTGGCATCGGGTGAACTGGTTCAGATACTGCCCGACTGGCGACTGGACTCGGTGGGCGGAATCTACCTGATACGACCCTCTGCGAAGTTTCCGGCGGCGACCGTCCTGGCATTCAAGGCATGGATCGAATCGCGCTTCGTCGATGTGCCCCCTTGGGGATAGGTGTGCGGCGCAAGGGTCATGCTGTCGTCTGACAGCGATATCGGAACTACGTCACAGTAGTAGCGTAGTGATATTAAAGACTTCCCCGACCGGTCCGATACCCCTCTCACTGTGCAACGAGATAAATGGCTATGAGCCACTATCTAGTTGCCAGTCTTCAATGAATGATGGCATAATGTCATCACTGGTCGTTTCGCTTCCGCACCTTGGCGCGTTGCGACTTTGGTTGGCTAGGCATGCTCGGTAAAGGCTCTCAAGGCCTGGCCGTCATGCCCACCAACACCCGATCACGCTGTCAATCACGATCCGACAGGATCGCCAGGGAACAATGGCGGCCTGGAACACCGCGTAGCGCACCCATCAACGCGCCGGTTTCCAGGGTCTTTACAAACGCTCGCGCAAGCGAATCCATTCTCATCCAGAGGGATGAGAACCACGCAAGCAAGGTTGCTTTAATAGTCCCAGAAATGGGATTGCTACACTGGAACACGATGAATCGATCTATCTGCCTGATGTTCGGCCTGCTTCTTTCCGGCTGCAATGGCATGCCAACTCCCTTTGTCAGCGATGCCGCCTACAAAGACGCTTTCATGGTCACCTCGAGTCTTCCCGCCCCTCTCCTGTATCAGGCCTCGGCCGTGCAATGGAATGAGGACTACGCGGTTTCTGCCAAGCACACCCCTTATCTCAGTGACGTTGCGCACCGTGGTCGTGGCGATGTGGTCTTCATCAAGCGCAAGGCTGCAGCGGCTCCCCACTGGCGTCAGGCATCGGTCGGCGAAAACGTCACCGCCGTCGGCTTCAGTCCACTGCTGATGCCCGTCAAAGGCAGCGGCAAGGTGAAGGAGGGCAAACTGTTGCTGAGCAACCTCAACGATGGCGTGCTCTATTCCATCCACGACGGTCCGAGTGCCATGGGCATGTCGGGTGGTCCGGTGTATGCGGATGACGGCTCGGTAGTTGGCATCACGGTGGCATTCGTGCCGACGCGCTACACCCAGTCCATGACCAATACCGATCTGGCCGACGCCAAGCGGGTGAGTGTGTTCATGAGTTACAAGGAAATCGACAAGGAATGGCATCGCTTTCAGGGCGACGTCAAAGTACCGGCCCCAGTCATGGGCTATGTGACACGTTGAGTCGATCGGGTAACGGCGGGGATGTTGTCAAGGCGGGGGGCGTTGCGGGTAAAGCACGGCTCGGGCGGCCTTGGCAGCCGCCCAAGCCCCTCACTCATTTCTGAGCGCGAGCTGCGTCACGCAGTGCCTTGATCTTGTCATGGTTGCGCATGACGCCATCGAACTGCTTCTGGATCACGGCGCGTACCTCAGGGGTCACGTCATGGTTTTCCAGCGCTTTGGTGTAGCTCTTCTTGGCAACGTCTTCGCCGCGCTCTGCTTCGTTGAGCAGTGCGACGTCGTCCTTGCCGGTGATGGCCGACTTCAGGTCGACCCAACGACGGTGCAGATCGCCTGCAACGCTGGTGGTGGTTTCGGGTTCGCCACCCAGCTTGCGTACCTCGTTCTGCAGTTCTGCAGCACCGCTGGCGGTGTCGGAAGCGGCGGCTGCGAAGACTGCCTTCAGCTCAGGGTTGTTGGTGTTTTCGGCGAGATCCTTGAAACCAGCCTCACCATCTTTCGATGTTTCGATGAGGTCGTTGAGTACCTTGATCGTTTCTTTATGAGCGTCGGTCATTTCAAAATCTCCTTGGTGGACGGTCTGGCTCAGACCCAAGAGGCAGCCATGGCGTAGGCATGGTACGTACGCTGTGTTTAGGTCGCCCTGTTTGGCGGAAGGTTCCGATTTTTTTGAAAGGGGCGCTTTGGCAGTGCTTTCAGGCGCGTTTTCTGCGGAGCACAAATCGGCCAGGCGCCCTTCACCGTCAGGCCTTCGGCCCAGGCGCGCCTGCCAACTCTCTGACCAGTCGGTCCAGCTCGTCGAGTTCGAACGGTTTGCGCAGCACCACGGCGCCGGCGATAGCATCCAGTGCAAGGGTGTCGGCATAGCCACTGATGAAGATGATCGGTAGCTGGGGCACGAGCTGGCGTGCCTTGCGCGCCAGCTCGGCGCCATTCATCTCCGGCATCAGGAAGTCGATGACGGCTGCGGCGCAGCGCGTGTTGCCCAGTATCGCCAGGGCCTTGCCACCACGATCGGCCTCCAGCACCTGATAGCCACGTACACGCAGATCGTCGACCAGTACGGTGCGCACTGCATCGTCATCGTCGACCACCAGCACCGGCAGGGCGAGGGGGGCGAGCGGCGCCGCGACGCTGGTCGGCGGTGCGCTGATCGAATTCGCGCGCGGACGCTCGGCCATCGGCAGCACCAATTCGAAGGTCGAGCCTTGGCCCTGCTCACTGGTGATCTTCAGGTCGCCACCACATTGACGGCACAGTCCGTAGACCTGCGCCAGGCCCAGCCCGGTGCCGCGGCCCGACTCCTTGGTGGTGAAGAACGGTTCGCACGCCTTGGCCAGGACTTCCGCCGACATGCCGGTACCGCTGTCGCTGACCCGGATCGAGACGCTGGGTGGCGTGCCCAGCGGCGATGTTGGCAAGCATTTGACGGTGAACCAACCCCCATCGGGCATCGCGTCCCTGGCGTTCAGCGCGAGGTTGAGTATGGCCATTTCCAATTGCAACGGGTCGGTGCTGACGAACAGGCTGCGGTCAGGCGTCTGCATGTCGATATTGATGTCGGGGCCCAGTGCGTTACCGACCAGTTCGAAGGCGGCGGTGACGGTGTCGGCAAGGTTGACCGCCGATACGTTGAGCCGTTGTGTACGCGAGAACGCCAGCAGCTGCCCGGTCAGACGAATGCCCTTTTCGGTGGACAGCGTCGCCCGTGTCACGTACTTCGAGGCCTTGGGATCACTCTCTACATGGCGATGCAGCAGCTCGAGGTTGCCGGAAATGCCCATCAGCAGGTTGTTGAAATCGTGGGCGATACCGCCCGTCAGTTGGCCGACTGCATCCAGGCGTTGGGCGCGGTTCATCGCCTGTTCGGCGACGATGCGTTGCGCCGACTCCTGTTCCAGTTCGGCGCGCTTCTGATCCAGCTCCAGTTCCAGACGCTGCCTGATGGTGGTTTCCAGGCGACGCTGCTTCTGCCGTTGCAGGTCCAGTCGGGCAGTGACCCGGCCGTCCTTGACGATCAGGATGACCAGCGGCAGAAATACCGTTGCCACGACCAGGGCCAGGGCGGCGGGCGCACCGATGGCGCGAGCGTTGATGGCCGACAGCAACAGCCAGCCGATCACCGGCAGGATGGCCGTGAGCAGCAATTGCCGACGGGTGACCGCGCCCGCACGATTGCTCAGCGTGACCACGTTCAGCCAACCCTGGTCGGCCTGGAACAGCATCATCGAAACGGCCAGGCAGGCCAGTGCCGCTGCGGTGTGGACTGCCATGGCATTGAACAGCAGCACCGAGTACAAATCCTTCACACCGTAGGCGTAACCCAACAGGCCGATGCCGGCCACGCCGAAGGCGAGCAGGGCAAGCACATCGCAGGCTTTGTGGCGGCCAGCGAGCTGAGCCATGCGGGCCACGCCCAGCAAAGCCAGGCAGCTCGCCGTGGCCGGCGAAACGCTGCCGATGAAGAGCGCCGAAGGTGGAAACAACCAGGCGTTCACCGCCGCGCTCAAGACGTCGGCACCGAGCAACAGGTGTGCGCCCAGCAAGGCGAATGCGATGCTCGAAGCCAGGCCGGCGAGCAACCAGCTGGGGCGTGCGCGACGTCCCAGAAGGCTGGACAGCGCCAGACCGCACAGCGCCATGGCCGTCAATGGCGACATGCCCATCAGGCCCGGAAAGAGATAGCCCAGCAATGGCTGGCCCAGCAGGTATTCGCAGAGCGCCGTGGCACCGGTAAGCAGGGCCACCCACGACAACAGCTTGGCCACCCACCTGACCGATGTCGCGGCGTGCAGACGGCTCAGTCCCCAGCCGGAGGTGTGGGCACCGGTATCCAGGTCGTCGTCGGGTGCGTGCATCGGTAATGGGCCTCCGTGATGGGGTGGTCGATCGAGGGCAGGTCGGCGCGGGGCGACGGACCGGGCATGGCGATGACATTTGTAGAGCCAATGCCGCCAATTCTCAAGCCTTTGGCATCGACCTTGGTCACGGGAAACTGCAGCCACGGCTTGGCAGGCAGGGAATCGTTGCCGGCTGGCAAACCCCCGTGCAGCTCAGCAATCTGGCCGCGCTGGGAGAGCAGTCAGGACAGCCACGAGGTCGTTGCCCAGTACTGCTGCCGCGGCCATTCACATGCAGAGATCACCATGACACACATTCAGCAGGTACACGACGTCGTTGCGCGAACGCTATGGGGTGAAGCCCGTGGCGAAGGCGTTGCCGGGCAGATCGCGGTGGCGTGGGTCATCCGCAACCGTGTGCATGATGCCAATCCCCGTTCGTGGTGGGGCGAGGGCTACATCGGCGTGTGTCATAAATCCTGGCAGTTCAGTTGCTGGAACCCTGGTGATCCCAACTACCCCTACCTCAGCGGTGCTCGTCCCATTCCGCAGGCGCAATGGGCGCAGGCCCTGGCGGTGGCCGAGCAGGTCATCGCTGGCCGTACGGCGGACCCCACCGACGGTGCCACTCATTACCATGCATTGCGCCTTTCCCCACCGCCAGCCTGGGCCGCCGCAGCGACACGTACGCGGGTGCTCGGCGGTCATGCGTTCTTCAAGGATGTGCCTTGAGCCCAGGTGCCGCTCGGGGAAAACCCCGGCAGCGTTACAATCGGCGCAACAGTGTTTCACCCATCCAGGCCGGGGCGATTTGTCGCAGCTGGCGGATTTTTTTGATATCGTTGCGTAACTAACTAATTAGTTAATGCTGTGGCGGCGTCCGTCGTTCCTCTTTGGAACCTGATCGGGAAGCCGTGCAGGTCGTGAAAGTGCGCCACGAACATCGTCCCGACAAGCGTGTCGCGATGGCTTGCCTACACTTTGCTCAACCTTCCAGAAACGTTCATGCGTCAACAGGATCATGCAACATGACTAAGCCTCAACCTTCACCAGCGGTGCGCCGCTGGCCCATCTGGGTCGCCGCCTTGGGCGTACTCGTGTTCGGACTGCTCTACCTTGCGGGCGGGGGCTACCTCGCCACCCTGGGCGGCAGCTGGTATTTCCTGCTGGCCGGCCTGGGCATGACCGTTGCCGCCATTGCTCTGTTCAAGTCGCGCCTGCTGGGTGCCTGGCTGTTTGCCACGGTGATGGTGCTGTCGGTGATCTGGGCACTGGTCGACGCCGGGCTGAATTTCTGGCCGCAGATTTCCCGCCTGTTCGCGCTGGGTGTGCTGAGTCTGGTCGTGGCATTGGCCTATCCCACCTTGCGTCGCGCCAACGGGCTGAACGGCGGTCGCGCCGGCTATGCGCTTGGCGCGCTGCTGGCAGTGGCCGTCGTGGCTGGCGCCGCCGGCATGTTCGTGCCGCATGCCTCGGTCGCCCCGACCGGGGAAGGCCCAGGCCTGACCCAGGTCACGCCGGCCAACGCGCAGAAGGACTGGGCCCATTACGGCAACGACGAAGGCGGCAACCGCTTCGCCGCGCTTGATCAGATCAATCGCGACAACGTCGCCAGCCTGGTTCCGGCCTGGACCTACCACACCGGTGACGTCGCCATCAGCAACGGCAACGGCGCGGAAGACCAGGCCACACCGCTGCAGGTGGGTGACAAGGTGTTCATCTGCACTCCGCACAACAACATCATCGCGCTGAACGCCGACACCGGCAAAGAGCTGTGGAAAAACCAGATCAATGCCCAGGCTGCGGTCTGGCAGCGTTGCCGCGGCCTGGCCTACTTCGACGCCAGCAGTGCGGTGGTGGAGTCGAGCGAAGGCAATACGCCGGTCAAGGCCGTTGTAGTCGCGCCAGGTGCCAATTGTCAGCGTCGCTTGTTGACCAACACCATCGATGCCCGCCTGATTGCCGTGGATGCCGACACGGGCGAGTTCTGTGAAGGTTTCGGCAACAAGGGTCAGGTGGACTTGAAAGCGGGTCTGGGGAATGTCCCGGATTCCTACTATCAGTTGTCGTCCGCGCCATTGATGGCCGGCACCACGGTAGTGGTCGGTGGTCGCGTCGCCGACAACGTCCAGGCCGACATGCCCGGCGGTGTGATCCGTGGTTTCGACGTGGTCACCGGCGAAATGCGCTGGGCCTTCGATCCGGGCAACCCCGAGGACAAGCAGGCGCCGACCGGTGACAACACCTACGTGCGCAGCACGCCCAACAGCTGGGCACCGATGTCGTACGATCCCAAGATGAACACCGTGTTCCTGCCCATGGGCAGTTCCTCGACCGATATCTACGGTGTCGAGCGCACGCCGCTGAATCACCGCTATGGTGCTTCGATCCTGGCGTTGAACGCGACTACCGGTGAAGAGAAGTGGGTCTACCAGACCGTGCGCAACGACCTCTGGGACTTCGACCTGCCCATGCAGCCTACCCTGATGGACTTCCCCAAGCCTGACGGCAGCAGTGTGCCGGCAGTGGTGATCGGCACCAAGGCGGGGCAGATCTATGTGCTGGACCGCGCGACCGGCCAACCGCTGACCGCCGTGCAGGACATTCCGGTCAAGGGCTCGGACATTCCTGGCGAACCCTATGCCAAGACTCAGCCGTTGTCGGTGGGCATGCCGCAGATCGGCGCGCAACACCTGACCGAGTCGGACATGTGGGGTGCCACCCCGTTCGACCAGATGCTGTGCCGGATCTCGTTCAAGAAAATGCGCTATGAGGGTCTGTACACTGCGCCGGGTACCGATGTGTCGCTCAGCTTTCCTGGGTCCCTGGGCGGGATGAACTGGGGCAGCCTGTCGACCGATCCGGTGCATGGTTTCATCTTCGTGAATGACATGCGTCTGGGCCTGTGGGTACAGATGGTGCCTCAGCAGAAGGATGCCAAGGCGTCTTCGGGTGGCGAAGCGCTCAACACCGGCATGGGCGCGGTGCCACTCAAGGGCACGCCGTATGCGGTGAACAAGAATCGCTTCCTGTCCATCGCCGGCATTCCGTGCCAGGCGCCACCGTTCGGTACCTTGACCGCAATCGACATGAAGACCCAGAAAGTTGCCTGGCAGGTGCCGGTGGGGACCGTGGAAGATACCGGGCCGCTGGGTGTGAAAATGCACCTTCCGCTGCCCATCGGTATGCCGACGCTGGGCGGCACGCTGTCGACCCAGGGCGGCCTGGTGTTCATTGCCGGTACCCAGGATTACTACCTGCGTGCGTTCAACTCGGCGACGGGTGAAGAGGCGTGGAAAGCTCGCCTGCCGGTTGGCAGCCAGGGCGGCCCGATGACCTTCGTTTCGCCCAAGACCGGCAAGCAATATGTGGTCATCACCGCCGGTGGTGCGCGCCAGTCGCCGGATCGCGGTGACTACGTGATCGCCTACGCGCTGCCCGACAAGAAGTAATCCTTCACGCCGCTGCCAAGGTACACGCGGTGTACCCGGCCAACCGCGTCGAGGCCGGACGCGGCTTGCACCGCTGCTACAGGGGATCGCAGCGTCAATGTTGCACGCGGTGTGCCAAACAAGCCGCGTTGCACACAGACGCGGCTTGCACCACCCCTGTAGCAGCGGCGCGAGCCGCGTCGGCGGCGCATGCGGTGTATCAGACAATCCGCGTTGCACCCGGACGCGGCTTGCACCGCTGCTACAGGGGATCGCAGCGTCAATATTTCACGCGGTGTGCCAAACAAACCGCGTTGCACACAGACGCGGCATGCACCATTCCTGCAGCAGCGGCGCGAGCCGCGTCGGCGGCGCATGCGGTGTATCAGGAAATCCGCGTTGCACCCGGACGCGGCTTGCACCGCTGCTACAGGGGATCGCAGCGTCAATGCTTCACGCGGTGTACCAGGCAAGCCGCGACAACGGTTCACGCGGTGTGTCTACTTGGGCCGGGCGTCAAAGCACCTCGGTGATGACCTGAACGTTGCCGCCCATGCTGACCTCATCGTCCACGCCCTTGCCCAACAGGCTTTGCCCCAATGGCGAGCGCGGGGTGATGACCATGACCGGGCAGCCTTCGAAATCCAGCTTCAACCCCGCTGCATCGGGCCCCAGGAAAAACCACTGGCGCACGCCGCTTTCCGAATCCAGCGCCACCAGTGCGCCCAGTTCGATTCCTGCCTGAAGATCACGCAACTGCAGTGCGCGGAATTTCGCCAGCCCGTGGCGAATCTCTTCCACACGCCGCGCCTGCCCGGTGGCCAGGTAGGACGCCTCCAACCCGAGCGTGTCGTACTTGTTCTCGGCCACGTTCTCTTCATGGGTCGCGGTTTCATAGGCCGTCTGCGCGGCACGCTGAGCCACGTCCAGATCAATGGTCAGGCGTTCGATGATGGCTTGCAACAGGGCAGGTTTTTTCATGGTTGGACTGATGGTGGGAACGAGCGGGCAATTGTCGCACGAACGGCCTTTAGTGCTTCTGTGCGCGCACGTTTATGCGGACAATAGCCGGCTTTGTGTAAACGTTTGCGTTGGAGTCAGCCATGAAGGCCACCTGGGACATTTTCTGCACGGTCGTGGACAACTACGGCGACATCGGCATCACCTGGCGCCTGGCCCGGCAGCTGCAGGTCGAGCACGGTATGCAGGTGCGCCTGTGGGTCGACGATTTGGTGCCATTCGCCCGTCTGTGGCCTGCCGCCAGCGCCGATCAGTCGCAGCAGTGGCACGACGGCGTGGAAGTCCGCCATTGGCGCGGCGAATGGCAGGCCACCGAAGTCGCCGATGTGGTGGTGGGTGCCTTCGCCTGCAAACTGCCGCCTGAATACGTCGACGCGATGGCAGCCCGCAGCCCGTCCCCGTTATGGTTGAACCTTGACTACCTCAGCGCCGAAACCTGGGTCGATGGCTGCCACGGCTTGCCATCGCCGCAGCCGGGCGGGCTGCGCAAGTTCTTCTTCTTTCCCGGCTTCACCACCGGTACCGGAGGCTTGCTGCGTGAAGCCTGCCTGGTCGAGCGCCGCGAGGCCTTCGAGGCCGATCCCGCAGCACGGCAGACGTTTCTGGCGGGACTGGGCGTCGAGCCCCAGCCCGATGCCCGCCTGTTGTCGCTGTTCGCCTATGAGCACAGCGGGCTGGGGTCGTGGCTGGATGCCCTGGCCGATGACCCGCGCAGCAACCACCTGCTGGTGCCCGAAGGCCGGGTGCTGGCCGACGTGCGCCAATGGTTGGGCGAGGCATTGCTGGACGTTGGCAGCCAGGTACAACGGGGTAGTCTGAAGGTGCAGGTGTTGCCGTTCGTCCGTCAGAGCGAGTACGACCGCTTGCTGTGGTGCTGCGACTTCAATGCCGTGCGCGGCGAAGATTCGTTCGTTCGCGCCCAGTGGGCAGCCGCACCGATGGTCTGGCATATCTATGTGCAGGAAGAATACGCGCACTGGGAAAAACTCGAGGCGTTTCTCGATCGCTACGGCCAGGGCCTCTCGCCCGCAGCTTATGCCGCGTTGCGCGGGCTGTGGCGGGCCTGGAACCAGAGCGTGGAGGGCGCCGACATCGGCCCGGCATGGCGCGAGGCTGTTCGGCACTGGCCGGAACTGGTCGCGCACGCGCGGCAATGGTGCGCCACACAGGCCGCTCAGCCTGATCTTGCAACGACGCTGGTGCAGTTTTACCGAAATTGGCTATGATACGCGGCCTAGATTTTTGTAAATCACCATCCAAATTCGGATATTCGTAATGAAAACTGGTAAAGAACTGAAACCCGGTACCGTGATCCGTATCGACAACGACCCTTGGTTGGTTCAGAAAGCTGAATTCACCAAGTCGGGCCGTAACAGCGCGATCATGAAGACCAAGCTGAAAAACCTGCTGACCGGCTACAAGACCGAAACCGTCTACAGTGCCGACGACAAGCTGGACGACGTGATCCTGGACCGCAAGGAAGCGACCCTGTCGTTCATCAGCGGTGACAGCTACACGTTCATGGATACCACCGACTACACCATGTACGAACTGAACGCCGAAGACATCGAGGCCGTTCTGCCGTTCGTCGAAGAAGGCATGACCGACGTCTGCGAAGCCGTGTTCTTCGAAGAGCGTCTGGTCAGCGTCGAGCTGCCGACCACCATCGTGCGCCAGGTCGACTACACCGAAGGTTCCGCTCGCGGCGACACTTCGGGCAAAGTCATGAAGCCTGCCAAACTGAAGAACGGTACCGAGCTGAGCGTTGCGGACTTCATCGAGATCGGCGACATGATCGAGATCGACACCCGTGAAGGCGGTTCGTACAAAGGTCGCGCCAAGTAAGCTTCCGGCCTGCTTGATCGCGATGCAAAAACCCGACCTGGAGTCGGGTTTTTTTATGGGTGAATGGACCTCGGTGTCACAGACAATCCCTGTGGGAGCGGTCATCGGCCGCGAAAAATCCACCGCGATATACCTGACTCACCGTGGTGCTCTTTTCGCGGCCACTGGCCGCTCCTATAGGCCGGCGGGGCGAGGTGGTCAATGCGAATGCCGCGGCACCTCGGCGCCCCTGCAGCCGACCAGGAAATCGAAGTCACAGCCCTGATCCGCCTGCATCACGTGGTCGATGTACAGCTGCCGATAGCCGCCCACCAGCAACGATTGCGCCGGTGCCTGCCAGTCGGCCAGGCGGGCCTGCAGCTCGCTGTCGGAGATGTCCAGGTGCAACCGCCCGCTGGCGCAGTCCAGCTCGATGAAATCACCCTCGCGGACCACTGCCAGCGGGCCCCCGGCGGCCGCTTCCGGCGCCACGTGCAGAACCACCGCGCCGTAGGCCGTGCCGCTCATGCGCGCATCCGAAATGCGCACCATGTCGGTCACCCCCTGCGCCAGCAGCTTGGCCGGAAGGCCCATGTTGCCGACCTCGGCCATGCCGGGATAACCCTTGGGTCCACAGTTCTTCATGACCAGGATGGAGCTGGCATCCACGTCCAGGTCCGGATCGTTGATGCGCGCCTTGTACATGTCGAAGTTTTCGAACACCACTGCGCGGCCGCGATGGGTCATCAGCGCCGGGGTCGCGGCCGAAGGCTTGAGCACTGCCCCCAGCGGCGCCAGGTTACCGCGTAACACGCAGATCCCGCCGTCGGCCACCAATGGGTTGTCGATGGCACGGATCACCTCGTCCTCGCCATAGATCGGCGAATTCTGCACGTTCTGCCACAGCGACTGACCGTTGACCGTCAAGGCATCCGGATGAGGAATCAGGCTGTTTTCACCCAGACGGCGCAACACCGCTGGCAGACCGCCGGCATAGTAGAACTCCTCCATCAGGAAGCGCCCGGAAGGCTGCAGGTCCACCAGGGTGGGTGTGCCACGGCCGATACGGGTCCAGTCGTCGAGTTCCAGCTCGACGCCGATACGCCCGGCAATCGCCTTGAGATGGATCACCGCATTGGTCGATCCGCCAATAGCCGCATTGACCCGGATGGCGTTTTCGAACGCCTCTTTAGTCAGGATCTTCGACAGGCGCAAGTCTTCGCGGACCATCTCCACCGCCCGCATGCCGGACATGTGCGCCAGCACATAGCGCCGCGAATCCACCGCCGGAATGGCCGCGTTGTGCGGCAGCGAGGTGCCCAGCGCCTCGGCCATGCAGGCCATGGTGGAGGCCGTACCCATGGTGTTGCAGGTACCGGCCGAGCGCGACATGCCGGCTTCGGCCGACAGAAACTCGTCCAGACTGATCTGCCCTGCCTTGTACGACTCGTGCATCTGCCAGACGATGGTACCAGCACCGATGTCGCGGCCCTTGTGCTTGCCGTTGAGCATCGGCCCGCCCGTGACCACGATGGCCGGCACGTCGCAGCTCGCCGCGCCCATCAGCAGGGCAGGGGTGGTCTTGTCGCAGCCGGTGAGCAGCACCACGCCGTCGATCGGGTTGCCGCGGATGGCTTCCTCGACGTCCATGCTGGCCAGGTTGCGGGTCAGCATCGCCGTGGGCCGCAGGTTGGACTCGCCGTTGGAGAACACCGGGAATTCCACTGGGAAGCCACCGGCCTCGATCACGCCACGCTTGACGTGTTCGGCAATGGTACGGAAGTGGGCGTTGCACGGCGTCAGCTCGGACCAGGTGTTGCAGATGCCGATGATCGGCTTGCCGTTGAACTGATGGTCGGCAATGCCTTGGTTCTTCATCCAGCTGCGGTACATGAAGCCATTCTTGTCAGCCGTACCGAACCATTGGGCCGAGCGCAGGGGCGTTTTGTTATCAGGCATGGTGGCTCTCTTATTGTAAGACTTGTTTTTGTGTATGCCCTCAAAATAGGCCATTGAAAGGGGGATTGGAAGAGCTTGTTTAGCAAATAGTAATACTATAAAGTCGATTTCAAAGAAGGTTGCAGGTTTGCCGAAGCGCCGACGAGCGTCCGTTGCAGCTTTCCCACAACAACAACCATAAGAACAAGAACGTGGAGATCGATCCCATGAGCCAGGAACTGGGGCTTATACGCCGCATCACCTTCAAATTGATTCCGTTCCTGATCCTGCTGTACCTGATCGCCTACGTGGACCGTTCCGCCGTGGGCTTCGCCAAGCTGCACATGGGCGCGGACGTGGGCATCGGCGATGCGGCCTACGGCCTGGGTGCCGGGTTGTTCTTCATCGGCTACTTTCTCCTGGAAATTCCCAGCAACCTGATGCTCGAACGCTTCGGCGCACGCCGCTGGTTCGCGCGCATCATGATCACCTGGGGCGCCATCACCATCGGCATGGCGTTCGTCCAAGGGCCGCACAGCTTCTATGTCATGCGCTTTCTACTGGGCGCCGCCGAAGCGGGCTTCTTCCCTGGCGTGCTGTACTACATCACGCAATGGTTTCCGGTCCGTCATCGCGGCAAGATCCTCGGCCTGTTCATTCTTTCCCAGCCCATCGCCATGATGATCACCGGGCCCGTGTCCGGTGCACTGCTGGGCATGGACGGCGTACTCGGTCTGCACGGCTGGCAGTGGCTGTTCATCGTCATCGGTACCCCGGCCATCCTGCTCACCTGGCCGGTGCTGCGCTGGCTGCCCGACGGCCCGCAGCAGGTCAAATGGATGAACCAGGATGAAAAGAACTGGCTGGCCAGCGAACTCGAGAAGGACCTGCAGGCCTACGGGCAGACCCGTCATGGCAACCCGCTGCATGCGCTCAAGGACTTTCGCGTGTTGTTGCTGGCGCTGTTCTACCTGCCGGTGACCTTGAGCATCTATGGCCTGGGCCTGTGGTTGCCGACCCTGATCAAGCAGTTCGGCGGCAGCGACTTGACCACCGGTTTCGTGTCGTCGATGCCCTATGTATTCGGCATCGTCGGTCTGTTGCTCATCCCGCGCAGCTCGGACCGCCTCAACGACCGCTACGGGCACCTGGCCGTGCTGTACGTGCTGGGCGCGGTCGGCCTCTTCCTCAGCGCCTGGCTGAGTGTGCCGGCGGCGCAGCTGGCGGCTTTGTGCCTGGTAGCGTTCAGCCTGTTCTCCTGCACGGCGGTGTTCTGGACCCTGCCGGGCCGTTTCTTCGCCGGCGCCAGTGCGGCGGCGGGTATCGCCCTGATCAACTCGGTGGGCAACCTGGGTGGCTACATCGGGCCGTTCGTGATCGGCGCGCTCAAGGAATACACCGGCAACCTGGCCAGCGGCCTGTATTTTCTCAGCGGCGTGATGGTGTTCGGGCTGCTGCTGACCGCAGTGGTCTACCAACTCCTGGAGCGCCGCCACGTGCTGCCGGCCGATGCGTTCGCCGCCAGCGCCCGTTCCTGAATCCAGCAAGAGGAAGCAACCATGCATCTGGTGCAATTTGAATTGAACGACGGTCAACGTCGGGTCGGTCTGGTCGATGGCGACCGCGTGCACGAAGTGCGCGGCGCTGACAGCGTTCGCGAGTTGGCCATGACGGCCATCGCTGCGGGCCACGGCCTGGCTCAGGCGGTAGACGGGTGTGGCCTGGGTGAGCACCATGACTACGCGCAGCTGCTCGAGCAGGGCCGTATCCTTGCGCCCCTGGATCACCCCGACCCGGCCCATATGCTGGTGACCGGCACCGGCCTGACCCACTTGGGCAGCGCCGCCACCCGCGACAAGATGCACCAGCAAAGCGGTGACGCCGCCGTTACCGACAGCATGAAGGTATTCCAGTGGGGCGTGGAGGGCGGCAAGCCTCGTGCGGGCCAGCCCGGCGTGCAGCCGGAGTGGTTCTACAAAGGTGATGGCAGTATTGTCGTGCGGCCTGGCCAGGCGTTCCCGGTGCCGCCGTTTGCCGAAGACGCCGGCGAAGAGCCCGAACTGGGTGGGTTGTACGTAATCGGCCCGGATCGACGGCCGTATCGCGTAGGGTTCGCCCTGGGCAATGAGTTCTCCGACCACGTGATGGAGCGCAAGAACTACCTTTACCTGGCCCATTCCAAGCTGCGCAGCTGCAGCTATGGCCCCGAGCTGCGCGTTGGCGAACTGCCCGAGCATCTGTCCGGCACCAGCCGTATCCGCCGGGCTGGCGAGGTGATCTGGGAGAAGGAATTTCTCAGTGGCGAAGCGAACATGTGCCACAGCTTCGACAACCTCGAATATCACCATTTCAAGTACGCGCAGTTTCTCAACCCTGGCGATGTGCACGTGCACTTCTTCGGCACCGCCACCCTGTCGTTCGCCGACGGCGTCGTCACCCAGCTGGGTGACCAGTTCGAGATCAGCCTGCCCGCCTTCGGCGCGCCGCTGGTGAACAGCGTCGGCCAGGCCGAGGCCGCCTTCACGCCGGGCAGCGTGGGCATCCTGTAGCACGCGCGGGCGAGCAGGCCAGAGGCGCACATCGCGGTTATCATGGTCGGACATCACCCCGGAGATCCGACCATGAGCCTGCCTATCGCGCTGCAAACCTGCAACATGCTGCTGATCGACACCCTGCACGCCTTCGACTTTTCCTTCGACGAGGAACAAACCCTGCACATCCAGTGCATGGACGGCCGCGAGCTCAAGCGCTGGCAGTTCACCCTGCCAGAGCAGCAGGCCGCTCAGCCAGACGCCGAACCGAACAGCTTCGTCATCAGCCAGGCCGGCGTCTCGCACCAGCTGACATGCCTCAGTGCGTTCTCGGCCCGCGACGATAAAGATGAAGATGAAACCCAGGCTTGAACGCTGCGGTCTGTAGAGACCGATCCACGTTCGCTCCTGCTGCCGCTACAACATTCGGTGCCACGAAAAATCGGCCACTCACAACAGGCTCGGAGAGACCTTCATGAAGCGAGTTCTGCTATCTATGCTTGTCAACGGTTTGGCCCTGACCTCACTGCACGCCGGCGCTGCCGACAAATATGACCTGCTGGTAGGCACCTATACCCAGGGTGCCAGCGAAGGCATCTACCGCTATGCCTTCGACAGCACCACTGGCCAGATTGAGGCGCAGCCACGGCAGACATTCAAGAGTTCCAACCCATCCTGGCTGACCTTGTCCAAGGACCAGCGGCGCCTTTTCGTGGTCAATGAAAACGGACCCGGGCAGAAAGAGGTAGTCGGCAAGGTCACCAGTTTCACGGTGGACGGCAAGACCCACGAACTCGGCCAGGTCAGCCAGGTCGCGACCCGCGGCGATGAGCCGACCCATTCCAGCCTGAGCCAGGACGGGCGCTACCTGTTCGTTTCCAACTATGCCGTGAATGCCAACCCAGGTGGCAGCCTGAGCGTGTTCAAAGTGGCCGAGAACGGCACGCTCAGCGATGTAGTGCAGCAACTCAAGCACGTTGCCAGCCAGGTGAATCCCGAGCGTCAGGCGGGGCCGCATGTGCATTCGGTGGTATCGCTGCCCTCTGGCAACTACGTCTATGCCAGCGACCTGGGCGCCGACCGCGTGTACGTGTACCGCTACCAGCCCGAGTCTGCCGAGCGTCCACTGGTGCCGGCGCAACCTGCCTCGGTCCAGCTGCCGGACGGCAGTGGCCCGCGTCACCTGCTGTTCAGTCGCGATGGCAAGCATGCCTATCTGACTCTGGAAATGAGCGGTCAACTGGCCATGTTCGACGTGCGGGACGGCAACCTGGTACGCCAGCAGTTGCTCGAACTGGGCACTGTCGGCAAGCAAAGCGCAAGCGGCGCGCTGCACCTCTCGGCCGATGGCCGCTTCCTCTACGTGAGCAACCGCGGCACGGCGAACCAGATGCTGGTGTTCAGCGTCGCGGCCGGCAGTGGCCAGCTCAAGGAGATCCAGCGTCGCGAGGTGGACGGCGATCACCCGCGCGAATTCACCCTCGATCCTACCGGCCACTTCCTGCTGATCGCGAACCAGAAAAGCAACCAGATCACCGTGCTCAAGCGCGATGCGAGCACCGGCATGCTCGGTGAGACGGTGCAACGCTTCGCGCAGGATGCCCCCTCGGACGTGAAATTCCTGACCCAGTGATGCTTTGCGGGTGCTTCCCGGCTGCGCGACCATTCGCGCAGCCGGGGATACGCTGCACCAGGCCCTAGCCGGTGACCTGCACGCTGCTCAAGCCGTTGCCCAGACGACGCACTTGAATCTGCACCGGAATGCGTTCGTGCATCTCCTGCACGTGGGAAATCACCGCCACCTTGCGACCCTGCGCTTGCAGGCCGTCGAGAGCATCCATGGCCAGTTGCAGCGACTCGGGGTCCAGGCTGCCGAAGCCTTCGTCGATGAACAGCGATTCGATGCGCAGCGTGCTCGAGGCCATCGAGGCCAGGCCCAGCGCCAATGCCAGCGAGACGAGGAACGTTTCCCCGCCCGACAACGAATGCACCGAGCGCAGCTCGTCGCCCATTTCCGTGTCGAGTACCAGCAATCCGAGCATGCTGCCGCCGCGCTTGAGCCGGTAGCGCCGCACCAGTTGGCGCAGTTGCACGTTGGCGTGGTGCACCAGCAGGTCGAGGTTGTAGGCCTGGGCAATCTTGCGGAAGCGATCACCCTCGGCCGAGCCGATCAGCGCGGCCAGTCGCGCGCAGCGCTGGTAGTGCGCATCGGCCTCGGCAATCTGCGTCTGCAGGGCCTGATTGGCGCCATGCCGGCGCTGGTCTTCGGTCTGCCGGGCACGCAGTTCGGCGCAGTGGTGTTCCTGTCGTTCGACGTCGAGCAGCAGGGCGGCGTGTTGCGTGTCCAGTGTTTCGGCACTGGCGATCGCGTCGACCTGGGTTCGATGGGTGTGCTGGCGTTGTTCGCGTTCGTGCAAGCGGATCCGCGCCTGCTCCAGGTTCTTTTCACTGGCTAGCACGCGGTTGCGCAAGTCATCGGCTTGCTGCGTATCAATGCCGAGCAGAACGCGCAAGCCCTCGTCGTCAAGCTGCGGGTGCTGTTCGCGCCAGAGGTGCAAGGCGTGCTGCACATCGGCCAGTGCTTGTTGCAGCTGGCTCTGCTGTTGGCAGTCAGCGTCCAGCGCACTGCCGGTTTGCACTGTCTCGGTCCGCAGATCCTGCTGCTGGCGGTCGACCTGCCGTTCCTGCAGGCGCGCCGCTTCGACCTGGTCGTGCAAGGCCGCCTGCCAGGCGGAGGCTTGTGAGTACTCGCCCAACCACTCGCGCAATTGCGCCTCGCACGCCTGCAGTTGCACAGACAGCGCCTCGACGCGCTGGCGTTGCTGCTCGCAGCTGGCTTGATGGCGGGCGTGCTCGCTGCGGGCCTGTTCGATGCGGCGCGCGCGGGTGTCGAACTCGGCCTGTTCCTCGTCCCGCTGCTCGATCTGCGCCAGACGCTCGCCGATGCTCTGCTCCAGCGCCATGAACGTCTGCGCCGGTTGCTCGCGCAGGGCCTGCAGGCGTGCGGCGGGCAACTGGCTGGCCAACGCCTGCAACTCTTCGTCGAGCCGTTGCTGATCGGCGTCCACGTGGGCCTGGTGCGCCTGCAGCGTCTGCCGAGCCTGCTGGCTGGCTTCCCGAGCCTGCGCGACTGCGCGCTGCAAGGCGGTTGCCTGCTGTTGCAAGGCCAGCAGGCTGGTTTGCTGTTGTTCATCCTCGTCGATGAGGCGCGCATGGGTCGCCAGTGTGTCGCGCAGCCATTGGGCCGGCTGCTCGTGCTCATCGAGGGCAGGGTAGAGCGGATGCTGCGCGAGCTGTGTGTCGGACTGCTGCTCGAGCAACTGTTGCTCTTGAACCTTGAGCTGCTTGTGCTGCTCGATCAGTGCGCCGACTTCGGCGCGCAGCTCGGCCAGGCGCTCGGACAGCGTCTGCAGTGCGCCGCGGGCCTGCTGCTCTTCGCCTTCGTCATGTGCCGAGAGTGCCTGCAGCAGTGCCTGCGGCGCATGATACGGG
Source organism: Pseudomonas sp. CFBP 8770 (assembly GCF_014841705.1). NCBI lineage: Bacteria > Pseudomonadati > Pseudomonadota > Gammaproteobacteria > Pseudomonadales > Pseudomonadaceae > Pseudomonas > Pseudomonas sp. CFBP 8770. Next base: position 302,160 of record NZ_JACYUL010000002.1, read on the forward strand.
TGCTCGACGCTGCCGCAGACCGGGCAGGGTTGCTCGGGTTGCAGGCGTTCGCGCAGCTGTTCGACGCTTTCGCTGCGGGCCAGCCGTTGGCGTTCGAGCAGTTGCAGGGTCAGCTTCAGGGCGTGTTCGGCCTGTTCGTGGGCCGCGCGGACCTCAAGCCCCTGAGCGGTCAGCTGCTCGCGCCTGGCCAGCAAGCCGGCCTGCTGCTGACGTGTTTGTTCAAGGCGTTGCTGCAGTTCGTCGCGGCGCTGCCACAGCCGTTCGAGGGTTTGCACACTGCGCTGCTCCAGGCGTTGCTGCTGCAGGCGCTGGGTCAGCTGCTGCAAGCGCTCGGGCAGTTGCTCGGCGCTGCACGGGGTGTTTTCGAACACACGCGCAAGGCTGCTCTGGTGCTGCTCGAGGGTCGCCTGGGCGTCCTGCGCGTGTGCCTGCAGCGCCGGCACTTCGGCCAGGCCCTGGCGCAGGCGGCTGCTCAACGTGACCACCTGTTGCAGGCGCGGCAGGTACGCGCCCCAGGTCGCGGTCAACGGCGCCAGCTCGGCGCTTCGTTCGAGCGCATCGGCAACCTGCTGCAAGCGTTTGCCACTGTCCAACTGCTGCTGTTCCATACCCAGCAGGGATTGCTGCCCTGAACCAAGCTGTCGCTCGGCCTCGGCCAGTGCCGGCATCAGCGGTTCGATCTCTGCCTGCCAGCGGCCACGTTGCGATTGCTCGTCGAAGGCCTGTTGCAGCAACGGCTGCGCCTGGGTCTGTCGCGCCAGCGCCTGGTGCAGGGCGTGGCCCGCCTGTTCGCGCTGTTCGTCCAACTGTTGGCGTTGTACCTGTTGCTGCTGCTGTCGCGAGCGCAACTGCTCGATACGTTCGGCCAGGGGGTGGAGCTGCGCCTGCAGTTCCTGTCGGCGGCCGAACAGATGGCGCTGCGGTGCCAATTGTTCCAGCAGCTGCAACTGCAGGCGCTGTTCGGCACCGGCTGCCCAGGCCTGGGATGCGTCTTCGACCTGCTTGCGCGCGGCGTCGCAGTCGTCCGTCAGGCGGCGATCCTGCTGGTGCCACTGCTGCTGCCGTTCCACCTCCTTGAGGCGCGCTTGCTGCTGGCGCAGTTGCTCGCTGGCGCTCTGGAACTCCTGGTCCAGGGCCGCACGGGCCTCGACGGGCAGCGGCGCGATACCGGTGGCCTGGTCCTGCCAGTGCTTGAGCTGCTCGCGGGCATCGCGGCTCTTTTCGAACGCGCGCTTGCCCAGGCGGGTGTACAGCGCCGTGTCGGTGAGTTTTTCCAGCAGTTCGCTGCGCTCGTTGTCATCGGCCTTGAGAAAGGCACTGAACTCGCTCTGCGCCAACATCACCGCACGGGTGAACTGTTCGAAGTTGAGCCCCAGCCGGGCCTCCAGCAACTGCTTGTATTCACCTTTCTGACTGGCCAGCAGTTGGTCGTTGTCCAGATCGCGCAGCGACTGCCGGCTGTTCTGCAACTTGCCGCCGGGTTTGTCCCGTGCCCGGTTGGCTTCCCAGCGCGCTCGATAGCGACGAGCGTCGACGCCGAGGAAATCCACTTCCGCATAGCCTGCCCCGGTACCCCGGCGCAGCAGCGTACGCGGGTCGTAACTGCCGATCTCGCCGTCGGCGTCCGGCACCTTGGCGCTCTGCGACGCGTTGCCCAGGCGCGGCACGGCGCCGAACAAGGCCAGGCACAGGGCATCGAGCAACGTGCTCTTGCCCGCGCCGGTGGGGCCAGTAATGGCGAACAGACCAGCACTGGCCAGTGGTTCGGCAGTGAAATCCAATTCGAACGGGCCGGCCAGCGAGGCCAGGTTCTTCAGGCGAATGGCCAGGATCTTCATGGGGTTTCGCCCTCCAATTGCACTTCCTGCAACAACTGAGCAAAGTCATCCAGGGTCTGTTCGTCCACCTCGCTGCCATAGCTGTCCAGCCAGGCGCGGCTGAACAGTTCGTGGGGGCTGAGCTGATCCAGTTCGATCAAGGCGCCGACGTCTTCGCTGTCGGCGTTGGCTCGCCCGGCGTACTCGGCGGCGATCCGCACCAGACGCACGGCCTTGCCTTGCAGGGCGGTTTCGATGTGCTGGCGCAGGTCCGGTTGTGGCTCGTCGAGTACCACTCGCACTTCCAGCCAGGGGTAGCCCAGGAGGTCGGCCAACAGGTCCACGTCCGGCAGTTGCTGTAACTGTTCGCGCACCTGCGGCAAGGGCGCCGGGCCGATGCGCAGCAGGTCGACGGCGCGTGGGATGAGGATCGGTTCCACACTCATCAGTTGCTCGCCAGCGCATTCGATCTCGAGGATCTGATGCGGGTATTCGATTTCGGAAAATGACAGCGGGATGGGTGAACCGCTGTAGCGAATGCGCGATTCGCCGTTGACCTTCTGCGGCTTGTGCAGATGGCCCAAGGCAACGTAGCTGATGCTGGCATCGAACAGGCTGGCCGGCAGGGCCTCGGCGCTGCCGATCACCAGGCTGCGCTCGGACTCCATCGACACCGAACCGCCGGCCATGTGCGCGTGGCTGATGGCAATCAGTGCCTGCCCTGGCGAGCGCCGGGCATTGGCGGCGGCAATCAGCATTTCGTGCACGCGGGCGATGCCCTGCAGGTAATCCTCGCCCAAGGCTGCGCCGGTCACTTCCGCGGGGCGCAGGAAGGGCAGGGCCAGGCACCAGGCCTGCACTTCGCCCTTGGCATCGGGCAGCGGCAGCAACAGCCGTTCGCTGTCGAGGCGGCCATCCTCGAGCCACATCACCCGGCCCAGCGCGTGGGTACGCAGGCGGCGCATCAACGGCCCGGGCAGTTCGATGCGCGAACCCGAGTCATGGTTGCCGGCGATCATCACGATGGTCAGCTGCGGCTGTTGCTCATGGGCGCTGACGATGAAGTTGTAAAGGCGCTCCTGCGCGCGCACGGGCGGGTTGACCGTGTCGAAGATATCGCCTGCCACCAGCAGCACGTCGGGTTGGCGCTCGGCGAGCTGGCGCAACAACCAGCGCAGGAAGCTTGCGTGTTCGAAGTCGCGCTCCTGACCGTGCAGGCTTTGGCCGAGGTGCCAGTCGGAGGTGTGGAACAGGCGCATGAAGGCTCCAGGGGGCAGGGAAGGCCGCCATGATAGCCGTTCGGCCCCGACGTTCCCATGCGCCGCGCTTGGCAGGATGTGACCCACCGATCTTTACGCGTTCTTTACGGCGCCGCCGGGGTATCGATCTCGCGCCTTTACGCCCAGGCCTCGGAGAATGTCGGCAAGCGGCGCCCGCCGTGCCTGGAGATATTGCTCATGTCTGTTCTGGACGGCCTGTTCCTGCTGCTGGCCATCGGCTTGTTCGTGTACCTGCTCGTCGCCCTCTTGCGCGCCAGTGGAGGCTAGTCGGTCATGCACAGTCACGATTTCGCATTGATAGCGGCCTTCCTCGCCCTGGTGTTGCTGCCCGCGCCCTGGCTCGGACGTTTCTACTACAAAGTCATGGAAGGCCAGCGCACCTGGCTCAGCGTACCGCTGCAGCCAGTGGAAAGGCTTTGCTACCGGTTCGCCGGTATCGACCCGCAACAGCAGCAGAGTTGGCAGCGCTACGCCCTGGCTCTGCTCGCCTTCAATCTGGCCGGGTTCGGCGTGCTGTTCGCGCTGCTCATGCTGCAAGGGTACCTGCCGCTCAATCCCCAGCACCTGCCTGGCCAGGAGTGGACCCTGGCGTTCAACACCGCGGTCAGCTTCATGGCCAACACCAACTGGCAGGCCTACAGCGGCGAAACCTCGCTCAGCTACCTCAGCCAGATGGCCGGGCTGGGCGTGCAGAATTTCCTCAGCGCCGCAACCGGCCTGGCCGTGCTGGTAGCGCTGTGTCGCGGCATCAGCCGGCGCTCGGCCAGTACCCTTGGCAACTTCTGGGTCGATGTGACCCGCGCCACCCTGTATGGCCTGCTGCCGCTGGCGCTGCTGCTGGCCGTTTTCCTCCTATGGCAGGGCGTGCCGCAGACGTTCGCCCCCTATGTGGATGCGCTGACCCTGCAAGGCAACGCGCAGACCATCCCGCTCGGCCCGGCTGCAAGCCAGATCGCCATCAAGCAGTTGGGCACCAACGGCGGCGGATTTTTCGGGGTCAACTCGGCGCATCCGTTCGAGAATCCCACGGCTTGGAGCAACCTGTTCGAATTGACAGCCATTCTGACCATCCCGGCAGCCCTGGTCTTCACCTTCGGCCATTACGTCAAGGACCTGCGCCAGAGCCGGGCGATTCTGGCCTGCATGCTGACCCTGTTGCTGCTGGGCATCGGGCTGTCGCTGTATGCCGAGCAGCAGCCCAACCCGCTGCTGGCCAGTGCCATGGTCGAGCAGGCCGCCCCGCTGGAAGGCAAGGAAAGCCGCTTCGGCACCACCGCCAGTGTGCTCTGGTCGGTGACCACCACGGCCGCCTCGAACGGTTCGGTCAACGCCATGCACGACAGCCTCAACCCGCTCTCCGGGATGGTCGCTCTGGTCAACATGATGCTCGGCGAGGTGATTTTCGGCGGTGTCGGCGCCGGTCTCTACGGCATGCTGCTCAACGTGCTGCTGACCGTGTTCCTGGCCGGACTGATGATCGGTCGAACCCCTGAGTACCTGGGCAAGAAGCTGCAGGCACGCGAGGTCCGCTGGCTGGTGGCGAGTCTGCTGGTGATGCCGGTAGGCGTGCTGGTGCTCAGCGCCATCGCCGTCAGCCTGCCGGGGCCGGCGAGCGCCGTGAGCAATCCGGGCCCCCATGGCTTCACGCAGTTGCTGTATGCCTACACCTCGGCCAGCGCCAACAACGGTTCGGCTTTCGCCGGCCTGTCCGCCAATACCGCCTTTCACAACCTCATGCTGGGCCTGGGCATGCTGATCGGGCGCTTCGGCTACATCCTGCCGGTACTTGCCCTGGCCGGAGCGCTGGCCAGCAAGAACGCCAGTGCGCCCAGCGCCGACAGCTTCGCCACCCATGGCCTGCTGTTCATCACCCTGCTGACCGTGACCCTGCTGATAGTGGGCGGCCTGACTTTCCTGCCGGTGCTGGCCCTGGGGCCGATCGCCGAGCATTTGAACCTGTATTTCTGAGGCCTGGACAATGAACCGATCGACCGTTGCCGCTGCCACGCAACCATCACCGCCCGCCGGGGCCACCCTGAGTGCCTTGTGGCGACCGGCGCTGTTGCAGGCCTTCGTCAAGCTCGACCCGCGGCGACTGCTGCGCAGCCCCGTGCTGTTGGTGGTGGAGTTGTGCGCTGTATTGACCACCGGCCTGTGCCTGCTGCCTGACCCGGCGGTGCCGGCCGGGGTCGCCGTGCAGATTGCCGTGTGGCTGTGGTTCACCCTGCTGTTCGCCAATTTTGCCGAAGCCTTGGCCGAGGGCCGCGGAAGGGCACGGGCAGACAGCCTGAAGGCCGGCAGCCAGGGCTTGCAAGCACGCCGACGGTGCGCCGACGGCAGTTTCGAAACCGTTGCCGCCACTGTCCTGCGCAAGGGCGATGTGGTGCGCGTCGAAGCCGGGCAGATGATCCCCGGCGACGGCGAGGTGCGTGAGGGCATTGCCGCGGTCAACGAGGCCGCCATCACCGGCGAATCGGCACCGGTGATCCGCGAATCGGGCGGCGATCGCTCGGCGGTCACCGGCAACACCCTGGTGGTGTCCGACTGGCTGCTGATCGAGATCAGCACCGACCCCGGTGAATCGACCCTGGACCGGATGATCGCGCTGGTGGAAGGCGCGAAGCGCCAGAAGACCCCCAACGAAGTGGCGCTGGACATCCTGCTCATCGGCCTGACCATGGTCTTCCTGCTGGTGGTGGTGACCCTGCAGCCCTTCGCCCGCTTCTCCGGGCACAGCCTGCCCCCGGTGTTTCTCCTGGCATTGCTGGTCACACTGATTCCGACCACCATCGCCGGCCTGCTGTCGGCCATCGGCATCGCCGGCATGGACCGCCTGGTACGCCTCAACGTCGTGGCCAAGTCGGGGCGCGCGGTGGAAGCGGCCGGTGACGTTCATGTGCTGCTGCTCGACAAGACCGGCACCATCACCTTCGGCAACCGCCGGTGCAGCGCTTTGTACGCCGCCCCCGGCGTCAGCGATGCGCAAATGGCCGAAGGCGCGCTGTTGGCTTCGCTGGGCGATGAAACGGCGGAGGGGCGTTCGGTGGTCGAGTTCATCCGTCCGTTGTTCAGTGTCGACGAGCCGCCCGCCGAGCGCTGGCAGTCGGTGCCGTTCAGCGCGCAGACGCGCCTGTCCGGCGTCGACCTCGACCAGCAGTGCTACCGCAAGGGCGCAGTCGACTCGTTGCTGGCCTACATCGGCCACTCCAGGGCGCAGCTTCCGGCCGCACTGGCCGACCACGTCGAGCGCATCGCGCAAAGTGGCGGCACGCCCTTGCTGGTGTGCCGAGACAAGCAATTGCTGGGGGCGATCCACTTGAAGGATGTGGTCAAGCCGGGCATTCGCGAGCGCTTCGAACAATTGCGCAAGCTGGGCATCCGCACCGTCATGGTGACCGGCGACAACCCGCTCACCGCTGCGGCCATCGCCGCCGAAGCCGGCGTCGACGATGTGCTGGCCGAGGCCACGCCGCAGAAGAAACTGGCGCGCATTCGCCAGGAACAGGCCGACGGGCGGCTGGTGGCGATGTGCGGCGATGGCGCCAACGACGCACCGGCGCTGGCCCAGGCTGACGTCGGCGTAGCAATGAACGACGGTACCCAGGCCGCACGCGAGGCGGCCAACATGGTCGACCTGGACAGCGACCCGACCAAGCTGCTGGACATCGTGCGCATCGGCAAGGAACTGCTGGTGACCCGCGGCGCGCTGACCACCTTTTCCATCGCCAACGACGTCGCCAAGTATTTCGCCATCCTGCCGGCACTCTTTGCCGCGGTGTACCCGTCCCTGGGTGTGCTCAACGTGATGAACCTGGCCAGCCCGCAGAGCGCGATCCTTTCGGCCATCGTTTTCAACGCCTTGATCATCATCGTGTTGATTCCCCTGGCCCTGCGCGGTGTGCGGGTGCAGGCCAACAGTGCTGCGCAGTTGTTGCGGCGCAACGTGCTGATCTATGGCCTGGGTGGCCTGGTGGTGCCCTTCATCGGCATCAAGGCCATCGATATCGTCCTCACCGCATTGCACCTGGTCTGACCCTGGAGCTTGAATGATGAACAGTTTGTTGCGTCCGGCCTTGAGCCTGATTCTGTCGATGACCCTGCTCACTGGCGCGGCCTATCCGCTGTTGGTATGGGCAGTCGGGCAATGGGCGTTTTCCGCCCAGGCCAACGGTAGCCTGGTGCGTGACGCGCAGGGCGAGGTGCGTGGCTCGACCTTGCTCGCGCAGGCCTTCACGGGCGAGCGCTGGTTCCATTCACGGCCTTCGGCGGCGGGCTACGCCACGCTCGCCAGCGGTGCGAGCAACCTGGCGCCGAGCAATCCCGCGCTGGGCACGCGCGTGCTGGCGCAGGCCGATGAACAGTTCGATGCACAGCAGGGGCCTGTTCCGCTGGCGCTGTTGACCACCTCGGCCAGTGGCCTTGACCCTCATCTGCCGCCGACGGCGGTGAATTATCAGGTGCCAAGGGTGGCACGCGAGCGCGGCCTGGCCGAGTCAGCCCTGCGCGCGCTGGTAGAGGCACATACCCAAGCGCCCCTCATCGGCCCGGCCGTGGTCAACGTGCTGGCTTTGAACCAGGCGCTGGATCGGCTACCGTCGCAGTCCCGATGATGACGAGCCTGCGCCATGAGTGATTCCGGCCGCGCCGATGCCTTGCTGGCTGCCTTGCCCAGCACTGGGCGTGGGCGTTTGAAAGTGTTTCTGGGCGCCGCCCCCGGCGTTGGCAAGACTTACGCCATGCTGCAGGCCGCCCATGCCCGTCAGCGCCAGGGCGTCACCGTGCTGGCCGCGGTGGTGCAGACCCACGGTCGCGCGGAAACCGAAGCGCTGCTGGTCGGCCTGCCTCAGCAGGCGCTGCTGCGTTGCCAGTACCGCGATGTGATGCTGGAGGAAATGGACCTGGACGCGGTGCTCGTTGCCCGCCCGGCCCTGGTGCTGGTCGACGAACTGGCGCACAGCAATGCCCCCGGCAGCCGCCACGCCAAGCGCTGGCAGGACGTGCAGGAGCTGCTCGCCGCCGGTATCGACGTCTACACCACGGTCAACGTGCAACACCTGGAAAGCCTGAACGACCAGGTGCAGACGATCACTGGCGTGCAGGTGCGCGAAACCCTGCCCGATTGGGTGGTGCAGGAAGCCGACGATCTGCTGCTGGTCGACCTGCCGCCGCGCGAGCTGCTCGAACGCCTGCGCGAAGGCAAGGTGTACGTACCCGAGCAGGCGCGCGCGGCCATCGACGCGTTCTTCACCCAGACCAACCTCAGCGCCCTGCGCGAGCTGGCCATGCAGACCGCGGCGGCCCAGGTCGACGACGATCTGCACGAAGGTTATCGCAGCCTCGGCCAGCAGGCACCCAGCGTCCGTGGACGGCTGCTGGTGGGCATTGCCGGCGACGAGCAGGCCGAGCGCCTGGTGCGCCACGCCAGCCGCGTCGCGCGTCGTCGCCATCTGCCGTGGTCCGTGGTTCATGTGGATAACGGCGCGCTGCTCGACGAAGCGGCGCGCCAGCGCCTGCAGCTGGCCCAGCAGATGGCCGAGCGCCTGGGCGGCGAGGTGGTCGAGCTGCGCGATGCGGAAGTGGCCAGGACCTTGCTGCAGCATGCCGCCGACCGTCGCGCCAATCTGGTGCTGGTCGGCCAGTCGCGCCGACGCCGCTTCGGCGCGGGCCTGGCCGAGCGCTTGCTGCGCCAGCCCAGCGGCATCGAGATCAACGTACTGGCGCGGACTCAAGAACATCCGCCGCAACCGCGGCGTGCGCGGCCCGTTGGACGCTGGCGCGAATATGCCCTGGCGGTGACCGCCACGCTGCTGGCCAGCGGACTGGCCTGGGCGGTGGCGCAGGTGCTCGACCTGCCCAATATCTCTCTGGTGTTTCTCGCTGCGGTGTTGCTGGTGGCGGTACGCAGCAGCCCGGGCCCGGCGCTGAGCTGTGCCGCGCTGTCGTTCCTGGCGTACGACTTTCTGTTCATTCCGCCCAACTTCTCCCTGAGCATCCAGCGTCAGGAAGACGTCTTGACCCTGTTGTTCTTTCTGCTGATGGCGGCGCTCACGGGCAATCTGGCGGCCCGCCAGCGTCAGCAGCTCAGTGCCCTGCGCGAAACCCAGGCGCACACTGCGCAACTGCTGGAGCTGTCCCGGCTGCTGGCGGCGGCGACCGACCGCCAGGCGGTGTTCAGCGCGGCCGCGCAGCATCTGCAAGGGTGGCCCGGTCTGGACGTTTGCCTGCTGCAGCATGGCGAGCAGGGCTGGAAGGTGGCCCACAGCAGCACAGCGCAGTTCTCGACCACCGAACTGGCCGCCGCGCAGTGGGCCGGCAACCACGCCCAGCCGGCCGGGCTGGGCACCGCGACGTTGCCGGCCGGGCGCTGGTGGTGGTTGCCGGTGACCCTGGAAGGGCAGGTGCTGGCGTTGCTGGCGGTGAGCGAACGGCAGGCCGGGCGGCTCGACGGCCATGGCCGACGCCTGCTGGAGGCGCTGGTGCAGCCGGTGGCCCAGGCACTGGCGCGGGCCAACCTGGCCCATGATCTGGAGGCGGCGCGCCTGCACGGTGAAACCGAACAGTTGCGCAGTGCCTTGCTGGCCTCGGTGTCCCATGACTTGCGCACACCGCTGACGGCCATGCGCGGCAGCATCGACAGCCTGCTGGCCCTGGACACGGCACTGGCGCCGGCCGATCGTCAGGCCTTGCTCGAAGTCACCCGCGACGAAGCCGAGCGCCTGGACCGCTACATCCAGAACCTGCTGGACATGACGCGCCTGGGCCACGGCGCGCTCAAGCTGGCTCGCGACTGGGTGGCCGCCGGCGATATCGTCGCCAGCGCGGTGGCTCGATTGCGCGCACCCCTGGCGCCGTTGCAGGTGCAGGTGCAGGTGCCCGCGCAACTGCCCCTGCTGCATGTGCATGCGGCACTGATCGAGCAGGCCTTGGTCAATGTGCTGGAGAATGCCGCTCGGTTCTCGCCGCTCGGCGGGCGACTGCAGGTGTCGGCCAGCGTGCGCGACGACAGCCTGGTGCTTGCGGTCAGCGACGAGGGCCCCGGCATTCCCGAAGCCGAGCGAGCGAAGATATTCGATATGTTCTATACCGCTGCCCGGGGTGATCGGGGTGGGCAGGGCACGGGGCTGGGCCTGGCGATCTGCCAGGGCATGGTCGGTGCCCATGGCGGTCGTGTCGAAGTGACCAGCGGCATTGATGGCCATGGCACCTGCATCGCCTTATGCTTGCCACTGCGCGCTCAACCGGGTGCGGAGCCGGATACCTGAGCATGAGCCTTAGCAGCCCCTCTGAAGCCAGCACCTCCCTGGCTTATACCCTTCTGGTCATCGACGACGAACCGCAGATTCGCAAGTTCCTGCGCATCAGCCTGGCCTCTCAAGGCTACAAGGTGCTCGAAGCGGGCACCGGCGCCGAGGGCCTGAGTCAGGCCGCACTGCTGCGCCCCGACCTGGTGGTGCTGGACCTGGGGCTGCCGGACATGGACGGCCAACAGGTGCTCGAGCAATTGCGCCAGTGGAGTGCCGTGCCGGTACTGGTGCTTTCGGTCCGCGCCAGCGAGGCGCAGAAGGTCCAGGCGCTCGACGGCGGCGCCAACGACTATGTGACCAAGCCGTTCGGCATTCAGGAGTTCCTCGCCAGAGTCCGGGCGTTGTTGCGTCAGTCCAGCGGCAGCGAAACGCTCGAGGCTGCCTTGCAATTGGGGCCTCTGCAGGTCGACCTGGCGTTGCGCCGAGTCGTCCTCGACGGTGCGCCGGTGGCCCTGACCCGCAAGGAATACGCGGTGCTGGCGCAGCTGGCGCGGCATCCAGGGCGCGTCATTACCCAGCAGCAACTGCTCAAGGACATCTGGGGTCCCACCCACGTCGACGACACCCACTACCTGCGCATCGTCGTCGGCCACCTGCGTCAGAAGCTCGACGACGACCCCGCCGCGCCGCGCTTCATCGTCACCGAGCCAGGCGTGGGCTACCGACTGGCAAGCCCGGACTGACGCGCCACTTCCTGATAGACACTCATCCCCTGTGGGAGCGGGTTCTACCCGCGAAGACGTCAGCTCTCACAACATCAATCCCGGATTTACATTCGAATCCGGCAGTGCCAGTACCGACGCCTTCGCGGGTAGAACCCGCTCCCACATGAACGCGCATCACTGGAGGTCACTCTACGGACCCACGCAACGGCACTTTTCAGGTGGCACATCGTCTGACCCAGCATTACCCTGATGTTTTTCCCGAGGTGTCATCGATGAAAGCCTGGATCTGTGTGCCACTGGTGGCACTGGCCTTGAGTGGTTGTGCCGGCAAGACCGCCTACCGCGACAGCTGCGCCACCCAGCTCGATGGTGCCTGGCATGAACTCGATCTGGCCAAGGCCGAAGGCCTGGCCGGCACCGTCAGCTATTCCAAGGCGCTGTCGCTGCTCACCGGGGCCAAGACCCAGCAGCAGTTCGAAGCGTTCGAAGGTTGCACCAGCAAGGCCGAGAAGGCGCGGTTCTACATTCGCGAGTCACGCGCCGGACGTTGAAGCACGGTAGTCGCCCGAGAGCATCGCAAGGCGCCGGGCGCGTTCTGCAGACGTAGTATCGACAAGGAGTGTCTGCCATGCGCAGTCGACTGGAAGAGTGCCTGCAAGCGGTCAACGAAGTCCTGCTGGGCAAGGAAACCCAGGTTCGCCTGGCGATGACGTGCCTGATCGCCGACGGTCACCTGCTCATCGAGGACCTGCCCGGCATGGGCAAGACCACCCTGAGCCACACCCTGGCCAAGGTGCTGGGCCTGAGTTTCCAGCGTATCCAGTTCACTTCCGATCTGTTGCCCAGCGATATCCTCGGCACTTCGGTGTTCGACAAGGACAGCGGGCGCTTCGTGTTCCATCCCGGGCCAATCTTCGCCGAACTGGTGCTGGCGGACGAAATCAACCGCGCCACCCCGAAAAGCCAGAGTGCTTTGCTCGAAGCGATGGAAGAAGGCCAGGTCACCATCGAGGGTGCCACCCGGCCGCTGCCCCAGCCATTTTTCGTCATCGCCACGCAGAACCCCACGACCCAGGGCGGTACGTTCGCGCTGCCCGAATCGCAGCTGGACCGCTTTCTCATGCGCCTGTCGCTCGGCTACCCGGCCAAGGCCGCAGAGAAAGCCCTGTTGATGGGCGAAGCCCGACGCGACCTGCTGCCGCGCATGAACGCGGTGCTCGATCATGCGCAATTGGCCGCGCTGCAAGCCCAGGCGCGTGCGGTACGCGCCAGCGACGCCTTGGTGGATTACGTACTGCGCCTGGTGGAAGCCACCCGCAGCCAACCCCAGTTTGCCTACGGGCTGTCACCGCGCGGCAGCCTGGCGCTGCTCGCTGCCGCCAAGGCCTGGGCGTTGCTGATCGGCCGCGACTACGTGATTCCCGAAGACGTGCAAGCCGTGCTGCCGTCGGTGGTCAGCCATCGCCTGCGCGAGCGCGCCGACCCTGCCGGGCAAGGGGGCGGGGCGCTGGTGCAGTGGTTGCTGCGGGAGGTGCCTGCGCTGTGAAGCGCAGGCTGGGCGAGCGCTGGCGCCGCTGGCAGGTGCGCCGGCTGCCAGCGGCGCCGCGCATCGAGCTGGACCAGCGGCGAATCTTCATCGTCCCCAGCCGCAGCGGCATGGGCTTCATCGCCGTCTTGCTGCTGATGTTCCTCGCCGCGATCAACTACCAGAACAGCCTGGCCTATGCCTTGGTATTCCTGCTGGGCTCGGTGTTCGTCGTGGCCATTCTGCACACCTACCGCAACCTCAGCGGCCTGCTCGTCAGTGGCAATGGCGCCACCTCGGTATTCGTCGGCGAGCAGGCGCGCTTCGGTCTGCGCCTGGAAAGCGGCGGCAAGGATCACCAGGCCATCGGCGTTGGCTGGGATGCCCGGCAGCTGCAACGCAGCGACGTCGCACCCGACCACGTGCAGGCGCTGGAATTGAGCCTGCCTACCGAGCGTCGCGGCTGGCTGGCAGCACCGCGCATGCGCGTGGAGACCAGCTTTCCGTTGGGCGTGCTGATGGCCTGGACCTGGGTCGATCTGGGCCAGCGCGTGCTGGTGTATCCCCAGCCCCTGCAAGGCGAGGTGCCGACGTTGCACAGCGAGTCGGCCGACATCGAAGACCAGGCGCAGCGACTGCACGGCCAGGGCGTGGATGATTTTCAGGGCCTCAAGCAATACCAGCCTGGCGACTCCTGGCGGCGCATGCACTGGAAGGCCTGGTCGCGCGGTGAAGGGCTGCTGGTCAAGGACTTCGCCGACCTGCGCGGTCAGGAGCTGTGCCTGGACTTCGTGGCTCTGGGCGGCGATGTCGAACAGCGCTTGTCGCGCCTCTGCTATTGGGTACTGGCCTTGTCCCGCGAACAGCGGCCGTTCGCCTTGCAGCTGCCCGGCAATCGGCTGGCCACCGCCAGCGGCGATGCACACCGCGAAGCGTGCCTGCGCGCGTTGGCGCTTTTTGGAGAGCAGCCATGAGTACGCCCGCTGCCATTCCGCGCGTCAGCCTGACCTGGCTGCTGCTGGCACAATCGCTGGTACTGGTGCCGCTGTGGTGGCACGTGCCGTTGTGGCTGCTGGGCTTGTGGTTGGGTTGCACGCTGTGGCGCGTGCAGGTGTTTCGCATGCGTGCGCGCTATCCGGGGCGGCTGATCAAGGTAGCGCTGATGCTCGCGGTGGCGGCCGGCGTCTATCTGTCCAGCGGCACCTGGGTGGGCCTGGAGGCCACCGCCGCGCTGCTGGTGGCCGCGTTCCTGCTCAAGCTGCTGGAGATGCAGACCGCGCGCGACGCCCGCGTGGTGATTTTTCTCGGTCTGTTCTGTCTGGCAGTGGCCTATCTGTTCGATGCCAGCCTGGGTTGGGCGCTGTACAGCGTCCTGCCACTGCTGGCTTTGCTGGCTGCCTTGATCGGGTTGCAACAGACCTCACTGATCGCCCGCCCGATGGCCACACTGAAACTGGCCGGCAGCCTGGTGCTGCAGGCATTGCCGCTGATGCTGTTGCTGTTTGTGTTCCTTCCGCGGCTGGAACCGCTCTGGTCGCTGCCGCTGCCCAAGCCGGGGCAGGGCGTGACCGGCCTGTCGGAGAGCATGAGCCCGGCCGACGTCGCCAGTCTCAGTCAGTCCGGCGAGGTGGCCTTTCGGGCCAGCTTCGATGGCGCCATACCGGCCAAGCGCGACCTCTATTGGCGTGCGCTGAGCCTGGATGTCTACGACGGCCGGACCTGGAGCCAATCGCCGTGGATCCAGACCCAACCGGCAGCGGATTGGCAGCCGACGGGGCCGTCTGTGGATTACCAGATCATCCAGCAGCCCAGCGGCAAGCCATGGTTGTTCGCCCTGGACGTGGCCCGCACGGCGTTGCCTGGCGTGCGCCAGTTGAGCGATGGACGCCTGCAGCGGCGGCGCCCGGTCGACCAGCCACTGATGTACGCGGTGACGTCCTGGCCGCAGGTGATTCGCGAGTCCCAACTGGCTCCCCCGGCGCTGCGCACAGCGTTGCAACTGCCGCCCCAGGGCGATCCGCGCACGCGCCAGTGGGCGCAGGATCTGCGTGGCCGCTTCGCTACGCCTCAGGCTCTGGTGGATGAAATGCTGCGGCAGTTTCGCGAACTGCCTTTTCACTACACCCTCAATCCGCCAGTGCTGGGCCGCAACAGTATCGACGAATTCCTGTTCGACAGCCGCCGCGGTTTCTGCGCCCACTACGCCGGGGCCATGGTCTATGCCTTGCGTGTGGCGGGGGTACCCGCACGGGTGGTGGCCGGCTACCAAGGCGGCGAACTCAACCCGGCGGGCAACTACCTGACCGTACGTCAATTCGAAGCCCACACGTGGGTCGAGTACTGGCAGGCAGGCGCCGGCTGGCAGCGGGCCGACCCCACCGCAGCAGTGGCCCCGGCGCGGGTCGAGCAGGGCCTGCAGCAGGCGCTGTCGGCCGATGAGGAATTTCTTGCCGGCTCACCGTTTTCTCCGCTGCGCTACCCACATTTGACGTGGCTCAACGACCTGCGCCTGCAATGGGACAACCTCAATTACGGATGGCAGCGCTGGGTGCTGGAGTATCAGGGCGAGCGCCAGATCGAATTTCTCGCCCGTTGGTTTCAGGGGCTGCAACGCTGGGCGCTGCCGATCGGTGGGCTGTTGTTCATGCTGTTGGCCAGTGTCTGGCTGCTCAAGCCATGGCGCCGCCGGGTCGATCCGCAGCTCAAGGAGTTCGTTGCCTTCGAGCGCCTGTTGCGCCGGCGTGGCCTGGTGCGTCAGGCCGGCGAAGGCGCCATGGCGTTCGCCGAGCGCGCTGCCGCTCACTTGCCTGCGCAAAGCGAGGCCATTCTGACCTTTGCCTACGCCTTCATGGCCCAGCGCTACGGCGGCCGACCGGTTTCGCGCGAGCAACTGCACACTGCCCTGACGCGTTTGCGCAGGCAATTGGGGCGCACGGCTGGGCGTGTAGCCTCGTAGCGCAGCGTGTCTGGGCGACCGCTTGAACTGGAGATTGGCCGATATGAAAGCTGCGCGCTCGCGCCGAGCTGTCTACCATCAAGCCCATCGACAACCACCCCAAGGCCGGCCCATGAACCTTCGCGACTTGCTGGCAAGCGCACGACGTCCACCCCACAGCGTTACCGTACCCCGCGAATGGAGCCAGGGTCGCGCCTGCTACGGCGGCCTCATGGCCGCATTGCTGCACGAGGCCATGGCGGCGCACGTCCCTGACCGGCCGGTGCGTTCGATGGCGATCACTTTCGTGGGTCCGGCCGAACTGGAAGTCCCCATGGATCTACAGGTAGAAATATTACGCGAGGGCAGTGCGGTGACGTCGTTACTGGCGCGGGCGGTGCAGAACGGACGCACCATGACCGTGGTCCAGGCCAGCTTCGGTCTACCGCGCGAATCGGCGATCACCATCAGTGCGGTACCGGTGCCGGCCATGAAAACGTTGGAGCAATCCACCGCGCTGCCCTACCTGCCTGGGGTTACGCCGGAGTACATTCGCCATCTGGACATGCGTTGGGGAATCGGCGCGCTGCCGTTCAGCAATACGCCGGTCGCCGGTATCGGCGGATGGATGCAGCTGCGGGAGCATGAGCAGGATGAGCCGATCACCGAAGCCTTGTTGCTGGTATTGGGCGACGCCTGGCCGCCTGCGCTACTGCCCTATCTGAACAAGCCGGCACCCGGCAGCAGCCTGACCTGGACCATTGAGTTCATTCAACCGATGCCTGCAATGCGCAGCGGCGACTGGTGTCGCTACCAGGCCCTGATCGAGCATGCCCGCGATGGCTATGGACACACTTCCGCGGCCATGTGGAACCCCGAGGGCGAGCTGTTGGCAATCAGCCGGCAGACGGTGACAGTTTTTGGCTGACTTCAGCCTGGCTGGGCTCACGCTGGCCACGCCCCAGAGCGAAGGCGGCGATCAGGCCAATCACGCCGATGGCGGCTTCGCCAACGCTGGCGCAGGCTGCTGCATCGACAAGCATCAAGGCGGAAAGGGCCAGCAACGGCAGCGCAATGGCGCGCGAAACGCGCAGACCGTTGTTTGGGTCGTTGACGATTTTCAATGCGGTGGTGTCGTTCATGGCTCAATGCTCCTTGGGTACGGTGCAACAGGACCTGGATCAACAAGACGTTTCTGCGTGAGCCATTTCTGTATGGCATGACCTGTAGAGTCATGCCACCGGCGAATTGTTCAGCACTGTCCTGGTCCGGATCAGTTGAGAACGATAATAGTCAGCCCTCGCATTGGCCGCGAATCAAGCTTCGCTATCGTCGTCATAGAGCGCGCTGCGGATTTCCGGCAGACCGAAAAACGCCCGAGCGCAGGCTGTCGAGGTCCGCGCCAGATCAGCCAGGCTTTCGCCGCGATGCAGTGCCACTTCGCGCAGGACTTCAGTGAGGAAGGCCGGCTCGTTGCGGCCGCTCTTGGGCTTGGGGCGCAAGGTGCGCGGCAGCAGGTACGGCGCATCGCTTTCGAGCATCAACCGCGCGGCAGGAATGCTGCCCACCAGCGGATGCAGATGGGTGCCGCGACGCTCGTCGCAGATCCAGCCGGTGATACCGATGTGCAGGTCCAGGTCCAGATAACCGAACAGCGCCTGGCGCTCGCCGGTAAAGCAGTGCACCACGGCGGCCGGCAGGTGGTCACGGTAATCCTTGAGAATGTCCAGCAGGCGCTGGTGGGCGTCGCGCTCGTGGAGGAATACCGGCAGCTGCAACTCCACGGCCAGGGCCAGATGTTCCTGCAGCACCTTTTCCTGCTGCGGACGCGGCGAGAAATCCCGATTGAAATCCAGGCCGCATTCACCCACGGCCTTCACCTGCGGCAGGCGCAGCAGGTCGCGCAGACGTGCGGCGCTGTCGCCGTTCCATTCGCTGGAGCTGTGTGGATGAATGCCCGCAGTACTGAACAGCCGCTCGCCCGACTCATCCCACCGCTGGCACAGTTGCAGCGCCTGTTCGCTGCCCTCGACGCTGGTCCCGGTGAGCACCAACTGACAGATGCCCGCCTCGTAGGCCCTCTGCAGAACGGCCTCGTGCTTTTGCGCGAAGCTGTCGTTGGTAAGGTTGACGCCGATATCGATGAGTTGCATGGTGCTACCTCGAAGCAGGAGGCGAAAAGCATACCAGAGCTTGGCGATTGGCAAGAAAGCCAAGAACTTCAAAAGGTTATGGCGGTCCTTAAGGGGCTGCTCAGGACATTGCCGGGGAACCATGGGCCTTAGATCACTGATTGTCATGCTGTGCCTGGCCCTTGGGCTGCCCTCGGCGGCGGCCGCTCGTCCGGCCGGGCCACCGCTGGCGGCGCACCCGGCAAAGGTCCGCGACCTGGCGCAGATCCAGTCGAGCAAGGTATTGCGCGTGCTGGTCAACCAGAGCCGCAACAGCTCGGGTCAGGTTCGCGGCCAAGCCATCGGCGTCGAGTATCACCGCCTGCAGGCGTTTCAAAGTTATCTCAATGCTCACGCCGGCAAAGGCCAGGCGCTGCAGCTCAAGATCATCCCGCGCGCCAAGGAGCAACTGCTCGGCGCCCTGCAGCGCGGCGAAGGCGACCTGGTCGCGCCTGGCGAGTTGATGGGGTCGCATCCCGCCAGCAAGATTGCTGCCAGCGAAGCGGTGGTCGCCAATGTCCCCTTCGTGCTGGTCGGCAGCAAGGGCGGGCGGCGTTACGTACGCGCCGAACAATTGGCCGGCAAGACCCTGGCCCTGCCCAACGGCAGCGCAGCGGGCGCCGCTGTCGAACGCTGGAACCAGAAACTGGCATTGCGCAAGCTGGCGCCCATCGACATCGAATGGGTCGACCCAAGTCTGGCCGCCGAAGACGTACTGGAGATGGTTCAGGCCGGGATCTACCCGCTGACCGTGGTCGAACTGCCCATCGCCGAACGCTGGGCCAAGGTCATGCCGCGGCTGCGCGTGGACCGTCGTGTGGTGCTCAGCGCGCCGGGTTCGGTCAACTGGTACGTGCGCCGCGACGCACCGCAGCTGGGCGCCAGCGTCGATCGCTTCCTGGCCTCGTACAAGGCGCCGCGCGATCAGGACGCCGCCTTCGTCAAGGTCTATCGCGGCCTGTACAAGGTTCACTATCCGCTGGCCCGCAGCGACCGCCAGCGCCTCGAAACGCTGCGCCCGGTACTCCAGCGGCACGCCCGCGAACAGCACATGGACTGGCTCAACCTTGCAGCGCTGGCCTTCAAGGAGTCCAAGCTCGATCCGGCCGCCCGCGGTGGTGGCGGCGCGACCGGCCTGCTGCAGATCACCCCCTCGGCGGCGCGGCGGGTGGGCGTGGGCAACATCCAGAACCTCGACAACAACGTGCAGGCCGGGGCCAAATACCTGGCAATGATCCGCCGCAAGTTCTTCTCCAGCAACAAGCTCAACGAACGTGAACGCATGGCTTTCACCCTGGCCGCATACAACATGGGCCCCGAACGGGTGCAGGCAATGCGCAAGGAGGCGCGCCGCCGCGGCCTCAACCCCGATCAATGGTTTTTCCAGACCGAACGCATCGCCATGGAGCAGATGGGCATGGCCTCGGTGAGCTACGTCAACAGTGTGAACAAGTACTACCTGGCATTCGCTCGCGAACGCGACTCACTGGAGCCCGGCGCCCGCAAGCTGGCGTCTGCTCGCTAAGTCCAGACCACGGTAGCCGGGCTTGGCGGCCAGTAATATCTTCCGGGTGTCTAGTCTCATTCCAGACACGGGAAACGGGGCTTTGCTGAGTCTGCAGCCCAGTTCTGCCAGTTACATGCCGTCACGGTCGAGACGCAGGGAAGTTGAGCCATAAGGGTCGAGCACTGTGCCGTTATGATAGGATTTGGCCCAAGTTGAGTATCATGCTGCTGTACCTATGCAGCCTTGCATCAGCCATCCTGGAGAGTGTTCATGCTTGGGCTTCTTTTCAAAACCAGTAAACGAGAGAAAGAGATACTCGATTCACTGCGTGAGCTTCGGACGTTGCGCGTCAGCGATCGCGGTGGCATGTCGATCGACTCGCAGGAAATCCTGATGAACGAGTGTTTCATCGAAGCCAGCAAGAGAGCCAAGAAAATCGTGGCTCGTGGCTGATGGGCCTGCTTCTTATCCTGCCTATTCTGGTCAGCGGATACCTGTATTGCAACGCAAGTACCTACCGACAAGCCACCATGAGTCGCTACGATGGGCAGTTGTTGTACATGCTCATTGCAAAAACCGGCGTCCTCATCTTCTCCTTCGCTTGCCTGGCAAGCCTCGTTCTGATGTACGCGAGCAAGCACGGTGCGCTCATGCCTTTTCTGGGTCGATTCGCTGAATTCAGCGATTACACGATGCATGCAAAAGCCTTTTTGACCCACAACGAAATCATCGACGCCAGAAGTGCATTGATGTGGGTTTTTCTTGCGCAAGCTTCCGTGCTATCGCTTCTGTTGGCATGGCTTTTACCCCGATTGTTCACTGTGCTACTGATGGCGCGCTACAGAGCCTCGGCTGCTTCCATCAAGGGACTGATTCTTGCGTCCAAGGTGCCTACGCGCCCGCTGACTCGGCAACTCATGGAGTCGATGAGGGACCGAAGTAACCTGTACATGTTCTCGATGAGTGATCGTAAAGTGTATGTGGGCCGTGTCTCGGATATCGGCGATCTGCATGAGGCCGGCGGCATGGATGATGACTTTCAAATCGTCCCCACCATGAGCGGCTACAGGAACAAGGATACCCTCAAGGTCAGCTACACCACTGACTACTCGGCTGTCGTCGAAGAGATGCAGCTCAGAGGGAAAGCGATCGGGTTCACGATCGTGCTTTCACAGGAGAATATCGTGTCAATGAGTCGGTTCGAGGACGAGGTCTGGAACCAATTCAAGGCTCATCAGGAACTCACGGATTAGCGAATCGCCAGATCCACATGAACCTCGCCTTCAAACCATCCAGCACAGGCGTTCAGGACGCATTTACAGGGCGTGGATCACGCATGAGCATCGGCACTCAAGATTCGGCAGAAGCTTGCTCCTCGTACGTTATACGCGCAATAAACCATATGGCCTCGCCTGTCGGCGTCTGTACCACAACCTCGTCGCCTTCTTCTTTTTTTAAAAGGGCGCGAGCCATGGGAGAGTCGATAGAAATATAGTCATTTCGCCCATAGATTTCATCGTAACCCACGATGCGGAATAGTTTGCTGTCACCGATGTCATTGTCGATCTCTACCCAGGCGCCGAAGAATACTCTGCCTTCCTGTTCGCGGGCGTAATCCACAACGCGCACATCTTCCAAGCGCTTGCGAAGGTATCTGATTCGACGGTCGATTTCTCGAAGCAGTTTCTTGTTGTATTGATAATCGGCATTTTCGCTTCGATCACCAAGAGACGCTGCCCAGGCGACCTTCTGGGTAATTTCGGGACGGTAGGTGTGCCAGAGATGATCCAGTTCTGCCTTTAACGCAGTGTGACCTGCACGGGTAATGATATTAGTGGGCACTACTGGCTCCAGTCGGGTTAGGGCTGCTTACCTCTGCAGCACTGTCATTTGACCTCTGCATCTTGGGCGGGTGCTGCTCAGTCGTTCGAGAGTCGAGGCTAACATGCACAAAGCTTGCAATCGTAGACATTGAGTCTGTTTGAGTACCTCGACCGTGTTGCCTACCAGTACCTGCCTTTCGCTACACGTACGTAATGATCCTCGCATGAGCTTCGAACGCTGCGGCCGCTTGCGCTGCTAGCCTGGTAAACCTGAAGCAGGGTTGTTGACACGCGCCTCGCCCGTTCACTAGGATTACCGCTCATGCGCCGATTTAGACAGCTACTTGCGGGGCGCCTGGGGGTTTTCACGAGCCCTCGAAATACCGCTAAAGCGCTGGTTCGGTGATGCCTCCCACCGCTGCCCAGCTCTCCCACATGAAGCGGTCGAGGCTGAGAACACCATCATGAACTGTCCCCGTCCCATCGTTTGCCTCGCGCCGATCCCGGCCAGCCCATCCCTGCGCAATCCCCGTATTCTGCTGGTTGGCCAGCATCAGCCGAACCTGCTGCGCAGCCTCGATGGCTGGCCGCATCGCCGTGGCAAGCCCGGCGCGTTCGTGGCGCGTTTCATCGACCAGCACAGCGCCTTGAAGAGCCTGCCCGACAACAGCTTCGAACTGGCCGTGATTCAGGCACCGTCGGCCCGAGACGCCCACGAAGTGATTGCCCATGCCGTGCGCATCGCCCGGCAGGGGCTCATCACCCTGCGCTGAGTCGCCCGCGGCGTTTCAGCCTTCCCTGAGCACCTGCAACGGGCTTGCGTTGAGGGCCCGACGAGTGCCGAACACCCCGGCCCCACCCACCAGCAGCGCGCCGATCAGCGGCAGGCAGAGCAGCCATGGGTGCGGCGTCCAGACCAGATCGAAGGCGTAGCGATACAGCACGAAGCTGATCAATTCGCTGCCCAACGCCGCCAGCACCCCACTGGCGGCGCCCAGCAGTCCGAACTCGATGCGCCGCGCCTTGACCAGCAGCTTGCGTTCGGCACCCAGCGCACGAAGCAGTGCGCCTTGGCGGATGCGCTCGTCGAGCGTGGCCTGCAGCCCGGAAAACAACACCGCCATGCCTGCTGCCAGCACGAACAGCAACACGTACTCCACCGCCAGGGTGACCTGGGCAAGGATGCTGCGCAGCTGTTCCAGCAGCGCCTCGACCCCCAGAATGGTGGCCGCCGGGAAGGCTCTGGACAGTTCGACCACCTGTGAATCATGGCCGGGCGCAATATAGAAACTGGTCAGGTAGGTGGTTGGCAGGTCGTCGAACGTGCCGGGCTGGAAGATCATGAAGAAGTTGGGCTGGAAGTTGTTCCAGTCCACCGTGCGCAGGCTGGTCACCACGGCATCGCGATTGGAGCCGCCGATATTGAACGTCAGACGGTCGCCAAGCTTGAGATTCAGGCTTTGCGCCACCCCTTCTTCGACCGATACACCCGGTACGTCAGCGCGCTGGGCGGCGTTCCACCATTGCCCGGCGGTGATCCGGTTGCCATTGGGCAGGTGCTCGGACCAGGTCAGGCTCAGGTCTCGCTGCACCGCGCGCTCACCGCGTGAGTCCTTCTCGACCAACTCCTGCACCGGCGCATCGTTGATGTCGACCAGACGGCCGGGCATGACCGGGTACAACGGCGCCGAGCGGGCGCCAGCCTGCTGCAGGTGGCCAGCGAAGGCATCGCGCTCGTCCGGCAGGATGTTCAGGGCGAAATAATTTGGCGCGTCCTTGGGTAGCTGGTTCTGCCAGTTGTCCAGCAGCTCGCCGCGCAGCAGTGCGATCAGTGTCATTGCAAGCAGGATCAGGCCAAAGGCCAAGGCCTGCCCGGCAGCCGCCAGGGGATGGCGCAGCAGTTGCCCGAGCCCCAGGCGCCACGGTAGGGGTGAACGTGCCAGCAAGCGGCGCAGGCTTTTCAAACCCAGCAACAACAGGCCACCCAGGATCAGCGCCGCCAACAGGCCGCCGGCGAGCAGGGCGAACGTCAGCACCAGGTCCAGGCTCAACCGCCACATGATCAAGCCCAGCGCCAGCAGCGCAGTGCCATACACCAGCCAGGTGCTTGGCGGCACGGGCAGCAAATCACGACGCAGTACGCGCAAGGGCGGCACCGCGCCCAAGGCCGCCAGGGGCGGCAGGGCGAAACCGGCCAGCGCCACCAGCCCGGTGCCGATGCCCGCCAGCGCCGGAAACAGCCCTCCGGCCGGTACCACGGCTGGCAGCAGCCCGTGCAGCATCTGGAACAGCACCAGCTGCGCCAGCCAGCCGATCAGCGCGCCGCTCAGGCACGCCAGCAGACCCAGCAGGGCCAGCTGCACGCAGAACATCAGCATCACTTCGCGCCGCGACAGGCCAAGGCAGCGCAGCAGGGCGCTGGCATCGAAACGTCGCGCGGCGAAGCGGCTGGCCGACATGGCTACCGCCACGCCAGCCAACAGCACCGCCACCAGGCTCGCCATGTTCAGGTAGCGCTCGGCCTTGCCCAGGGCGCCGCCGATCTGCTGGTTGCTGTCCCTGGCATCACGCAGACGCTGGTTGGGTTCGAGCCCCGGCTCCAGCTGCTTCTGATAACCGGCCAACCGTTCGGGCGCGCCGCGCCAGAGTTCGCGGTAGGTCACCCGGCTGCCCGGTTGCACCACGTTGGTCGCGGCCAGGTCCTGCAGGTTGATCATCACCCGAGGCGTGAGGCTGTAGAAATTGCCGGCACGGTCCGGCTCGTAAGTCAGCACCCGCGCCAGGCGCAAGGTCTTGCTGCCCACATCAAGGGTATCACCCACTTTCAGGTTCAGCGCGGCCAGCAGCCGTGACTCGGCCCAGGCCTCGCCAGGCCTGGGCCCATCCCCGGCGGTTTCCTCGCCATACGGCTGCGCTGCGCTCTTGAGCTCGCCGCGCAAGGGATAGGCCTCATCGACCGCCTTGACGCTGGACAGCTGGATACCACTGTCGGCGGCAATCACGCTGGCGAACTCCACCACCCGCGCATGATCCAGGCCAGCGTTGAGGCCTGCATCTATCTGCTCCTGACGCGCCGGGCTGCTGCCCTGCAGGATCAGGTCGGCGCCGAGAAACTCGGTGGCGCGCAACTGCATCGCGCCGTTGAGGCGTGCTCCGAAATAGCCGATTGCGGTACTGGCAGCAACCGCCACCAGCAAGGCGAAGAACAGCACGCGCAGCTCGCCGGAACGCGCATCACGCAACAACTGACGGGCGGCGAGGGCCACCAGTCGCGACATCGGCAGGCCTGCCATCAGGGCTCCAGGGGCGCAACGAGGCGCCCGGCATCGAGACGGATCAGGCGGTGGCAGCGATGCGCCAGGCGTTCGTCGTGGGTGACCAGTACCAAGGTGGTACCGCGTTCCTTGTTGAGCTCGAACAGCAGGTCGCTGATGCGCTCGCCGGTATGGCTGTCGAGATTGCCGGTAGGTTCGTCGGCGAACAGCACGTCCGGTTCGGCCGCGAATGCGCGGGCGATGGCGACACGCTGTTGTTCGCCGCCCGAGAGCTGGCGCGGCGAGTGGGTCAGACGCTGGCCCAGGCCGACCCGTTCGAGCAACGTGCGCGCATGTTCACGGGCGTCCTTGCGGCCGTCGAGCTCCAGCGGCAGCATGACGTTCTCCAGAGCATCGAGACTGTCGAGCAGTTGGAACGACTGGAACACGAAACCGACGTGTTCGGCCCGTACCCGGGCCCGCTGGTCTTCGTCCAGCGTGCTCAGGTCCTGGCCGGCCAGGGTCACGCTGCCCGCGCTGGGCAGGTCGAGGCCGGCAAGCAGGCCGAGCAGGGTAGACTTGCCCGAACCCGATGCGCCGACGATGGCCAGGCTGTCGCCTTTGGCCAATTCCAGCGAGAGTTCGTGCAGAATGGTCAGTTCACCTTCCGCGCTGGTGACCACTTTGCTAAGGTTCCGCGCTGTAAGAATGCTTGCGCCCATGGAGAGTCCCGATGCGAATGTGGTTGATGAGTGCTGGCCTGGGCCTGATGTTGGCCGCCCAGAGTGCAGCGGCAGGTACGGTACTGATCGTTGGCGATAGTATCAGCGCGGCTTTCGGCCTGGATACCCGTGCCGGCTGGGTCGCGCTGCTCGAGCAGCGCCTGGAACAGCAGGGTTTCAGCGACAAGGTGGTCAACGCTTCGATCACCGGCGATACCTCGGCCAACGGCTCGGCGCGGCTGCCCGCGCTGCTTGCAGCGCACAAGCCGGACCTGGTCGTGCTCGAACTGGGTGGCAACGATGGCCTGCGCGGTATGCCGGTAACGCAATTGCAACAGAATCTTGCGTCGATGATCGAGCTCTCCCGCAAGGCCGGCGCCGAGGTCCTGTTGCTGGGCATGCAGTTGCCGCCCAACTACGGCGCGCGTTACACCCAGTCGTTCGCTCAGGTCTATCACGCGCTGGCGGAAGAGAAAAAAGTGGCGCTGGTGCCGTTTTTGCTTGAAGGGGTCGGCGGGGTACCGACATTGATGCAGGCCGACGGTGTGCACCCCACGGCCAGCGCCCAGGGCAAACTGCTGGAAAACGTCTGGCCGACGCTCAAACCCTTGCTTTGACGCTTTTCTGGACGCGGGCTTTCGGCTAATGTGGCGCCCCCTGTTTGGAGCCCCCGATGCCGCGTCCCGCCTGGTCCCTGTTTGCCTATCAATTGATCGAACCCGACGATCAGCTGGACCTGTTCGCCTGCCAGGAAAGTCGTGTGCACCTGGCTGCACGTCAGCTGGAACTGGGTGGTTCGGTGGACCGCACCCTGTGTGGAACCTTGCTCCCGGCCCAGCCGCGCTGGCTGGAAGTGCACAAGCTGATCTTTCGTGACCAGCGGCTGTGCAAACTGTGCCGGGCCATCCTGTTCGCCCAGCGCAAGGGCACACGACCGGTCTGGCCCGAGCTGCAATCGATCCCTTGATCCGCGCGCTGACGGCACCCGTCTACACGCGCCCGGCAACTGCGCGTACAATCGCGGCATTGTCCCGTTCAGTTCGACCAAGGATTTCCTGGATGCCGCCGAGCCTTTCCGCCTTCACCCGCTGCCTGTCGCTGGCCGCCGCATTCGCAGCGGCGCCGGCCATGGCGCTGGAATTCCCGTTGCCACCTGCGGGTGAAGACATCATCGGCCAGGTGCAGACCATCACCGCCAAGTACGAGGACACCTTCGCCGACATCGCGACGGCCAACGACCTCGGCTATCTGGAAATGGTTGCCGCAAACCCTGGCGTCGATCCTTGGCTGCCGGGTGCCGGCACGCAGATTGTCCTGCCGACCCGTTTCATCTTGCCGCCGGGTCCGCGCGAAGGCATCGTCATCAACCTGGCCGAGTACCGCCTTTATTACTACCCCAAGGGCGAGGACGTCGTGCGCACCTATCCGCTGGGGATTGGCCGGGAAGGGTGGGGCTCGCCCATCGCGCACACCAAGATCATCGCCAAGACCCCCAACCCGACCTGGACGCCACCGGCTTCGATCAAGGCCGAGCATGCTGCAGACGGTGATCCGCTGCCCAATGTGGTGCCCGCCGGCCCCGACAACCCGCTGGGGCCTTTCAAGTTCACCCTCGGCCTGCCGGGCTACCTGATTCACGGCTCGAACAAGCAGTTCGGCATCGGCATGCGCACCAGTCATGGCTGCTTCCGCATGTACAACGACAATGTGCTGGAGTTGGCCAGCATGGTACCGGTGGGCACTGGCGTGCGTATCATGAACGAGTCCTACAAGTTCGGCATGAGCGGCGGCAAGGTGTACCTGGAAGCCCATGCGCAACTGACCGACAAGGGTGATCCGGTGACCCTCGACAGGCACACCGCCGTTATCAATGCGTTGCTCAACCGTCGCGACTTCGCCCCGGACATCAAGATGAACTGGGACGTGGTTCGTGATGTGGTCGCCGCCGAAGACGGCTTGCCGGTTGAAATCGCCGGGGCTGGTGCTCCGATGATCAGCAGCGCACCGGGCAGTCTGCCTGCGCCCTAACTGGCTGCGGCTGCGCCCATAAAAAAACCGACCCAGTGGGTCGGTTTTTTTACAGCCTCGCAAAAGGCTGTTACTTGCGGCTGGCCTTGTCGAGCATGCGCAGGGCGCGCTCGTTGGCTTCGTCGGCAGTCTGCTGGGCTTTCTGAGCGGCGGTCAGCGCTTCGTCAGCCTTGCGGTAGGCTTCGTCGGCACGGGCTTGCGAGCGTGCAGCGGCGTCTTCGGTAGCGGTCAGGCGAGCTTCGGTTTCTTTGGTTGCGCTGCTGCAACCGGTAGCCAGAACGGCGGCCAGGGCCAGTGCAGAGAATTTCAGAGCATTGTTCATTGTGTTCCCCTTCGAAGGACATTCTTTTAAGTAGCCATTTCTCATGAATGAGAAACTAGCCGCCGTACATACTACTCATTACTTGTAGTAAGTAAACGGACTCTGCGCAAGAGATGAAAAAAAATCCACCCACGCCGCAGAGGCGGAACATAAGCCGAAAATCACGGTCTAGCGCTGGTTGGGCGCGGGCCAGTGCGTGCGCAAGTGCATCGCGTAATTGCCTCATGCATGAACTAAGGACGAGTTTAAATGTCCCGCAGCAGGCCGCGAATGGAGATAACCAGGACGCCGACAATGAGTGTGCAGGAAGACAATCAACTCGCCTGCAGGGTGACGTTGTTTGCTCCCGTCGCAGCCATGACGATTGTGCTTGATGACAAAAACGGCATGGGCCTGCACAACTGTTTCTTCGTTGTACAAAGAGCGGTAAGGTAGAGGTCTAAATCCAAGACCCGCGAGGAAACGCGATGAGCGAGGCGCTTTCGATCCACCACGACCAGGCCGGTCACCAGTTCGAAGTCAATATCGACGGCCATCGTGCCTACCTCACCTACATGGACCTGGGTAAACAGACCCTGGACATCTATCGCACCTTCGTGCCCAACGCCCTGCGCGGGCGGGGCATCGCTGCGGCACTCACCGAGCAGGCTCTGGACTACGCCGAGAGCCATGGCTACACGGTGATTCCGTCGTGCTCCTATGTCGAGCGCTACATGGAACGCCATCAGCGCCGTGCGGCCAAGCTGTAGCCAGGCAGGCTGCAACTGCATGCAAAGGCCGGGTAAGCAGAAACTCGACTGACCCGGCGCCTGGGCTCAGCGGCTACGTTTGGGCAACACATCCTTGAGTTTGGCGTGCATGCTGCGCAGCGTCTTCTCGGTGCTGGCCCAGTCGATGCACGCATCGGTGACCGATACGCCGTACTGCAGGTCGCCCAAGTCCTTGGGAATCGATTGACTGCCCCAATTCAAATGGCTTTCCACCATCAGACCGATGATCGACTGGTTGCCTTCCAGGATCTGATTGGCCACGTTCTCCATGACCAGCGGTTGCAGGGCCGGGTCCTTGTTGGAGTTGGCGTGGCTGCAGTCGACCATGATGTTGGCCTTGATGCCTGCTTTTTCCAGCGCCTGCTCGCACACCGCCACGCTGACCGAGTCGTAGTTGGGCTTGCCGTTGCCGCCGCGCAATACCACGTGGCCGTAGGCATTGCCCTTGGTGGTGACGATGGACACGCCACCTTCCTGATTGATGCCCAGGAACCGATGCGCACTGGACACCGACTGCAACGCATTGATGGCAACGGTCAGGCCGCCGTCGGTACCGTTCTTGAAGCCCACGGCCGAGGACAGGCCCGAGGCCATTTCGCGGTGGGTTTGCGATTCGGTGGTGCGTGCGCCGATGGCCGACCAGCTGATCAGGTCCTGCAGGTATTGCGGCGAAATAGGGTCCAGCGCCTCGGTCGCGGTGGGCAGGCCCATCTCGGCCAGGTCCAGCAGCAGTTTCCGGCCGATGTGCAGACCGTCCTGGATCTTGAAGGAGTCGTCCAGGTACGGGTCGTTGATCAGGCCTTTCCAGCCGACCGTGGTGCGCGGTTTTTCGAAGTACACGCGCATGACCAGGTACAGGGTGTCCGAGACTTCGGCCGCCAGCGCCTTGAGCCGGCGTGCATATTCGTGCGCCGCGTCGATGTCGTGGATCGAGCACGGGCCAATGACCACGAACAGGCGATGGTCACGACCGTCGAGGATGTCGCGCACCACTTCCCGGCCAGCGGCCACGGTGGTATGCGCGGCGGCACTGAGCGGGATTTCCCGTTTCAGCTGCGCAGGGGTGATGAGGGTTTCGTTGGAAGCGACGTTAAGGTCGTCGATCGGTAGGTCAGCCATCGTGTTACTCGTCAGGTCACGGGTGCCGGCCGCCAGCGAACCCCGCACGGCGAGGCACAGCATGATTATGAGCGGCGGGGGAGTCGAACCTTAGCGCGTTAGAGCGCATGCAGACAATGGATTTGTGCCATTGCCATGCGCCGACGACCGGTGCGCGGCGGGCGGCACTGCTACGCTCAAGTATGCCTGTCGCATTGGCCACTTCGGAGGTCGCATGATCCGCTCCATGCTCTACGCCACTGACCTGGGGGTATATGCCCCGTTCGTCATGCAGCACGCCGTAGCCCTGGCGCGCAGTTTCAACGCGCAGCTGTATGTCATCCATGCCGTGGAGCCGATGGGTTTGATTGCCGAATCGGTGCTGCAAAGCTACCTCGACGAATCCGCGCTCGACCGCCTGCACAGCCAGGGGCTCAATACCGTCATGGCCGGGATCGAGGAGAAGGTTCTACAGAGCCTGCGCAGCGACCTGGGCGACGACGAGCCGGGCCTTGCCTTGATCCGCGCCGTGCGTGTGCGGCAAGGCGATCCAGCCGAAGTCATCCTCGACCAGGCCCAGCGGCTGGCCGTGGACTTGCTGGTATTCGGCAGCCACAGCCACGGTGCCAGCGTCGACGTTCCCTTGGGACGCACTGCCGCCCGCGTGCTGCAGCTGTCCCCGGTGCCGGTCTACATGGTGCCCCTGACCGAGCGCCGCAGCCGACCCAGAGGGTGAGCACAAGGTTGGTTATTTTTCCTACAAGTTTAATAAAAAGTTCTAGATTTATTGTTACAACCTTTAATATAGTTATAACCCGTCGCCGATGACTGGCGGTTTTTCCTGTGTGAGGGATTCATATGAAGCTTCAGCAACTGCGCTACATCTGGGAGGTAGCGCATCATGACCTCAACGTCTCCGCCACGGCGCAAAGCCTGTATACCTCGCAGCCAGGTATCAGCAAGCAGATCCGCCTGCTGGAAGATGAATTGGGTGTTGAAGTCTTCGCACGCAGTGGCAAACACCTGACTCGCGTGACCCCGGCCGGTGAACGCATCATCACCACGGCAGGCGAGATCCTGCGCAAGGTGGAAAGCATCAAGCAGATCGCCCAGGAATTCTCCAACGAGAAAAAGGGCACGCTCTCCATCGCCACCACCCACACCCAGGCCCGTTATGCACTGCCGACGGTGATCAGCAGCTTCATCAAGCAGTATCCGGACGTGGCCCTGCACATGCATCAGGGTTCACCGATGCAGATTGCCGAAATGGCCGCCGACGGCACAGTCGACTTCGCCATTGCCACCGAGGGGCTGGATTCGTTCGGCGATCTGATCATGATGCCGTGCTACCGCTGGAACCGCTGCATTGCGGTGCCCCAGGGGCATCCGCTGACCAAGGTACCGAAACTGACGCTCGAGGCACTGGCCGAGTACCCGATCGTCACCTACGTGTTCGGTTTCACCGGTCGCTCCAAGCTCGACGAAGCGTTCTCGCGGCGCGGCCTGGCGCCGAAGGTGGTGTTCACCGCGGCCGATGCCGACGTCATCAAGACCTATGTGCGCCTGGGGTTGGGAGTGGGGATCGTGGCCAAGATGGCGGTCGATACCAAGCTCGACAACGACCTGGTGGTACTCGACGCCGATCACCTGTTCGAATCCAGCGTGACCCGCATCGGCTTCCGCCGCGGCACCTTCCTGCGCGGCTTCATGTGCGACTTCATCGAGAAGTTCGCGCCGCACCTCACCCGCGAGGTCATGGCCAAGGCCATCCAGTGCCACAACAAGCAGGAACTGGAAGCCTTGTTCGAAGGCGTCGAGTTACCCGAGCATTGATCGCGCCGCTGCCTCCAGGCTTGCCATGGCCTGGAGGCGCTGCGCGGTTCAGGTCTTGGCGATCAGATTGCCTGCATGCAGCCCGCATTCCTTCTGCGTGGCTTCCTCCCACCACCAGCGCCCCTCGCGCTCGTGCTGGTTGGGCAGCACCGGCCGCGTGCAGGGCTCACAGCCGATACTGATGAAGCCGCGCTCGTGCAGGCTGTTATAGGGCAGCTCGAGCATGCGGATGTAGCCCCACACCTCCTCGCTGCTCATCTGCGCCAAGGGGTTGAACTTGTACAGCGTACGCTCGGGCGTCGAAAACGCGCCGTCCACTTCCACCGCTGCTACCTGACTACGGGTGCCGGGACTCTGGTCGCGGCGCTGGCCGGTGGCCCAGGCGCTGACGGTCGACAGCTTGCGTCGCAGCGGTTCGATCTTGCGGATACCACAGCACTCGCCATGACCATCGCGATAGAAGCTGAACAGCCCCTTTTGCTTGACGAAAGGGTCCAGCAGCGCGTTGTCCGGTGAGACCAGTTCAATGGTGATCTGGTAGTGATCGCGGACCTGCTCGATGAACCGATAGGTTTCCGGATGCAGGCGGCCGGTGTCCAGGCTGAACACCTTGACGTTCTTGTTCAGCTTCCAGGCCATGTCCACCAGCACCACGTCTTCGGCACCGCTGAAGGAAATCCAGAGATCGTCGCCGAAGTGCGCGAAGGCGAGCTTGAGAATGTCCTGCGGGGACTTGTTCGCGTAGGTCGTCGCCATGTCGGCGACATCGAAGGGTTGGCTCATCAGGCGGCTTCCTGGTCAAAGTGGCGCTTGGCGCTCTATGTGGCGCAATGGTAACAAAAAAACACCGGGCAACATGACCCGGTTCAGAGCCCCGCCAGGGTGTCCAGCAGCACGCTGACCTTGAAGATCGACTCCTGGTATTCGGCCTGCCACTGCGAGTCGGCCACGATTGCGCCACCGCCCCAGCAGCAGACCTGGCCGTCCTTGACCAGCAGGGTACGGATGGCGATGGAGCTGTCCATCTCACCGCGCACATCCAGGTACAGCAACGAGCCACAGTAGATGGCGCGTTGGGTCGGTTCCACTTCGTCGATGATCTGCATGGCGCGGATCTTCGGTGCGCCGGTGATCGACCCACCGGGAAAGCTGCATGCGATCAGGTCCAGGCAGTCCTTGTCCGCTGCCAGCTCACCGGTGACGGCGCTGACCAGATGATGCACGTTCGGATAGCTCTCCAGTGCGAACAACTGCGGCACCCGAACCGAGCCGATCCGGCAGCTTCGGCCCAGGTCGTTGCGCAGCAGGTCGACGATCATCAGGTTCTCCGAGCGGTCCTTGGCACTGGCCAGCAGCTCGCGGCCCTGGCGCGCGTCTTCTTCGCGGTCGAGGCTGCGTGGGCGGGTGCCCTTGATCGGCCGGGTTTCGACATGAGCGGCCGTGACCTTGAGGAAACGCTCCGGGGAAAAGCTCAACAAGGCTGCGCCGCCCGCCAGCTGCAGGTAGCCGGAAAACGGTGTGGAGCAGGCGGCGCGTACAGCCTGATAAGCGGTCCACGGGTCGCCCGAGCAGGCGGCACGAAAACGCTGGGTCAGATTGACCTGATAGCAGTCTCCGGCCTGGATGTAGGCCTGCACCTTTTCGAATGCCCGCCGGTACTGCTCCGGCGTTCGGTCCGGCGTCATCGAGGTGTGCAACCGGAAGGCCGGTGCTTCGAGGGTGGCCGGTTGCGCGAACAGGTCGATCAGGCGTTGCCGTTCGCGCGCATCCAGCGCGGGGTGGAACATCAATTCGCTGGTCTGTCGGCGATGGTTGCTGATCAACGCCCAGGCGTAGAGGCCCAGGTTGGCGTGCGGCAGGTCGAGGTCATCCTGGTTGGGCGCTGGCAAGTTCTCCAGCCTGCGGCCGAAATCGTAGCTCAGGTAGCCGATCAGCCCTCCGGCGAAGGGCAACTCGCAGCCGTCGGGCAATTGCGCCTGGCCCAAGCCGGCCAGCGCGACACGGGCGCGTTGCAGGTACTGCTGGCCCGACTCACCGGCCTGGACGCCGAGGGTCTGCACCGGCCAGGCGCTGATCAGGTCGAAGCGGCCGCGCTGGGCGATCGGCTGCGCGCTGTCGAGCAGTACCGCGCCAGGCGCGTGGCGAACCGCAGCGAAATAGGGCGCCGGGTCGGCCAGGTAGGGCAGGGCGTGAAGCGAGCAGGTTGGCATGATAGGTCGGTGGCCAGTGACGGGGCTGGGATTGTAATGCACCCGGGCGGCGCGTGTGCGGGTGGCGTGGCGTCCGCGCTCAGGTCACTACGGCGGGCACGTGACCGAACAGTGCCTGGACGAAACGCGTGCGCTCTTCGACGGTTTCCACGATGCCTTCGGCCGCCAGCGCTTCCAGGTGTTTTTCCACGGCCTGCGTGCGCAGCGTCAGGCCGCAGTCGTTGGCAATCTGGATGTTCAGCCCGGGACGGGCGTTGAGCTCCAGGATCAGCGGGCCTTTTTCCTGGTCCAGAACCATGTCGACGCCGATGTAGCCCAGCCCGCACAGCTCGAAGCAACCGGCGGCCAGGCGCATGAAGCCGTCCCAGTTGGGCAGCTGCACGCCGTCCACGGCGTTGGTGGTGTCGGGATGCTTGCTGATGATGTTGTTCAGCCAGGTGCCGCGCAAGGTCACACCCGTGGCCAGGTCGACGCCGACGCCGATGGCACCCTGGTGCAGGTTGGCCTTGCCGCCCGACTGCCGGGTCGGCAAGCGCAGCATGGCCATTACCGGGTAGCCCATCAGCACGATGATGCGGATGTCCGGTACGCCTTCGTAGCTGATGCTCTTGAAGATCTGGTCGGGGATCACCCGGTATTCGATCAGCGCGCGGTCACGGTGCCCACCCAGCGAATACAGGCCGGTGAGGATGCTGGAAATCTGGTGCTCGATGTCTTCGCGGCTGATGATCTTGCCCGACACGGTGCGAAAGCGCTCCTCGAAGCGGTCGGCGACCACCAGAATGCCGTCGCCGCCAGCGCCCTGGGCCGGCTTGACCACGAAGTCGCTGCGCCCGCCGATGATCTCGTCGAGGCGGTCGATCTGCTTTTCCGTGGAAATCACCCCGAACATCTCGGGCACATGGATGCCCGCCGCAATGGCGCGCTCCTTGGTGATGATCTTGTCATCGACGATAGGGTACAGGCTGCGCCGGTTGTACTTGAGCACATAGTCGGCGTTGCGCCGGTTGATGCCCATGATGCCGCGGGCCTCCAGCGCTTTCCAGGTTTTCCACAGGCCGAACATCAGGAGTCGGCCTGCTTGAGAAAGGCCTTGAAACGCACCAGTTCGGTCAGCCGGTAGCCGCGGTAGCGCCCCATGGCAAGCATGAAACCCACCAGGATCAGCAGGATTGCCGGGAAGGTGAACACGAAGTACACCAGTTCCGGCACGCTCATCAGGATATGTGCCAGGGAGGCGGCGAACAGCGTGCCCACCGCGACCTTCAGGGCATGCCCGCTGCCGCGCTCTTCCCAGGTGATCGACAAACGCTCGATGGTCATGGTCAGGATCACCATCGGGAACAGCGCCACCGACAACCCGCGCTCCAGGCCCAGCTTGTGGCTGAACAGGCTGATCGCGGCGATCAGCACCACGACGAAGGTCAGCACCACGGACAGCCTGGGCAGCATCTGCAGCTTCAGGTGTTCCAGGTAGGAGCGCAACGACAGCCCCAGCGCGGTGATCACCGTGAACAGGATGATGCCGAAGCCCAGCTGGGTCTCGCGAAAGGCCAGGGCGATCAGTACCGGAGTGAAGGTGCCCAGGGTCTGGATGCCGATCAGGTTGCGCAGGATCAGAATCACCAGCACGCCGATGGGGATCATCACCATGATCATGAAGGTCTGCTGGGTCTGCAGCGGCAGGCCGTACAGGCTGTACTCGAGGAAATCGGCGTCGGTGTTCTCGTCGGTCAGCTTGGCCAGGCGAATGGCGTTCATCTCGCTGTTGTTCATGGTGAAGGTGACGGTTGCCTTGCGTCCGCCCTCGACGCTGACCAGGTTCTCGTCACCTGTCCACCACAGCAGGCGATCCTCGGGCAGGCCCTGCTCGCCGGTATCGGGGTTGAAGTACAGCCAGTCGTTGCCGTTGAAGCTGCGCAGCCACAGTTCCGGTGTCTGCGCCTGGTCGGCGAGCAGGCGCACGGTGTGGACCTTTTCCATCGGGACGTGGGCGATGGACAGCAGCAGGTCGATGATCCGTGCCTTGTGCAAGGTCGAGGTGTCGCCGGCCAGCAGCAGCTTGACGTTGTCGTCGGCCAGATTGTTGACCCGCTTGATGGTTTCGCCGACAAAGGTTTCAACATCGGCCGAATGCTGGCGGATGGGCGCCAGCAACGCTTCGGCGGCGATCTTTTCCGGGCCTTCCACGGCCAGGCTGTCGCGGAAGATCGGGCCCTTGACCTTGAGTTTTTCGCCGCTGTAGCGCTTGGTCAGCACCAGGCGGTAATACAGCGTCTGGTTGCCCGAGGCGCGCCGGGCCGACCAGGTCACCTTGCGATTGCCATCCAGCCGATTGACGCTGACCCCGTAGTTGTTGGAGATGAAGCTCTCGTTGAGGCTCACATAGTCACGGCTCAGTGGCGGCACGAACATCTGCACCTTCACCGGGTCCTTGGCGCTGGCGACGAATTCAACCTTGGCGTCGATGTTCCACAGATCGTCGGTTTCGTCTTCGGTGACCGGAATGCCGAGTACGAGGATCTGATAGGCGGTGATGGCGATGCCCAGCCCCACCAGCGCGGTGATCAGGATCTTCAAGTGCAGGGTTAGAGCGCGCATTGAAATTACTCTGCGAGGGTGGCGACAGTGGCGCAGGCGGGTTTGCCGGCAGCGTGTTTGCGGCTGGGGTCGACCAGCGCATCGAAGCGGGTGAGCGCATCGGAGCCGATCAGCAGCGGGTAGTCGAATGCGGTGCGGTCGGTGAGGTTGACCTCGATGCGGCGCTGGGTATGGCCCATGCACACGTCGAGTTCGATCACCGGACGCTGGGTGTGGGTCTTGCGTTCGCGGGCACTGCATTCGCAGTCGTCGGCGCGTCGCTTGATGGAGCTCACGCGCACCAGCGGCCGCTCGATGGGGTGGGAATGGGCATTGTCGATCGCCAGGTAGAAACGCACCCAGGGTTGGCCATTGCGCTTGAAGCGCTTGATGTCACGGGCACTGAGCGACGCGGTCAATGCGCCGGTATCGAGTTTGGCTGCCACGCGCAGGTCGATGTCGGTCAGTTGTGCGTACTCGTTCAGGCCATAGGTGGTCTTTTCGGCAGCCAGGCCCAGGCCCGGAATGAACGCAATGAATAAAAGGCTGAACAGGCGGGAGAGAGGCTTGAGAGTCATGAATTGAAATTATGAATACCGAATCGGGCACCGCAAAAACGTTTCGCGGGTAACAGGAAGAGAGCACCGCATTCTAGCACGGTGCCTTCGTGCCGCCAGCGCAGGCACGGTCGGGCGAGGCCTTGGAGTGCGAATCGACCGTGAAGTTCGAGGCTCGCCCGCTCGGCAGGGGTAGGCGCCAAGGGTGCGGGCGCCTATTTGAAGCGCCGTTCGACGCCTTTCTCGACGAGGATCTTGGCGGAGATCTCTTCCACCGAAAAATGCGTCGAATCGATGTTTGGAATGTTCTCGCGGCGAAACAGGCCTTCCACTTCGCGCACTTCGAATTCGCACTGGGCGAAACTGGCGTAGCGGCTGTTGGGCTTGCGCTCGTGGCGGATCGCGGTGAGCCGATCGGGGTCGATGGTCAGGCCGAACAGCTTGTGCTGATGGGCCTTGAGCGCGGGTGGCAGCTGCAGGCGTTCCATGTCGTCTTCGGTCAGGGGGTAGTTGGCGGCGCGGATGCCGAATTGCATGGCCATGTACAGGCAGGTCGGGGTCTTGCCACAGCGCGACACGCCTACCAGGATGAGGTCGGCCTTGTCGTAGTAGTGGGTTCTGGCGCCGTCGTCGTTGTCCAGCGCGAAATTGACCGCTTCGATGCGTTCCATGTAGTTGGCGTTGTGGGCAATGGAGTGAGACTTGCCCACCGAGTACGAGGAATGTGCGCTGAGCTCCATTTCCAGCGGGGCGAGGAAGGTCGAGAAGATGTCGATCATGAAGCCGTTGGAGGTGGCGAGGATCTCGCGGATGTCCTGGTTGACGATGGTGTCGAAGATGATCGGTCGCACACCGTCCTTTTCGGCGCAGTTATTGATTTGCTGTACCATGGCCCGAGCCTTGTCCACGCTGTCGATGTAGGGCCGCGTGAACTTGCTGAAGGTAATGTTTTCGAACTGCGCCAGTAGACTTTGCCCCAGCGTTTCGGCGGTAATGCCGGTACCGTCGGAGATGAAGAATGCAGATCGTTTCATTGTGCGCCCCGGCCCGTAGGCAACTGACGATTCTTGGATATGATAGGCCCGATTGATGGCCAGCATTGCCAGGCATTCTCGTTCATTTCCGGGGCTGCGGCCACAGCCCCCCGCGTGCGACGATTCGCGCCGGGCATCCCGAGCTTTTCCAACCCAGTCAGTGGAGAGATCACCTTGGTAGAGTACGTAGTTTCCCTCGATAAGCTTGGCAACAATGATGTGGAACACGTGGGGGGCAAGAATGCATCCCTGGGCGAGATGATCAGCAACCTGGCCGGTGCCGGCGTGTCGGTGCCCGGCGGTTTTGCCACCACCGCCCAGGCCTATCGCGATTTCCTCGACCTCAGCGGGCTCAACGAGCAGATTCACGCGGCCCTCGACGCGCTCGACGTGGACGACGTCAATGCCCTGGCCCGCACCGGTGCGCAGATCCGCCAGTGGGTCATGGAGGCCGAGTTCCCCGAGCGTCTCAACGAAGAGATCCGCATCGCCTTCGCCGAGCTGTCTAAGGGCAACCCGGACATCGCCGTTGCCGTACGTTCCTCGGCCACTGCCGAAGACCTGCCCGATGCCTCGTTCGCCGGTCAGCAGGAAACCTTCCTCAACATCCGCGGCGTCGAGAACGTCATTCGCGCGGCCAAGGAAGTCTTCGCCTCGCTGTTCAACGACCGCGCCATCGCCTACCGCGTGCACCAGGGCTTCGATCACAAGCTGGTTGCCCTGTCGGCCGGCGTGCAGCGCATGGTGCGCTCGGAAACCGGTACAGCCGGGGTGATGTTCACCTTGGACACCGAGTCCGGGTTCCGTGACGTGGTGTTCATCACCGGCGCCTACGGCCTGGGCGAGACCGTGGTGCAAGGCGCGGTCAACCCCGACGAATTCTATGTGCACAAGCACACCCTGGAAGCCGGTCGTCCGGCGATCCTGCGGCGCAACCTGGGCAGCAAGGCGATCAAGATGGTCTACGGCGACGAAGCGCGCGCCGGACGCTCGGTCAAGGTGGTGGACGTCGACAAGGCCGAGCGCGCACGCTTCTGCCTGACCGATGCGCAGGTCAGCGAGCTGGCCAAGCAGGCAATGATCATCGAGAAGCACTACGGCCGCCCGATGGACATCGAGTGGGCCCAGGATGGCGACGATGGCCAGTTGTACATCGTCCAGGCGCGCCCGGAGACAGTGAAGAGCCGCTCCAGCGCCAACGTGATGGAACGCTACCTGCTCAAGGAAAAGGGCACCGTGCTGGTCGAGGGCCGCGCCATCGGCCAGCGCATCGGCGCCGGCAAGGTACGCATCATTCACGACGTCTCGGAGATGGACAAGGTCCAGGCCGGTGACGTGCTGGTTTCGGACATGACCGACCCGGACTGGGAGCCGGTCATGAAGCGCGCCAGCGCCATCGTCACCAACCGCGGCGGGCGTACCTGCCACGCGGCGATCATCGCCCGCGAGCTGGGCATTCCGGCAGTGGTGGGCTGCGGCAACGCCACGCAACTGCTCCAGGACGGCCAGGGCGTGACAGTGTCCTGCGCCGAGGGCGACACCGGCTACATCTTCGAGGGCGAACTGGGCTTCGACATCAAGCAGAACTCGGTCGACGCCATGCCCGAGCTGCCGTTCAAGATCATGATGAACGTCGGCAACCCGGATCGCGCCTTCGATTTTGCCCAGTTGCCCAATGCCGGCGTCGGCCTGGCGCGCCTGGAATTCATCATCAACCGCATGATCGGCGTGCACCCCAAGGCGCTGCTCAACTACGACACCCTGACCCCGGAAATCAAGGACAGCGTCGACAAGCGTGTGGCCGGCTACAGCGACCCGGTGAATTTCTACGTCGACAAGCTGGTCGAGGGCATCAGCACTCTGGCTGCGGCCTTCTGGCCGAAGAAAGTCATCGTCCGGCTGTCCGACTTCAAGTCCAACGAATACGCCAACCTGATCGGCGGCAAGCTCTACGAGCCGGAAGAAGAGAACCCGATGCTGGGCTTCCGCGGGGCGTCGCGCTACATCAGCGAGTCGTTCCGTGACTGCTTCGAGCTCGAATGCCGGGCGATGAAGCGGGTGCGCAACGAAATGGGCCTGACCAACGTCGAGATCATGGTGCCGTTCGTGCGCACCCTGGGCGAAGCGTCGCAGGTGATCGACCTGCTCGCCGAGAATGGCCTGGCCCGCGGCGACAACGGCCTGCGCATCATCATGATGTGCGAGCTGCCGTCCAACGCCATCCTGGCCGACGAGTTCCTGGAGTTCTTCGACGGCTTCTCGATCGGCTCCAACGACCTCACCCAGCTCACCCTCGGCCTGGACCGCGACTCGGGGATCATCGCCCACCTGTTCGACGAGCGTAACCCGGCGGTCAAGAAGCTGCTGGCCAACGCCATCCAGGCTTGCAACAAGGCCGGCAAG
Source organism: Pseudomonas sp. CFBP 8770 (assembly GCF_014841705.1). Lineage (NCBI taxonomy): Bacteria > Pseudomonadati > Pseudomonadota > Gammaproteobacteria > Pseudomonadales > Pseudomonadaceae > Pseudomonas > Pseudomonas sp. CFBP 8770. Next base: position 341,998 of record NZ_JACYUL010000002.1, read on the forward strand.
TACATCGGCATCTGTGGCCAGGGCCCGTCCGATCACCCCGACCTGGCCAAATGGCTGATGGAACAGGGCATCGAGAGCGTGTCGCTGAACCCGGACTCGGTCCTGGAAACCTGGTTCTTCCTGGCCGAAAAGGAAAGCGCCGTCTAAGCCGTACCACCCCAGACCGGTGTGTCCTTTCCGGCACCCTGGTCCCCTGTATCACCCCAGATCGGTGTGTCTTTTCCGGCACCCCGGGCCCCTGTATCACTCCAGACCGGTGTGTCCTTTCAAACCCCCCGGTCCCCTGTAGCAGCGGCGCAAGCCGCGTCGCCCTTGATCTTGCCCTTCACGCACAGATCAAGGGCGACGCGGCTTGCGCCCCGGCTACAGTCTCATTCATTCAGACGCAAGTGCCTTATGCAAAGCAGCAGTACCCTTTTTCCCGTCGCGCTGCTCAGTGCCGAGCGTCGCGGCGACCTCAGCGAAGACATCTACCGCATCAAGGCCGCCAACAGCCCCGACCCCAGTGTCGAGCTGGCGTTGACGCGCCTGGGCCTGGCCGATCAGCCGGGTGCCCGCGGGGTGCCGGTGATCCTCCTGCATGGCAGCTTTTCCAACCGGCGCTTCTGGTATTCGCCCAAAGGCATAGGCTTGGGGCCTTGGCTGGCGCGTCGCGGGTTCGACGTGTGGATAGCCGAAATGCGCGGCCACGGGCTGTCGCCGCGCAACCAGCACTACGCCAGCAATACCGTGGCCGACTACGCCCGCTACGATCTTCCGGTCATCGGTGCGTTCGTCGCCGAGGTCAGCGCTCAAACGCCGCATTGGGTCGGACATTCGCTCGGCGGCATCACCCTGGCCGCCGCCCTGGGTGGCGGCTATCTGCAAGGTGATCTGGCAGCGTCCGCGGCCTTGTTCGGCGCGCAGGTCAGTCGTCGTCACTGGCAGTTGCGGATTCCTCCGCTGAACTGGGCCGCGCGCCGCCTGCTCAAGCGCTATCCGCACATCTCCGGGACTCGCCTCAAGCGCGGCCCGGAAGACGAGCCGGTGGGCGTTGGCCTCGAATGGATGCGCTGGAAAGGCCTGTTCGGCCGTTTCGGCGATGCCGAGCGGGACTGGTGGCAGGGGCTGGGCGAAGTGAAGCTGCCCATCCTCGCCGTGGCGGCTGTCGGAGACCTGCAGGATCCGAGCTGGGACTGTCGGCAGCTGTTCGAGCAATTCGCCGGGAGCCACAATCAGTTCGTCAACCTGGGCCGTGCCCAAGGCTTCGGCGACGACTTCGACCACGTGCGCATGCTGGTCAGCGCGCAAGCCCAGGCCGAGGTCTGGCCGCTGGTCGGTGCCTGGCTGAGCGACCCCTACCGGCAGCTGCTGCCCGGTGCAACGCCGTTGGCGGCGACCTGAGCATGGTCTAGGCTGTGATGGCCGCGCCGCGTCCGGCGCAGGCTTCTGGCTCTTGCAGCCGCCATCCGCCCCAGGAGCAATGCCATGCACTATTTGACCCCCGACCTGTGCGATGCCTACCCCGACGTCGAGGTGCTCGAACCGATGTTCAGCAATTTCGGTGGCCGCGATTCCTTTGGCGGCCAGATCGTCACCATCAAGACTTTCGAGGACAACTCGCGAGTCCGCGAGCAGGTGGCTCTGGATGGCACCGGCAAGGTGCTGGTGGTCGACGGTGGTGGCTCGCTGCGCAAGGCGTTGCTGGGCGACATGCTTGCCCAGAAAGCCGCGGAGAACGGGTGGGAAGGGCTGGTCATCTATGGGTGCGTGCGTGACGTCGACATGCTGGCGCAAACCGATGTCGGTGTTCAGGCCCTGGCCAGCCATCCGATGCCGACCGTCAAGCGGGGTCTGGGTGATCTCGATGTGAAGGTCAGCTTCGCCGGTGTCACATTCGTTCCCGGCCACTATCTGTATGCCGACAACAACGGCATCATCGTCTCGCCAGAGGCACTGAGCATGCCTGAATGACAACTTTCCATCAGTAACGGGGACACGATGTACGAGGAAGAAAATGCGCAATGGGGCCTGGTGCATGCCTTGTTGCTGGACGGTAAGGGGGGGGCGCAGTCGGTTGCCCGGACCGATATCGACGGGCTGCAGCTGCAACCCCACCAGAGCCTGTGGCTGCACTGGGACCGCAGCCATCCCCAGACCCGTGACTGGTTGCGCCGCAGCAGTGGCCTGAGCGAATTCAGCTGCGACCTGCTGCTGGAGGAAAACACCCGGCCGCGCCTGGTACCGCTGCCCGACGATGAATTGCTGCTGTTCCTGCGTGGGGTCAATCTCAATCCCGGCGCCGAGCCCGAGGACATGGTCTCGGTGCGGATCTTCGCCCAGGCCCAGCGCATCATTTCCCTGCGCCTGCGGCCATTGCGCGCGACCGACGACCTGCTCGAGCAATTCGCCGCCTGCAAGGGGCCGAAAACCGCTTCGGAGTTGATTCTTTATCTGGCTCAGCACCTGACCGAAAAGGTCCAGGCGCTGGTCGAAGACCTCTCCGATATCGTCGATATGGAAGAAGACAAACTCGACGCCGACGAACGGTACACGCCTGAGCATGGCAGCATCCTGCAGCTGCGCCGACGCGCGGCCGGCTTGCGACGCTTCCTTGCGCCGCAGCGCGATATCTTTGGCCAGTTGGCGCGCAACAAGGTGCCCTGGTTCGTCGACGACGATGCTGACTACTGGAACGAGCTCAACAACAGCCTGACCCGCTACCTGGAAGAGCTGGAACTGGCGCGCGAGCGCGTCGGGCTGGTGCTGGAGGCCGAAGACCGGCGTCAGAGCGAGCGCATGAACCGCACCATGTATCGCTTCGGCATCATCACCGGGATCTTCCTGCCGATGAGCTTTCTGACCGGTCTGCTGGGCATCAACGTCGGCGGCATTCCCGGTTCCGACAGCCCCTATGGCTTCACCATTGCCTGCGCATTGATGGTGGCCGTGGCGTTGGGCCAGTGGTTGTTGTTTCGACGCTTGCGCTGGGTCTGACGCGGAATTTACCCTGTGCTCGCCGAGACCTTTGTGACTCACCGCAGCAGGGTCTCGTCTTTGAATGAAATTCGCGAGGTATGCATGCCTGATCCGTTCGAAGAATCCCTGCGAGACATGCTCAACGCTCAAGCGCCGGGCCGCGACGACCGCGCCGCGCTGGGGCGAGTGCTCAAGACCGCCAACCGACAGGTCGGCGCGGGCGATCTCTTCAGCCTGATAGGCCGCTGGGGTCAGGCGTTCATGATCGCGGTGAACAGTGGTTCGGCGAATATCGCGCCGGTGTCTCGTCGTACGGATTCCGCCGCTGCGGATAAGGCTGATTGATCAATGGAACTGGACCCCTGGACTCAAAGCCTGGTGGCGGCGATGACCGCCCTGTGGACCAAGGTCGCCAATTTCATCCCCAACCTGTTCGGGGCGTTGGTGGTGGTTTTGCTGGGCTTTCTGGTCGCCAAGCTGCTCGACACGCTGTTGTCCAAGCTGCTGGCCAAGTTCGGGCTCGACCGCCTGATGGCGGGCACCGGTCTGACCAAGTTGCTGGGCCGCGGCGGCCTCAGGGTGCCGATCTCGACCCTCATCGGCAAAATCGTCTATTGGTTCGTGCTGTTGATTTTCCTGGTCTCGGCCGCCGAATCCCTCGGGCTGCAGCGGGTGTCGGCGACCCTGGACATGCTGGCGCTGTACCTGCCCAAGGTGTTCGGTGCAGCCCTGGTGTTGCTGGTCGGTGTACTGCTGGCGCAACTGGTCAATGGCCTGGTGCGTGGCGCCGCCGAAGGGGTAGGGCTCGATTACGCCGGTGGCCTGGGACGTGTGGCGCAATGGCTGGTGATCATCATCAGCATTTCGGTGGCCATCAGCCAGCTGGAGGTCAAGACCGACCTGTTGAACCACGTGATCGTCATCGCCTTGATTACCGTTGGTCTGGCCGCTGCACTGGCAATGGGGCTGGGCAGCCGTGAAATCGCCAGTCAGATACTGGCCGGAATCTACGTGCGGGAAATGTTTCAGGTGGGCCAGCAGGTGCAGGTTGGAGGGGTCGAAGGCCAGATCGAGGAAATCGGCACCGTCAAGACGACGGTCATGACCGACGAAGGCGAGCTGGTCTCGATGTCCAATCGCGAGCTGCTGGAACAGAGGGTGAGTAGCCGATAGGTCAACGTTTTGCTAATGTATGCCGCCGCAAAAAGGCTGAGCGATCATGCCTTGGCGGCCAATGACCTGACCTTCGGGGACCTGACCTTCGGGCCGACCTGTTTTGAATAAAGTACATACGCTGCCCGTGCGCTACGATCCCCGCGAGCTCTCTGACGAGGAGTTGGTGGCGCGTTCGCACGAGGAGCTGTTCCATGTCACGCGGGCCTATGAAGAGCTGATGCGTCGCTACCAGCGAACCCTCTTCAACGTCTGTGCAAGATATTTAGGGAACGATCGTGACGCTGACGATGTCTGTCAGGAAGTGATGCTGAAGGTGCTGTACGGGCTAAAGAATTTCGAGGGTAAGTCGAAATTCAAGACGTGGCTTTACAGCATCACCTATAACGAATGCATCACGCAGTACCGGAAGGAAAGGCGCAAGCGCCGCTTGATGGATGCCCTGAGTCTCGATCCGCTCGAGGAGGCATCCGAAGAGAAGGCGCCCAAGTCGGAGGAGCGCGGTGGTCTCGACCGATGGCTGGTGTTCGTGAACCCGATAGACCGGGAGATTCTGGTGCTGCGATTCGTAGCGGAACTGGAATTCCAGGAAATCGCCGACATCATGCACATGGGCTTGAGCGCCACCAAAATGCGGTACAAGCGGGCCTTAGATAAGCTCCGCGATAAATTTGCAGACCTGTCCGAAACTTAGTTCGGCGCAAAGGTCTCTAACGTATCGGCAAGGTCTGCTAGACTTGCCGTCGAGCTGCCCCGGATGAGGGGCGCTTAACAATCACCAGATGGGGATTTAACGGATGAAACTGAAAAACACCTTGGGCCTTGCCATTGGTTCTCTTGTTGCCGTAACTTCGTTCGGCGTATTGGCACAAGGCCAAGGCGCAGTCGAGGTGGAAGGCTTCGCCAAGAAGTACATGACTGACAGCGCCCGTGACTACAAGAACGACGGCAACCTGTTCGGTGGCTCGATTGGCTACTTCCTGACCGACGACGTTGAACTGGCTCTGTCCTACGACGAAGTCCACAACATCCGTAGCGATGCTGGCAAGAACATCAAGGGCTCCGATGCCGCCCTGGACGCTTTCTACCACTTCGGTACTCCAGGCGCCGGTCTGCGTCCGTACGTCTCCGCTGGTTTCGCACACCAGAGCATTGGCCAGGACCGCGGTGGTCGTGACCACTCCACCCTCGCCAAGCTCGGCGGCGGCGCAAAGTACTACTTCACCGAGAACTTCTACGCCCGTGCCGGCGTTGAAGCTCTGTACAACATCGACAAGGGCGACACCGAGTGGGCTCCTGCCGTCGGCGTTGGTGTGAACTTCGGTGGCGGCTCCAAGCCTGCTCCAGCCGCTGCTCCAGCTCCAGTAGCTGAAGTCTGCGCTGACTCCGACAACGACGGCGTCTGCGACAACGTCGACAAGTGCCCTGACACCCCTGCCAACGTTACCGTTGACGCTGATGGCTGCCCAGCCGTTGCCGAAACCGTTCGCGTTGAGCTGGACGTCAAGTTCGACTTCGACAAGTCGGTCGTGAAGACCAACAGCTATGGCGATATCAAGAACCTGGCTGACTTCATGAAGCAGTACCCACAGACCACCACCACTGTTGAAGGTCACACTGACTCCGTCGGTCCTGATGCCTACAACCAGAAGCTGTCCGAGCGTCGCGCTGCTGCTGTCAAGCAAGTGCTGACCGGTCAGTACGGTGTTGAATCCAACCGCGTTCAGTCGGTTGGCTACGGCGAAACCCGCCCAGTGGCTGACAACGCCACTGACGCTGGCCGCGCTGTAAACCGTCGCGTAGAAGCTGAAGTAGAAGCCCAAGCTAAGTAATTAGCTGCCGCTTCAACGAAAAGCCCGGCTCAGGCCGGGCTTTTCTTTGCCTGCGATTTGACCTCTGCCGCGCGTCACCATACCTAACCGGCCCCGGATCTGGCACAATCGCACCCCTCTATCGCTTCCTCCGAGCCAAGCCCGCCTATGTACAATCTGGCCCGCCAGCTGCTGTTCAAATTGTCCGCCGAAACCTCCCATGACCTGTCACTGGACCTGATCGGCGCCGGTGGCCGCCTTGGCCTGAACGGCCTGCTCGCCAAGCCGCCGGCGCGCCTTCCGGTCACGGTCATGGGCCTTCAGTTCGACAACCCGGTGGGGCTGGCAGCGGGCCTGGACAAGAACGGTGCGGCCATCGACGGCTTCTCCCAGCTGGGTTTCGGCTCGGTGGAAATCGGCACGGTGACGCCACGTCCACAACCGGGCAATCCAAAGCCCCGTTTGTTTCGCCTGCCTGAAGCCTGCGCAATCATCAACCGCATGGGCTTCAACAATCTAGGTGTCGACAACCTGGTCGAGCGGGTCAAGGCGGCCAGGTATCGGGGCGTGCTGGGTATCAATATCGGCAAGAACCTCACCACCCCGGTCGAGCGCGCCGTAGACGACTACCTGATCTGTCTGGACAAGGTCTACGACCACGCCAGCTACATCACCGTCAACATCAGCTCGCCCAATACCGCCGGGCTGCGCAGCCTGCAGTTCGGTGATTCGCTCAAGCAATTGCTCGATACGCTGGCGGCACGGCGCGTGGTGCTGGCCGGGCAGAGCGGACGGCATGTGCCACTGGCGATCAAGATCGCTCCGGACATGAGCGATGAAGAAACCGTGCTGGTGGCACAAGCACTGGTCGACGCAGGTATGGAAGCAGTGATCGCTACCAATACCACCCTCAGCCGGGTAGGTGTCGAGGGACTGGTTCACGGAGACGAAGCCGGTGGGTTGTCAGGAGCGCCGGTGCGGGAGCAAAGCACTCACATCGTCAAGGTGCTGGCTGAGACCTTGAATGGCAGATTGCCGATCATTGCAGCAGGCGGGATTACCGAGGGAGGGCATGCGGCCGAAAAGATTGCCGCTGGTGCCAGCCTGGTACAGATCTATTCGGGGTTCATCTACAAGGGGCCTGCGCTGATTCGCGAGTCGGTGGATGCGATCGCGGCGCTGCGCGCAAGGCAGTGATGCGAGGCGCGGAAGGGGCCTCGAAGAGGCCCCTGGGCGCTAGCCCGCCGCCCTGGTTGGGCGTGCATGGTGAAAAGGAAAAAGAGTGTCAGCCGACGGCGTGAAGTTCGTTGAGCCTATGGATTCCCGCAGTGCCGGTCATACCGTCCCAGTTGTCGCCGCGTCCTTCGCGCCAGCCGTTGATCCAGGCTTGGCGTACCGACGGTAGAGTAAAAGGGCAAAGCTCGCGGGATTTGCCATGGATGCCATACTGGTATCCGCGTAGAAATGCTCGTTCCAACGGATCACGCTTAAGTCTTCTCATAGGGTGTTGCCCTCTGTCTATTGACTGTAATGTCCCGTTGGCCTCGTCTGAGGCCAGGCAGATATCTGCCAGTATCGCGCTCGCTGCCGGCGTGGCGAGCAGTGATGTCTTCGCCATTGCGGCGACGACCTGAGGTGATTTCTAAACGTTGAGCCTAAGGATGTGAATGATCGTTTTGTCATAAGCACGTAACGATTTCGCGGTATGGGCGATAAGTAAGCAGGTGCTTCAAACGTAATCCCACTGCAAGCCCGTCCAAAACAAGGCTTGCAGCGCGAAATGAGGTCAATATGCCATTGCGAATCATCACGATTTCAATGGCACGGAAAATCGACGAAGGGTCGCGCAGGCGATCCTTTTTTCAGCAGAATCAGCTTCTGCTCCGGCTTCTCGCCCTTCGAGGCGGCAGGTGGAGTGGATTGACACCACGGTGGTGTCGCTCGGGCGCTCCATTGCGTAAGGCGCCTGGTTGAACCTCGAGACGGCAATGCGCTTGCCGTCTCATCAATGCCCAAATGGGCCAGGAAGTACCATGTCGGACCGTTTTGAACTGTTTCTCACCTGCCCCAAGGGCCTCGAAGGCTTGCTTGCCGAAGAAGCCACCGCCCTGGGCCTGGAGGAAACCCGCGAGCACACCTCCGCAGTGCGCGGCATGGCCGACATGGAAACCGCCTACCGGCTGTGCCTGTGGTCGCGGCTGGGCAACCGAGTGCTGCTGGTACTCAAGCGCTTTGCCATGAAAGATGCCGAAGACCTCTATCACGGCGTTCTGGATGTCGAGTGGCAGGACCACCTGCTGCCCGACGGGACCCTCGCCGTGGAATTCAGTGGGCACGGTTCGGGCATCGACAACACTCACTTCGGTGCGCTGAAGGTCAAGGATGCCATCGTCGACAAGCTGCGCGCCCCCAGCGGCGAGCGCCCCAGCGTCGACAAGCTCAATCCGGATCTGCGCGTGCATCTGCGTCTGGACCGCGGAGAGGCCATTCTCTCGCTCGATCTGTCGGGACACAGCCTGCACCAGCGAGGCTACCGGCTGCAGCAAGGCGCGGCGCCGCTCAAGGAAAACCTTGCGGCCGCCATCCTGATTCGTGCGGGCTGGCCGCGCATCGCCGCCGAGGGCGGCGCCTTGGCTGACCCGATGTGCGGTGTAGGGACCTTTCTGGTGGAAGCGGCGATGATTGCCGCCGACATCGCGCCCAACCTCAAGCGCACCCGTTGGGGCTTCAGTGCCTGGCTGGGCCACGTCCCGGCGATGTGGCGCAAGCTGCATGACGAAGCGCTGGCTCGCGCCGAGGTCGGGCTGGCCAAGACGCCGGCGTGGATTCGTGGCTACGAAGCCGATCCGCGGTTGATCCAGCCGGCCCGCAACAACGTCGAGCGGGCTGGGCTCAGCGATTGGATCAAGGTCTATCAGGGCGAGGTAGCGACCTTCGAGCCACGTCCGGATCAGAATCAGAAAGGCCTGGTTATCTGCAACCCGCCGTACGGCGAGCGCCTGGGTGACGAGGCAAGCCTGCTGTACCTGTATCAGAACCTGGGCGAGCGTCTGCGCCAGGCCTGCCTGAACTGGGAAGCGGCGGTGTTCACCGGCGCGCCCGACCTTGGCAAGCGCATGGGTATCCGTAGTCACAAGCAGTATTCGTTCTGGAACGGAGCGTTGCCCTGCAAGCTGCTGTTGATCAAGGTGGTGCCTGACCAGTTCGTCACCGGCGAACGACGCACCCCCGAGCAACGCCAGGCCGCGCGTGAGCAAGCCGAGCTGGTGGACACCGCGCCACCGCTGGCCGATCCGTATGCACGGGTGAACAAGAACGGCAATCCGCTCAAGCCGGCGCCGACGCCCGCGCCGGTGGTGGAGCAGGCGCGGCTGAGCGAAGGCGGGCAGATGTTCGCCAACCGGCTGCAGAAGAACCTCAAGGTTCTGGGCAAATGGGCGCGCCGCGAGGGCATCGACTGCTACCGGGTGTACGACGCGGACATGCCTGAATATGCCATGGCCATCGATCTGTACCACGACTGGGTGCACGTGCAGGAATACGCCGCGCCCAAGTCGATCGACCCGGAGAAGGCCTCGGCACGCCTTTACGATGCCCTGGCAGCCATTCCGCAGGCACTCAACATCGACAAGAGCCGGGTCATCATCAAGCGCCGCGAGCGCCAGAGCGGGACCCGCCAATACGAGCGCCAGAGTGCCCAGGGTCAGTTCACCCAGGTGCAGGAAGGCGGCGTGCAGTTGTTGGTGAACCTGACCGACTACCTGGACACGGGTCTGTTTCTCGATCATCGGCCGATGCGCCTGCGCATTCAGAAGGAGGCGGCCGGCAAGCGCTTCCTCAACCTGTTCTGCTACACCGCCACGGCCAGCGTGCACGCGGCCAAGGGCGGAGCGCGCAGCACGACCAGCGTCGACTTGTCCAAGACCTACCTGGATTGGGCGCGGCGCAACCTGTCGCTGAATGGTTTCTCGGACAAGAACCGCTTGGAGCAGGGCGATGTGATGGCTTGGCTACAGGCCAGTCGTGACGAGTACGACCTGATCTTCATCGACCCACCGACCTTTTCCAATTCCAAGCGCATGGAAGGGGTGTTCGATGTCCAGCGCGACCACGTCGAGCTGCTGGACCTGGCGGTCGCTCGCCTGGCGCCGGGAGGGGCGGTGTATTTCTCCAACAACTTCCGCAAGTTCCAGCTGGATGCGAATCTGGCAGAGCGCTATGCGGTCGAGGACATCACGGCGCAGACGGTGGATCAGGATTTCGCCCGCAACGGCAAGATCCACCGGGCCTGGAAGATTCAGGCGCGGTGATTCACTGAGGAGATGTGGCGCTGCCTTCGCGGGCAGAGCCGCAGGTTGTGGTGCCTACTGGATGTTGGGCGACGTAGACGCGGCTTTTGGCTGCGAATACAGGTCCAGCAGTGCCTGATCCAGTACCGACGACGCGCCCCACGGGCGTGGGTCGTTGAGGATGGCGACCACCGCCCAGGTGTTGCCGTTGCTGTCACGGCTGTAGCCGGCGATGGCGCGAACGGTGTTCAGGGTGCCGGTCTTGATGTGGCCTTCACCCTGCAGCGCGGTGCGTTTCAGGCGCTTGCGCATGGTGCCGTCCATGCCGACGATTGGCATCGACGCCATGAACTCGGCGGCGTATGGGCTTTTCCAGGCCGCCTGCAGCAAGGTTGCCATCTCCCGCGCGCTGACGCGCTCGTCACGGGACAGCCCCGAGCCGTTCTCCATCACCAGATGCGATGCGGTGATGCCCTTTTTCGCCAACCACCCGCGAATCACCCGCTGCGCTGCCTTGGCGTCGTCGCCGTCGGCCTCGTTGCGGTAGCGTTCACCCAGGCTGAGGAACAGTTGCTGGGCCATGGTGTTGTTGCTGTACTTGTTGATGTCGCGAATGATTTCCACCAGGTCAGGCGAGAACGCCCGCGCCAGTACTCGCGCGGTCTTTGGCACGGTGCCTACGCGATCACCTCCCTGAATGCTGCCGCCCAGTTCGTTCCAGATGGCCCGCACCGCACCGGCCGCATAGCTCTGGTGGTCGAGCAGCGAAAGGTAGGTTTGCGAGCTGCACCCTTCGGCCAACTGACCGCTGACCACGACGGTCATGCCATCGGCCTGGGTGATCGGGTTGTAGCGCACGTCGCCGGTGCATTTACTGCCCGGCAGCGCTTTGACTTGATTGTCGATGCGGATGGTGGCGATGGGCGGTTCGACCGATACCAGTACCTTGCCGGTGTCGTTGCGGGTGACGAAGCGCAGCGCCTTGAGGTTGACCAGCAGCGAATCCGGGCGCACCAGGAACGGTGCGTTCTCGTCGCCGCCGTCGTCGTTGAACGCTGGCAGTTGCGGCTGCACGAAATGGCTGCGGTCCAGCACCAGGTCACCCGTCACCTGGCGCACGCCATTGGCACGCAGGTCACGCATGAGCAGCCAGAGTTTTTCCATGTTCAGCTTGGGGTCGCCGCCGCCCTTGAGGTAGAGGTTGCCGTTGAGCACGCCGTTGCTCAGGGTGCCGTCGGTAAAGAATTCGGTCTTCCACTGGTAGGTCGGCCCCAGCAGCTCGAGTGCTGCGTAGGTGGTGACCAGCTTCATGGTCGACGCCGGGTTGACCGACACGTCGGCGTTGAACACGGTCGGGCTGCCGGGGCCGTTGAGCGGCAGCATGACCAGTGACAGCGCATCGTTCTGCAGCTTGCTGGCCTTGATGGCCTGTTGAACCTTGGGCGGCAGGGTGGTGTTCAGGGGTGCCGCACCGATGGGAAGTGCCAGGGGCAGCATCAGGCTGGCGAGCAGTATTGGACGAAAAGATTTGATCATGAGCGTGAAAACCCTGCGGGCGAGGGATGACGAAAACGAGGGCCATATAAGGAAATGGAGACCCCCACTACGGGTGAAACGCACGCATTATGCCCCAAGCGTTGCGTGCTTTGGCCAACGGGCATCGGGATGGAGTGAATTTTTCCTGTGAAAGCGCCCAGTCGACGTAAAAGTTAGCAAGCTAACCATTGCCTTGACATTGTCTGCCTAAGCAGTAACATTATGTTTCGAACATTTACATATTGTGTTCAGACACGTGCCCAGGCGTGCATTCGGATAACAGGTGGACAGCCTCCCGCCCATGAATCACTACACCCCCGAGAACTTTCACACTTGCAACCTCGGCCTGCTGCTTGGCCGTGGATCGGTATTGAAGGATCGTTTGCTGGACGCGCACCTGGTGCCCTATGGCGTGACCGCAGCGCAATTCAAGGTGCTGATCATCAATGCGCGGTTCGGCATCGACACGCCGGCGGAAATGTCGCGCTACCTGTCGCTGGACAGCGGATCGATGACGCGCATGCTCGACCGTCTGGAACACAAGCAGTTGATCAAGCGCCAGCGCAGCGCTGCCGATCGACGCCAGGTGCAACTGATGCTGACCGAAGAGGGTCAGGCGTTGGCGGCGCGCCTGCCGGTCATCGGGGCCAACGCCATGAACGAGCTGGTGGGAATGCTCGAACACGAAGAGATCGTCGAGCTGGAACGGATTCTCAAGAAGCTGTTGCAGGCGGCCGGGGACCCCCTGTTGGCGCTGGGTGCCGCCGCTGGCTGAATACTCCGATCTGAGCGCACGAACCGACCTGCTCGATGCAACACCGACCGAATCCTTTCAGGTGAACTGCCATGGCTACTGCCACTGATTCCAACGCTACCCAGCAACCGCCCGCAACGCCGGCGGCCGACGCCAAGGCGCCGGGCAATCGTCGCAAGCGCAAGCTCTGGCTGTTCATCCTGCTTGCCCTGGTAGTGCTGGGCGGCCTGGGCGTCTGGGCCTGGTACACCCTGTACGGGCGCTGGAACGAGAGCACCGACGATGCCTACGTCAACGGCAATGTGGTGGAAATCACCCCGTTGACCACGGGCACGGTGATCAGCATCGGCGCCGATGACGGCGATCTCGTCCACGAAGGCCAGCCCTTGGTGCAGTTCGACCCGAACGACTCGCAGATCGATCTGCAGAACGCCCAGGCCAACCTGGCCAAGGCGGTGCGTCAGGTGCGTGGCCTCTACAGCAACGTCGATGGCATGAAGGCCCAGGTCGCCGCACGCAAGGCGGAAGTGCAACGTGCACAGGACAACTATGGCCGCCGCAAGAACTTGGCATCCGACGGGGCGATCTCGCAGGAAGAGCTTTCCCATGCCCACGACGATCTGATCTCGGCGCAGAGCGCTTTGAGCAACACTCAGCAGCAACTGGCGACATCGACCGCTCTGGTCGATGCCACGCAGGTGTCCAATCACCCCGACGTGCGCGCCGCGGCAGCGCAGTTGCGCCAGGCCTATCTGGCCCACGCGCGCACCACCTTGATCGCTCCGGTGACCGGCTATGTGGCCAAGCGCACCGTGCAACTGGGGCAACGCATCGAGCCGGGCACCGCGACCATGGCGGTGATTCCGCTCAACCAGCTGTGGATCGACGCCAACTTCAAGGAAACCCAGCTGCGCCACATGCGCATCGGCCAGCCAGTGGACATCACCAGCGACCTGTACGGCGACGAGGTGAAGTACAGCGGCACCATCGACAGCCTGGGCGCCGGCACCGGCAGCGCGTTCGCCCTGCTGCCGGCGCAGAACGCCACCGGCAACTGGATCAAGATCGTCCAACGGGTGCCAGTGCGGGTCCACATCAACCCCGAGCAGCTGAGCGAGCACCCGCTGCGCATCGGCCTGTCGACGGTGGTCGATGTGGATCTGCACGACCAGAGCGGGCCAGTGCTGGCCCAGCAACCGCCGCAGCAGGCGTCGTTCACCACCAACGTCTACGACAAGCAGTTGGGTGAAGCGGACGCCATGATCGCCCAGTTGATCCACGACAACAGCGCAGCGGCCGGTACCACGGCCACGCGTTGATTCGCCTGCGCCGGCCCTCGAAGGGCCGGCGCGACATCGCATTGCAAAGGGTCGGTCATGGATTCCAAAGCCTCGTTCACGCCGCCAAGCCTGTTGCTCTGCACCATCGGCCTGTCGCTGGCGACCTTCATGCAGGTGCTCGACACCACCATTGCCAACGTCGCCCTGCCGACCATTTCCGGCAACCTGGGGGTCAGTTCCGAGCAGGGCACCTGGGTCATCACTTCGTTCGCGGTGAGCAACGCCATCGCCTTGCCGCTGACCGGCTGGCTGAGTCGGCGCTTCGGTGAAGTGAAGCTGTTTCTATGGGCCACGATGCTGTTCGTGCTGGCCTCGTTTCTGTGCGGCATCTCCACCTCGATGCCCGAGCTGGTCGGCTTTCGCGTGGTGCAGGGGCTGGTCGCAGGACCGCTGTACCCGATGACGCAAACGCTGCTGATTGCCGTGTATCCACCGGCCAAGCGCGGCATGGCCCTGGCGCTGTTGGCGATGGTCACGGTGGTGGCGCCGATCGCCGGGCCGATTCTGGGTGGCTGGATCACCGACAGCTACAGTTGGCCGTGGATCTTCTTCATCAATATTCCCATCGGTTTGTTCGCCTGTGCGGTGGTGCGTCAGCAGATGGCTAAGCGGCCGGTGCATCTGAGCAGGCAGCCCATGGACTATGTCGGGCTGATCACGTTGATCATCGGCGTCGGTGCCTTGCAGGTGGTGCTGGACAAGGGCAACGATCTGGACTGGTTTGAATCTTCGTTCATCATCATCGGTTCGGTGATATCGGCGGTGGCGCTGACGGCGTTCGTCATCTGGGAGCTGACCGATGAGCATCCGGTGGTGAATCTGCGCCTGTTCGCCTTCCGCAACTTCCGCATCGGTACCTTGGTATTGGTGTTTGGCTATGCCGGGTTTTTCGGCATCAACCTGATCCTGCCGCAGTGGTTGCAGACCCAGATGGGCTATACCGCCACCTGGGCCGGCCTGGCCGTGGCACCGATCGGCATCCTGCCGGTGCTGATGTCGCCCTTTGTCGGCAAGTACGCGCACAAGTTCGATTTGCGTCTGCTCGCCGGTCTTGCGTTCGTCGCCATCGGTACCAGTTGTTTCATGCGCGCCGGCTTCAACAGTCAGGTGGATTTCCAGCATGTGGCGCTGGTGCAACTGTTCATGGGCGCCGGCGTTGCGCTGTTCTTCATGCCCACCTTGAGCATTCTGCTGTCGGACCTGCCACCGCAACAGATCGCCGACGGGTCGGGCCTGGCGACGTTCCTGCGTACGCTGGGTGGCAGTTTCGCCGCATCGTTGACGACCTGGATCTGGATTCGCCGCGCCGACCAGCATCATGCCTACCTGACCGAGAGCATCAGCACCTACGATCCGGTGACCCGCCATGCGCTGGAGCAGATGGGCGGCCACACGCCTCAGGCGTATGCGCGGATGGAGCAGATGGTCAACAGCCAGGCATACATGTTGAGTACGGTTGACTATTTCACCCTGATGGGATGGATTTTCGCCGGGCTGGTGCTGCTGGTCTGGCTGGCCAAGCCACCGTTCACCGCCAAGGCCGGGCCGGCGGCCGGTGGTGGGCATTGAAAACAGTGGTGCCTGCTCGCGGCCACTGACCGCTCCTACAGGGGCACCGCGATCTACCCGTAGGAGCGGTCAGTGGCCGCGAACAGGGCGGCGCCGTGTATCAGACCGCCAACGCCGGGAAATCGAACGGCGCCAGGTTGAAGCCCTGTTCATCCACTTGCAGCACCCACCCCTGTCGATCCCAGTCCCCCAACACGATACGCCGTGCCGGTAGATCGCCGATCTGCAGTTCATGCACCGCCGGGCGGTGGGTATGCCCGTGAATCAAGGTGGCGACGCCGAGTTGCCGCATCACCTGCGGCACCTCTTCAGGCGTTACATCGACGATGTCACGGGCCTTCATCTGGGTCTGCGCCCGGCTTTCATTGCGCAGCTTGCGGGCAAGCTTGTGGCGCGTGCCCAGCGGCAGGTGACGCAGGATGAACAGGGTCAGCGGGTTGCGCAGCACACGGCGCAGGCGCATGTAGCCCTCGTCGCGCGTGCACAGGCTGTCGCCGTGCATCAACAGCACCGGCTCGCCGTTCAAGCGCACCACGCTCGGGTCCGCCAGCAGACTGCAACCGGCCTTCCTGCAGAAGCTCGAGCCGATCAGGAAATCACGGTTGCCGTGCATCAGGAAAATCTTCGTGCCACCGTCGCTGAGCGCGCGTAGCGCTGCGCAGATGGACGATTGGAAAGGGGTCATGGCGTCGTCGCCGATCCAGGCTTCGAAGAAGTCGCCCAGAATGTACAGCGCCTCGGCTGAGCGCGCACGCCCGCCGAGGAAATCCAGAAACGCCCGGGTAATGTCCGGGCGTTCTTCCTGCAAGTGCAGATCGGAGATCAGCAGTATCACTCAGCGATCTCGGCTTTCTCGATGATCACGTCTTCAGCGGGTACGTCCTGGTGACCGGCCTTGGAGGTGGTGGACACGCCTTTGATCTTGTCGACCACGTCCTGGCCTTCGACCACTTCACCGAACACCGCGTAGCCCCAGCCCTGGGTGGTTTTCGCGGTGTGGTTGAGGAAGCTGTTGTCGCCCACGTTGATGAAGAACTGCGCCGAAGCCGAATGCGGCTCCATGGTGCGCGCCATGGCTACCGAGTACTTCTTGTTCGGCAGGCCATTGTCGGCTTCGTTCTGGATGCTCGGGCGCTTGTCTTTCTTCTCTTTCATGCCAGGCTCGAAACCGCCGCCCTGGATCATGAAGTTGCCGATCACGCGGTGGAACACGGTGTTCTCGTAGTGGCCGGCCTGCACGTACTCGAGGAAGTTGGCCACGGTCAGCGGGGCCTTTTCGGCGTTCAGTTGCAGGACGATGACGCCGTGGTTGGTGGTCAGTTTGACTTTGGACATGGGTCTCTCTCTGTTCTGTGGAGAATGTTCTGTGGAAATTCGCTAGCGACGGCGCCCAGTTTACAGGCGACGATGCCTATTCAAAGGCTGTTTTTTGCCGCGCTGCAGGATTTACCCGATAGTTTGTCGGGGCTGGCCTGTCAGCCGGTTGACCGCTTCGGCTATGATAAGCGCTTTGATTTGGTCGGCCTACCCTGGCTGCCGACGCATCGTTCGTTCAAGGATTCCAATGAGCAAGCCCACCGCCGACAACGCTCCCAACTCCAAAGGCAATGGCCCTGCCGTGCCCGCCAACTTCCTGCGCCCGATCGTCCAGGCTGACCTGGACGCCGGCAAGCACAGCCAGATCGTCACCCGCTTCCCGCCGGAGCCCAACGGCTATCTGCACATTGGCCACGCCAAGTCGATCTGCGTGAACTTCGGCCTGGCGCAGGAATTCGGCGGTGTCTGCAACCTGCGTTTCGACGACACCAATCCGGCCAAGGAAGACCAGGAATACATCGACGCCATCAAGCGCGACATCAAGTGGCTGGGCTTCGAGTGGGCCGGTGAAGAGCGTTACGCCTCGCAATACTTCGACCAGCTGCACGATTGGGCCGTGGAGCTGATCAAGCAGGGCGACGCCTACGTCTGCGACCTGACCCCCGAGCAGGCACGCGAATACCGCGGCAACCTGACCGAGCCTGGCCGCAACAGCCCGTTCCGCGAGCGCAGCGTCGAGGAAAACCTCGACCTGTTCGCGCGCATGAAGGCCGGCGAGTTCAAGGACGGCGAGCGCGTGCTGCGTGCGCGGATCGACATGGCTTCGCCGAACATGAACCTGCGCGACCCGATTCTCTATCGTATCCGCCACGCCCATCACCACCAGACCGGCGACGCTTGGTGCATCTACCCCAACTACGACTTCACTCACGGTCAGTCCGACGCCATCGAAGGCATCACGCACTCCATCTGCACCCTGGAATTCGAAGGGCATCGTCCGCTCTACGAGTGGTTCCTCGACCATCTGTCGGTGCCGGCGCACCCGCGTCAGTACGAGTTCAGCCGCCTGAACCTCAACTACACGCTGACTTCCAAGCGCAAGCTCAAGCAACTGGTCGACGAGCAGCACGTGCAGGGCTGGGACGATCCGCGCATGTCGACGCTCTCGGGCTTCCGCCGCCGCGGCTACACCCCGGCGTCGATCCGCAACTTCTGCGACATGATAGGCACCAACCGTTCCGACGGCGTGGTCGACATGTCGATGCTCGAATTCAGCATCCGTGACGACCTCGACCGCAACGCACCGCGCGCCATGTGCGTGCTGCGCCCGCTCAAGGTAGTGATCACCAATTATCCGGAAGGCCAGGTCGAGCAGCTCGAGCTGCCGCGCCACCCCAAGGAAGACATGGGCGTGCGCGCCTTGCCGTTCGAGCGCGAGCTGTACATCGACCGCGACGACTTCATGGAAGAGCCGCCCAAGGGCTACAAGCGCCTGGAACCCAACGGCGAAGTGCGCCTGCGTGGCAGCTACGTGATCCGTGCCGACGAAGCGATCAAGGACGCTGATGGCAACATCGTCGAACTGCGTTGCTCGTACGACCCGGACACCCTGGGCAAGAATCCGGAAGGGCGCAAGGTCAAGGGCGTGATCCACTGGGTACCGGCCGCCGCCAGCGTCGAGTGCGAAGTGCGCCTGTACGATCGCCTGTTCCGCTCGGCCAACCCGGAGAAGGCCGAAGACGGCGCGACGTTCCTCGACAACATCAATCCCGACTCCCTGCAGGTACTGCGCGGCTGCCGCGCCGAACCGTCGCTGGCCAACGCTGCGCCGGAAGACCGTTTCCAGTTCGAGCGCGAAGGCTATTTCTGCGCCGACCTGGTCGACACACAACCGGGTCGTCCGGTGTTCAACCGTACCGTCACCCTGCGTGACTCGTGGGGCTGAGCCTCGCCAGGCCAAGTTGAGGAATCGTTGTGCTGAACATCTACAACACGCTGAGCAAGAGCAAAGAGGTCTTCACGCCGCTGGACGGCAACAAGGTGCGCATGTACGTGTGCGGCATGACCGTCTACGACTACTGCCACCTGGGCCACGGGCGCAGCATGGTCGCTTTCGATCTGGTCACGCGCTGGCTGCGCTACAGCGGCTATGAGCTGACCTACGTGCGCAACATCACCGACATCGACGACAAGATCATCAACCGTGCGCGGGACAACGGCGAAAGCTTCGATGCCCTGACCGCGCGCATGATCGATGCGATGCACGAGGACGAGGCGCGCCTGAACATCCTCAAGCCGGACCAGGAACCGCGTGCCACCGAGCACATTCCCGGCATGCTGGCGATGATCCAGACCTTGATCGACAAGGGCTATGCCTACGCGCCGGGCAACGGCGACGTGTACTACCGGGTCGGCAAGTTTCAGGGCTATGGCAAGCTGTCGCGCAAGAAGGTCGAAGACCTGCGCATCGGTGCGCGCATCGAAGTGGAAGAAGCCAAGCAGGATCCTCTGGATTTCGTCCTGTGGAAGGGCGTCAAGCCCGGCGAGCCGAGCTGGGAGTCGCCGTGGGGCCCTGGCCGTCCGGGCTGGCATATCGAGTGCTCGGTGATGTCGACCTGCTGCCTGGGTGACACCTTCGATATTCACGGTGGTGGTAACGACCTCGAATTCCCGCACCACGAGAACGAGATCGCCCAGAGCGAAGCGGCCACCGGCAAGCCGTACGCCAACGCCTGGCTGCACTGCGGGATGATCCGTATCAACGGCGAGAAGATGTCCAAGTCGCTGAACAACTTCTTCACCATTCGCGATGTGCTGGAGAAGTATCAACCCGAGGTGGTGCGCTACCTGCTGGTTTCCAGCCATTACCGCAGCTCGATCAACTATTCCGAAGACAGCCTGAAGGAAGCCAAGGGCGCGCTGGAGCGTTTCTACCATGCGCTCAAGGGCTTGCCCAAGGTGCCGGCGGCGGGTGGCGAAGTGTTCGTCGAGCGCTTTGCCAGTGCCATGAACGATGACTTCGGTACGCCGGAAGCCTGTGCGGTGTTGTTCGATCTGGTGCGTGAGATCAACCGCGTGCGTGACAGTGACGTTGATGCCGCCGCAGGTTTGGCCGGTCGTTTGCGCGAACTGGGTGATCTGCTCGGGGTGTTGCAGCTCGACTCCGAGCAATTCCTGCAAGCCGGCGCTGCCGGGCGTGTGGACGCGGCGCAAGTGGACGCGCTCATTGCCGCCCGCCTGGCGGCACGTGCCGGCAAGGACTGGGCCGAATCCGACCGCATCCGCGACGAGTTGACCGCCATGGGTGTGGTATTGGAAGACAGCAAAGGTGTCACGACCTGGCGCCTCGCGGACTGATCCAGCAACATTCCCCGTAGGAGCGGTCAGCGGCCGCGAACCGGGCACTGCGGTGTACCAATTGGACCGCGTCGCGCCTTTCGCGGGCAGAGCCCGCTCCCACAGGTACATCGCAGTGCCCCTGTGGGAGCGGTCAGCGGCCGCGAACCGGGCGACTCGGTGCATGGCCTAGCGCTCGATGGAGCGGCTCCAGCGGGCGTTCCAGGCTGGGCGGAGCTGGTTGACCTGGTCCCAGTCGATGGCCACCGCCGTCTCCAGATACTTTTCCATCGCCTGCACCTGCCCACGGGTCTTGTCGGTGGTTGGGGTATTGGGGTTGGACGGTATCTGGTCGCCTTCCTCCAGTGCCGGTGCCTGGGCCTCGGGGCTCAGCAGGTAAGCTGCCAGCTTCTGGGCCAGTTCGGGCTGGTCGTTCTTGGCGATCACACATTCCGCCACGTTGAGCACTACCGCGCCTTCCTTGGGTTGCGCGTATTCAACGGGCACTCCGCGCAGTTTCAAGGCGGTCACCTGAGTCGGCGTCAGCGGAAACAGCGCCGCCTCGTCGGTCTGCACCATCTCGGAAATCTTCGCCGAACTGGCAATGTACTCCAGCACATTCGGCCCGACCGTCTTTGGCCACGCCTTGAACCCAGGTTCGACGTCGGTTTCGCTGCCGCCCTGCAAACGGTTGAACATCAAGAAGCCGTGCAGGCCGAATGTCGAGGAGGCGAGTGACTGAAACACCAGCTTTTCCTTGAAACGGCTGTCGGCCATGTCCATCCACGAGGTAGGAGCGGCCCAGCCATTCTTTTTGAACAGGCGGGTGTTGTAGGCCAGCCCGGTCACCCCCAGGCTGACGGCAGCCGCCTGATCCTTGATCCGCGCCTTGGCCGGGATGGCCGCCAGGCCATCGCTGTCCTGCAGGGTGTCGCACAAGCCCATGGAGATGGCGCGGTACATGATGCCGTCGTCCAGAAACATCACGTGGATCTGCGGATTGTCCTTGCTGGCCTGGACCTTGGCGAGAATGTCCGACGAAGTACCTGGCACGATGACCACCTTCACATCGTTGGCTTGCTCGAACGCCGGCAGCACCTTGTCGGCATACAGGCGTTCCATGGTGCCGCCGTTCATGCCCAGGTAGAGCGTAGGCCCGGCCTGTGCGCCTGTGGCAGCCAGCAGGGCGGCGAGGGAGAGTGCGTGAACCGTACGTTTGACTGGCTTCATGAAAGCGACCTTCCTGTATGCAGTTCAAGGGGAGAAAAGCGTTGGATGGAAAACGCGTCGATCGGCGCTCGACTGCTGCCCTCGACGATCAGTTGCGACAAGGCTTCACCGACTGCCGGGCCGATCTGGAAACCGGCTCCGGCAAAGCCGAATGCATGGATCAGGCCCGGCTGCACCAGGCTGTGGCCGATCACCGGCTCACGATCGGGCAGGTAGCCTTCGGTCCCGCTCCAGGTACGGATCGCCTGCGCGCCGTGCAGGAACGGGTACAACTCGACGGCGTTGCGCAGGATATCCAGAGTGGCCAGCTGACCGGGCCGTGCCCGCAATGTGTCCACGGCGAACCCCTGCCCGCCGCCGAGCACGCAATTGCCCCGTGCTACCTGGCGTGCGTAGATACCACCGCCCTCGACCCCGGTGCTGACGTCCATGACCACAGGCAGCGGTTCGGTCACCAGCATTGCCGGGTGGCCGCTGGTCATCGGTACCTGCTCGCCGAACTGTTCGGCGATGTGGTTGGCCCAGGCCCCGGCACAGTTGAGCAGCCAGGGTGCGCGCAGCCGTTCGCCGTTGCTGCAGGCCAGCACGAACGCCTGGCCGTCATGGTCGTAGGCCAGCGGCTGCACCTGCTCGACGATCCGTGCACCCGCTCGCATGGCCGCTGCCGCGAAGGCGGGCGATACCAGGCGCGGGTTGGCATGCCCGTCCGCGCTGCACAGTGACGCACCCACGGCCACGTCGCCCACCCAGGCAAAACGCTGGCGCAACTGACGACGGTCAAGCAGCTCCACACCCAGATCGAAATCCGCGGCGGCGTCGGCCCAGTCTTGCAGCCGGGCCATGTCGGAATCGCTGCGGGCCAGCTTCAAATGACCGGAACGCACGTACTCGCCGTCGATGCCGATCAGCCCAGGCAGATCGCTCCACAGCTCATGGGCACGCTGCGACAGCGGCAACTGCACCAGTGAACGGCCCTGACGGCGCACGCCGCCGTAGTTCACGCCGCTGGACCGCGAGCCGCAGAAATCGCGCTCCAGCAGCACCACTCGCTGACCACGCAACGCCAGCATCAAGGCTGCCGAAGCACCGACTATTCCGCCGCCGACAATGATCACATCGGTTTCGCACACTTGGCTCAAGGCTGCACCTCCACACCGAAGGGCAGCGGCTTGATGGGCGCCTGGGCGCGCAGGCGACCCACTGCCTGCGGTGCACACGCGGCCGCCTGAGCGATGATTTCCACCGCTGCACTGCCGCACATGCGCCCCTGGCAACGGCCCATGCCGACTCGACAATGGGCTTTGACTCGGTTGATATCGGTATGCCCTTGGGCGACCACCTCGCGCACCGCGCCGACGCTGATTTCCTCGCACCGGCAGAGCATCAATTCATCGGGTGCCTGGCGGGCCCAGTCCTCGGGAAACGGGAAGGCGTCTTCCAAGCCGGCGCGAAACCCCTGGGCGCGCGCCAGTTGCCGTTCCAGGTGCGCACCACGCCTGGCGTCGACGGCCACGCCCAGGTCTTCGAGCAGGGCCAGGGCGGCGCGCTCGCCGGCCATTTCCGCCGCATCGGCGCCCATGATCCCAGCGCCATCACCAGCCAGGTAGACCCCCGGCACGCTGCTGCGTCCGGCCTGGTCGCGGCTCGGCAGCCAGGCCCGGTTGAGCGGGCTCCAGGCAAACGCGCAACCGAGCAGGTCTGCCAGTTGCGTTTCACTGCGCAGCGCGTGAGCGAAGGCCAACCCGTCACAGGCCAGGGTGTGTCGTTTGCCGCCTTGCTGCCAGGTGACGGCTTCGACCCGGCGCTGGCCGTCGACCGTGACCAGGTTCGCGCCCTGATGCACGGCGATCCCGTGGGCGGTCAACCAGCCCCGGTAATACAAGCCCTTGGCCAGGGTCAGGGGCTGACGCAGCAGCCGGGGCAGGGCCGCGACCTGAGCAGCGAACGGCGAGCTGTCCAGTACCGCCAGCACCCGCGCGCCGGCCTTGGCGTATTGATAGGCCACCAGGTACAGCAGCGGCCCACTGCCGGCGAACACCACCTGCTCGCCGATCGCGCACCCCTGGGCCTTCAGGGCAATCTGCGCGGCGCCGAGGCTGTAGACGCCGGGCAGCGTCCAACCCGGCACCGGCAGGATGCGGTCGGTTGCGCCGGTGGCGATCAACAGCCGATCGTATCCAACGGTGTCGACGCGCTGCTGGTTGAGCGTGTGCAGGTAACCGTCCTCGGCGTTCCATACCAGCGTGTCGGGACGGTAGTCGATCTGCCCGCGCAATGCGTCCAACGCCTGATGCACCGCACCTGCCTTGCGCGCTTCGAAGCCATAGAGCTGGCTGGCAGGACGTTGAAAGTTGTCCGGTGCACGTCGGTAGACCTGGCCGCCGCCCTGCAGGGCTTCGTCCACCAGGCACGGGCGCAGGCCATGGGCGGCCAAGGTCTGCGCGGCACGGATGCCGGCAGGTCCGGCGCCGACGATCACCACCACGTTCACGAGCGCCGCCCCGGTTCGCGGTCGACCTGCATGCCGGCTGCCAATGGCGTGGCACAGGCGCGCACGCGGCGGCCGTCGCCCAAGCGCACCCAGCAATCCTGGCAGGCGCCCATCAGGCAGAAACCGGCACGGGCCTGGGCACTGAAGTCGCTGCCGCGCAGGTGCTCGGCGCAGGTCAGTACCGCAGTGAGCAGGGTATCCCCGGCCAGACCGGCCACCGCTTGTCCATCGAGGGTGAAGGGTACCGACGCGCGATCGAGCTCGGCCAGGCGCTTGAACAAAGCCATCAGTTTTTCCCCACCAGTACGCGGTCCAGGCCATACACCCGATCGAGCAGAATCATGGTCGCGGCGGTCAAGGCGATCACCAGCGCCGACACGGCCGCCATCATCGGGTCGATGGACTCGGTGGCATACACGTACATGCGCACCGGCAGGGTCTGGGTTGCGGGCGATGTGACGAAGATCGACAGGGTCACCTCGTCGAAGCTGTTGATGAACGCCAGCAGCCAGCCCCCGGCTACCCCCGGCAGGATCATCGGCAGGGTGATCTGGCGAAACAGGGTGAAACGGCTGGCGCCCAGCGATTCCGCCGCTTGCTCGGCGCTGCGGTCGATGCCGATGGCGGCGGCGATCACCAGACGCAGCACATAAGGGGTGATCACCACCACATGGGCCAGCATCAGCCAGACGAAGCTGCCATTGACCCCCATCAGCGCGAACAGGCGCAGCATCGCCACGCCCAGCACCAGGTGCGGAATGATGATCGGCGAGAGAAACAGCGCATTGAGGAAGTCGCGTCCCGGAAAGTGATAGCGGGTGATCGCCAGCGCCGCCGGCACGGCGATCAGGGTCGCCAGGGTTGCAGCGACCACCGCCAGGATCAGGCTGTTATAGAACGCGTCGATGAAATCGGCGCGCTCGAACACGGCGCGGAACCAGCGCAGGGAAAATCCGGAAGTGGGCAGGGTGAGGGTGTTCTCCGGGGTGAACGCCACCAGGCACACCACCACCAGCGGGGCCAGCATGAACACCACTACCAGGGCATGAAACGACAGGGCCAACGGACCGTTCTTGGACATCGATCATTCCCCCAGGGCTTTCTTGTAGCGACCTTCGACCAGGCGGTTCCAAGACAGCATGATCAGCAGGTTGGCCAGCAACAGCGCCACGGCAATGGTCGCGCCCATGGGCCAGTTGAGTTCCGACAGGTACTGGTCGTAGACCACCGTGGCGACCATCTTCAAACGGCGTCCGCCGAGCAGGCCGGGAATGGCGAACGAGCTGGCCGCCAGGCCGAAGACGATCAGCGTGCCCGACAGCACGCCGGGCATGATCTGCGGCAGCACCACCATACGCATCACCTTCGCCTGGCTTGCGCCCAGCGATTGCGCGGCCTGCTCGGCAGCCGGGTCGAGCTTCTGCAGCGAGGTCCAGACCGGGATGATCATGAACGGCAACATCACATGCACCAGCGCCAGAATCACCGCGAACGGTGTATAGAGCATTTTCAGCGGCCGCCCGCCCAAGGCGGCGATAGCCTGGTTGATCAGGCCATCGGCGCCCAGCAAGAGGCTCCAGCCAAAGGCGCGCACCACCACCGAAATCAGCAGCGGGGTCAGGATCAGAATCAGGAAGATCGAGCGCCACGGCGTGCCCATGCGGCTGAGGATGTAGGCCTCCGGCACGCCGATCACCACGCACAGCAAGGTCACCAGGGCGCTGATCCAGAACGTCCGCCAGAAAATCTCGTAGAAATAGCCGTCGCTGAGCAGGGCGGCGTAGTTGGCCAGTGTGTAGCTGTCGCTCTTGACCCCCACTTCGTAGTCGAACAGGTTGAACGACAGCACCAGGGTCAGGCCCAGCGGGACGATCAGCAGGCCGACGAACAGTGCCAGCGCCGGCGCCGACAATAGGTATCCGCGGCTCATGCGCAGGCCTCGCTAGCGAGCACTCGAAGCAGCTCGCCTGGCCAGTCCAGGCCGACGGTGACGCCGGTGGCCAGCGGTGCGCTGCCATCGTTGCGGCGCACTACGGTGATTTCGCCGAGCACGGTTTCCAAGCGATACAGCCACTGGCTGCCGAGAAAATAGCGGGTCACGATACGGCCCTGGATGCGCCCTTCATCGGCGTTGCAGAAATCGATCTTCTCCGGGCGCAGGCTCAACATCAGTTCGCCTTCCCCGGCCTGTGCCAAGACCTGTGGCTGGCCCAGCGCGTCGTACTCGCCGGGCAGCAGGTTGGCCTTGCCGACGAAACCGGAAATGAACGGCGTGCGGGGGTGCTCGTAGAGCTTGTAGGGCTCGTCGATCTGGGTGACCTGACCGGCCTGCATCACCACCACCCGGTCGCTGATCGACAAGGCCTCGGCCTGGTCGTGGGTCACCATCAGGGTGGTGATGCCGACTTCACACTGGATGCGACGAATCTCGAACTGCATTTCCTCGCGCAGGCTCGCGTCAAGGTTGGACAGTGGCTCGTCGAGCAGCAGCACCGGCGGCTGGATCACCAGTGCGCGGGCCAGGGCCACACGCTGACGCTGGCCCCCGGACAGCTCGCGAGGGTAACGCTCGGCATGGGCGGTCAGGCGCACCAGCGCCAGCACCTGGTCGACACGGGTACGAATGTCGCTGCTGCCAACCTTGCGCATCTTCAAACCGAAAGCCACGTTGTCGCGCACGCTCATGTGCGGGAACAGCGCGTAGCTCTGGAACACCACGCCAAGGCCGCGGCTGCTGGGTTTGGCATGGGTGATGTCGCGGCCGTCGAGCACGATCCGGCCGCTGGTCACATCGACGAAACCGGCAATCATCTGCAGCGTGGTGGTCTTGCCGCAACCCGAAGGGCCGAGCAGCGAGACGAACTCGCCCTGGCTGACGCTCAGGTCGGTCGCCACCACGGCCTGCACGGGTCCGTAGCGTTTGCACAGTGCTTGAAGTTCGAGAAAGGCCATGGCTGCGTTCTACCTGTCGTTGTCGGCCGCATGTGCGGTGCGTTGATCGAGGGCAGAGGCGAAAGGGGTCCTGCGATGGGGTGGCGCTCGTTCTGAGTCGGCTGCCGGCTATTGTTGGTCTCGCCCCGTGGACGAAGAGTAGGACGAAGACTAGGATGGCGAAAGCGCTTATTTCACTGAGCGGGTGGTTATTTTCACATTAATCCTTTCAATGAAATCGGATGAGCAAAATATGAAATACGATTCCACTGAACGGAATTCGGAGCCAGGTGTGGGCGGTGTCTCCCGGCTGTTTGCCGTGTTGCGTGGATTGTCGGCAGCGCCGACCGAGGGCGAACGCGTCATCCAGCTCGCCGAGCGCATCGGCCTGTCGCAACCCACTACGCACCGCCTGTTGCGCGGGCTGGTGGAGGAGGGCATGGTCGAGCAGGATGCGCGCAGCAAACGCTATCGGCTGAGCCTGGAGTTCTTCGCCCTGGCCGCCCGCGCCGGCAATGGCAGCAACCTGCGCGAGCTGGCGCGCCCCAGCCTGCTGCGGCTGTCGGCGTCGTTGGGCGACTCGCTGTTTCTACTGGCGCGCAGCGGTTTCGATGCCATCTGCCTGGACCGCAGCGAAGGGCCCTACCCGATACGCACCTTCACCGGCGACATCGGCGGTCGTGTTGCGCTGGGGGTAGGGCAAGGCAGCCTGGCGATCCTCGCGTTCCTGCCCGAAGACGAGCGCGAAACCGTGATCCACTACAACCTGCCCCGGCTCAAGGACCTGCACTTGTACGACGAAGTGCTGCTGCGCTCGGAAGTCGACAGCGTTCGCCAGCTCGGCTATGCCGCGCGCAACACCGGTGTGCTGCCCGGCATGGCAGGCCTGGCAGTGCCGATACTCGACCGCAACGGCCACGCGGTGGCGGCCCTCAGCGTGGCCACCATCAGCGATCGACTTGGCCCCGACCGTCTACCCACGGTGGTCGAGCTGCTCAAGCGCGAAGCCGCTGCCATCGGCCCACGGCTGAACCCCTTCGACCCGACCCTGCGCAGGCCCTCGCAGACGTTTGGCAGGGTCTGAAGAGGCGTCTTGCCCAGCATGTCCCTGCTCGCGCAGGCGCTTGTACAGCGTATTGCGGCTGACCCCCAGGCGCCTGGCAAGGCGCGAGATGTTGCCGTCGCTGGCCTGCAGCAACTCGCCCAGATCACTGACCTTGGCCAGGGTCAGCAGCGGGCGCGGCAAGGCCTGTTCCTGCGCCGGCAACGGGCCCGCCTCGCGAAGAAAATCCTCGGGCAGATGGTCCAGGCCTATCAGCTCCTCATCGGCCAGTACCAGCGCGACCTTGACCACCGCAGACAACTGACGCACGTTGCCAGGCCAGGGGTGAGCCATGAATGCGGCCCACACCTGGGCACTGAAACCGGCGCTCTGCTGAGGTTCGCGGTGCGACTCCCACACCTGTTCGATGAGCTCGCGCTTGTCGCTGCGCGCGTGCAGGGTCGGCAGGTGCAGGGTCATGCCAGCCAGGCGGTAGTAGAGGTCTTCGCGGAACAGGCCGGCCTGCACCCGCTGGCGCAGATCCTCATGGGTCGCGGAAATCAGACGAATGTCCACCGGTATCGGGTCGCCACAGCCCAGCGGCTGGATGCAGCGCTCCTGCAATACGCGCAGCAGCCGTGCCTGGGTGGGCAACGGCATGTCGCCGATCTCGTCGAGGAACAGAATGCCCTTGTCGGCCTTGCGCACCAGCCCGGGGCTGCCCTTCTGGCTGGCCCCGGTGAAGGCGCCCCGCTCGTAGCCGAACAGTTCCGACTCGACCAGCTCGGCGGGAATCGCCGCACAGTTGACCGCAATCAGCGGGCAAGACGCGCGGCTGCTGGCCCGGTGCAGGGCCTTGACCAACACTTCCTTGCCGGTACCGGTGTCACCGCGCAGCAGCAACGGCACGTCCTTCTCCAACAGGCGCAGACCCTGCTGCATGGCTTTGTCCAGGCGCGGGTCGGTGCCACGTCGCGCTGCAGCCGGAGCGGCGCACACCAGCGGTTTCTTGAGCAGGCACTGCAACCGGTTGCGCCCTGGCGGCTGCAAGGCGAACGTGCGCTCCGGCGGATGGTCGAGCAGTGCCTGCGGCGTCAGCCGGAACACCTGCTGCACGGTCAGCCCCGGAAGCTCGACACCCAGCAGGCTGTCGGCGCGACGGTTGGCGGCCAGCACGCGACCGTTGTCGTCGAACACCAGCAGCCCGGCCCACTGGCTGTCGAGGTTGTTGACCCCGGTATTGAAGATCAATTGGTAATGCCGGTCGGCGAACGCCTCGAGGATCAGGCGGTTCTCGACCGTCTGGCTCATCATCTTCACCAACCCGAGGGTGTGCGAAGGCGGCAGGTGACTGTCGCTGGAAACGTCCAGTACCGCGACCATTCGCCGTTGCGCGTCGAAGATCGGTGACGCCGAGCCGTTCATCAGACGGTTGGCAAGCAGAAAGTGCTCGTCGGGCTCGACATGCACGGCCTGGCGGCAGGCCAGTGCAGTGCCGATCGGATTGGTCCCGGCCGACGTTTCCAGCCAGCAGGCGCCGGGAACGAAACCTGCGTGGCTGCGGATGGCGCCCGGCTGCTCTCCCCACGATCTGAGCACGCGCGCCTGCGCGTCCGCCAGCCGAATCAAGCAGCGCGAGTTGCCCAGGATGTGTTCGTAGTAGGGCAGTACTTCGCGATGGGTGGTGTGCAGCAGGGCGTGATGACAGTCGAGCATCTGTTGCAGTGCACCGAGCGCCAGCGGCTCGAAACGCGGCGCGTGATGATGCTCCAGCCCCGCTTCGCGACAGCGAGCCCAGGAGCGTTGAATGAGCTGGTCATGGGCAAGCAGTGGATTGGATACGGACATGGTTCGAGTATCCCGGCGCGCGGCCTTGTTGTTTTTGTTCATGCAGTGTTGTTCACGGCTGTTCATTGTCAATGCGCCAGGCGTTCATTTTTGTTCAGTGATGAACCCCGTCTGTCGTCGCCACGAATCCTCGAACCGTTTGGCTGGCGCTTGCAGCCGCGACTGGCGGCAATTGGCACGGTTATCGCTCTGGGTTTGCCAGCAGTCGTACCGATGCGAAGCCGCAACCGCTTCCAATAATAAAAAAGGCGCCGCCATGTCCCTTGTGCTCGAGCAGGTCACTCGTCGTGTGGAAAATCAGCTGTACATCGACAATGCGTCGCTGGTGCTGGAACCCGGTTCGTTCAACGTTCTGCTGGGACGTACCCTGTCTGGAAAGACCAGCCTCATGCGGCTGATGGCCGGCCTGGACAAACCTGACCAGGGCCGCGTGTTGATGAACGGTGTGGACGTGACCGGCAAACCGGTGCGCCAGCGCAACGTCTCCATGGTCTACCAGCAGTTCATCAACTACCCGACCATGACCGTCTTCGACAACATTGCCTCGCCGCTGCGCCAGGCCGGCATGGCCCGCGAGCAGATCGAGGAGCGCGTGTTGCAGACCGCACGCATGTTGCGGATCGAGCCGTTCCTCAAGCGCCACCCGCTGGAATTGTCCGGTGGCCAGCAACAACGCACGGCCATGGCCCGCGCGCTGGTCAAGGATGCCGAACTGATCCTGTTCGACGAACCGCTGGTGAACCTCGACTACAAGCTGCGCGAAGAACTGCGTTTCGAGATGCGCGAGTTGTTCCTGACCCGCCATACCATTGCCGTGTACGCCACCACCGAACCCAACGAAGCCCTGGCGCTGGGCGGCACCACCACCATTCTTCACGAGGGGCGGGTGATTCAGAGTGGCAGGACGCCGGAGGTCTACCACCGGCCAGCCACGGTGCTGGCGGCCGAGCTGTTTTCCGAACCGCCGATCAACCTGATCGAAGGTCGCATCGGTGGTCAGGAAGTCAGCTTCGCCAACTTCGTTCACTTCGCCCGCAATCTCGACCTGTCCGGCGTCCCCGATGGCGATTACCGCTTCGGCGTGCGACCCAGCCACATCGGCCTGACCCCCAGCAATGACGACGACCTGGAACTGGCGGTAACCGTGGAGCTTGCGGAAATCAGCGGCTCGGAGACGTTCCTGCACGTACGCAACGAGTACTTTTCGCTGGTGCTGCATCTGCCGGGCGTCCACGACTATGCGGTGGACGCGGCCATACCGGTGTACATCCCGACCCACAAGCTGTTCGTGTTCCAGCGCGACGGACAATTGGTCCAGGCCCCCGGCCTGCGTGTAGCGAGGGCTGCCTGATGGCCGAGATACGTCTGCAGCACCTGGCCCACAGTTACAGCGCCCATCCGGCGGGGCCCGAAGACTATGCCATCCGCGAGATGGATCACATCTGGGAGCAGGGCGGCGCCTACGCCTTGCTCGGCCCGTCCGGGTGCGGCAAATCGACCTTGCTCAACATCATTTCCGGGTTGCTCAGCCCCTCCCACGGGCAGGTGCTGTTCGACGGCAAGGTAGTCAACGAGCTGCCACCCGAGCAGCGCAACATTGCCCAGGTGTTCCAGTTTCCGGTGGTGTACGACACCATGACGGTATTCGACAACCTGGCATTCCCCTTGCGCAACCAGGGCAAGTCCGAGGAACAGGTCAAGGTTCGGGTGCAGGAAGTGGCCGAGGTGCTCGACTTGCAACGCTTGCTGCAGCGCAAGGCGCGCAATCTCAGTGCCGACGAAAAACAGAAAGTGTCGATGGGCCGCGGCCTGGTACGCGACGACGTCTCGGCGATCCTTTTCGATGAGCCGCTGACGGTCATCGACCCGCACCTGAAATGGAAACTGCGGCGCAAGCTCAAGCAGATCCACGAGCAGTTCAACATCACCATGGTCTACGTCACCCACGACCAGCTCGAGGCATCCACCTTCGCCGACAAGATCGCGGTCATGTACGGCGGCCAGATCGTCCAGTTCGGCACCCCGCGCGAGCTGTTCGAACGACCGGCGCACACCTTCGTCGGCTACTTCATCGGCAGCCCCGGCATGAACCTCGTCGATGTCCAGCCCGAGCGTGGCGGGGTCGGCTTCGGCGGCATTCATGTGCCGTTGTCGGAGGCCTTGCAGGCGCGCATTGCCCAGGGCGGCTGGCAACGCCTGCAGATCGGCATCCGCCCCGAGTTCATCCGGGTCTGGGACGAAGGCTTCGAGGCGGCCCTGCACAGTGAACAGGTCCACCTGGAAGACCTGGGCACCTACAAGATTCTCACCCTGGTGCTCGGCGGCCAGACCTTCAAGGTGCGCTTGCCCGAGGACCGCACCGTGCCTGAAGGCACGGTGTTCATCAGTTTTCCCGCGCAGTGGCTGATGGTCTATGCCGATGACCGTCTGCTGGAGGTGAACCCATGAACAAGGTCCAGAACAACAAGGCCTGGTGGCTGGTGCTGCCGGTGTTCCTGCTGGTGGCGTTCAGCGCCGTGATTCCAATGATGACCGTGGTCAACTATTCGGTGCAGGACATCTTCGACCAATCCAGCCGCTACTTCGTCGGCGCCGACTGGTACCGCCAGGTCCTGCAGGACCCACGCCTGCACGATTCGCTGCTGCGCCAGTTCATCTATTCGGGCTGCGTGCTGCTGATCGAGATACCGCTGGGCATCGCCATCGCCCTGACCATGCCGGCCAAGGGCCGCTGGTCGTCGCTGTGCCTGATCGTCATGGCCATTCCCCTGCTGATTCCCTGGAACGTGGTGGGCACCATCTGGCAGATCTTCGGCCGCGCCGACATCGGCTTGCTGGGCTACACGCTCAACGCCATGGGCATCAGCTACAACTATGCGTCCAACACTGTGGACGCCTGGGTCACGGTGCTGGTCATGGATGTGTGGCACTGGACTTCGCTGGTGGCGCTGCTGTGCTATTCAGGCCTGCGCGCCATCCCCGACGTGTACTACCAGGCTGCGCGTATCGACCGCGCCTCGAACTGGGCGGTGTTCCGGCACATCCAGTTGCCGAAGATGAAAAGCGTGCTGTTGATCGCGGTCATGCTGCGCTTCATGGACAGCTTCATGATCTACACCGAGCCCTTCGTGCTGACCGGTGGCGGGCCGGGCAATGCCACCACGTTCCTCAGCCAGACCCTGACGCAGATGGCCGTGGGTCAGTTCGACCTGGGCCCGGCCGCAGCCTTCTCGCTGGTGTACTTCCTGATCATCCTGCTGGTGTCCTGGCTGTTCTATACCGCCATGACCCACAACGACAAGCAAGGTTGAGGCAGCCATGAGCAAGCGCAAATTGATCCCCCTGCTGCTGTACATCCTGTTTTTGCTGGTGCCCATCTACTGGTTGCTGAACATGTCGTTCAAGAGCAACGGCGAAATCCTCGGCGGGCTGACCCTGTTTCCCCATGATTTCACCCTGGCCAACTATCGGGTGATCTTCACCGACCCCAGTTGGTACACCGGCTACATCAATTCGCTGTACTACGTGAGCCTCAACACGCTGATCTCGCTCAGTGTCGCGCTGCCGGCCGCGTATGCCTTCTCGCGCTACCGCTTCCTAGGCGACAAGCACCTGTTCTTCTGGCTGCTGACCAACCGCATGGCACCTCCGGCGGTGTTCCTGCTGCCGTTCTTCCAGCTGTACTCATCCATCGGCCTGTTCGACACGCACATCGCCGTCGCGCTCGCGCACTGCCTGTTCAACGTACCGCTGGCGGTGTGGATTCTCGAAGGCTTCATGTCCGGCGTGCCGAAGGAGATCGACGAAACCGCCTACATCGATGGCTACAGCTTTCCGAAGTTCTTCGTGAAGATCTTCATGCCGCTGATTGGCTCGGGGATCGGTGTCACGGCCTTCTTCTGCTTCATGTTCTCGTGGGTGGAGTTGCTGCTGGCGCGCACCTTGACTTCGGTCAATGCCAAGCCGATCGCAGCGGTGATGACCCGTACCGTTTCAGCCTCGGGCATCGACTGGGGTGTGCTGGCTGCGGCCGGCGTCCTGACCATCGTGCCCGGCATGCTGGTGATCTGGTTCGTTCGCAACCATGTGGCCAAGGGCTTCGCCCTGGGCCGCGTATGAGGAGCCTGTGATGGAGTGGATGGCCTGGACTCTACCGACTGCCCTGTTCTTCGGCGCTATCGCGCTGTTGCTCGCTGGCATGACGTTCTACGAATTGCGCTCGCCCTGCACCGAGCGGCGCGGGTTCCTGCCGATCGCGACCACTCGCGGCGATCGGTTGTTCATCGGTCTTCTCGGTAGCGCCTACCTGCACCTGCTGGTGATCGGCGTTACCGACTGGAGCATCTGGGTTGCCTCGGCGCTGTCCCTGGTGTGGTTGCTGGCGGTAGTGCGTTGGGGCTGAGCCATGCGGATCTGCGCAACGCAAAAATTCCAAACAGGAGGTCACTATGTACAAGAACAACAACAAACTGCGACATAGCATTGCCCTGGCGACCGCGCTGGCGTGCGCGGGGCTAAGCGCCGCGGCATGGGCGGATGCCTATGAAGACGCGGCGAAGAAATGGGTGGGGGCCGAATTCAAGCCCTCCACCCTCACACCCGAGCAGCAGATGGCGGAGATGCAGTGGTTCATCGAGGCCGCCAAGCCGTTCCGCGGCATGAGCATCAACGTGGTGTCCGAAACGCTCACCACCCATGAATACGAAGCCAAGACACTGGCCAAGGCGTTCAGCGAGATTACCGGGATCAAGCTGACCCATGATCTGTTGCAGGAAGGCGATGTGGTCGAGAAGCTGCAGACGCAGATGCAGTCGGACAAGAACATCTACGATGGCTGGGTCAACGACTCGGATCTGATCGGCACCCACTTTCGCTACGGCAAGAGCGAATCGATCACCGACATGATGGCCAGTCCCGAGGGCAAGAAGGCCACCTCGCCGACCCTCGACCTCAAGGATTTCATCGGTATCTCGTTCACCACCGCGCCCGACGGCAAGGTCTATCAACTACCCGACCAGCAATTCGCCAACCTGTACTGGTTCCGTGCCGACTGGTTCGAACGCCCCGAGTTGAAGAAGAAATTCAAGGAAATCTACGGCTACGAGCTGGGTGTCCCGGTCAACTGGTCGGCCTACGAGGACATCGCCAAGTTCTTCTCCGAGGACGTCAAGGAGATCGACGGCAAACGCATCTACGGGCACATGGACTACGGCAAGAAAGACCCCTCGCTGGGTTGGCGTTTTACCGATGCCTGGTTCTCCATGGCTGGCGGTGGCGACAAGGGCCTGCCCAACGGCTTGCCGGTGGACGAGTGGGGGATTCGCGTGGAGGATTGCCATCCGGTGGGTTCCAGCGTGACCCGTGGCGGTGATACCAACGGCCCGGCGGCTGTCTATGCGACGCAGAAATACGTCGACTGGATGCGTGCCTACGCACCGCCCGAGGCTCAGGGCATGACTTTCTCCGAATCCGGCCCGGTACCGGCCCAGGGCAACATCGCCCAGCAGATTTTCTGGTACACCGCGTTCACTGCCGACATGACCAAGCCTGGCCTGCCGGTGATGAATGGCGACGGCACGCCGAAATGGCGCATGGCGCCTTCGCCCAAGGGCCCGTACTGGGAGGAGGGCATGAAGCTGGGGTATCAGGACACCGGCGCCTGGACCTTCCTCAAATCGACGCCCGAGAAGCAGCGCTTGGCAGCCTGGCTGTACGCGCAGTTCGTGACGTCGAAGACGGTGTCGCTGAAAAAGACCATCGTCGGCCTGACGCCGATTCGCGAATCGGACATCAATTCCCAGGCCATGACCGATCTGGCGCCAAAGCTGGGCGGCCTGGTGGAGTTCTACCGCAGCCCGGCTCGCGTGCAATGGACCCCGACCGGCACCAACGTGCCTGACTATCCGCGTCTGGCGCAGTTGTGGTGGAGCCACATTTCCGAGGCGGCCAGCGGCGAGAAGACCCCACAGCAGGCGCTCGATGGCCTGGCCAAGGACCAGGACGCGATCATGACGCGCCTGGAACGCAGCAAGGTGCAACCCGTGTGCGGGCCGAAGATGAACCCCGAGCGCGACGCCCAGTACTGGTTCGACCAGCCCGGCGCACCCAAGCCCAAACTGGCCAACGAAAAACCCCAGGGTCAGACCGTGGGCTACGCCGAGCTGGTCAAGTCGTGGGAGGACGCAAAGAAATAGCAGCAGGCGCGGTCATTTGTGGGGGCGGTCAGCGGCCGCGAACGCCGCGCTGCGGTTTGCCTGATAGACCGCGTCGCCCTTTTCGCGGCCACGGACCGCTCCCACGGACATCGGACCCTCTGTGGGAGCGGTCAGCGGCCGCGAAAAAGGGTCTACATCACCGGTGCAGCGTCTCTGCTGCATACAGGGTGTTTTCCAGCAGGCAGGCGCGGGTCATCGGGCCCACGCCGCCTGGCACCGGGGTGATCCAGCCGGCCCGGGGCAGGGCGGTTTCATAGACCACGTCGCCGACCAGCTTGCCATCGTCCTGACGGTTGATGCCCACATCGATCACGAGCGCACCTTCCTTGATCCATTCGCCCTTCACCAGCCCTGGCTTGCCCGCGGCAACCACCACCAGATCGGCGCGGCCCACGTGGCCCGCCAGGTCCTTGGTGAACCGATGGGTCACGGTCACGGTGCAGCCTGCCAGCAGCAACTCCATGGCCATCGGCCGGCCGACGATGTTGGAGGCGCCCACCACCACCGCGTCCATGCCATACAGATCCTGGCCGGTACTTTCCAGCAGGGCCATGATGCCCTTGGGCGTACACGGACGCAGCAACGGAATGCGCTGGGCCAGGCGGCCGACGTTATAAGGATGGAAACCATCGACGTCCTTGTCCGGGCGAATGCGCTCGAGCAGCAGCGAGGCGTCCAGGTGCTCGGGCAGCGGCAGCTGCAACAGGATGCCGTCGA
The DNA here is from genome assembly GCF_014841705.1 of Pseudomonas sp. CFBP 8770. Lineage (NCBI taxonomy): Bacteria > Pseudomonadati > Pseudomonadota > Gammaproteobacteria > Pseudomonadales > Pseudomonadaceae > Pseudomonas > Pseudomonas sp. CFBP 8770. The sequence goes on from NZ_JACYUL010000002.1 coordinate 378,555, forward strand.
TCTTGGTGTCGGCGTTAAGCGTGTCGATCAGCGTCTCGAGTTCGAGCTGGGAGGTGGTGCTCGGCAGGTCGAAGGCCTGGGAAACGAAACCGACTTCCTCGCAGTCCTTGCGCTTGTGCGAAACATAGACTTGGGAGGCGGGGTCGGTACCCACCAGAATCACCGCGAGGCCTGGCGTGCGCAGGCCTTGCCGACGACGCTCGGCAACCTGTTGAGCGATCTGCCGGCGCAGGTTGGCGGCGATCGTCTTGCCGTCGATAAGTTGTGCAGTCATGACGCGTGATTAACCATCGAAAAGGAATGAAAATGTGCGCGCATTCTCGCATGTCGCACGCCCAGGGCAAAGGCGCTTGCTTCGCGAAACCTCCTAAGCCCTTTAATTAAATGAATTTTTTTCAAAAAAGAGTTGACGACCCTAAGGCTCGCCTATAACATTCGTCGCACTTGTCGGGCAGGGCCTAGCACTGGTGAAGAAGGTAGAGCAAAACAGGCAGTTTCAAGGCTTGTTTGTCATCACCGACTGAAGCTCTGGATTTGTAATCTGCAAGGACTACAGACTCAAAAGCGCCCGTAGCTCAGCTGGATAGAGCATCCGCCTTCTAAGCGGATGGTCGCAGGTTCGAGTCCTGCCGGGTGCGCCATTAGGCAGCTTTGGCACAAGTAACGCAGTAAACGCAATATGGTGGGCGTAGCTCAGTTGGTAGAGCACAGGATTGTGACTCCTGTTGTCGTGGGTTCGATCCCCATCGTCCACCCCATATTCCGAAAGGCGCCCGATTCTTACCGATCCGGCGCCTTTGCTTTAAAAGCTACACGCGGACGTGGTGGAATTGGTAGACACACTGGATTTAGGTTCCAGCGCCGCAAGGTGTAAGAGTTCGAGTCTCTTCGTCCGCACCAACAAGTACAGCCAGGCCTCGGCCTGCTGCGCAACGTGAAAGCCGCCTACGGGCGGCTTTTTCGTGTCTGCGTTTCAGTCGGCGATTCACGCCTCCACGGGCTGGACCATGCTGAAGGTAATGACATTGCCGTTCTGCTCGACGCTCAGGTTGCCACTGTGCGCAACCGCGATGGCCTGCGAAATGTACAGCCCGATCCCCAGCCCGTTCTTGTTGCGCAGGTTTTCACCGCTGTGCGGCTTGAACGGCTGGAACAGGGTCGACAGGCGCTCTGGGGCCACCGGGGTGGTCTGGTTGAGGACCGACAACCGCGTGCTGTTTTGCTCCGTGCTCAAGCTGATCAGTACTGGCGTATCCGGCGTGCCATGGTAGCGGGCGTTGCCCAGCAGGTTGGTGATGACCTGCGCGTAGCGGTCCGGATCGACCATGGCGCGCACATCCGGCTGGATGCGCGCTTCGATGGTCAGGCCGGGAAAAGCCACCGCCGTTTCATCGACGATGCTTTCGACCAGCGCCGACAGATCGGTTTCAACCCGATTGACCATGATGCCGAGGCCCGACTGCAGGCGGCTCATCTCCAGGATCTGGCTGATCAGGCGTTCCATGCGGCCACTGGAGTGGCTGATGTGCTTGCGCAGCTCGGTGTCGCGTGTCTCGTTCGAGGACAGCATGGCTGCGGCCATGGAGATGGATTGCAGGGGATTGCGCAGGTCATGACCGAGCATGGCGATCAGGCGCTGCCGCATGCCATCGATCTCGCTGGCGCGGCTCAGGCACAATTCGACCAGGTCACGTCGCAGCTTCTCGGCGATGTCGATGTCGGTATCGCTCCAGCTGGCCGAGCGTCCGCGCACCACTTCTTCCCAGGCCTCGAACGAGCCCCGTGGGGTCAGTCGCGCTCCGGACGGCCCGACCTTGATGATCTTCTCCGGCTTGCCGCCCCAGCGCACATTGTTGATTTCTTCCTTGCGCAGCCACATCACCCAGCCCGATTCCTGGCGATGGAAACGGACCGCCAGAATGCCGCAGTAGCCACTGGTATTGCGCTCGCTCTCCGAACCCTGCCAATTCTCGGTGTGGAAGACCTCGAGGTTCGGGTCCTGCTCGACGTGTTCCAGCACCTGGCGACACAGCGGGTCGAAGTGCCCGCCGATGCTCTGGGTGCGCCCCGACATCACCACCGCGGCGCCATCGCAGGGTATCAGGGCGGCAATGTTGTCCGACTCGCCCGCCAATGCACTGACCAGATCTTCTGAGTCGCGCGCCAGGGTCATGAGGGTCTGCTGCTGGTCACTGGCCTGTTTCAGGGTCTGGGTGGCCAGGTTGTGCTCGAGCCGCTCGACCAGCGCGCTGCACACCTGCGAGATGACCTGGAAAGACATGCGCAACGGATGCGCCATCGTCTTGGGCGTCATGTGATGGCAGGAAAACAACCCCCACAGCTTGCCGCCGACAACGATCGACACGCTCATCGATGCGCGTACACCCATGTTGGTCAGGTATTCGCAGTGAATCGGCGAAACGCTGCGCAGTGTGCTGAAGCTGAGGTCGAACGGTTGGCCGGTCCGTGGATCCACCGATGGTGTCAACGGCGCCGGTGCGTAGGCCACGTCGGCGATCAGGCGAATCGGATTGAGTATATAGAGCAGGCGTGCCTGGGCAGGGATATCCGATGCCGGGTAGCGCTGGCCCAGGTAGCTCTCGAGGTCCTCGCGGTGCGCCTCGGCGATGACTTCGCCCGACAGGTCGGGTCGAAAGCGGTAGGCCATGACCCGGTCGAAACCCGTCATGTTGCGGATCTCCGCCGTTACGCGGCTCAGCAACGCGTCGATATCGTGGCGGTTCTGCATCTGGCTGATGATGCGTTGCGCGTACAGGGCAAATTGGCTGAACGAACCGCTGGCGGTGCGTCGCGGTTCGAACTCCAGGTACAGCACTTGCAGATGGCGATGGGCAACCACGTCGAACAGCCGGCCAAGCAGGACGCTCTCGACGCTGTTCGCCCAGTGATCGCTGCTGGCGAGGCCCTCGGCGATCAACGCCAGGACATCGGCGCCCAGCAGTTCGTTGTTCGGAGTAGTGCCCGGCAGTACATCCAGTCCGGTGACGGCCATCAGGTTGGCGCTGCGGGTCAGCACGCGACCTTCGCCGTCCAGGGCGATCAGCGCGCCGTGGGGCTGAATGGCGCCGGGCCGGTGAATGGGCTCGTCCTCGCAGTTGGCGAGGGAAACCGGCGTGTCAGGGCTTATGGCCATGAGGGTCCTGCAAGAATAGGGGTTGCTTGGGGAAGCGAGAGAATGGCCGGGATCTCCACATGTAAGTGCAAGGTAATGGCTTTATCCTCTGCATAGGATACCAGTGAGCCGGAGATTATCTTGCAAAACTTGTCCGCAAGGGCATTTACAGGCCTTGACCGGCCTTGTTTTGCTGCCGTTTGACGGTTTCTGCAGCGACTTTGTGCGCAACCCTGTGCATAGGGTGACTTCTTGAGTTCGAGCCTCTAGAATGCTTGCCCTTGATCTGGGGTCGGAAATGGCCGGCTAACGTCTGTGCAACGAGGAAAATCCATGCAAGTTTCTGTTGAAAACACTTCCGCTCTCGAGCGCCGCATGACCATCGGCGTTCCCGCCGAGCGCATCGAGGCCGAAGTCAACAAGCGTCTGCAACAGACCGCCCGTAACGCCAAGATCCCGGGCTTCCGTCCAGGCAAGGTGCCTATGAGCGTCATCCGTCAGCGCTACGAGGCTGACGCGCGCCAGGAAGCCCTGGGCAACGTCATCCAGGCTTCCTTCTATGAAGCCGTGGTCGAGCAGAAGCTCAACCCAGCCGGCGCACCCGCCGTCGAGCCAAAAGTGTTCGAAAAGGGCAAGGACCTGGAATACATCGCCACCTTCGAAGTGTTCCCCGAGTTCGAAGTCGGCGCGTTCGACAGCATCGAAGTCGAGCGCCTGAGCGCCGACGTCGCCGACAGCGACCTGGACAACATGCTCGAAGTGCTGCGCAAGCAGAACGTACGCTACGAGCAGACCGATCGCGCCGCGCAGACCGAAGACCAGCTGAACATCGACTTCGTCGGCAAGATCGAAGGCGAAGAGTTCTCCGGTGGTTCGGCCAGCGGTACCCAGCTGGTTCTGGGTTCGGGCCGCATGATCCCCGGTTTCGAAGACGGCCTGGTCGGCGCCAAGGCCGGTGAAGAGAAGGTCTTGAGCCTGAGCTTCCCCGAGGACTACCAGAATCTTGAGCTGGCCGGCAAGGCCGCCGAGTTCACCGTCACCGTCAACAGCGTTTCCGAAGCCAAGCTGCCAGAGCTGAACGAAGAGTTCTTCGGCCAGTTCGGCATCAAGGAAACCGGTCTCGACGGCTTCCGCACCGAAGTTCGCAAGAACATGGAGCGCGAGCTGCGTCAGGCAATCAAGGCCAAGATCAAGAATCAGGTCATGGACGGTCTGGTGTCGACCAACCCGATCGAGGTGCCCAAGGCGCTGCTCGACAACGAAGTCGACCGTCTGCGCGTTCAAGCCGTGCAGCAGTTCGGTGGCAACATCAAGCCAGACCAATTGCCGGCCGAGCTGTTCACCGAACAGGCCAAGCGCCGCGTCGTACTGGGTCTGATCGTTGCCGAAGTGGTCAAGCAGAACGAGCTCAAGCCGGACGAAGCACGTGTGCGCGAGCTGATCCAGGAAATGGCCTCGGCCTACCAGGAGCCTGAGCAAGTTGTATCGTGGTACTACAAAAATGAAGAGCAGCTGAACGAAGTCCGTTCGGTTGTGCTGGAAGAACAAGTTGTGGATACTGTTCTGCAGAAAGCCAAGGTGACCGACAAGTCGGTCTCTTACGAAGAAGCGGTCAAGCCGGCGGAAGCAGCACAAGCCGAGTGATCGTTCTCTGAGGTTCGAAAACACCATAAGCCAGCCTTCGCGCTGGCTTATGCGTATTCAAGACATGACTATTTGGGAGTGAGTGCGAGACATGTCCCGCAATTCTTATATTCAGCAGAGCTCTGACATCCAGGCCGCAGGCGGCCTGGTCCCGATGGTTATCGAGCAATCGGCTCGTGGCGAACGTGCGTACGACATCTACTCGCGCCTGCTCAAGGAACGAGTGATCTTCCTGATCGGCCCTGTGGAAGACTACATGGCCAACCTGGTCGCCGCGCAGTTGCTGTTCCTTGAGGCGGAAAACCCGGACAAGGACATCCATCTCTACATCAACTCGCCAGGCGGTTCGGTGACGGCCGGCATGTCGATCTACGACACCATGCAGTTCATCAAGCCGGACGTGTCCACGACCTGCATTGGCCAGGCCTGCAGCATGGGCGCCTTCCTGCTGGCCGGTGGCGCCGCGGGCAAGCGTCACTGCCTGCCCAATTCGCGCATGATGATTCACCAGCCGTTGGGCGGTTTCCAGGGTCAGGCTTCGGACATCGAAATCCATGCCAAGGAAATCCTGTTCATTCGCGAGCGTCTCAATTCGCTGCTGGCGCACCACACCGGCCAGAGCATCGAGACCATCGAGAAGGACACCAACCGCGACAATTTCATGAGCGCCGAGCGTGCGGTCGATTACGGTCTGATCGACTCTGTGATGTCCAAGCGCAACTTGCCCGCCTAAGCAGCCAGATGGGGGTGGTGGCCATGTCAGCCACCTGTGGGCTTGAAAAAGCCCGCAATAGCCTTCATCTTGTGTTGCAAGCCTATCGGATTTGGATCGATCGAATGACTGACACCCGCAACGGCGAGGACAACGGCAACAAGCTGCTCTATTGCTCCTTCTGTGGCAAAAGCCAGCATGAAGTGCGCAAATTGATTGCCGGCCCCTCGGTCTTTATCTGCGACGAGTGCGTCGACCTGTGCAACGACATCATCCGCGAGGAGGTGCAGGAAGCCCAGGCCGAGAGCAGCGCGCATAAATTGCCCTCGCCCAAAGAAATAAGCGGCATCCTGGATCAGTACGTGATTGGCCAGGAGCGCGCGAAGAAGGTTCTTGCGGTAGCGGTGTACAACCACTACAAGCGCTTGAACCAGCGTGACAAGAAGAACGACGACGTCGAGCTCGGCAAAAGCAACATCCTGCTGATCGGCCCGACCGGTTCGGGCAAGACCTTGCTGGCTGAAACACTGGCTCGCCTGCTCAACGTTCCGTTCACCATCGCCGACGCCACCACCCTGACCGAAGCCGGTTACGTGGGTGAGGACGTCGAGAACATCATTCAGAAGCTGCTGCAGAAGTGCGACTACGACGTAGAGAAAGCCCAGATGGGCATCGTCTACATCGACGAAATCGACAAGATTTCGCGCAAGTCGGACAACCCGTCCATCACCCGTGACGTTTCGGGCGAAGGCGTGCAGCAGGCGCTGTTGAAGCTGATCGAGGGCACCGTCGCCTCGGTACCGCCGCAGGGTGGTCGCAAGCATCCTCAGCAGGAGTTTCTGCAGGTCGATACGCGCAATATCCTGTTCATTTGCGGCGGGGCATTCTCCGGCCTGGAAAAAGTCATCCAGAATCGCTCCACCCAGGGTGGTATCGGTTTCGGTGCCCAGGTGCGCAGCAAGCAGGAAGGCAAGAAGGTCGGCGAGTCGCTGCGCGAAGTGGAGCCGGACGATCTTGTCAAGTTCGGGCTGATCCCCGAGTTCGTCGGTCGTCTGCCGGTTCTGGCAACGCTGGACGAATTGGACGAAGCGGCGCTGATCCAGATCCTTACCGAACCGAAGAACGCGCTGACCAAGCAGTACGGCAAGTTGTTCGAAATGGAAGGTGTGGATCTCGAGTTCCGCAGCGACGCCTTGAAGTCGGTTGCCCGTCGTGCGCTCGAGCGCAAGACCGGTGCGCGAGGCCTGCGCTCGATCCTGGAAGGCGTTCTGCTCGACACCATGTACGAAATTCCTTCGCAGACCGATGTAAGCAAAGTGGTCATCGATGAGAGCGTGATCGAAGGGACGTCCAAGCCGCTGTTGATCTACGAAAACAGCGAGCCGCCGGCGAAGGCTGCCCCCGACGCCTGATCGACAATCTGAGCTGAAACAAGGAAGGGGCCTACGGGCCCCTTTCGTTTTTCAGACAGTGAACTTGTTTTTTGCGGGGCGAGCCCCCACATTGAAGGCATGCTCAATTCCATCTGTTTACGGCCTTCGGGGCCGCTGTAGAGGCGAAATCATGAAGACAACCATCGAATTGCCTCTCCTGCCATTGCGTGATGTCGTCGTCTATCCGCATATGGTTATCCCGCTGTTTGTGGGTCGTGAGAAGTCCATCGAGGCCCTCGAGGCGGCGATGTCTGGCGAAAAGCAGATCCTTTTGCTCGCGCAGAAGAATCCCGCCGATGATGATCCAGGTGAGGACGCCCTGTACCGTGTGGGTACCGTTGCCACCGTGCTGCAGCTGCTCAAGCTGCCCGACGGCACCGTCAAGGTGCTGGTCGAAGGCGAGCAGCGCGGCAGCGTCGAACAGTTCTTGGAAATCAATGGCCACGTTCGCGCCGAAGTGCAGTTGATCGACGAGGTCGATGCGCCCGATCGCGAGTCCGAAGTGTTCGTGCGCACGCTGCTCGGTCAGTTCGAGCAGTACGTGCAGCTGGGCAAGAAGGTCCCGGCCGAGGTGCTGTCCTCGCTCAACAGCATCGATGAGCCTGGCCGCCTGGTCGACACCATGGCCGCGCACATGGCGCTGAAAATCGAACAGAAGCAGGAGATCCTCGAGATCATCGAGTTGCCGGCGCGTGTCGAACACGTACTGGCGCTGCTGGATGCCGAAATCGACCTGCTGCAGGTCGAGAAACGTATTCGCGGACGGGTCAAGAAGCAGATGGAGCGCAGCCAGCGCGAGTACTATCTGAACGAGCAGATGAAGGCCATTCAGAAAGAGCTGGGCGATGGCGAGGAAGGGCACAACGAAGTCGAGGAGCTGAAAAAGCGCATCGACGCTGCGGGCCTTCCCAAGGACGCCCTGGCCAAGGCCACGGCCGAGCTGAACAAGCTGAAGCAGATGTCGCCGATGTCTGCAGAAGCGACCGTGGTGCGGACCTACATCGACTGGCTGGTGCAGGTGCCTTGGCAGGCGCAGAGCAAGGTGCGCCTCGATCTGGCACGCGCCGAAAGCATTCTGGATGCCGACCATTACGGTCTGGAAGAGGTCAAGGAACGTATCCTTGAATACCTCGCCGTGCAAAAGCGCGTGAAGAAAATTCGCGGTCCGGTGCTGTGCCTGGTCGGGCCGCCCGGTGTGGGCAAGACGTCCCTGGCCGAATCCATCGCCCATGCCACCAACCGCAAGTTCGTGCGCATGGCCTTGGGCGGTGTTCGCGACGAAGCCGAGATTCGCGGCCACCGTCGTACCTACATCGGTTCTATGCCTGGTCGTTTGATTCAGAAGATGACCAAGGTGGGTGTGCGCAATCCGCTGTTCCTGCTCGACGAGATCGACAAGATGGGCAGCGACATGCGCGGCGATCCGGCCTCGGCGTTGCTGGAGGTGCTGGACCCGGAGCAGAACCATAATTTCAACGATCACTACCTGGAAGTCGACTACGACCTTTCCGACGTGATGTTCCTGTGCACCTCGAACTCGATGAACATTCCGCCGGCGTTGCTCGACCGGATGGAAGTGATCCGTCTGCCGGGCTATACCGAAGACGAGAAGATCAACATCGCGATCAAGTACCTGTCGCCCAAGCAGATCGAAGCCAACGGCTTGAAAAAGACCGAAGTCGAGATCGACGTCGAGGCGATCCGCGACATCATTCGCTACTACACCCGAGAAGCGGGCGTGCGAGGTCTGGAGCGTCAGATCGCCAAGATCTGCCGCAAGGTGGTGAAGGAACATGCACACCTGAAGAAATTCACCGTCAAGGTCACCGCCGAGTCGCTGGAGCACCTGCTGGGCGTGCGCAAGTTCCGCTACGGCCTGGCCGAGCAACAGGACCAGGTGGGGCAGGTTACCGGCCTCGCCTGGACCCAGGTGGGTGGCGAATTGCTGACCATCGAGGCTGCCGTGATCCCGGGCAAGGGCCAGTTGATCAAGACCGGTTCGCTGGGTGATGTGATGGTCGAGTCCATCACGGCGGCGCAGACGGTGGTACGCAGCCGCGCCAAGAGCCTGGGTATTGCGCCGGACTTCCACGAGAAGCACGACACGCATATTCACATGCCTGAAGGCGCCACGCCCAAGGATGGTCCGAGTGCCGGTGTCGGCATGTGCACTGCGCTGGTCTCGGCCCTGACCAAGATTCCGGTGCGCGCCGATGTCGCCATGACCGGCGAGATCACCTTGCGTGGCCAGGTATTGGCCATTGGTGGTCTCAAAGAGAAGTTGCTGGCGGCCCATCGTGGTGGAATCAAGACTGTAATCATCCCTGAAGAAAACGTGCGAGATCTCAAGGAAATTCCCGACAATATCAAGCAGGATCTGCAGATTAAACCTGTTAAATGGATTGACGAAGTCCTGCAAATTGCGCTGCAATACGCGCCTGAGCCCTTGCCCGATGTGGCTTCCGAGATTGTCGCCAAGGATGAGAAACGCGATACGGATTCCAAGGAACGAATCAGCACGCATTGAGCCTTGATTTGACTGGGTGCCTTTCTTGACAGTTTTTTAGAGCCCTTGTTATAAAGCGGCACTTGCTGTCTCGACAGCCACCCGGCGCACGTTTCACCACATACTTAGAAACAACTCAAAATATCGATATAAGGGGACTTATAGTGAACAAGTCGGAACTGATTGACGCAATCGCCGCATCTGCTGATATCTCCAAGGCTACAGCTGGCAAGGCGCTGGACGCCGTGATCGAATCCGTGACGGGCGCCCTGAAATCCGGTGATTCGGTTGTGTTGGTAGGTTTCGGTACGTTCTCCGTGACTGATCGCCCGGCGCGCACCGGTCGCAACCCGCAAACCGGCAAGGCGCTGGAAATCGCGGCTGCCAAGAAGCCCAGCTTCAAAGCCGGTAAAGCCCTGAAAGAAGCTGTCAACTAAGCTTCGGCCACGCCTTTGCTACCTGCTGCCAGGCCATGCCGGCAACAGGAGTGGAGCTGAGCAAGCTCCGCGAGTTACGAGAAGGCGCATCCTCGGATGCGCCTTTCTTCTATCCGGATTCCTATTACTCTCCGCGGTCGCTCTATCTGTACGACCGTTTTCGGGGGATGCATGCTGCAGAACATCAGGGATAACTCCCAGGGCTGGATTGCCAAGACCATCATCGGTTTGATCATCGTATTGATGGCGCTCACCGGTTTCGACGCGATCTTCCAGGCCGCCAGCCATAGCCAGGACGCTGCAAAGGTCAACGGTGACGAGATCACCTTGAACGAACTCAGCCAGGCCACCGAGATGCAACGTCGCCAGCTGATGCAACAGCTGGGCAAGGATTTCGATCCGGCCCTGCTCGACGACAAGATGCTGCGCGAAGCGGCCCTCAAGGGTCTGATCGACCGCAAGTTGCTGCTGCAAGGCGCGCATGACGCCAAGTTCGCCTTCTCCGAGGGCGCGCTCGACCAGATCATGCTCCAGACACCGGAATTCCAGGTCGACGGCAAGTTCAGCGCCGAACGTTTCGACCAGGTCATCCGCCAGATGGGCTATGGCCGCTTGCAGTTCCGCCAGATGCTTTCCGAAGAGATGCTCATCGGCCAGCTGCGTGCCGGCCTGGCAGGCAGCAGCTTCGTGACCGACGAGCAGGTTGCCGCCTTCGCCCGGCTCGAGAAGCAGACCCGCGATTTCGCTTCGTTGACCTTCAAGGCTGACCCGTCGGCGACCAAGGTCACCGACGAGGAGATCAAGGCGCACTACGACGAGCACGCCAAGGAGTTCATGAGCCCCGATCAGGTGGTCATCGACTATGTCGAATTGAAGAAGTCTTCGTTCTTCGACCAGATCAGCGTGAAGGACGAGGACCTTCAGGACGCCTACCAGAAAGAGATCGCCAATCTGTCCGAGCAGCGCCGTGCCGCGCACATTCTGATCGAAGTCAACGACAAGCTCGATGACGCGCAGGCCAAGGCCAGGATCGAGGAAGTACAGGCACGACTGGAAAAGGGCGAGGACTTTGCCAAGCTGGCCAAGGAAGTCTCCCAGGACCCAGGCTCGGCCAACAATGGCGGCGATCTCGGCTTCGCCGGCAATGGCGTGTACGATCCGGCGTTCGAAACGGCGCTCAATGCCCTGAGCAAGGGTCAGGTGTCGGCGCCGGTGCGCACCGATTTCGGCTGGCACCTGATCAAGCTTGAAGACGTGCAGGCGCCGGACGTACCGACGTTTGCCAGCCTCAAGGCCAAGCTGACCAGCGACCTCAAGACTCAGGAAGTGGAGCAGCGTTTCGTGACCGCCACCAAGCAATTGGAAGACTCGGCATTCGAAGCCTCCGACCTCGGGCAGCCTGCTCAGGAGCTGGGCCTCAAGGTGCAGACCTCCGAGCCATTCGGCAGGGACGGCGGCAGCCAGGGCGTCACTGCCAGTCGCGCCGTGGTCCAGGCTGCGTTCAGCCCGGAAGTGCTGGAAGAAGGTTCCAACAGCGCCGCGCTCGAGCTGGATCCGGAAACCATGGTCGTTGTGCGTGTGAAGGAGCATCGCAAGCCTGCTCAGCTGCCGCTGGAAGCCGTATCCGGGCCGATCCGTACCGAGTTGGCCAGGCAGCACGCTGCAGCCCAGGTGAAGGCCAAGGGCGAAGCGTTGCTGGCCGGTCTGCGTGACGGCAAGGTGCCGTTGGCGGCCCGCCAGGACGGGCAGTCTTGGAAAGTGCTGGAGGCGGTCACCCGCGGTCAGGACGGCATCGAGCCGGCCGAGCTGCAGGCGCTGTTCCGCATGCCCAAGCCGCAAGCCAGGGAGAAGCCCGAGTTCACGAGTGTGTCGCTCAAGGATGGCAGCTTCGTGATTCTGCGCCTGGACGGCGTGAACGAGGCTGCAGCACCGAGCGATGAAGAGAAGACCCAGTATCGCCGGTTCCTGGCGTCGCGTATGGGGCAGCAGGACTTCGCTGCGTACCGCAAGTTGCTGGAAACCAAGGCGGACATCACCAAGTATTGAGGTGATGGATGCATGAACGAAAGGCCGCGCAAGCGGCCTTTTGTTTGTCCGCGAATCGGCGGCGCCCTTTCGCGGCCGATGACCGCTCCCACAAAGCCTGGAATCTCACAGGTCTTCACGCGGACCTGTGGGAGCGGTCTGTGGCCGCGAAGGGGCGCTGTGGTGTGTCAGGGTAACCAGGATATCTCTTTCGCGGCAGATGACCGCTCCTACGGAGATTTCTGAATCTCAGGAAAAAAAACGCCGCTCGAGGTGAGCGGCGTCTTCTTCGATCGAGTGCAGCCTGACGACTTACTCTTCGATATCACCCATGGCGGTGGTGTTGAAACCGCCGTCCACGTACATGATTTCGCCGCTGATGCCCGACGCCAGGTCAGAGCACAGGAACGCGCCGGCGTTGCCGACTTCGTCGATGGTGACGTTGCGGCGCAGAGGGGTCTGCGCCTGGTTGGCCGAGAGCATCTTGCGGAAGTTCTTGATGCCCGACGCTGCCAGGGTACGGATCGGACCCGCCGATACGGCGTTGACGCGAGTGCCTTCCGGGCCCAGAGAACCGGCCAGGTAGCGCACGCCGGCTTCCAGCGAAGCCTTGGCCATGCCCATGACGTTGTAGTTGGGCATGGTGCGCTCGGCGCCCAGGTACGACAGGGTCAGCAGGCTGCCATTGCGGCCTTTCATCATGTCGCGACCGGCCTTGGCCAGGGCTACGAAGCTGTAGGCGCTGATGTCGTGGGCGATGCGGAAGCCTTCGCGGGTGGTGGCCTGGGTGAAGTCGCCATCGAGCTGGTCGCCAGGGGCGAAGCCGACGGAGTGAACGATCACGTCCAGGCCATCCCACTTCTTGCTCAGGGCTTCGAAAACCGAGGCGATTTCAGCATCGCTGGCCACGTCGCAAGGGAAGCACAGATCGGCGCTGGAGCCCCAGCCGGCGGCGAACTCTTCGACGCGGCCCTTGAGCTTTTCGTTCTGGTAGGTGAAGGCAAGTTCAGCACCCTCGCGATGCATGGCGGCAGCGATGCCGGATGCGATGGACAGTTTGCTGGCGACACCGACGATCAGGACGCGCTTACCGGCGAGAAAACCCATGTGTTGTTCCTCTTCAGGTTAATCGACAGCCGTTGGGGCCAAGAAGGCTGCTTCCAACAGCTGCTGTGTATAAGGGTGCTGCGGCGCGGCAAAGATAGCCCGCGCCGCCCCTTGTTCGACGACCTGACCGTGCCGGATCACCATCAGTTGGTGGCTCAAGGCTTTGACTACCGCCAGATCGTGGCTGATAAACAAATAGGTCAGGTTGTATTTCAGTTGCAGTGAACGCAACAGCTCCACTACCTGGCGTTGAACGGTGCGGTCGAGCGCCGATGTGGGCTCGTCCAGCAGGATCAACGCCGGTTTCAAAACCAAGGCCCGGGCAATGGCGATACGTTGCCGTTGCCCGCCGGAGAACTCGTGAGGGTAACGATGGCGGGTCTGCGGGTCCAGCCCAACCTCCTCGAGCGCGGCAATGATAGCCTGTTCCTGCTCGGCTTCGTTGCCGATCTTGTGTATTCGCAGGCCTTCGCCGACGATCTGGCTTACGCTCATGCGTGGGCTGAGGCTGCCGAACGGGTCCTGGAAGACCACCTGCATCTGCTTGCGCAGCGGTCGCACCTGCTGTTGGGCCAAGCCATCCAGTGCAGTGCCCTGGAACTGGATCGAGCCACGGCTGGCGATCAACCGCATGATCGCCAGGCCCAGCGTGGACTTGCCCGAGCCGCTTTCGCCGACGATACCCAGGGTCTGCCCGCGGGGCAGGGTGAACTGGATGCCATCGACGGCCTTGACGTGATCCACGGTACGACCCAGCAATCCCTTCTTGATGGGGAACCAGACGCGCAGGTCGTCGACCGCCAGCATCGGTTCGCCAACCCGTGTCGCCGCCGGCTCGCCACTGGGTTCGGCACCCAGCAGAACCTGGGTATACGGATGCTGAGGCGCTCGAAACAATTCTTCGCACGTAGCCTGTTCGACGATGCGACCGCGCTGCATGACACATACCCGGTGCGCAATTCGCTTCACCAGGTTCAGGTCATGGCTGATCAGCAGCAGGGCCATGCCCAGTCGCGCCTGCAGGTCCTTGAGCAGTTCGAGGATCTTCAGCTGCACGGTGACGTCGAGTGCGGTGGTGGGCTCGTCGGCAATCAGCAGTTCAGGCTCGTTGGCCAGGGCCATGGCGATCATCACCCGTTGGCGCTGGCCGCCGGACAACTCGTGCGGCAAAGCCTTGAGGCGCTTGTGCGGCTCGCCGATGCCGACCAGCTCGAGCAACTCCAGGGTGCGCCGGGCAGCGGCGGCCCCGGTGAGCCCTTTGTGCAGGGCCAGCACTTCACCGATCTGCTTGCCGATGTTGTGCAGCGGATTGAGCGAGCTCATCGGCTCCTGGAAGATCATCGCGATGCGGTTGCCACGGATGTGCCTGAGCTGTTTTTCCGGGAGCGTGAGCAGATCGCGGCCGTTGTAGACGATGGTGCCGCTGGGGTGCTGGGCGAGTGGGTAGGGCAGCAGGCGCAGGATGGAGTGCGCAGTTACCGACTTGCCCGAGCCGCTTTCACCCACCAGCGCGAGGGTTTCGCCACGGCGGATATCGAAGCTGATGTGTTCGACCACGCGTTGCCGACTTTCGCCGGCGACGAACTCGACGGCCAGGTCGCGGACCTCGATCAGATTGTCCTGGCTCATGTCATTTCCTCGGGTCGAAGGCGTCACGGGCCGATTCGCCGATGAACACCAGCAGGCTGAGCATCAGCGCCAGCACGGTAAAGGCACTGATACCCAGCCAGGGCGCCTGCAGATTGGACTTGCCCTGGGCGACCAGTTCGCCCAGCGATGGCGAGCCGGCAGGCAGGCCGAAGCCGAGAAAATCCAGGGCGGTCAGGGTGCCGATCGCGCCCGTCAGGATGAACGGCATGAAGGTCATGGTCGAGACCATGGCGTTGGGCAGGATGTGGCGGAACATGATCGCGCCGTTCTGCATGCCCAGCGCGCGGGCCGCACGCACGTATTCGAGGTTACGGCCACGCAGGAATTCGGCGCGCACCACGTCCACCAGACTCATCCAGGAAAACAGCAGCATGATGCCCAGCAGCCACCAGAAATTGGGCTGCACGAAGCTGGCCAGGATGATCAGCAGGTACAGCACCGGCAGACCGGACCAGATCTCCAGGAAACGTTGCCCCGCCAGGTCTACCCAGCCGCCATAGAAACCCTGCAGCGCACCGGCGATGACGCCGATGATCGAACTGGCGATGGTCAGCGTCAGGGCGAACAGGACCGAAATGCGGAAGCCGTAGATGACCCTCGCCAGCACGTCGCGGCCCTGGTCGTCGGTGCCCAGCCAGTTCTGCGCGGAAGGCGGCGCCGGTGCCGGCACCCTCAGGTCGTAGTTGATGCTCTGGTAGCTGAACGGGATTGGCGCCCACAAGGTCCAGCTGTCTTTGGCCGCCAGCAGTTCGCTCAGGTAGGGACTCTTGTAGTTGGCTTCCAGGGGAAACTCGCCGCCGAACGTCGTTTCCGGGTAGCGCTTGAAGGCGGGGAAGTACCACTCGCCGTCGTAGCGCACCGCGAGCGGTTTGTCGTTGGCGATCAGTTCGGCGCCCAGGCTCAGGCCGAACAGCAGCAGAAACAGCCACAGCGACCACCAGCCACGCTTGTTGGCCTTGAAGCGCTCGAAGCGCCGTCGATTGAGGGGAGACAGGTTCATCTCAATGCTCCCGATGGCCGAAGTCGATGCGTGGATCGACCAGGGTGTAGGTAAGGTCGCCGATCAGTTTCACCACCAGCCCCAACAAGGTAAAGATGAACAGGGTGCCGAACACCACCGGGTAATCGCGGTTGATCGCCGCCTCGAAGCTCATCAGTCCCAGTCCATCGAGAGAGAAGATCACCTCGACCAGCAGCGAGCCGGTGAAGAAGATGCCGATGAAGGCCGAGGGGAAACCGGCGATCACCAGCAGCATGGCGTTGCGGAACACGTGGCCGTACAGCACGCGCCGATTGCTCAGGCCTTTGGCCTTGGCGGTGACCACGTATTGCTTGCCGATTTCATCGAGGAAACTGTTCTTGGTCAGCAGCGTCATGGTGGCGAAGTGGCCGATCACCAGTGCGCCGACGGGCAGCACCAGGTGCCAGAAATAGTCCAGCACCTTGCCGCCCCAGCTCAGCTCCTCGAAGTTGTTGGAGGTCAGGCCGCGCAGCGGGAACCAGTCCAGGTAGCTGCCGCCGGCGAACACCACGATCAACAGGATGGCGAACAGGAAGGCGGGAATGGCGTAGCCGATGATGATCGCCGAGCTGGTCCAGACGTCGAAATGGCTGCCGTGGCGGGTGGCCTTGGCGATACCCAGGGGGATCGACACCAGGTACATGATCAGGGTGCTCCATAAGCCCAGCGAGATAGACACCGGCATCTTTTCCACGATCAGGTCGATGACCTTGGCATCGCGGAAGAAGCTGGTACCGAAATCCAGCTGGGCATAGTTCTTGATCATGATCCACAAGCGCTCGGGGGCTGGCTTGTCGAAGCCGTACATCTTCTCGATTTCCTTCACCAGCGCCGGGTCCAGGCCCTGTGCGCCACGGTAGCTGGAGCCGGCGACCGCCACTTCGGCGCCACCGCCGGCGATACGGCTGGTGGCGCCGTCGAAGCCTTCGAGCTTGGCGATCATCTGCTCCACCGGCCCGCCGGGGGCGGCCTGGATGATGGCGAAGTTGATGATCAGGATGCCCAGCAGGGTAGGGATGATGAGCAGCAGTCGGCGCAGGGTATAGGCCAGCATGTCAGGGCGTCTCGGAAGGCGTGGGGGTAACCGCCGGCGTGGCGTGGGGCTTGCTCCACCAGGTCTGCAGGCCCACGTCATAGCGTGGCGTGATGGCCGGGTGGCCGATGTGGTTCCAGTACGCCACGCGCCAGGTCTTGATGTGCCAGTTGGGGACCACGTAGTGGCCCCAGAGCAGGACGCGGTCCAGAGCGCGGGCATGATCGACCAGGTCCTGGCGTGAAGTGGCATTGATCAGGCTTTCCACCAGGCTGTCGATGGCCGGGTCCCTGAGGCCGATGTAGTTGCGGCTGCCGGGCTTGTCGGCACTGGACGAGGCCCAGAACTCGCGCTGCTCGTTGCCGGGCGAGGTGGACTGGGAGAAACTGCCGACCATCATGTCGAAGTCGCGCGAGCGAATGCGGGTGATGTACTGGGAGACGTCGACGCGGCGGATCACCAGTTCGATCCCCAGGTCCGCCAGGTTGCGCTTGTAGGGCAGCAGGACCCGGTCGAAATCGGCCTGGGTCAGCAGGAACTCGATCTTCACCGGCGTGCCCTGGGCATCGACCATCTTGTCGTCGAGGATGCGCCAACCCGCTTCCTGCAGCAGTTTATAGGCGCGACGCTGCTGCTCGCGCAGCATGCCGCTGGCGTCGGTGACCGGATTGCTGAACGGCGTGTCGAAGATCTGCTCGGGAATCTGCCCGCGCAGCGGTTCGAGAATCTTCAGTTCGGCCGGGCTTGGCAGGCCCGAGGCAGCCATGTCGGAGTTTTCGAAATAGCTGTCGGTGCGCGTGTAGGCGCCGTTGAACAGCTGCTTGTTGGTCCATTCGAAATCGAACACCAGCGACAGGGCCTCGCGCACGCGCACGTCCTGGAACAGCGGCTTGCGCAGGTTGAACACGAAGCCCTGCATGCCGGTCGGGTTGCCGTTGGGTATTTCTTCGCGGATCAGGCGCTTGTCGCGGACGGCGGGAATGTCGTAGGCGGTGGCCCAGTTCTTCGCGCTGCTTTCGAGCCAGAAGTCGAATTGTCCGGCCTTGCCGGCCTCCAGGGCCACGGTGCTGTCGCGGTAATACTGGATGTCGAGCACGTCGAAGTTGAACATCCCGCGGTTAATCGGCAGGTCGCGTGCCCAATAGTCCTTGACCCGCTCGTAACGTATCGAGCGACCGGCCTTGACCTCGGCCACCCGGTAAGGCCCGCTGCCCAGCGGAATCTCCAGGCTGCCCTTGGTGAAATCGCGGCCTTCCCAGAAGTGCTTGGGCAGTACCGGTAGTTGACCGAGGATCAGCGGCAGCTCGCGATTGTTGCTGTGCTTGAACTTGAACAGCACCCGTTGCGGGTCTTCGGCGACCACTTCGGCGACGTCGGCGTAGTAGCTGCGATACAGCGGCGAGCCGCTCTGGATCAGGGTCTGGAAACTGAACACGACGTCTTCGGCGTGCATCGGCTGGCCATCGTGGAAACGCGCTTCGGGGCGCAGGTAGAAGCGCACCCAACTGTTGTCCGGGGCTTTCTCGATGCGCCCGGCGACCAGGCCATACTCGGTAAACGGCTCGTCCAGGCTTTGCCGCGCCAGGGTATCGTAGTTCAGGTCCATGTCGTCGGCAGGCACGCCCTTGCTGATGAAGGGGTTGAGGCTGTCGAAGCTGCCCACGCCTTTCTGGCGAAAGGTGCCGCCCTTGGGCGCGTCAGGGTTGACGTAGTCGTAGTGCTGGAAGTCGGCCGGGTATTTCGGTGCTTCGTCGTACAAGGTGAGGGCATGCTGGGGCGCGGCCTGCGCCAGGCTGGCCGCAAGGCTCAGCGCGGCCACGCCCAGGGCGCGGGCCAAGGCAGGTAATGGCATCATCGAGTGTTCTCCGTAGGCTTGACCCACCAGGCGCTCAGGCCCAGGGTGTACGGCGGTGTGGTGACGAACGCCAACCGGCTGCGGTACGCCAGGCGGTGGTAGTCCAGGTACCAGTTGGCCACCATGTAGTGCTGCGACAGCAGCACGCGGTCCAGTGCCCTGGCGGCGGCTACCTGGTCGTCACGGCTCTGGGCACCGAGCAGTTGCTCGAGCAGGCGATCGACCACCGGGTTGGCAATGCCTGCATAGTTCTTGCTGCCGCGCACGGCGGCCTGACTGGAGTGAAAGTACTGCCATTGCTCCAGGCCCGGGCTCAGGGTCTGCGGCAGGGTCAGCGAGATCATGTCGAAATCGAACTGGTCCAGGCGCTGTTTGTATTGCGCGCGATCGACGCTGCGCAGGTTGGCCTGCACGCCGATACTGGCCAGGTTGGCGACATAGGGGCCCAGGATGCGCTCGAGATTGGAATTGACCAGCAGGATTTCCAGGCGCAACGGCTGGCCTGCGGCATTGCGCAGGCGGTCGCCCTGCAGCGTCCAGCCTGCATCGCCGAGCAGTTGCAGGGCCTGGCGCAAGGTGGCTCGAGGAATGCCGTTGCCGTCGGTACCGGGCATGCTCGGCGCTTCCAGAAAGAGGGCCGGGCTCAGTGCGTTTTTGTACGCCGACAGCAGCAGGCATTCCTTGCCGCTGGGCAGGCCGGTGGCGGCGAATTCGCTGTTGGGGTAATAGCTTTCGGTGCGTCGATACGCGCCGCTGAACAGCGCGCGGTTGGTCCACTCGAAATCCAGCAATAACCCCAGTGCTTCGCGCACGCGGGGGTCGCTGTAGGCCGGGCGGCGGGTATTGAAGAACAGGCCCTGGGTTTGCGTCGGGATTTGATGAGGAATCTGCGCCTTGACCACCTCGCCACGACGCACCGCGGGAAAGTCGTAGCCATTGGTCCAGTTCTTCGCCTGGTGCTCGATGTAGATGTCGAACTCGCCGGCCTTGAACGCTTCGAAGGCCACGTCGCTGTCCCGGTAGAACTCGACCTCCACGCGATCGAAGTTGTACTTGCCGCGATTGACCGGCAGGTCCTTGCCCCACCAGTTCCGATCCCGTTCCAGTATCAGCCTTCTGCCCGGTACCACCTGCTTGATGCGATAGGGACCGCTGGTCACCGGCGCCTCGAAGGTGGTCGCCTGGAAGTCCCGATCCTGCCAGTAATGCTTGGGCAGGATCGGCAACTCGCCCAGGCGCAGGATCAGCAGCGGATTGCCCGAGCGCTTGAACACGAAGCGGATGCGGGTCGGGCTCAGCACATCGACCCGCAGCACTTCCTGCAGGTTGGTGCGGTACATCGGATGGCCTTGGGTCAGCAAGGTACGGTAGGAGAACGCCACGTCGGCGCTGGTGATCGGGTGGCCGTCGTTGAACCGCGCCTGCGGCCTGAGATTGAACACCACCCAGCTGCGGCTTTCGTTGTATTCCACCGACTGAGCGATGAGGCCATAGCTGGAAGTAGGCTCGTCTCCCGAAGGCGCGTACTGGCCGGTGCCCACCATCAACGGCTCGTTCAGCTCATTGATGCCGTACTGCAGGAAGTTCGCGGTCTGGACCGGGCTGGTGCCCTTGAAGGTATAGGGGTTGAGCGTGTCGAACGTACCGAATGCCATCGTCCGCAACGTGCCACCTTTGGGCGCATCGGCGTTGACCCAATCGAAGTGGCTGAAGCGTGCCGGGTATTTGAGCGTTCCGAATTGCGCATAGCCGTGGCTTTGGGTGATCGTCGCGTTGGCACAGGTGCTCAACGCAAGGCCCAGCAGGCAGGCCAGCAGGCGGAAGGGAAGGGAACGCATCAATTCATGAATCCGAACCGGTCGGCAATGACTTTGTTGCGCTTACAGTAACAGTTTGTCTCAGCAGGAAGAAGAGTGATGATGGCGTTCAGCTGGCCTTGGAAGGCTCCTCACGGGGAGCGTTCCAAGGCCAGCACGCACTCAGCGGCGGTTGAGGTAGACCGTGAGGGTCTGGCCGGGCTTGAGCGCATGGCCGCTGCGCGGATTCCAGCGCTTGAGGTGCTGCATCTCGACATTGAAGCGCTTGGCGACCAGGTACAGCGAATCACCCTTGCGCACCTTGTAGGTGGTGGTCTTCTGCGCATCGCTGGGGGCTGAGCCAGCCTTGGCCACCAGGCGGCCCTTGGCCGGAGTCTCGGCCTGCATGACCAGGGTCTGGCCAGCCTTGAGGTTCTTGCCGGTCAGGCGGTTCCAGCGTTGCAGGTCGCGGGTATCGACCTTGTTGGCCTTGGCGATGGACGCGAGGTTGTCGCCGCGGCGCACGGTGTACGACTTGGGCCGGCTGGGCTGCACCACCGCCACTTCGTCGAAGACGCGCTGGGCGGGTGCCAGGGTCAGCAGTTCTTCGGGCTTCATGTTCGACAGGCTGGCGGTCAGCAACTGCGCCTTGGCCGTGGGCACCAGCAGGTGCTGGGTGGGCTCCATGGTGACGCGCTTCTTGAATGCCGGATTGAGCTGGAACATCTCGTCTTCGTCGATGCCGGCCAGTGCCGCGACGCGGGACAGGTCGACGCGCTGGTTGACCTCCACCACGTCGAAGTACGGCTGGTTGGCGATCGGGTTGAGATTGACGCCGTAGGCCTGGGGCGATTGCACCAGTTCGGCCAGGGCGAGCAACTTGGGCACGTAGTCACGGGTTTCCTGCGGCAATGGCAGGTTCCAGTAGTCAGTAGGCAGGCCGAGCTTTTCGTTGCGCTCCATGGCGCGGCTGACCGTGCCTTCGCCGGCGTTGTAGGCCGCCAGGGCCAGCAGCCAGTCGCCGTTGAACATCTCGTGCAGCTTGCTCAGGTAGTCCAGCGCCGCACCGGTGGAGGCGGTGACATCGCGGCGGCCGTCGTAGAAGTTGGTCTGGCGCAGGTTGAAGTAGCGACCGGTGGACGGGATGAACTGCCACAGCCCGGAAGCATCGGAGCGCGAATAGGCCATCGGGTTGAAGGCGCTTTCGATGACCGGCAGCAGCGCCAGCTCGAGGGGCATGTCGCGTTCTTCCAGGCGCTCGACGATGTAGTGCATGTACAGGCTGCCACGACCGCTGGCACTTTCCAGGAACGATGGGTTGCTGACGAACCACAGGCGCTGCTGCTCGACGCGCGGGTTCATGGCAATGCTGTCCTGCAGCTGGAAACCGTCGCGAATACGCTCCCACACGTCCTGGGGGGCTTTCTTGGGCTGGCTCTGGTTGACGAAAATCGGCTTGGGCCGCACGTGTGCGGTCAGGGCATGGGGGCGGGCGTCCGGGGCGGCGCCCGAGGACACGCTCGCGGTGCTCTGGCAGCCGGCCAGGCCGGCGCACAGCGTGACCGCGATCGCCTGGGCCAGTCGCGTCAATGCGTCGGACTTGATGGTTTTACGTATGGATGACGACATTGGCTGGAGGATAGTTCCGCGCGAAAATGTCGGGCGATTCTAGAAAGTGACCGAAGGTCGGTCAACCTTTGAGAAATTTCCGACACAAATCAGTGCCCTTCAGAACTTATCTTTCCAACTACGCAAGGTTGCAAACACCGCCTGCGCCGTGCTGTGAGAGGTTCCGGCCCGTTCGTCTGCTTTTTGTTTAACGGATGTTTCAGCGGCCCGCAGAAACGGGTTCGTGCGCTTTTCCAGGCCGATCGAGGTGGGCAGGGTGATCGCATTGCGCTGGCGCAGCGCAGTGACCTCTTCCAGCCGCTCGGCGATGTCCGGATTGCCGGGTTCTACCGTGCTGGCGAATTTCAGGTTGCTCAGGGTGTACTCGTGGGCACTGTAGACCAGCGTGTCATCGGGCAACTGGGCCAGGCGCGAAAGCGATGCGTGCATCTGCTGCGCGGTGCCTTCGAACAATCGCCCGCAGCCGGCGGCGAACAGCGTGTCGCCGGGGAACAGCAGGGGCTGCGTGTCGCTCAGGTGGTAGAACGCGATGTGCCCCGCGGTGTGCCCCGGCACGTCGTGGACCTGCAGGTGCAGGCCGAGCACGTCCAGGCTGTCACCTTCGCGCAGGGCGCGGTCGCGCGCCGGGATAGATTCCCCGGCAGGCCCGCTGACCTGCGCGCCGGTGCGCTGCTTGAGCGCCTGAACGCCGCCGACGTGATCGTTGTGGTGATGGGTGACCAGGATATCGGTCAGGCGCATGTCGGGATGAGCGTCGAGCCACCGCTCGACCGGCCCGGCATCGCCCGGATCCACCACCGCGCACTGGCGCGCCGCAGTGTCTTGTAACAACCAGATGTAGTTGTCGGAGAAAGCGTTCAGCGCGTGAATCTGTATCATGGCTCGGTTCGCTTGATTTCGATTAATGGTCCATCTTAGTGCCCCGTCGGCATTAGGTGAACCTCAGTGTGGGAGATCGTCATGACCGATACCGCCTTTGCCCAGGCCGACCCACAGTGGCTGGCCCTGATCGGCCAGGCCCGCGAATGGTTCGCCGGGCCGCACGGCCAGTTGCTGCTGCGCGAAGAACAGCGCTTGCTCGAAGAAGAGCTGGCGCGCTTCTTCGGCGGCTATCTGGTGCATTACGGCCCCAGCGCCGAGCCACCACCGGTGGCCGGGCAAATCCACCGCAACGTGCGCATGGGCGCTCCCTTTCCAGGCGTCGAAATCGTTTGCGAAGAGCAGGCCTGGCCGCTGGGCGAACATGCTGCCGACGTCGTGGTGTTGCAGCATGGGCTGGATTTCAGCCTGTCGCCCCACGGCCTGCTGCGCGAGGCGGCCAGCGCGGTGCGGCCGGGTGGGCACCTGCTGATCGTCGGCATCAACCCGTGGAGCGCCTGGGGCGCGCGCCGGGTGTTCGCCAAGGATGGGCTGCACCAGGCGCGCTGCTTCTCCGCCTCGCGAGTGGCCGACTGGCTGAACCTGCTGGGCTTCGGGCTGGAGAAACGCCGGTTCGGATGTTATCGTCCGCCGCTTGCCTCGCCCCGCTGGCAGGCGCGCCTGGCCGGCCTCGAACGCGTCGCCGGCAAGTGGCAGAGCGGCGGTGCAGGCTTCTATATATTGGTAGCGCGCAAGATGGTGGTGGGCCTGCGGCCATTGGTGCAGCAACGCCGCGAGCCGATGGGCAAGCTGCTGCCGCTGCCGATGGCCAAGGTCAACCGAGACAATTCGAACATCGATGGAAAAGCCTGATGAGTGACACTGTGGAAATCTTCACCGACGGCGCCTGCAAGGGCAACCCTGGCCCCGGCGGCTGGGGTGCATTGCTGGTGTGCAAGGGTGTGGAGAAGGAGCTGTGGGGCGGCGAAAGCACCACCACCAACAACCGCATGGAGCTGACCGCAGCCATTCGCGGGCTGCAGGAACTCAAGCGCGGCTGTGACGTGCTGCTGGTGACCGACTCCGAGTATGTGATGAAAGGCATCAACGAGTGGATGGTCAACTGGAAGAAGCGCGGCTGGAAAACCGCCGCCAAGCAGCCGGTGAAGAATGCCGACCTCTGGCAGCAGCTCGACGAGCAGGTCAATCGCCATCAGGTCAAGTGGCAGTGGGTACGCGGTCACAACGGCCATGCGGGCAACGAGCGCGCCGACGACCTGGCCAACCGTGGGGTCGATGAAGTGCGTGGCATGCGTCAGGCGTAGGCGGCTCGGTAGTCCGGCAACCGGATAGGAGCCCCTGCTGCGCTGTGCTAAAGTTTGACCGGTTGCCGTTCAGGCTCATCGCTCCACCTTGATCTTCGTTCACCCTGCTCGAGAGTTTTCTGCCCATGGCCGTTCGTTCCGTAGTATTCGACACCGAAACCACCGGTATGCCGGTCACCGATGGCCATCGGGTGATCGAGATCGGCTGCGTCGAACTGATGGGGCGGCGGTTGACCGGGCGCAATTTCCACGTCTATGTGCAGCCGGACCGGCCCAGTGACGAGGGCGCCATCGGCGTCCACGGCATCACCGACGAGTTTCTAGTGGGCAAGCCGCGCTTTGCCGAGGTCGCCGACGAACTCTACGAGTTCATCCAGGGCGCGCAGATCATCGCGCACAACGCGACCTTCGACGTGGGCTTCCTGAACAACGAATTCAAGATTGCCGGCATGCCCGAGCGGGCCAACATTGCCGAGTACTGCACGGTGATCGACAGCCTGGCGATGGCGCGCGAACGCCATCCGGGGCAACGCAACAGCCTCGATGCGCTGTGCAAGCGCTATGGCATCGACAACTCCGGGCGTGAACTGCACGGCGCATTGCTCGACTCCGAGATCCTTGCGGACGTCTACCTGGCCATGACCGGTGGCCAGACCAGCCTTTCGCTGGCAGGCAACGCCAGCGATGGCGACGGCGGTGGCAAGCAGGGCAGCGAGATCCGCCGATTGCCGGCAGATCGCCGGCCCACGGCGATCATCCGCGCCAGCCAGGCCGAGCTCGACGAGCACCTGGCACGCCTGCAGGTCATCGCCAAAGCTGCCGGAGCCGATGCGCTCTGGACGCAGTTGGGCGCGTAGCCCGCAGTGTCGCCTGCCAATGGCGCAGTCGGTGGCTTGACCGACAGCCAACCCTGCATTCGCCTGGCCGATGAGCGTTTCGACGACTACGTGCTGGGCGCCGATTTCAGTGCCCAGGTCAGTGGCTATGTGTCCCCCGTGTTCAACCAGCCAGTCGCCCAGTGGCCGCTCAGGACGGTGCGTGTCTATCGCAAGGACTACGGCATAGACCCTGCCGAGTTCGCCCGCTATCGCCAACCCAATGCCGGCGGTGCCATCTTCGTGGCGTGGCTCGGCGGGCGAGCAGTCGGGCATGTGGTGGTCAGCCGGCACTGGAACAACCTTGCCTATGTCGACGAGCTGGCCGTCGATGCGTTGGCGCGCGGGCAGGGCGTGGCCAAGGCGCTGCTCGATGTGGTGCGGTTCTGGGCGGTCAAGCAGGGTCTGCCAGGCATCATGCTGGAAACCCAGAACAACAACCTGCCAGCGTGCCGGCTGTACGAGCGCTGTGGTTTCAGGCTGGGTGGCATCGACTACCTGCGCTATCAAGCCATCGATGCGGCCAGCCACGAAACGGCGCTGTTCTGGTACAGGCTATTCGCGAACGGGTGAGAGCAACGCCTGCGCGTTGTGCGCGATGATTTCGAGCAGGGTCTTCTCCGCTGCGGAAACCGACGCCGTACTACGCGTGAGGGCGTAAAGGGTGACCGGCACCGCGGGCGACAGCGGGCACGTATCCAGCCCCTGGGCACGCGCGCCCGCTGCGGTAAATGGATCGACGATGGCCAGCCCTTCGCCGGCCTCGACCATGCTGCGCATCATCTGGTAGGTCTGCACGCGAGTCTGGATGCGCGGGGGCGGGTTCAGCGCTTGAAGCTTGTGTTCCAGCACCAGGCTCAGCGGGTCTTCGCCTTCCAGACCGATCATTGCCTGTCCCGCCAGTTCGTGCAGCGCGATATAGCGGTGCTTGGGGGAGAGCCAGCCCTGGGGCGCGAGCAACTGCAGTTTGCCTTCGGCCAGCACCTGGCTGGTAATGGACGCGTGCTTGGGACAGTGCAGGCTCAGGCCGACGTCGGTCTGCTGCAGCAACAGGCTGCGCACCATGGCGTCGGTGTTCTGCACACCCAGCGTGCACGGGGTTTCGCGAAAGCGTCGGCGCAGGGCAGCAATGCTCTGCGGCAGCAGTTGGTGCGCCAGGGACGCTGTGCACACCACATGCAGCCCGGGATCCTGATGTTCGCGCAAGCTGTCGGCGAGGCGTTGCAGGCGGTCCGCATGGGTTTGTACGCTGGCAATGGCGGCCTGCATGCGCAAGGTTTCCGGGGTCGGCTGGAACCGGCCCCGGGCCCGCGCAAACAGCAGGAACCCCAGTTTTCGCTCGGCGTCCTGCAAGGTCTGTTCAAGGGTCTGGGCAGGGAGATCGAGCATTTGCGCGGCGCTCTTGAGTTCGCCGGTCTGGCAGAGCGCCTGGATGATTTCGATGTGGCGCAGTCTCATGCGCGTTCCCTGCCGGCTAACAACGCGGGGGAGCTGTCAGCGTGAATGGGTGCACGGACTGTCAAGGGATTCGGATGATTTCCACGCCGCTCTGTACGAGTTGGAAGCGGTCGTCGCCCAAGTGGTTGACCCGATCGCCGATGGCCAGCTTGTAGGTACGGGTCGGCGCACTGCCTTCGACCACAGGGGTCGACTCCTGAAACTCATGCACCGGATAGATACGACCTTCCGCATCGCGTGCATGAAATTGCCCAACCAGGACTACCGCCATTTTAGTTCCAACCTCTGAAGAATTTTGCGTGTATCTCGCTGGCACTGTAGACCCCTGTTTATCCAGGTAGTTTTGCCGGCGAGGAAAAATAGTGCGGGCGCCGGACCGAAGGCGGACAAACCGGGCCAAGTCATCTATAACTACCCCTCGATCCAATCATCACAGAGGTACGGGCATGAGCAAGGTCTATTCGGTTGCGGTACTGGTCGGCAGCCTCAGAAAAGAGTCGATCAACCGCAAGGTGGCTCTGGCGCTGCAGGCCATGGCACCTGACAACCTGACGTTGAAAATCGTGGAAATCGGCGATTTGCCGCTCTACAACGAAGACATCGATGTCACCCCACCCGCTGCTTATACCACCTTTCGCCAGGCGTTGGGCGAAGCCGATGCGGTGCTGTTCGTCACCCCCGAGTACAACCGCTCGGTGCCCGCACCGTTGAAAAACGCGATCGACGTGGGCTCGCGCCCTTACGGCCAAAGCCACTTCACTGGCAAGCCGGGCGCGGTCATCAGCGTCTCCCCCGGTGCGGTGGGCGGCTTTGGCGCCAACCAGCACCTGCGTCAGTGCATGGTGTTCCTCGACGTGGCGATGATGCAGCAGCCCGAGGCGTACCTGGGCCACGCCGGTGGGCTGTTCGACGAGAACGGTCAGGTGGTGGAGAAGAGCCGGCCGTTCCTGCAGGGTTTCATCGACGGCTTCGGCAAGTGGGTGGCTCGCGTGGGTTGAGGGTGCGCCCGGAGAATTTTGGTCGATGCGCTTGCGATGGGCAGGTAAACTGCGCCGCAACGCGCGGGCAGCAGTCGCCTGCGCATGGGTCGAGCGAACAAGAGAGCGGGTAAATGGGCGCACAGTGGAAAGTTAAACATCGCGAAGCAGCAGCCAACGCCAAGGGGCGGATCTTTGGCAAGCTGTCCAAGGAAATTTCGATCGCAGCGCGTTCCGGTGCCGACCCGGACACCAACGCCCGCCTGCGGTTGGTGATCGAGCAAGCGAAGAAAGCCTCGATGACCCGCGAGACACTGGAGCGCGCCATCAAGAAAGGCTCCGGCGTGGGTGCCGATGCGGTCAACTACACATTGGTCAAGTATGAAGGCTTCGCCCCGCACCAGGTGCCGGTCATCGTCGAGTGCCTGACCGATAACGTCAACCGCACCGTTTCCCAGATCCGCGTGCTGTTCCGCAAGGGCACCCTGGGCGCCGAGGGTTCGGTTTCCTGGGATTTCCATCACTACGGCATGATCGAAGCAACGCCTGATTCGGCTGACGTCGATGCCGAAGAGGCGGCCATCGAAGCCGGTGCGCAAGAGGTCGAGGAGGGCGACGAGGGCGCGTTCCTGTTCCTGACCGAAACCACCGATCTGGACGCGGTGTGCAAGGCACTGCCGGAGCGGGGTTTCACTGTTGTGTCAGCGAAGATCGGCTACGTGCCGAAAAACCCGGTGACGCTGGATGACGCCGCGCAGTTAACCGAAGTGGAAGATTTCCTCGACGCCATCGACGGCAACGACGACGTGCAGAACGTCTACGTCGGCCTCGCCGGCTGACCCGCTGCAGCGTCCGGATAGATCGCGCTGTGACAGCTCGATTGCGGTGCGTCAGGCAAATTGCGGATGCCGCCGACGCGGCTTGCGCCGCTGCTACAGGGGTTGTGTGTCTGCCGTGTTCCGGGTTGGCGCTGCCCTTGTAGCAGCGGCGCGAGCTGCGTCCGCGGTCACTGCAGTGCGTCGGGGATACCTCGGGTACCCAGGCGCTGGGTGATCTGCGTGAAGCTGGGGCGGGCCAGTACCTGCGGCTGGACGCACTCGCGTTGCAGCGCCCATAGGGCATCGTCTGCTTCTGCGCAACGGGTCAACAGCTCCTCGAACAGCAGACCGAAGGCGCGGACCTCGATCCGCTCCAGCGCTTGCGATACCTCGCCACCGTCGCCGGGGTAGAACGAGGCTCCGCCGAAATCGCCGAACAGGCACTCGCCACTGTCGCGCCACAGCACGTTGTGGGCGTAGAAGTCCCCGTGGTTGATGCCGCGTGCATGCAGATGTGCGCCGACCGCTGCCATGCCCTGCAGCAGGCGCATCAGGGCGCTGCGATCGAAGGTCAGCTCGGCAGCGTAGATGTCGCGCGTACAGGAAGCCAGGCTGGGCGGGCCCGCCAGGTTGGCGAACGACTGATCGATCAGCGCCATGACCAGCCCCGCAGTGCCGTCGGGATGCCCGCTCAGGCGTCCCAGCACCTCGATCAACTGCGGATGCTCGCCGGCAGCCATGCACGCGTTCATCTCGTTGACCGGCGAGCCATCGCTGGTCATCGCGCCCTTGTACAGCTTCACCGCCACCGGCTGCCCGCCGTCCAGGTGTGCTCGATAGATAATGCCCGAAGCCCCTTCACCCAGTCGCTCGTCCAGGCGCAGGTCGCTCCAGGCGATGTGCCCGCGCGTGCCCTCGCTGTGGGGAGTAGTGAAGGCGTCGCTCATGGGGTTGCCGGCATACGCCAGCCAGGCCAGCCGTGGCAGGCGCAGCAGCCAGTCGGGCAAGGCCGGCAGGCGGTTCGCCGACAGCCGCAGCAGCTCGAGGTTTTCCAGCTGTGCCAGCCGCTCGGGCAAGGCTTGCAGACGGTTGCCCGAGAGCATCAGTTTCTGCAGGTGCAGGCAGTCACCCAGCGCGTCGGGCAAACGCTCGATGCGGTTGTCGGTGAGAATCAGCCAGCGCAGCTGTGGCGGCAACGCCTGCGCAGGTACGTGTTCGATGCGGTTGGCCTTGAAGCCGACCATGCTCAACTGCGGGCAGCGGCCGATGCAGGCAGGCAACTCGGTGAATGGATTGTCCGAGCAGAACAGCACCTTGAGCTTGTGCAGCCGGTGCAGGTCATCGGGCAGCCGGGTCAGGGCGTTACCGCTCAGGTTGAGCACCTCCAGGCTGTCGGCCAGGGTGAAGATGGCCTGGGGAAATTCGGTCAGGCCGCAGGCCAGGTCCAGGCGGGTGGCGCCAGCCAAATGGCCAGCTTCGAGCAGCTCGAGGGTATTCATGGGACAACCGTCATCAAGGAAATCGCGGTGGCCATCATAGCGGTTCGTACGCGCCACGCCACGTCCGACGTTCGACCTTGGTCGGCTGGCAGCTCGGCCAACCCCAGCCATACTCAACGCTCGCCCTTCAATAACAACAATCCAGGGTTTGCTACCGATGAACTATCAGCAAGCGTACGAACGCTCCATTTCCGACCCTGCCGGCTTCTGGGCAGAACAGGCCCGGGCGGTCGCCTGGTCGCACCCTCCGCAGCAGGTGCTCGATGTCCAGCCCGACGGCACCCATCGCTGGTTTGCCGATGGCCGTCTCAATACCAGCTACCTGTGCCTGGACCGGCAAGTGGCGCTGGGTCGCGGCGCACAGACTGCGCTGATCTACGACTCGCCGGTGACCGGCGTACAGCAACGCTTCACCTATCAGCAGCTGCTCGACCAGGTGGCGCGGCTGGCAGGCGTGCTCACCCGCCTGGGGGTGGCCAAGGGTGATGGCGTGGTGATCTACATGCCGATGGTGCCCGAGGCTGCGATGGCGATGCTGGCCTGCGCGCGGATCGGCGCGGTGCACTCGGTGGTATTCGGTGGCTTTGCTGCCAATGAACTGGCGCTGCGCATCGACGACTGCCGGCCCAAGCTGCTGCTCACCGCTTCGTGCGGGGTGGAATTCGACCGCGTGATTGCCTACAAGCCGCTGGTGGACAAGGCCATGGGCCTGGCTCGCCAGGCTCCCGGACAGGTGCTGGTGCTGCAACGTCCGCAGGCTTTGGCCACACTGCAGGAAGGCCGCGACCTGGACTGGCAGGCACAGTTGGCCGACGCTGCGCCCGCAGCGGCCGTGGACATGGCCAGCGGCGATCCGCTCTACGTGATGTACACCTCCGGCACCACCGGCAAACCCAAGGGCATCGTGCGCGAAACCGGTGGTAATGCGGTGGCCCTGACCTTCGCCATGGGCGCGATCTACGGCATGCGCGCAGGTGATGTGTGGTGGGGGATTTCCGATGTCGGCTGGGTGGTTGGCCACTCGCTGATCGTCTACGGCCCGCTGATGTGCGGCTGCACCAGCGTGCTCTACGAGGGCAAGCCCATTCGCACGCCGGATGCTGGCAGCTATTGGCGCGTGGTCGAGCAGTACGGTGTCAACGCGCTGTTCTGCGCGCCCACCGCAATGCGCGCGATCCGCAAGGAAGACCCTGAGGGATTGCTGCTGCGCGGTTACGACCTGAGTTCGCTGCGGCAGCTGTTCCTGGCCGGCGAGAAGCTCGATTCCAGCACCCATCGCTGGCTCGAGGCACAGACCGGCAAGCCGGTTCACGATCACTGGTGGCAGACCGAGACGGGTTGGCCGGTGACCGCACCCTGCATGGGCCTGGAAGGCTCGGCAGTGCGGGTGGGTTCGAGCAATCGGGCGGTGCCGGGCTATCACGTACAGGTACTGGACGAACAAGGCGAGCTGCTGGCGCCGGGCGAGCAAGGCGCCATCGTCATCGCGCTGCCGTTGCCGCCCGGTTGCAGCCAGACCCTGTGGGGTGATCACCCGCGCTACCTGCAAAGCTACCTGGAACGCTACCCCGGCTATTACCACACCGGCGACGGTGGCTATCTGGATGCCGACGGCTATGTCCACATCATGGGGCGCACCGACGATGTCATCAACGTCTCGGGCCATCGGCTGTCGACCGGTGAAATGGAGGATCTGGTCGCCCGGCATGCCGACGTGGCGGAATGCGCCGTCATCGGCGTCAGCGATGAGATCAAGGGCGAGGTGCCACTGGCGCTGGTGGTGCTCAAGGACGGCAGTACGGTGAGCCCGTCCGTGCTGCAGGCACAATTGGTGGCTCAGGTACGCGAATCCATCGGGGCGCTGGCATGCCTGCAACGGGTGCTGGTGGTCAAGCGCCTGCCCAAGACGCGTTCGGGGAAGATCCTGCGGGCGGTGCTGCGCAAGATCGCCTCGCAGGAAGTGTTCGTCGCGCCTTCGACCATCGATGACCCGGCGATACTGGAGGAAATCGCTCAGGTGCTCGCCGCGCGTTAGGGCGAGCAGTATCTACCGGCTCGGGGGCTCGCCCAGCATGATCAGCTGTCCCAATCGACTGCGTGTGCGCATCAGGTCGATGACCGACCCTGCCAGGCTCTCGGCCAGGGGCCGCTCGCTGACCAGTACCAAGGTCTTGTCCTGGTCGTACAGTACGTCGATGAGGTTGATGAAGCGCTGCTGAACCGCGGTCGAACAATCGTCCAGCAGCGGCAGATGGTCGATGCTCCAGTACTCGAAACGCCTGCACAGGGCCAGGTAATCAATGACGGCCGTTGGCTCCTCGCACAGGTCGGCGAAGTTGAAATGAATACGCTCGCCCGTGATCAGGCGGGCACGCAGCTGGCGGTGGCCCACGGTGAACGCCAGCGGTGCCAGGTCGGCGGGCGGCAGTTGCAGCAGCGTACGCTGTGCCGCCGTGCCCGGCCATACGTAGTGACCGCGGGTGAAACACTGCTGCGTGCCTGCCTGGGCCAGGCTGCGGTAGTCGGTGGCACCGCCGACTTCGAGCACCTGCATGCGCGCGTTGATCAATTGGATGACGGGCAGGAAGCGCTCGTGATAGAGCGGGTTGGGCAGCAGGCCTTCCGGCGGGTAGTTGGAGGTCACCACCAAGAGGATGCCGCGGTCGAACAGCGCCTTGAACAAGCGCGTGATCAGCATGGCGTCGCCGATGTCGTGCACGTGGAATTCGTCGAAACACAGCAGGCGGCAGTTATCGAGCAGTTCATCCAGGGTGCTGGCCAGCGGATCCGCCGCCTGAGCGTGATGGAACATGCCCTGATGCAGCTTGGCGAAAAAATCATGGAAATGCAGGCGCCGTTTCTCTTCCACGGGGGCGGCGCGGAACAGGCCGTCGAGCAGCCAGCTCTTGCCGCGCCCCACGGCCCCATACAGGTACAGACCACTCGCCGACGTGCCCTGCAGCAACGCGGGCATGCGCTCGGCCATGCTGTCGATGACCCGCGACTGATCGGCGCCCAGCGTATAGCCCGATTGCCGGGCGCGCTCGCTGAACCAGGCGCGCAATGCGCCACCGGCGTGGCCAGCGTCGGCGCAGGGCTGGGCGTTGCGTTCAGCTTTGAACAGACGCCTGTACAAGGCGAGCAGCGACGGCGGTGCGGTCAATCGGGGCGCTCCTCGAGCAACGTGGGGGTCAACGCAGGTTAGCCGCCATCTGCGCCAGCACGCTCAGCACGTCGCCGCCCAGTCGCGCCGAGCGCTGGCCGTTCCAGCCGGTAAGTGCATCCGGAGCCGCATCGTGATCCTTGAACGGCATCTCCAGAGTCAGCGACAGGCAGTCGAACCGCTCGCCGACGCTGTTGCAGGCGAGGGTCATGTTGGCCTCGCCGGGCTTGTCGCGGGTGTAGCCGTGTACGGCCTGGAAATCTGCTGTACGGGCACACAGCAGTTCGCGAAAGGTCTGTTCCAACTGAGCGATGCGGGGTGTATAGCCGGGATTGCCTTCGCAGGCAGCCGTGAAGACGTACGGGATTTCCTCATCGCCATGGGCGTCGATGAACAGGTCGACACCATGCTTGTCCATCTGCTGCTGCACGAAGAACACCTCGGGGGTGTACTCGGCGCTGGAGTCTTGCCAGGCGCGGTTCAGGTCGCGGCCGCGGGCATTGGTGCGCAGGTGGCCGTGGAAGGCGCCGTCGGGATTCATGTTCGGCACCAGGTACAGATCGGCCACCGCCAGCAGAGCCTGGATCTGCGAATCATTCGCCTGCAGACGGTCGATCACGCCCTCCATGAACCACTGCGCCATGTGCTCGCCAGGGTGTTGCTGGGCGATCAGCCACAGCCGACGCTTGCCGGGTGCACCGTCGCCTTTGCGCAGCAACGGTATTTCCCGCCCTTCGCAGCTTTGCCCGACGGCGAGCAGCTGCAGGTCGGCCTGGGTGATCGCGCGATTGATCAGGGCGTCGTGCCGCTGCCGGCTGTAGGGCTCGAAATAGGCGAACCACATCTCGCTGTTCTGGGCTTGCAGACCGAACCGCAGTGCCTGGCCATCGAACGTACTGGGCACGCGGAACCAGGTCTGCTGGTCGCAGGATGCCACCGCGTGGTAACCGTGCCAGGCATTGTTATAGGAAGACTGCGCAGCGTTCTGCAGCGTGAACTCGTAACGTTGCCCGATCTGCAGCGCGGCGGCCTTGAAGTGAAACCACTGAAAGTGTGGGCTCTGCCGGTCGGGACGAATCGCCAGTTGGATGTCGAGAGGGTCGCGTAGGTCGATGGCTTCGATGTTGCCGCTATCGAAGTCGGCGCTGATCAGCGGGGCTGGGCGGGTCACGGTAGGGTCCTGGAGTGAGTTCTTGTACCGCCCACTGTACACCGAGCACCGGGCCACTTCGCAACTAGCGCACTCACTTCAGGGGGTGATCTTCATGCGCCAGGACGAGGGGCGTGAGGGAGCGTTCGCCTGCGCACCTGCAACATGCAAATCGCGCAAGCGCTTCAATGAGTGATGAATCGATTATCTGGCCTTACTTGTTGCGCAAACTAATATCGCGCCACTGAATTTGCCTCCACTCCTTCCAATGATAGCGATGTGATATTCAAGAATTGTTATAAATCGTCAGCTCTTGAGTAGCATCACGTACTAGCCTAACCAATAGATGGCGCAGCGCCATAAAGCAGTAATCAAGTTTAAGGTTTTGCATAAGTCGATCTAAAACAAGCAGTTAAAAGTTTAAGGTGGGCTCGTCATGGAAAATTGTCAATCGTTCATCGTGCAGCCGGGCTGTTACGGATGAATCGCCCCAGTGTGCAGCATCCCGTTCGGGACAAGTACTAGAAGAGACCTTGAATCACTGGCGTCGGTCGGCGCCCAGTGCGAGTGAAGTTGTTTGTGCAGTGCCCCGTGGTGCACTGCAAGAATCTGCTAGGAGTAGGTATGGACAGTATCGTTGTTGCTGCGAAGTCGGCGGAAAGCACCTCGGAAATCGCTTGGGGCAATATAAAGCTGTTGGATACCAGTCTGGTCAAACTGCCAGTGGATCCCGGCGATGTCGCTTCGGCCACGCGTTCCGGCAACAACCTGACCATCACGCTCAAATCCGGTGAACAGATCACGCTTGGAGACTTCTTCAAGGTGGATGCGGCCGGGCAACAGAGCGAGCTGGTCTTCGAAGGCCAGGATGGTTTTCTCTGGCAGGCCAACTACGGCGAACCCTTTACCGGCTTTACCTTCTCCGAAGCCTCGACCGTGGACGAATTGCTGCTGGCCGGTGCGGCCGCCAGCGGTGCCACGCCTGGCTGGTTGCTCGCTGCGTTCGGCCTAGTGGGCGTAGGCGCCACCACGGCTGCAGTGGGTGGCGGAGGCGGTGGTGGCGGCGGCGGTGGCGGTGCGCCCGTACCGCCCGTGGAACCAGTACCGCCCGTTGACACGACGGCACCGGGCGCCCCGACCGGGCTCAGTTTCGCCGCCGATGGCAGCAGCGTTTCGGGCAGCGCCGAAAGCAATGCAGCGGTGACCATTCGCGATGCGCAAGGCAATGTTGTCGGCAGCGGAACCGTGGATGCCGATGGCAATTTCCAAGTGCTGTTCCCCGCGCCTCAGGCCAATGGTGAATCGCTGGAAGTGATCATCACCGACGGCTCGGGCAACAGCTCGGACCCGGTGGTCATCACCGCACCCGATACCACTGCGCCCGCAGCGCCCGGTGCGCTGACGCTCAGCCCAGATGGCAGCACCTTGACCGGCACCGGCGAGCCCGGCGCCACCGTTACCCTGACCACGGCCACCGGCGTGGTCCTGGGCTCGGCCGTGGTAGCGGCCGACGGCACGTTCAACCTGACCCTGACCCCGCCGCAGATCAACGGCGAAGCCTTGAGCGCCACGCAAACCGATGCAGCGGGCAACCAATCGCCCGCCGCAGGCCTGATCGCGCCTGACCTGACGCCTGGCCCAACCCCTGATCCGACGCCTGACCCGACACCCGACACCACCGCTCCAAACGCGCCGACCGGCCTGGCCGTCAGCGCCAATGGCAGCGTGCTGACCGGTCGCGGTGAGGCCGGCACGGTGGTCAATGTCACCGATGCGGCCGGGAACCTGATCGCTACCGGGACCGTGGACACCAACGGCAATTTCCGCGTCGACCTCAGTCCTGCACAGGCCAACGGGCAGGGCCTGGCGGTTACGCTGACCGACGCCTCAGGCAATGTGTCGTTGCCCGCCAACGTGCTGGCCCCAGACATCGAGGCCCCGGCTGCGCCGAGCAATCTGAGCATTGATGGCAGCGGGTTGGTGCTCAGCGGGCGCGCCGAAGCAGGCGCTACCGTGGCGGTGCGCGACGCTGCCGGCAACCTGCTCGGCACCGGTACAGCCAACGCCAGCGGCATCTTCCAGATCACCTTGAGCGCAGCCCAGATCGACGGCGAAACCCTGAGCGTGGTGGCCACCGATGCGGCGGGCAATGCGTCGCTGCCGGGCCAGTTGCAGGTGCCGGACCTCAGCGTGTCCGAACCGATCACCGATTTCGTCGTCAGCGCCGATGGTTTCTCCTGCGGCGGCCGCGGCCAGGCGGGCGACACCGTGACCATCACCAACGCCGCCGGCGACGCCATCGGCAGTGCGGTGGTGAACGCTTTCGGCCGCTTTTTCATCCGTTTTGCACTGCGCCTCACCCCCAATGAACCGATCACTGCCACGCAGACCGACGAGAACGGTAACGTCACCTCCACGTTCAGCATGCTGGTGCCCGATGACATCGGCCCCGGCACTCCGGACAACCTCAACCTGAGCCAGGACGGCCTGACCCTGACGGGTACCGGCAATGCCGGCGACACCGTGCGCGTATTCACCAGCCAGGGCGTGCTGCTGGGTAGCGCCATCGTCAATGCCGATGGGACCTTTTCGGTCATCCTCGGCCAGGCCCAGACCAATGGCGAGACGCTGACGCTCATCGCCACCGATTTCGATAACGAAGCCTCGGTACCGGTGCCGTTCGTGGCACCCGACAGCACGGCCCCAGCCACTGTCGGCAACCTCGGCTTCAGCGCCGATGGAGCAACCTTGACCGGCACCGGCGAGCCGGGTGCCACGGTGATCGTGCGCAATGCCCAAGGCAATGTAGTGGGCACCGGCACGGTCGATCAGGCCGGCAACTTTGTCGTCACTCTCGCGCCGGCTCAGGCCGATGGGCAAGTGCTCAGCGTCACCCAGACCGATGCGGCCGGCAATCTTTCCGCCGCAGTGCCGACGACGGCACCTGATATCACTGCCGGCGTGGATTTGAGCCAGGTCACCATCAGTGCCGACGGCAGCCTGGTGAGCGGCCGTGGCCAACCGGGCGATACCATCACTGTCAGCGGCGCGGGCGGGGTGCTGCTGGCCACCGGCGTGGTCGCGGCCGATGGCACCTTCAGCCTGTCCCTGGCTACGCCACAGACCAACGGCCAGGCGCTGCTCATCGGTCAACAGGACGCCGCCGGCAATGCCTCGGCCAATGTCGCCCTGACCGCACCTGATCTGGAAGCGCCGGTGGCGCCGAGCAACCTGGCCCTGAATGCCGGCGGTACCGTGCTCTCGGGCGTGGCTGAGGCCGGTACCACGGTGTCGGTGAAGAATGCAGCCGGCACGCTGCTGGGCACGGCGCTGGTCGCGGCCGACGGCACCTTCCAGGTCACCCTGTCGAGTGCCCAGGCCAATGGCCAGGCACTGACGTTGAGCGCCGTGGATGCAGCCGGCAACAGCTCGGCAGCAGTTCCCTTCACGGCGCCGGATACCACCGCGCCGAATGCGGTCACCAACCTGCTGATCAGCGCCGACGGCCTGACCCTGACCGGACGCGGCGAGCCGGGTGCCACGGTGACCATCAGCAATGCTGCAGGCGTGGTGATCGGCACTGCCACGGTCGGCGCCAACGGCAATTTCAGCACGGCGCTGGCACCGGCCGCCGTCGAAGGCGACCTGCTCGGCGCGGTGCAAGCCGACGCTGCCGCAAATGTCTCGACCCCGGTCTTCATCACGGCACCCGACGCGATTGGCCCGGGCACGCCTGGCAATCTGGCATTGAGCAGCGATGGGCTGCAGTTGACCGGCACCGGCAGCGCCGGCAACACCGTCAACGTCTTCGGCCCCCAGGGCAACCTGCTGGGCACGGCTACCGTGGCCGCCAACGGCACGTTCGTCATTACCCTGAGCCAACCCCAGACCAACGGTGAAGTGCTGTCGGTGGTCGCCACCGATGCGCTGGGCGAGGCCTCGGTGCCGGTAGAAATCACCGCGCTCGACTCGACCGCGCCCGACCCGGTGAGCGGCGTCGCCATCAGCGCCAACGGCGCTACCGTGACCGGTAGCGGTGAAGCGGGTGCTAGCGTCACTGTGCGTGGCGCCAATGGTGC
Source organism: Pseudomonas sp. CFBP 8770 (assembly GCF_014841705.1). Classification (NCBI taxonomy): domain Bacteria; kingdom Pseudomonadati; phylum Pseudomonadota; class Gammaproteobacteria; order Pseudomonadales; family Pseudomonadaceae; genus Pseudomonas; species Pseudomonas sp. CFBP 8770. The sequence continues at coordinate 416,738 of NZ_JACYUL010000002.1, forward strand.
GATGATCGGCACCGGCACCGTCGCCACCGACGGTACCTTCAGCGTCGCCTTGAACCCACCGCAACTGGACGCCCAACAGCTTCAGGTCGTCCAGACCGATGCATCGGGCAACAGCGCCACGGCCGTCGACCTGATCGCGCCCGACCTCACCGCACCGGCCGCGCTCTCGCAATTGGCCGTGAGCAACGACGGCCTGATCCTGACCGGACGCGGCGAAGTCGGCGCCACGGTTACGGTGCTCGCGCCCAACGGCCTCACCCTGGGCACGGCAACGGTGGGCAACGACGGCTTGTTCAGCGTTACGCTCAACGCTGCACAGACCAACGGCCAGAACCTCAGCGTCAGCCAGAGCGACGCTGCCGGTAACCGCTCGCCCGTCGCCCTGGCGCAAGCGCCCGACACCGATGCGCCTGCCGCACCCGCTGCCTTGCAGCTCAACAGCAGCGGAACCGTGTTGACCGGCGTGGGCGAGGCGGGTGCCACGGTGCGCGTGGTCGGTGCCAATGGCGTCGAGCTGGGCAATGCCGTGGTCGCGGCTAACGGTACGTTCCAGGTCAGCCTGTCTCCGGCCCAGGCCAACGGCCAGGTGCTTGAGGTCACCCAGACTGACGGCGCCGGCCAGACCTCGGTGCCGGTAGCGATCACCGCTGCCGATAGCACGGCTCCCGGCGCCTTGGCCAATGTGCTCCTGAGCCGTGATGGACTGAGCGTGACCGGCACCGGTGAGAGCGGGGCCACGGTCACCGTTCGCGCGGCCAATGGCGCACTGCTCGGCAGCGCCGTGGTGGGCAGCGATGGCACCTTCAGCGTTGGCCTGGCCAGTGCCCAGGTCAACGGCGAACGCCTGGGCGCCGCCCAGGCCGACCCAAGCGGCAACGTGTCGCCGACCACCTTCGTCAGCGCTGCCGATGTGACTGTGCCCGGCGCTCCGGCCGCGCTGGCACTGGATGCCAGCGGGCTGGTGCTGACCGGTACCGCCGAAGCCGGCGCCACCGTGCGCATCACCAATGCACAAGGTGCGTTGCTGGGCACCGGCACAGTGGCAGCCAACGGTACCTTCAGCATCACCTTGAGCGCGGCCCAGACCAATGGCCAAAGCCTCAAGGCCGTGGCCACCGACGCGGCCAGCAACAACTCGGCAGCCAGCACTCTGGTCGCCGTCGACACCACCGCGCCGATTGCGGTCGGCAACCTGGCGATCAGTCCTAATGGCCTGACGCTGTCGGGCACCGGTGAAGTGGGCGCGAGCGTCGCCGTACGGGCCGCCAACGGCGACCTGATCGGCAGCGGCACCGTGGGTGCCAATGGTATTTTCGTCATTGCCTTGAACCGTGCGGCGCTGCAGAGCGACGTCCTCAACGTGATCGAGACCGATGCGGCCGGCAATGCATCGACACCCGTCACCGTCAACGGGCCGGACGGCAACGAGCCGGTCGCCCCCGGCAACCTGGTGATCAGCCTCGATGGCGTGACGCTCACCGGTACTGCCCTGGCCGGCAACACCGTGACCGTCGTCGATGGGCAAGGCGCAGTACTCGGCTCGGCCGTGGTCAATGCCGCCGGCCAGTTCAGCCTGACCCTGTCGCCGGCGCAGAACAACGGCGAGCTGCTGAGCGTGCAGGCCAGCGACGGCGTGCGCGTGTCGGTGCCGACCCTGCTCACGGCGCTGGACGCCACGCCACCCGATGCCCTCGACAACGTCCAGCTCAGCGCCAACGGCAGCACCTTGAGCGGTACGGGTGAGGTCGGTGCCACGGTCAACGTGCGCGGCGCCCAGGGCCAATTGCTCGGCACCGGTACGGTCGGCAGCGATGGCACCTTCAGCATCGCTTTCACCCCGGCCCTGATCGACCGCCAGGTACTGACCGCCACCCAGACCGATGCGGGTGGCAATGTCTCGGCGGCGGTCAGCGTTACCGCCCCGGATTTCACCGCTCCGCTGGCTGCGTCGGGCTTGAGCCTGAACGCCCAGGGCACCGTTCTGAGCGGTGTGGGCGAGGCGGGCACCACGGTCGCCGTGCGCGATGCGGCAGGCGTGATCATCGGCAACGGTAGCGTGGCCGCCAATGGCACGTTCCAGATCACCCTGACCACGGCGCAGTTGACCGGCACCACTTTGCAAGTGACGTTGACGGACGCGGCAGGCAACGTTTCGCCCTCGGCGGCGTTGCCCGTCGCCGACGTTACCGCACCGGGGGTGGTGACCGGCCTGCAGCTCAATGTGGCGGGCACGTTGCTGACCGGCAAGGGTGAAGTAGGCGCGACGGTCAGCGTGACCGCGGCCAATGGCACTGTGCTTGGCAGTGCTGTGGTCGGCGCAACCGGCAGCTTCGTTGTCAACCTGGTGCCTGCGCAAGCCAATGGCGAGGTGCTCGATGTCCAGCAGGTGGACGCTGCGGGCAACCTGTCGCTGCCAGTGGCGCTGATCGCCGCGGACGTGACTGCCCCCATCGCCCTGAACAACGTTGCCATCAGCGCCAATGGCGTGGTCGTTACCGGTGTGGGTGAAGCGGGCGCGACCGTGCGGGTATTGACCAGTGCCGGGGGCGAACTGGGCACCGCGACGGTCGGCGCCGATGGCCGCTTCTCGGTCACGCTGGCCACACCTCAAATCAATCTGCAGTCGCTCACCGTGACCCAGGCCGATGCCGCCGGCAACCTCTCGGCCAACGTCAACCTGACCGCGCCTGACCTGCAGGCGCCGAGCGCGCCCACCAACGTCGTGCTGACGGCGCAAGGCTCGGCCGTCACTGGCCAGGCCGAGCCCGGCACGGTGGTGTCGGTGGTGGTCAGCGACGCCCAGGGCAATGTGCTGGGCACCGCAACCGTTGCCGCCAACGGCACTTTCCAGGTCAATCTGGATACGCCGCAGACCAATGGCCAGACCCTGCTGGTGACCTCCACCGATGCCGCCGGCAACGTGTCCACCTCGATCACCGTCATTGCCGCCGACTTGACTGCGCCCAACCTGGCCACCGATCTTGCGGTCAATCCCGCGGGTACCCTGCTGGCCGGCAAAGGCGAAGTCGGTGCCACGGTTACCGTGTTCGATGCCCAAGGCACGCAGATCGGTACCGGCACCGTCGGGCCGACTGGCAGTTTCCTGGTCATTCTCACACCCGTCGCACAGAACGCCGTGCTGAGCGTGACGCTCACCGACCGTTTCGACAATGTTTCGCTGCCCGCCAGCGTGACGGTGCCCGACGCCGACGGGCCCGATCAACCCACCGCGCTGGTGCTCAGCGCCGACGGCCTGCGCCTGACCGGCATTGCCGACGTTGGCAACACCATCACGGTGCGTGGCCCCACTGGCGTGCTGGGCACCACCACGGTCAATGCCGATGGCACGTTCCAACTGACCTTGAGCGCGGCGCAGACCAATGGCGAACAACTGGATGTCGTCGCCAGCAGCGGTGGCTTCAATTCGCTGCCAGGCCAGCTTACCGCCATCGACAGCACGGCTCCGGCGCTGACCAATGTCGTCATCAGCAATGACGGCAGCCTGATCACCGGGCGCGGCGAAGCAGGCGCCACGGTCACCGTACTCAACCCGGCCGGCGTGGCCATCGCCACGGCCGTCGTCGGTATCAACGGGCAGTTCAGCGTGACGCTGACGCCGCCGCAGATAGATGCGCAACGCTTGCAGGTCAACCAGGTCGATGGGGCAGGCAACAGCTCGCTGCCGGCGACTGTGACCGCACCGGACCTGACCCTGCCCGGCAGCGTGCTGCAGCCACTGGTAAGCGCCGATGGTCTGGTGGTCAGCGGGCGTGGCGAAGCAGGTGCCACGGTTACCGTGTTCGCCAGCAATGGCGTGTTGCTGGGCACTGGCGTGGTGGATGCGAATGGCCTGTTCAGCGTCAACCTGAACCAGGCCCAGAACAACGGCCAGACCCTCACCTTGTCGCAACGTGACCCGGCCGGCAACGAGTCCGCAGTGGTCAGCGTGCAGGCAGGCGATACCTCGATTCCCCTGGCGCCCGCTGCGCTGGTGCTCGACGCCACCGGGTTGTTGCTCAGTGGTACCGGCGAGATCGGTGCAACCGTTCAGATCAGAAATGCCAACGGAGACCTCGTCGGCAGTGGCGTGGTAGGCGCCAATGGCCGCTTCCAGATCAGCCTGGACACGCCGCAGGTAGCCGGGCAACTGTTGGCCGTCACGCAGAGCGATGCGGCGGGCAACACCTCGCCAGCCACACCGCTGACCGCCCCGGACACCACCGCGCCGACCGCACTGCTCAACGTCGTGCTCAGCAGCGACGGTCGGCTGGTCAGCGGCACGGGTGAGGCCGGTGCCACGGTCACTGTGCGCAGTGTCGCTGGCGTATCGCTGGGCAGCGCCGTGGTAGGCGCGGACGGCAGTTTCAGCGTTACCTTGACCAGTCCGCAACTCAATGGGCAGACGCTGTCGCTGGTGCAGGTCGACGCCGCCAGCAATGTCTCGCCAACCTTCAGCCTGCAGGCAGCCGACATCACTGCCCCGGCGGTGCCGACCGGGCTGTCGCTGAGCCTGGCGGGCACGCTGCTTTCGGGTGTCACCGAGGCAGGTGCGACCGTCAGCATCACCGGGGCTCAGGGCCAAGTCGTCGGCAGCGGCGTTGCCGGCAGCGATGGCACCTTCGCCATTACCCTGGCGACAGCGCAAGCCAATGGCCAGGCCCTGCGCGTCACGGCCACCGATGCGGCAGGCAATACCTCGCAGTCGGCCACCCTGCTGGCAGCCGACATCACCCCACCGGTCGCGGTCAGCAATCTGGTGGTCAGCGCCGACGGCACCTTGCTCAGCGGCTCGGGTGAGGCCAATGCCACGGTGCGCATCACCGCCGCCAACGGCGATCTGCTCGGCACCGGCACGGTGAATGCGAACGGCACTTTCCTGGTTACCCTGAACCGGCCTGCCATCCTCAGCGACGTGCTGACCGTGATCGAAACCGATGCCGCAGGCAACCCCTCGCTGCCGGCGCAGGTCAACGGCCCGGATGGCGGTGCTCCGATCGCTCCGGCCAATCTGCTGCTGACACTGGAAGGCGCGATCCTCACCGGCACCGGTTCGGCGGGCGCCCTCATCCGTGTTACCAATACCACAGGCGTGCTGCTGGGCAGCGGCACCGTCAATGCGTTGGGTACGTTCAGCATCCTGCTCGATGCCCCGCAACGCAATGGCGAAGTGTTGAGTGTTCAGGCCACTGACGCGATTGGTCGTGTTTCGATTCCGGTGTCGCTGACTGCCGGGGATACCACCGCGCCTGACCTGCTTGCCAACGTTCAGCTCAGCGCCAACGGTGCGCTGGTTACCGGCAGCGGCGAGGCAGGTGCGCAAGTCACCGTGCGCAATGCGCTGAACCAGTCGGTCGGCACCGCCACGGTGGCCACGGACGGCACCTTCACGGTCAACCTGGTGCCTGCCCAGACCAACCTGCAGGTGCTCACCGTGACTCAGGCCGATACGGCCGGCAACCTGTCGCTGGGCGTGACCCTGATCGCACCGGACCTGACAGCGCCCGAGGCGCCGGTGGCGCTGGTGCTCAATGATGTCGGCACGGTGTTGACCGGCGCCGGCGAGGCGGGTGCCAGCGTGGTGGTGCGCAACGCCCTGGGCGTCCAGGTCGGCGCCGGCACCGTGAACGCCAACGGCACGTTCCAGATCACTCTGGATGCGCCGCAGATCGACGGCGGTACCCTGAGGGTCACCCTCGGCGACAGCGCGGGCAACCTGTCCCTGGTGGGCAGCGTGGTTGGTCGCGACACCCTGGCACCGGTGGCGGTGGTGGCGCCTGTCATCAACGCCGACGGCAGCCTGATCACTGGGCGCGGCGAAGCGGGTGCGACCGTCACCGTCACCAGCCTCGCCGGCACCGTGCTCGGCTCGGCCGTGGTTGCCGCCAATGGCACGTTCAGCCTGGTGCTCGATCCGCCCCAGGCCAACGGCCAGCTTCTGGACGTGCTGCAGACCGATGCGGCCGGCAACGGCTCGGTGCCGGTTGCGCTGCAGGCGCCGGACATTACCCCGCCGACGGCGCTCAGCGGAGTGCTCATCAGCGCCGATGGCCTGGTGGTCAGCGGTCGCGGCGAGGCCGGGGCTTCGGTTCGCGTACTGCTCGGCAACACCGAGCTGGGCCGCGCCGACGTCAACGCCAGCGGGCAGTTCACCATCACGCTGAACAATCCTCAGGTGAACCTGCAGCAGCTCACTGTCAGCCAGGTCGATGCCGCGGGCAACTTCTCTGCCAACGTCACGCTGAACGCACCGGACCTGCAAGCGCCGGCAGCGCCGACCGATGTGGTGCTCACGCCGCAGGGCGGGGCGGTCATCGGCAAGGCAGAACCCGGCAGCGTGGTCTCGGTGGTGGTCAGCGATGCCCAGGGCAATGTGCTGGGCACAGCCACGGTCGCGGCCAACGGCACCTTCCAGGTCGACCTGGCGTTTCCGCAAACCAACGGCCAGACGCTGCTGGTCACGTCGACCGATGCCGCCGGCAACACCTCGACCAGCATCACCGTAATCGCCGCCGACCTCACCGCGCCGGATGCGCCCATTGCCCTGGGTGTCAGCCTTGATGGTCTGACCGTGGTCGGCCAGGGCGAAATCGGCAGCACTGCCACCGTGCGCGCCGTCAACGGCGACTTGCTCGGCACCGCAGCGGTCGGTCCGAACGGCATTTTCACAGTCGTGCTGCTGCGCGCCGCCACCGAAAACGAGGTGCTCAACGTCACCTTGACCGATGCGGCCCGCAACGTGTCGACGGCAACCGTCGTGGTCGCCCCGGATGTCAACGGTCCCGATCAACCCACTGCGCTGCTGCTGGGCGGCAATGGCCTGACCCTCGGCGGGCAGGGCGATGTCGGCAACACCATTACCGTCCGCAGCGTGACGGGCGTGGTACTGGGCACGGCAGTGGTAGACGCCACGGGCAATTTCCAGGTCGCACTGAACGCAGCCCAGACCAATGGCGAAACCCTCGAAGTCATCGCCACCAGCGGCGCGCTGGTATCGCTGTCTGCGCTGATCACGGTAGCAGACACCACGCCGCCCGGCCTGATCAGCAACCTGCTGGTCAGCCTCGACGGCACGCAGGTCACCGGGCGCGGCGAGGCCGGCTCGATCGTGACCATTCGGGGCCCCGACAACGCCGTGCTGGGCACGGCGACGGTCGGCGTCACGGGCGCCTTTACCGTTGCGCTGAACGTCGCGCAGACCAATGGTCAGGTGCTCAGTGCCGTGCAGGTGGACGGCGGCAACAACCCATCGACAGCCGTGACCGTGATTGCTCGCGACAGCACGCTGCCCGACGCTCCAGCAGCGGTGCTCAATCCTGCCGGCACCCTGGTTACCGGCACCGCCGAACCCGGCACGGTGGTCACTGTGATCGTCAGCGATGCTCAAGGCAATGTGCTGGGCACTACCACGGTGGCAGCCGATGGCAGCTACGAGGTCGACCTGGGCACCGCGCAGGCCAACGGCCAGACCTTGCTGGTGACTTCCACCGATGCCGCCGGCAACGTGTCCGCCAGCACCACGCTGTTGGCGCTGGACACTACCCCACCTGCGCCGGTGACCGCGCTGGTGATCAGCCCGAACGGCGATCTGCTGGCTGGCCGCGGCGAGCCTGCTGCCGAGGTGACCGTGCGCGACGCGGGCGGCACCGTGATCGGTACTGGCGTGGTCGGTGCCACGGGCAGCTTCCTCATCACCCTCACTGCCCCCGTCGCCCCGGGGGACGTGCTCACCGTTGTCCAAGAAGATGCCGTGGGTAACGCGTCGGACGACGTCGACGTTACTGCACCCGACGGCACCGGTCCGGACCAACCCAGCGCGCTGCTGCTCAGTGGGAACGGCCTGCAGCTGAGCGGTCTGGCCGATGCTGGCAATACCGTGACCGTACGCAGTGCCACCGGCGTGGTGCTGGGCACCGCAGTGGCCGATGGCAACGGTGCTTTCACGGTCGCGCTGTCGAGCCCGCAGCTCAACGGCGAACAGCTGGAAGTGGTTGCCAGCCTCGGTGCGCGGGTCTCGGTGCCTGCGCAAGTGCAGGCCCTCGACCTGACCGCGCCGGGCGCACTGACCGATCTGCTGGCCAGTGCCGATGGCACCCAACTGACCGGTCGCGGCGAAGTGGGCGCCACCGTTACCGTGCTCGCGCCCGATGGTACTGCGCTGGGCAGCGTCGTCATCGGCGTTACCGGCACCTTCACCGTACCGTTCCCGGTCGCGCAGTTGGGCGGCGGCAACCTTGCGGTGTCGCAGACCGATGTGGCCGGCAACCTTTCGCCGACGGCGCTGGTGCCGGCGGTGGACAGCACGCCGCCTGCGGCTCCTACCGCTGCCGTTGACCTCAACGGCGGGGCAGTGGTGGGTGTTGCGGAACCGGGCACCGTGGTCACGGTGATCGTCAGCGATGCCCAGGGCAATGTGCTGGGGAGCGCCACAGTCGCGCCCAACGGCAGCTACGAAGTCGTTCTGGGAGCGGCGCAGACCAATGGCCAGACCTTGCTGGTCACCTCGACCGATGCGGCGGGCAACGTGTCGTCGACCACCCTCGTGGTCGCGCCCGACACCACTGTGCCGAACCCGGTCACCGACCTTGTGGTCAGCGCCGACGGCGCGCTGTTGACCGGTAAGGGCGAAATCGGCGCGCAAGTCACCGTACTCGGCGTGGGCGGTATTTCGGTCGGCACGGCCACGGTCGATGGCAACGGCAATTTCACCGTGACGCTCAATCCGATCTCCGGCGACCGCACCTTGCTCAGCGTCACCCAGGCCGACCTGGCCGGCAACGTTTCGACCGTCGCCACGGTCACCACACCGGACACCAATGGCCCGGATGTACCCACCGCACTGGTGCTCAGCACCGACGGCCTGCAGTTGGTGGGCCAGGGTGATGTCGGTAACCTGATCACCGTGCGCAACCTGCAGGGGACCGTTCTGGGCACCGCGACCGTCGATGGCAGCGGCGTCTTCCAGTTGCAGCTTTCTGCTACCCAGCTCAATGGCGAGATCCTCCAGGTCACGGCCGCCGACGGCGCGCTGACCTCGCTGCCAGCGCAACTGACGGCGCCGGACGTGACCGCACCCACCAACCTCGGCGCTCTGTCGGTCAGCCTCGACGGCACGGTTCTGACCGGCCGCGGCGAAGCCGGTGCGACCGTGGTGATCACCGGCCCTGGCAATGTGGTGCTGGGCACTGCTGTGGTGGCGGTGACCGGGGTGTTCATTGCCAACCTGGCCACGCCACAGCTCAATGGCCAAGCCTTGAGCGTGGTGCAGACCGACCTGGCCGGCAACGCTTCGCAGGCCCTCGTCACGCTCGCCGGCGACCGTACGCCACCCGCAGCGCCGGCCGATCTGGCGGTCATCAACCAGGGCCTTGTGCTGACCGGCACGGGCGAACCCGGTGCACTGGTTACCGTTACCAATGCTCAGAACGTCGTTCTGGGCACCGCCACGGTCCTGCTCGATGGCAGCTTCCAGGTGGTGTTGAGCCAGGCGCAGGTCAACGGCCAGGCGCTGGGCGTGACCCTGACCGATGCCGCGGGCAACGTGTCGGTGCCAGGCGCCATTCTGGCGGGCGACACCACCGCGCCGGTGCCTTTGACCAACATCGCCATCAGCAATGACGGCGCACTCACCAGCCTGTTGACCGGCAAGGGCGAGCCCGGTGCCGTGGTCAGCGTGACCCGCCTGGACGGTACCGTACTGGGCAGCGGCCCGGTATCGGCGGCGGGCAATTTCAGCGTCACTTTGACGCCCGCGGTGATCACCGGCGAGCTCCTGAACCTGGTGCAGACCGATGCCGCAGGCAATGTCTCGCCAATTGCGACGATCAATTCGCCGGACACCACTGCGCCCGATTTGCTGACCCAGGTGGCAATCAACCTCACCACCGGTGCCACTGTCACCGGCCGGGGAGAGCCTGGCGCCACGGTGACCGTGCGCGACGCCGCTGGGGTAGTCCTGGGCAGCACGCAAGTGGCAGCCGACAACAGCTTCGTTGTGACCCTGTCGCCGGCGCAGATCAACAATCAGCCGCTGACCGTGGCCCAGACGGATGTGTCCGGCAACGTGGGTGCGAGCACACCGATCTTCGCCCCGGACCTGACCCCACCGGCTGCGCCGACGCAACTGCTGCTCAATGCCGGCGGTACCGTGCTCAGTGGTGTGGGCGAAGCCAATGCCACCGTGCTGGTGAAGAACGCGGAAGGCGTGACCCTGGGCACGGCGACCACCGTAGCCGCCGATGGTACCTTCCAGGTGACGTTGCCGGCGCAGCTCAACGGTCAGTCGCTGGTGGTGACGCTGACCGACGCAGCTGGCAATGTCTCGGGCCCCGGCAGCCTGCTGGCCGGCGACACCACGCCTCCGGCGGCGCCGACCATTCTGGCGCTGAACGCGACCGGTACGCTGCTCACCGGTACCGGCGAGCCCGGCGCGCAGTTGGTCATCCGCAACAACCTCAATGTGTCGGTGGGCACCGGTACGGTCAACGCCGATGGCACCTACAGCGTCACGCTCGGCGTGGCGCAGATCAACGGCGAAGTGCTCAGCGTCCGCCAGGTCGATGCCGCCGGCAACGCCTCCGCTGCGGTCACCATCACCGCCACCGATCTCCAGGCCCCGACCGCACTGGTCAACCTGGCGGTATCGACCAACGGCCTGCAACTGACCGGCAGCGGCGAAGCGCTCGCGCGCATCGTAGTCAAGAACGTGCTGGGCGTGCAGATCGGCGCGGCCACTGCCGATGTCGATGGTAATTTCACCGTCAACCTGGCTACCCCTCAACTCAACGGCCAGGTGCTTGTAGTGACCCAGGCCGACGTGGCTGGCAACGTCTCGCTGCCGTTCAACTTTGCCGTACCGGATGTCACCGCACCACTGGCATTGACTCTGACGGCGGTCAGCGCCGACGGTCGTATCGTCACCGGGCGTGGCGAAGCCGGCGCGACGGTGACCGTCACCGGTCCGCTGAACGCGACACTGGGCACGGCTGTCGTTGCAGCGGACGGCACGTTCAACGTCACCCTGAGCACCCCGCAGACCAACTTCGAAGCCTTGCTGCTGGTCCAGCGCGACGCTGCGGGGAACACCTCCGCCGGGGTTACCGTCAACGCCCCCGATCTGACCCCACCGGCGCTGCCGACAGGGTTGGGCCTGAGCGCCAACGGTCTGCTGTTCAACGGCACGGCCGAGGCGGGCGCAAGAGTGTTCGTGAGCAACGCTCAGGGCGCTGCGCTAGGCAACGTTCTGGTCGGCGCCAATGGCACCTTCAGCGTGCCGCTGAGCCTGGCACAACTCAATGGCGGGACGCTGGAGGTGTACGCCCAAGATGCCGCCGGCAACAAATCCGCGCTGGCACGTTTGACCGTTCCCGATATCACTCCACCGAGCCTGGCCACGCAACTGGTGGTGAATGCCGCGGGCACCGTGCTCACCGGCAAGGGTGAGGCCGGGGCGACCGTCAGTGTCGGGTTGCTGGTCGGGCAGACCCCTGTGGTGCTTGGCACGGCGGTGGTCGACGTCAATGGCAACTTCCAGGTGCCGCTGCTGCCGGCTGCCCTCGGTGGTCAGCTGTTGACCGTGATCCAGACCGATGCGGCGGGCAATCCTTCGGGTATCGCCTCGTTGAACATTCCTGTGGAGCTGCCACCGGCCGCGCCGCAGGTCAGCACCATCACCAGCAACGGCGTGACCCTGACCGGCACCACCGAGGCGGGCACTACCGTGGTGGTGCGCAGCGCCGCCGGGACCGTGCTCGGCACCGGTGTCACCACCGGTACGACCTTTACCGTGACCCTCAATCCACCCCAGGCCAACGGCCAGGTGCTCGAACTGCACGCCACCAAAGGCGCGCTCACGTCGATCGCGACCTTCTACACCTCGGTCGACAGCACCGCGCCAGTGCCCATCACCGCACTGGACGTCAACGGTACCGGTACGCTCGTTACCGGCCGAGGCGAGGTAGGCGCCACCGTGCGGGTCACCAATGCCGCCGGCGTGGTGGTAGGCACTGGCGTGGTCGGTTTGAACGGCAGCTTTGCCGTGGTGCTGCCAGTGGCCCAGGCCAACGGCGGTACCCTGACGGCGGTGCAGGTGGATGCCGCGCAGAACGTGTCGACAGCGGTCAGCATCGCTGCACCCGATATCATCGCACCCGTGGCACCGGTCATCACCGGCCTGAGCAATGCCGGGCAGACCCTCAGCGGCACCGGTGAAGCCGGTGCCATCGCGACCGTCTACAACGCTGCAGGGGTTGCCATCGGCACGGCCACCGTCCTGCCCAATGGCACCTTTGCGGTGACCTTGAGCAGCCCGCAACTCAATGGCCAATTGCTCAGCGTCAAGCTGGCCGATGCCGCCGGCAATGTGTCGGTGGGCACGCCGTTCCTGGCGCTCGACACCACCCCACCGACGGCGTTGGTCAACGTCGCGCTGGCCACCAATGGCAGCACCGTGACCGGGCAGGGCGAGGCCGGCGCGCGGGTGACCGTCAGCGTCGGCGGCGTGGCATTGGGCAACGCCGTGGTCGATGCCAGCGGCAACTTCAGCGTCGGCCTCAGCGCCGCGCAGCTCAATGGTCAGCAACTGACCGTGGTGCAGACCGACGCCGCTGGGCTGACGTCGCCGATCACCACACTCACGGCCCGTGATGCCACCGCGCCGAACGCACCGACCGCGCTGTTGCTGGTCGGCGGCGTGAGCCTGAGCGGCGTGGGCGAAGCCAACAGCACCGTCAAGGTCTACGGGGCCAACAACGCTCTGCTGGCCGAAGGGCCGGTGAACGCGCTGGGTCTGTTCACCGTGACACTGGCTGCGCCGCAGCTCAACGGAGGCGCGCTGCGCGTGACCCTCACCGATGCGGCCGGCAACGTGTCCGCAGCGGGCCAACTGGGTGTGGCCGACACCACGCCACCGGCTGCGCCAACCGCCACTATCAGTGCCAGCGGCACAGTGGTGTCGGGCACCGGCGAGGCGGGGGCCACCGTCACTGTGCGCAGTGGCGCCAGCGTGCTGGGCACGGCGCTGGTCGCCGCCAACGGCACCTACAGCGTTACCCTCAATGCCGCGCAGATCAACAGCCAGGTGCTGACCGTCAGCCAGGCCGATGCCGCAGCCAACGTTTCGCCGACGGCCACCACCACCGCGCCGGACCTGACCCCACCGAGCCTGGCCACCGGGCTGGTAGTGGCGGGCGATGGCCTGACCCTGCGCGGTACCGGCGAGCCGGGCGCCACGGTCAGCGTCAAGGCGGCCAACGGCGTCGTGCTCAACGTGGCGCCGGTCACCGTGGGGGCTGATGGTACCTTCACCGTGGCCTTGACCGCCGCGCAGATCAACGGCGAGCGCCTGAGTGTCACGCTCACCGACGGGCGCGGCAATGTCAGCGCCGGCGCGGCTGTGGTGGCACCGGACATCGACGTCAACGAACCGGTGACCGCCTCCAACAACCTGGCAACCGCTACGGTCAACATCACACCGGTCACGGTGGCCAGCGAGTACACCAACACCAGTGTCAGCCTGCTGCTGGGCCAGGTGAAGGCGTTCGGTTTCACGGTGGCTGCCGGTACCGTGACCGATCCGTTGATCACGGTGACCAACAACGCCTTGCTCGGTGTGCTGCCAGCGTCGGCTTTCGTTCTGGAGGTGCAGAACGCCGCCGGCAACTGGGTAACCCTGGCCAACAGCACGACCAATCCGCAGTTGCTCAATCTGATCGGGCTGGGTACCAACCAGGTGCAGGCCGACATCGGCTTGCTGCAAGCCGGCAACTATCGCCTGACGGTCGCCAGCAGTCTGGTTTCGCTGCTCGACAGCCTGACCACGCAGATCCAGTTCGTGACCACCAGCCTGACCCAGTTCACCGGAACCCCGGCGCCATTGGATGGCAACGTCATCACCGATCCCGGTGTGAACGGCCTGGCCGACCGCACCGGGCCGGACAACGGTGCGGTGTTGCAGGTACTCAAGAACGGCACCTACGTAACGGCCGGTGCGGGCACCATGGTGCAGGGCCTGTACGGCCAGCTCACCATCGATTCCACCGGTAAGTACACCTATAACCCGAGCGGGGCGGTCGCCAGCGTGGGCAAGGTCGAAGACTTCCAGTACCAGTTGGTGCACCCCAATGGCTTGAGCTCGACGGCCCATCTGTACGTGCGCATCGACAGCGCCAACGTCAATGAGGTGTGGAACCCCAACAACCTGGCCGCCAATGCCACCCTGGTGGACGCGATCAATGACACCGCGGCGAGTGCCTTGAGCCTGGTCGGTCAGTTCACCGACAACACGGCCACGATCGGTCGCTATGACAGCAGCTTGCTCGGCGGTCGCGGCGAGTTCACATTCACTGTGGCGCCGAACACCTTGAGCGACCTGACCTTGTCGGTCACCGGCAGCGGCCTGTCGCTGCTGTCGCCGGTCAACTTCGTGCTGTCCAAGCTGCAGGCCAACGGCACCTATGTTCAGGTAGGGTCCTATTCGGGTGCCAACCTGATCGCGGTCGGCAGCGCTGGCGTGGGTGTGCGCGTCGAGGACCAGACTGCCGGCACCTACCGCCTGGTCGTCACCAACGGTGGCCTGGGAGTGGCATCGAGCTACACCGCCGCGGTACGGCAAGAGGCGACGTCCACCAGCACCTTCGTGGTCGGCAGCGCCACCACGGCGGTGGGCAACCTGCTGACCGGGGCGGGCGCCGATGTACTGGGTTCCTCGTACACCTCGCTCAGCGTACTGAGTGCCGGCGCCTTCGTTCTGCCCGGGGTCAATGGCGTGACCATTGCCGGTGCCCATGGCGCGCTGCTGGTCAACGCAGATGGCAGCTATGCCTATACACCGACCTTGAACCAGGGCAGCGCCGTGATTGGCCAGACCGACGTGTTCACCTATCAACTCAACCACCCGACCGGAGCCAGCGATACCGCCACCCTGACCATCAACCTCAACAACGCCGCCGCGCCGGCTACCTTCGCGCGCCTGGCGTCGTTCGCCAGTGACGACACCAGCGCCGATCACGCTGCCGTTGCCGGCAGCGACCGGCACGACCCGCAAGGCACTTCGGGCGATGATCTGCTCGATGGCGTGCAGGGCGGGGCGCTGACCTTGCACGGTCAGGACGGCAACGACACCATCGTCATCTACGACCAGACGTTCGCGTCGGTGGACGGCGGTACCGGGACCGATACGTTGAAGTGGAGCGGCGGCGATGCCGATATCGACCTGAGCAATTTGGCGGCGCGCATCAACAACATCGAGGTCATCGACCTGAGCCAGTCCAGCAAGGTCAACCTGACCTTGAGCCTGAGCGACCTGCTGTCGGTCACCGACGCCAGCACCGACAAGCTTCTGATTCTGGGCGACAGCCACGACACCGTACACATGACCGGCGCAACCTGGGCGCCGGGCGCCACGCAGACGGACAACGGCGTGCAGTACAACGTCTACACTCCCCAGGAGGACCCCTCGCACCATCTGTGGGTCCAGAGCGGTATCAGTGTCGTCTGATACCCGCTACCAGCGTCGGGCCTGCGGGCCCGGCGTCGCGGCAGGAAGTCGCACGCCGCCTGAATCGGGCGTGCCATCAAGAGCAGGAAGTGGGGGATTGGCTTGAAGTGCACCTCTTTTGCAACGCATATTTCGGTGGCCGTTCTGGCACTGGGCATCACACCGCTCTACAGCCTTTCGGCACATGCCGCAGACACCCTCGAACCCGGGCTCAAGGTCATCAGCCCCAGCCGACTGGAAACCCGTCCCGAGCAGACGGCCCGGACGCATCCACGCAACGCTGCAAGGCCAGCGGTCCTGTCCGGTACCAGTTCGGCGGGGGCCAGGCTCGATGACGCCGATCTGGCCACGCCGGCCACCGGCACCCAGTTGGGCCTGGTCCAGGCCGTCCGCCTGGCCGTGGAGTGGCACCCGAGCATCGGTGAAGCGATCGGCACCCTGTACCAGCAGGGCGAGGGCATCAACGTGGCGCGTGCCGGCTACTATCCACGCATCACCGGTGGCCTGCGTGGCGGTCTCGACAGTTCCTACGGCGGCAATGGCACCAGCCAGGCGGTGAACATCTCGCTCAAGCAGATGCTCTACGACTTCGGCAAGGTCGACAGTGCGGTCGACGTTGCCAAGGCCCGCGTCGCGCGCAGTCAGGCCCAGGTACTGCTGAGCATCGATCAGGTGGCGCGCGACACCTCCCAGGCCTACATCGAGGTGCAGCGCTATCAACGCCTGCTGCAGGTCGCTCGCGAGCAGATCAAGGGCATCGCCGGCATTGCCGAGCTGGCACGCCAGCGCAGCGACATGGGCGCCGCGACTCGCTCCGACGTGGTCCAGGCCAGGTCCCGCGAAGACGGCGCGCGGGCCACCCTGCTGCAGTATCAGGCACTGTACAACCGCTGGCGAGCCAACCTGATCAACCTGGTCGGACGCGCTGCGCCGTTCGACGTCAACGACGACTTTCCGCCGTCGCTGCTGGCCTCCTGCAACGCTGCAGAACCGGACATGAACGCCTTGCCGGGCATCCTGGTAGCCAACGCGCAACGGGTCGAGGCCCAGGCGGCCATTCGCCAGGCCCGCGCCGATGGGCTGCCGACGCTGTCGGTCGACCCTACGCTGAACCACTACCTGGACAGCAACTACAACAGCAACAATTCCAATATCGACCGTACCCAGGCGGGCATCTTCATCAACCTCGACGTGCCGTTCTACCAGGGCGGTGCCACCACCGCGCGCACCGCCGCAGCCACCTATGCCCTGACTGCCGCCGACTCGGCCGAAGATGCCGCTCGCCTGCAGGCCCGCCAGGGCTTGTTCGAAGCGCAGGCGCAAACCGCCAGCCTGGACCGTCGGCTGGGCTCGCTGCAATCGCGCCAGGGCAGCATTTCCGAAGCCCGCGAGCTGTACGGCCAGCAATACCTGGAGCTGGGCACGCGGCCATTGCTGGACCTGCTCAACGCCGAACAGGAGATCCACCAGTCGCGCTTCGACCTGGCCAACACCGAGGCTGACCTGCGTCGCCTGCAGGTCGACTGCCTGTACAGCACCGGCGCCCTGCGCAGTGCCTACCGGATCGATCAGAGCACCATCCAAGGCGTGGAGATACTGCCATGAACGATGCCGTGAACCTGCCCCTGGACGCGGAATCGGTACAGCCCGCGCAAGCCTTTTCGCGCCAGGACTACCAGGTCTGGCTCGACGCGATTCTCGGTGTGGCGCGCCACTACCGCCTGGAATGCTCGGCGGAAAACGTGCGTATCGCATCGCTGCGTGCCGACGATTCAAGCGTCGAGGACGTCCTGCGGCAGATGGCCCGGCAGGCCGGCCTGACCATCAAGTTCGCCCGCTACGACCCGAGCACCCTGACCCAGTGGCGCACGCCGCTGGTGGTGCAGCTCAAGGACGGCCAGGTCGGCATCATCCAGGTGCTCGGCGACGACGAGCAGATCGGCATCGCCTATAGCGGCGACCAAGGGCTGCAGAGCAGCATCGACCGCCAGACCCTGCTCGACAACGCCCTGCGCACGGTGATCCTGCGTCCGGCCCGGCCGGTCAGCGACGTGCGCACCAACGACTACATCAAGCCCTACGACGAGCATTGGTTCCGCAAGATCGTGCTGCGCGACCTCAGGCCCTACGGGCACGTCATGCTGGCCTCGCTGGTGGCCAACATCCTCGGCCTGGGTGGAGTGTTGTTCTCCATGCAGGTATACGACCGGGTGATCCCGGCCGAATCGCTGCCCACCCTGTACGTGCTGTTCGGCGGCGTGCTGCTGGCGATCACCTTCGACTTCATCATGCGCATCATGCGCATGAAGATCACCGACCTGCTGGGCAAGCGCGCCGACCTGCGTGTCAGCGACCTGGTCTTCGGCCACGCGATGCGCCTGCGCAACTCGGCGCGGCCCAAGTCCACCGGTTCGTTCATCTCGCAGCTGCGCGAACTCGAATCGCTGCGTGACCTGATCACATCCAGCACTGCCACGGCACTGGCCGACCTGCCGTTCTTCCTGATCTTCCTGGTGGTGTTCTACCTGATCGGCGGGCCGCTGGTGCTGATTCCGCTGTGCGCGTTGGTGGCCATGGTGGTGCCGGGGCTGATGGCCCAGCGCAAGCTGGCGCGGCTGGCCAACGAATCCATGCGCGAATCAGCGCTGCGCAACGCCATGCTGGTCGAAACCGTGCAAGGCATGGACGACATCAAGAGCCTGCAGGCCGAGCAGCGCTTCCAGCAGCAATGGAACCACTACAACGCCGTGGCGGCAGACAGCAGCCTGCGCCTGCGCACCCTGACCAACGGCCTGGTGGCCTGGACGCAGAACGTGCAGAGCGCGGTGTTCGCCATCGTCATCGTGTTCGGTGCGCCCATGGTGATCGTCGGCGACCTCACCACCGGCAGCCTGGTGGCGGCCTCGATTCTGGCCTCGCGGATGATGGCGCCGGTGTCGCAGCTGACCCATGTGCTGACCCGCTGGCAGCAGGCCAAGGTTGCCCTGGAAGGGCTCAACCGCCTGATGCTGCTGCCGGTCGATCACCCCGAAGGTGCCCAGCGCGTGCACCTGCCGGTGATCGGCGGCCGCTACCAGCTCAAGCGCGCCAGCTTCAAGTACAGCGAAGAGGCACGTACCCCGGCACTGACCGTCAACGAGTTGAGCATCGCGCCGGGCGAGCGCATCGCCGTGCTTGGCCGCAACGGTGCTGGCAAGTCGACCTTGCTCCAGGCACTGGCCGGCGGCCTGGACCTGAGCGGCGGCAGCATCAGCCTCGATGGCGTTGCCCTGGGCCATATCGACCCGGCCGACGTGCGCCGCGACATCGGTCTGCTCACGCAGAACTCGCGGCTGTTCCACGGCAGCCTGCGCGAGAACCTGATCATGGGTGCCGGGCAGGCATCGGACCAGGAGATCATCGCTGCACTGGAAATCACCGGCGCGCTGGATTTCGTGCGCCAGTGCCCGACCGGCATGGATCACTTGATTCTCGAAGGCGGCCTCGGCCTGTCGGGTGGTCAGCGCCAATCGCTGCTGCTGTCGCGTCTGCTGATCCGCCAGCCGCACATCCTGCTGCTCGACGAGCCCACCGCGTCGCTGGACGAAACCACCGAACGCCGGCTGATCCAGAACCTGGCGACCTGGGGCCAGGGCCGCACGATCATCGTTGCCACCCATCGCACCAGCGTGCTGGCCCTGGTCGACCGGATCATCGTGGTCGACAACGGTCAGGTGGTGATCGACGACACCAAGGAAAACGCCATCGCCAGACTGTCGCGTCCCAAGGGCGCGGCTCAATGAAGGAGGGCAGGGCAATGGATACAGGCAAGTCTTTCAAGGTGCTGGGCTCCGGTGAATTCAAGCGCATCCCGCTGCTCAGCGAAGACGGTGCGCCGGGCCAGTCGTATTACCAGGACGGTGTCGACGACTCCACCGTGGTGCGCGCGACCCGCGTGGTGTGGGTCGCGGTGGCGATGCTGCTGGCGTTTTTCGTCTGGGCATTCTTCTTCGAGGTCGTGGAAGTCTCCACCGGCACCGGCAAAGTCATTCCCAGCTCGCGGGAACAGCTGATCCAGTCGCTTGAAGGCGGCATCGTGGCCGAGATGAACGTGACCGAAGGGGCGATCGTCGAACGCGGTCAGGTGCTGGCCCAGCTGGACCCGACCAAGACCGAATCCAACTTCGGCGAGAGCGCGGCGAAATACCGCGCGACCTTGGCCAGTGTCGCCCGCCTGCAGGCCGAAGTGGGGCTCAAGCCCCTGAAATTCCCGGCCGAGCTCGACGCCTATCCGGCTTTGCTCAAGGCCGAAACCGAGCTGTACAACGTTCGCCGTCGTGGCCTGGATGACTCGTTGGCCGGCATCAACGAATCCCTGCGGCTGGTGCGCAGCGAATTGCAGATCACCGAAAACCTGGCCAGAACCGGTGCGGCCAGCCGGGTGGAAGTACTGCGGCTGAATCGGCAGCGCTCTGAGCTCGAGCTCAAGCTCACCGAAGCCCGTTCCGATTACATGGTGCGGGCCCGCGAGGAGCTGGCCAAGGCCAATGCCGATGTGGAAACCCTGACCGCGGTGCTCAAGGGCCGCTCCGATTCGGTGTCGCGCCTGACCCTGCGCTCGCCCGTGCGTGGCATCGTCAAGGACATCGAAGTCACCACCATCGGCGGCGTGGTGCCGCCCAATGGCCAATTGATGCAGATCGTGCCGCTGGACGAGCGCCTGCTGATCGAAGCGAGAATTTCACCCCGCGACATCGCTTTCATTCATCCCGATCAGCAAGCCAAGGTAAAGATCACCGCCTATGACTATTCGATCTACGGCGGGCTCGACGGCCGGGTGGTGACCATCTCGCCCGATACCATCCAGGATGAAGTGAAACCCGAGGTGTTCTATTACCGGGTGTTCATCCGCACCGATTCCGACTCGCTGGAGAACAAGGCCGGGAAGAAATTCGCCATCGTCCCCGGCATGATCGCCACGGTAGACATCACCACGGGCCACAAGACAGTGCTGGATTATTTGATAAAACCGCTGAACAGGGCCAAGGAAGCCCTGCGCGAACGCTAGGAAGAGCAGGGGGGCTCGGCAGCCTGGCCCCCCGGCGATTTCCAGCTTGGGCAATAAGCCGAACGCACCACCTGGGCCAGGCAGTAGCCGCGGTTGCGTACCGAGCGGATCAGGCGTTCGCCACCGCTGCATTGGCCAAACTTGCTTTGCAGGCGGCTCAGGGACATTTCCAGACCGTTGTACTGGCTGGGGTTCTTGCCCAGTCCGGCGATCAGCGCTTCCTTGCTGACCACCCGCTCGCTGCTGAAGGCGAGCAGGCTCAGCAGCGAGCACTCGGTGCGCGTCAAGGCCACGCTGATACCGTTCTGGGTCAGGGTTCGGTCGATGTCGTTGAACCACCAGCGGCCGTGTGCGAGCTGCGCATCATCCGCTGTTTGATGGGCCGTATAGAGCTGCGTATAGACGGAAGAATATTTGTTGCCAAGGTCCGTAGGCATGGGGTCGTTCCTTCAAAACGTGGTGCTGGATCCAATTTCTCTATCAATTCAAGGCTAGTACGCTTTGAAAAAATCGCCAATGGCCATCGGTCAGTCGAAAAACGCTTTTCAGCGAAAGGCGATGGGCGGGGGCGAGATGCAGCCGCGAATCAGGCGGTAGCCGGTACCGCGTACGCTCTGGATGACATGGGTGCCGAAGGCTCGGCGAATGCTGCTGCGCAGGCGACTGACGAATTTCTCCACCACCCGCACGTCGTAGGTGCGCATATTAAGCCCCAGCAGTTGCGCCAGATCGTCGAAGCTCAGCTGGTGATGAGGGGCGTAGAGCAGCGCCAGAACCACCTGAACCTGCACAAAGGTCAGGTCCAGGCGTCGCGTCGCGTCTTCCAGGCACAGACGTACGGGATCCAGCACCGGTGGGGCCAGATTCCAGTAGTCGGGGTTCTGGAACAGCGCGAGATAGAATGCTTCGCGCTCCTGCTCCGGGCCCGGCAATCGCAGCACGTGGTCGGCCCCTGCGTGTTGGTAGGCTTGGCGAATGGCGGGGTCGGCGCCGGTCAGGGCGACCAGCACCGACGCCCAGCTGTTGCCTCGACGGATGTCGTCGACCCAGCGGACGCCCTGTTGTCGTTCGCCACGGGCAGGCTCGACGAGAATGGCCTTGTGCCGGCTCTTTTCGTAGTCGAATGTCGGCTGCAAGTCCGGCTGCAGGCCCTCGACGGGCAGGGAAAGGTGGTGAAGGCAGCGCTCGAGCGAGTCGCTCCGTGAGGTATCGCTGCAAAGCATGAGAAGACGCGGTTCAAGCGGGTGAAACAGTGCAGCCAAAACGTCCATGTGTATCATTCCTGCTGTTCGCCGAGCCGACGAACAAGGCGCAGCATCGAGCTGCTTGGATCCAAGTCACTACACTGTGTACTGGCGCTACGCTATCGGCAAGCGACTTGTTCGCAACGCTTCCTGCAGGTGACTTGTCACCCGCCCGCTGCGTTGCGTATTTTGTGTACATCGCCGAGTACGGCATTGAGCGTCAAGGGCAGAGAAATGAGTAGCGAAGGGCTGCGTACGGTCGCCGAGCGTTTGAGCGGTGTCGATGAAATCGAATGCGTCACACCTGATCTCAATGGCGTACCGCGGGGCAAGGTCATGACGGCAGAAGGGTTCCTGGAGGGTCGTCGTCTGCAACTGGCCAGCGGCGTGCTGCTGCAATGCATCATGGGCGGTTATCCGCCCAGCCGCTACTACGGCGCCGACGACGGCGACGTCGCACTGGTGGCCGACCTGACTCGGTTGCAGCGCCTGCCCTGGAGCGAGCCGCCCCGTGCCTGGGTGGTCTGCGATGCCGAGGAGTTGACCGGCGGGTCATCCCCGCTGTCGACCCGCGGTCTGCTCAAGACAGTGGTTGCACGCTATGCGCGCCTGGGCCTGGCGCCGGTGGTAGCGACCGAGCTGGAATTCTTCGTCTTCGCCGCCAATCCCGACCCGTTACTGCCGTTCCAGGCGCCGATCGGGCTGGATGGCCGACGCGAGGATGGCAGCAGTGCGTTCAGCGTGGGGTCCAACAATGGCTTGCGGCCGTTTTTCAACGAGGTCTATCGCAGCATGGCAGCGCTGGGGCTGCCGCGCGACACGGTGATGCACGAAATGGGCGTCAGCCAGTTCGAGATCAACCTGCTGCATGGTGATCCGCTGCTGCTCGCCGACCAAACCTTCCTGTTCAAGCACTTGCTCAAGGAAGTCGGGCTCAAGCATGGGCTGAGCGTGGTGTGCATGGCCAAGCCGCTGGCGCGGGTGGCTGGCAGCTCGATGCACATTCATCAGAGCGTGGTGGCGCTGGACAGCGGCCTGAACGTGTTCAACGATGCCCATGACCAGCCCACCGACACCTTTCGTCATTTCATCGGTGGGCAACAGGCGGCCATGGCCGATTTCACGGCGCTGCTGGCGCCCAACGTGAATTCCTACCAGCGTTTGTGTCAGCCCTATGCGTCGCCCAACAATGCCTGCTGGTCCTATGACAACCGCGCCGCCGGGCTGCGCATACCGGCCAGCGCTGCCTGCGCACGCAGGGTCGAGAACCGTCTGCCCGGTGCCGATGCCAATCCCTACCTGGCCATCGCCGCCAGCCTCGCCGCCGGCCTGCACGGCATCGAGCACCGGCTCGAGCCCTCGCAGCCCATGCAGGGCGACCTGGCCGTGCCGGAAGAATTGTCGTTGCCATGTACCTTGCATGCGGCCCTGGAGCGTCTCAAGCGCAGCCCGTTGGCCAGGGAACTGTTCGGCAATGTGTTCATCGAAGGCTACATTGCGACCAAGACCCTGGAGCTGGCGAGTTTCTTCGACGAAATCACGCCGTGGGAACGCCGGGTGCTGGCGGCCCCGGCTTGACCCTGCAACACCTTGCATGCAGGTGACGATTTTTCCCCGCTGCGCTCAACCGAGGTGGCTGAAAAGGGCGTCGCCTGTGAACTGATCGTTCCGACACCCTTTACCGCGGACCTGCAATGCGCCAAATCTGGAAAAACTTTCGAGCCCTGTATTTCGCCTCACTGATGATGCTGATCGGCTCAGGCTTGTTGAGTACCTACCTGGCCCTGCGCCTGTCGGCCGAGCAGGTCGACAGCCTGTGGGTGGGTGCGCTGATGGCCGCCAACTATTTCGGCCTGGCACTGGGCGGCAAGATCGGCCACAGGTTGATCGCCCGTGTTGGCCATATCCGTGCCTATGCCACCTGCGCCGGTATCGTCGGCGCCGCCGTGCTGGGCCATGGCCTGGTGAACTACCTGCCAGCCTGGCTGTTCCTGCGGGTCATCGTCGGTCTGGGCATGATGTGCCAGTACATGGTGATCGAGAGCTGGCTCAACGAGCAGGCCGACAGCAAGCAACGCGGTGCGGTGTTCAGCGGCTACATGATCGCTTCCTACCTGGGCCTGGTGCTGGGCCAGCTGATTCTGGTGGTGCATCCGCAGCTGGGTCTGGAACTGCTCATGCTGGTCGCGTTGTGCTTTGCCCTGTGCCTGGTGCCGGTGGCCTTGACGCGGCGGATTCACCCGGCGCCCATGCACCCGGCACCGATGGAGCCACGCTTCTTCATCAGTCGCGTGCCGCAGTCACTGAGCACCGTGCTGGGCTCAGGCCTGATCGTCGGTTCGTTCTACGGTCTGGCGCCGCTGTACGCCTCGGCACAGGGCCTGAGCACCGAGCAGGTCGGCCTGTTCATGGGTTCGTGCATTTTCGCCGGGTTGCTGGTGCAGTGGCCGCTGGGCTGGCTGTCGGACCGTTACGACCGTGCGCTGCTGATCCGCTGCGTGGCAGTCGGTATCGCCATTGCCGCGCTGCCCCTGGCGCTGATTCCAGCTGTGCCGCTGGAGGTGCTGTTCGCAGCCGGCTTCCTGGTGTCGCTGCTGCAGTTCTCGCTGTACCCACTGGCCGTGGCGTTTTCCAACGACCACGTCGAGGCCGATCGGCGTGTTTCGCTCACCGCCATGCTGTTGGTGACCTACGGTGTGGGCGCCTGTATCGGCCCATTGGTGGCAGGGGTGCTGATGAAGCAGTTCGGCAGCCAGATGCTGTACGCCTTCTTCAGTTTCTTCGCCGTGGTGCTGGTATGGCGGATCAGGCCGAAGGCAGTGACCAACCTGCACGTCGTGGACGACGCACCGTTGCATCACGTGGCCATGCCGGCCGCCAACTCGCCGTTGGCTGCAGCTTTGGACCCGCGGGTGGATGAACACATGGTGCAGGAACAGATGCAGAACACCGAGCCGGCCGACGAAGAACCCGCCAAGGCCGGCTAGCGTGCCGCCAGGCCGCGCTGGGGCGCGGCCTGGGTTTAGAAGTCGTCCCGGTCGAAGCGCTGTGCGTCGCGTTGCAATTGATGCACGAAGCGCTCGAGGTGCCGCTGCATCAGCCCCGGAATATTGTGGAAGCGCACACCGACGAAGGTGGTGTCGATGCGCTCCTCAAAATGCAGATGGCGCAGCTCGACCGCCGTATTCATGGCGCCGAAGGGCAGGCCGGCGCTGAAGCGCTCGTAGATCTGCCCCAACTGCAACCGCTCGGCGATGTCGCCCTCGAAGCGCAGCTTGCAACCATGGGCCGAGATATCCAGCAGCTTGCCCACCAGGGTGCTCTTCAGCCGGCTGCCGGCGATTTCCACATCGACCAGTTGGGACAGCTTGAGCGCGGCACGAAAGGCATTGCGGCGCTGGTGATAGACCACCTGGCCAGGCAGCGCGCCGACATAGCAGCGGCTGCCTTGCTTCTGGGTAATGGTCCAGTTGCCATGGCTTTCCCAGGCAACGCGCACGCCGTCATGAAAGCCTTCGACCTTGAATCCTTCACCTGCTTCCAGGTATTTCTCGCCTTCGCGGGGAATCATTTCATCGAGGACGATGCGCAGGTTGTCCCGGTCCACTTCCACCACAAAGCTCTGGCAGCGCAGAGCGCGCTCGTGAAACGTGATGATGAGCGGGTCGTGGCTTTCCTGAAGCATGCGCAAGTTGGCGGCGACTTCCAGGGGCGTTGCAAGCACCTTGGGCGGTTGCGGGGCGTCTTCCACGTTCGATGCGTTTGACACGTTCTGGTCTACTCCGGGGAACACGCAGTCAGGCCTGGCTGAGGGCGCGGTAGGTGGCCATTCGCGCGGTCGAGCCACGGCTGTTGTAGAGCGACGGTGGCTCGGCGCCAGTGAGGATGCGGATCTGGTTGGCAGTCGCCACTTGCTGGCGCACGATGCCTTGGCCCACCTGTGCATTGATGGCCTGGCACTGTGCAAGCAACTGACTCAACGCATCGCCCCGGGCCAGCAACGCATCGCCCAGGTGCGACTGGCGCGCCAGCGCCTGCAGGCCATCGCGATCCGCCGACAGGCCAAGCTGCATGAGCAAGTGGCTGCGTCGGCGTCCGTTCTGTTCGAGCAGCACGATCAATGACTGCTTCTGCGCCAGAATCGTTTCCAGAAGCTCCATGTCGCGGCTCTGCAACGCCTGCGACTCGTCGCGCAGCAGCTCGAGCAGCTGCCCTGCGTACGGGAGGTCTTCTTCAATCAGCTGCAACAGCGTTTGATCGTGCATGGTGAGCCCTGGCGTTGACGCGTCCAGAAACCCCGGCGCCTAGACTAGGCTAGCGCTGGGCTTCGAAATTGAGCATTTTGCTGGCAACGCGCTCGCTGTCGACTTTATAGCTGCCCTCGGCGATAGCCTGCTTGAGCTCGGCGACGCGGGCGCTGTTGACAGTCGGCTGATCGCTCAGCTTGTCGGTGATTTTCTGCATTTGCTGGGCCTGATCGCTCAAGGTGACCGGTTCCCCGCTCTTCACGGCGGGCGTGCTTGGCACGGCCGTGTCGGCGGCCACTTCCTTGGCAGCGCTGGTACGCGACGTACCCTGCACTGACGGCGAGTTGCCCACTCGGTTGAAGTCGATAACCATTGTTCTGAACCTCTGGGTATTTGGACGCTTGCCTTGTTTTCGGCCAAATCCCGATTAACTTTAGGCGCTGTTTCGCAAATGCCCGATGCCGCGGCTACGGGCCCGTGTAGGCCCCTAGTGTAGGAAAACTCCGGTTCGCCGGCCAGCTTTTACATCGCCACTTCCACTTGTCCAGGCCCGGTGACACGCGCCTTGACCACCCGTTTGGAGTTCAGGTTGCGCACACGTATCTGCTCGCTCATGCCACCCTGCGCCAGCGCTTCGCCCGGCATGCGGACCGCCAGGGTGCCACTGCGGGCAATGATCACCACCTGATCACCCTTGAGCACCAGCGCCTGTTGCTCGAGGAATACCGGCGTGAGCACCTGGTCGATCACCGTCGGTCGGATCAGCTTCATGCCCACGGCCTCGTCCAGCGAGACCAGGAAGCCTTGACCCATGGCGCCGACGTCGCGTTCGCGCAACGCCACGTCGGCCTCCGTCAACACGCTGTCGCGCTTCAACGGTCGGGTGGTGGTCACCACCTCGCGAAACAGCCGGACCTGCGCCGGAACGAATACTGTCCACGGCGCAGCGCCTTCGCAGCGCACTCGTACGGTCACCCGGCCCATGGGTTGCGCCGGGCTTTCCAGGGTGGCCGACAGTTGCCGGTCGCAACCGGGCATGCGCAGACGTGGGTCGAGGTTGTTCACTTCGATCTCGTAGCGGCCCTGGATTTGCGAGGTCGCCAGATAATCTTCAACAGTGAACTCAAGAAAACCCTGGGTGACACCGATAAGCTGTTCGGGCAATGTGACATTGTCGGCGCGCGCCGCACTGCCGAGCACCGCGCCACCCACCGTGGCAACGGCCCAGAATAAATACGCGGCGATGTGTCGAGAAACTGTCGTTTTTGCGTTCATGCAGTGCTAATAGCAAGGCCCGTGCCGATATCGAGCGGGTCGCAAGAGGAGTTTGGGCATGGCGGGTGTAATGGATTCGGTGAACCAGCGCACGCAGCTGGTTGGGCAGAATCGCCTGGAGCTGCTGTTGTTTCGCCTCAATGGCAAGCAGCTCTACGGGATCAACGTCTTCAAGGTCAGGGAGGTGCTGCAATGCCCCAAACTGACGGTATTGCCGAAGTCCAATCCGGTGGTTCGCGGCGTGGCCAACATCCGCGGCGCGACCATTCCGATCCTCGATCTGGACATGGCCACGGGCGCTGCGGGCCTTGTGGCGTCCACCGATACCTTCGTCATCATTACCGAGTACAACACCAAGATTCAGGGCTTTCTGGTGCATTCGGTGGAACGTATCGTCAACATGAACTGGGAGGAGATCCATCCGCCACCCAGGGGCACCGGCCGCGATCACTACCTGACGGCCGTCACCCGCGTGGACAACCAGTTGGTGGAAATCATCGACGTCGAGAAAATCCTCGCCGAAGTGGCGCCGACCTCCGAAGCGATCTCGGTTGGCGTGGTGGACGAAGAGACCCACAAAAAGGCCGTGTCCCTGCGCGTGTTGACCGTCGACGATTCATCGGTGGCGCGCAAGCAGGTAACCCGTTGCCTGCAGACCGTGGGGGTTGAAGTGGTGGCCTTGAACGACGGTCGCCAGGCCCTGGAATACCTGCGCAAGATGGTCGACGAAGGCAAGCGTCCGGAGGAGGAATTCCTCATGCTGATCTCCGACATCGAGATGCCGGAGATGGACGGCTACACCTTGACCGCGGAGATCCGCAGCGACCCACGCATGCAGAAGCTGCACATCATTCTGCATACGTCGTTGTCAGGGGTGTTCAACCAGGCCATGGTCAAGAAGGTCGGCGCCGACGATTTCCTTGCCAAGTTCCGCCCCGACGACCTGGCGGCACGGGTCGTCGATCGCATCAAGGCAGCAGTATGAATGCCGGGCGCCTGCGCCCGGCCTACCGAACCAGCAAGAGGCGGCACCGTGTCTACGGGTAATTTGGATTTTGATCAGTTCCGGGTCTTCCTGGAAAAAGCCTGTGGCATTCTCTTGGGCGAGAACAAGCAGTACCTCGTCGCCAGCCGCCTGAACAAGCTGATGGAGCAGCAGGGCATCAAGTCCCTGGGCGAGCTGGTGCAGCGTATCCAGACCCAGCCACGCAGCGGCCTGCGCGAGCAGGTGGTGGACGCCATGACCACCAACGAAACCCTGTGGTTTCGCGACACCTATCCCTTCGAAGTGATGAAGAACAAAGTTCTGCCCGAAAGCATCAAGGCCAGCCCCGGCGCACGCCTGCGCATCTGGTCGGCGGCGTGCTCGTCCGGCCAGGAACCCTATTCGCTGTCGATGACCATCGACGAGTTCGAGCGCAGCAACCTGGGACAGCTGAAATCGGGTGTGCAGATCGTTGCCACCGACCTGTCCGGCAGTATGCTGACCAATTGCAAGAGCGGCGAGTACGACAGCCTGGCGATCGGCCGCGGCCTTTCCCAGGAGCGTCTGCAGCGCTACTTCGACCCCAAGACGCCAGGGCGCTGGGCAGTCAAGGCGCCCATCCGCAGTCGCGTCGAGTTTCGTGCGTTCAACCTGCTCGACAGCTATGCGGCGTTGGGCAAGTTCGACATCGTGTTCTGCCGTAACGTGCTGATCTACTTTTCCGCACAGGTGAAAAAAGACATCCTTACCCGTATCCATGGCACCCTCAAGCCGGGCGGGTACCTGTTCCTGGGTGCATCCGAAGCCTTGAATGGCTTGCCCGAGCTGTATCAGATGGTGCAGTGCAGCCCTGGTATCATCTACCAGGCCAAGTGATCTCGCGCCTGGCGCGCCTCCTTCACCGAGGCGTGCGAACAAGGTGCACGGGCGGCAATTTTTCTGGCGCCAGCGTTGCCGCTTTTCCCCTCCAGCGGAAATTTCTTGCCGCTTTTCTGGCATCACCCACCGCCTGACAGGCCCGCAACCCGCATGGGACGGGCTTTTCGAGACTTGGCACACGGATTGCTATCTATCCTGCACGAACCATCTGGTCTGCCGCATAGGTACCAACATGAGCATCAGTTTCGACAAAGCGCTGGGTATTCACGAGCAGGCCTTGGGCTTTCGCGCCAAGCGTGCCGAAGTGCTGGCCAACAACATCGCCAACGCCGATACCCCCAACTACAAAGCGCGGGACCTGGACTTCGCCTCGGTGCTGGCAGCCCAGAACGAGCAGAACGGCAAAGGTGCCTTCGGCCTGCAGACCACCAGCAGCAAGCACATTGCCGCCCAAGGCTTCAGTTCCGGCGACGAGACCTTGCAGTACCGCATCTCCACCCAGCCTTCGCTGGACCAGAATACCGTCGATGCGCAGATCGAGCAGTCGAACTACGCCGAGAACTCGGTCAACTTCCAGGCCAGTTTCACCCTGCTCAACAGCAAGTTCAAAGGGCTGGTATCGGCCCTTCGCGGAGATTAAGCCATGTCCCTTGCCAGCGTCTTCAACATTGCCGGTAGCGGCATGAGCGCGCAGACCACGCGCCTGAACACCGTGGCGAGCAACATCGCCAACGCCGAAACCGTATCGTCCAGCATCGACCAGACCTACCGTGCGCGGCACCCGGTGTTCGCCACCATGCTCCAGGGCCAGCAGGCCGGTGACAGCGGTTCGCTGTTCCAGGATCAGGACTCGGCGGGGCAGGGTGTGCAGGTCACCGGCGTGGTCGAAGACCAGAGCGATCTGGAAGCGCGATACGAGCCCAACCATCCGGCGGCGAACAAGGATGGCTACGTCTACTACCCGAACGTCAACGTGGTCGAGGAAATGGCCGACATGATCTCGGCCAGTCGTTCCTTTCAGACCAACGCCGAACTGATGAACACCGCAAAGACCATGATGCAGAAGGTGCTGACCCTGGGTCAGTGATAGAGGCGAGCGCAGATGACGACTACCAGCATTAACAATGGCGTGAGCGCCTCGGTCCTGGACTCATTGCAGAAGACCACCAGCAGCACCGACAGCTCGACCGGCACCGCCGGCAGTGCGTTGGGCAAGGACGCGTTCCTGCAGCTGCTGGTGACCCAGATGCAGAACCAGAACCCCCTCGATCCCCAGGACAACGGCGAGTTCGTGGCCCAGCTGGCGCAGTTCAGCAGCCTGGAAAGCATGCAGAGCCTGAATTCGTCGGTGGGCACCATCGTCAACAACTACCAATCGTCCCAGGCGCTGCAGGCCTCGTCGCTGGTCGGCCGTTCGGTCATCGCCCAGACCGACACCGCGGTGGTCGACCCCACCAAGGGCCTCACCGGCTCGGTGGCGCTGACCTCGTCGAGCAGCAACACCACGGTCGGCGTCTATGACGCCAAAGGCGACCTGGTGCGCAATATCGATCTGGGCAGCCAGTCCGCCGGCAATGCCGCCTTCACCTGGGATGGCAAGGACAGCAACGGCGCGGTTGCCGCTGCCGGCACCTACACCTTCAAGGCCGCAGCCACCGTCGACGGTACCGCCACGGCCATGAGCACCTACCTGCCAGCCACGGTGAACAGCGTCACGATGGGCACCAACGGCGGTGAACTGACCCTCAACCTCGCTGGACTGGGTAGCGTTGCGCTGTCGAAAGTCCAAACCATCGGAATTTGAGCCGCTTCGTTCGGCGCAGGAGTACAGCATGACTTTCAATATCGGCCTCAGCGGTCTTTCGGCAGCCAACAAGGCGCTCAACGTCACCGGCAACAACATTGCCAACGTCGCGACCACCGGCTTCAAATCCTCGCGCGCGGAATTCGCCGACCAGTACGCCGCGTCCATCCGCGCCACGGCCGGCAAGACCAGCGTGGGCAGTGGTGTGACCACCGCAGCCGTGTCGCAGCAGTTCACCCAGGGCAACATCGCCTCGACCGGGCAGAGCCTCGACCTGGCGATCAACGGCAATGGTTTCTTCGTGCTCAACGATGGCGGCCAGAAGCTCTACACCCGTGCCGGTGCCTTCTACAGCGACAAGGACGGCAACGTCGTCGACGTGGGCGGCAACAACCTGCAGGGCTACAACGCCCAGGACGGCGTGGTGCAGACGGGCGTGCTGACCAACCTTAAAATCGACTCTGCGAACCTGCAGCCCAAGGCGACCTCGAAGATCGCCGAAACCGTCAACCTCAACTCCAGCGCGCCGCAGGCAACCATCACGCCGTTCGACCCGAGCAACGTCAAGAGCTACAACTACACGTTCAACACCGATGTGTACGACAGCCTGGGCAACGCCCACCAGATGAACCAGTACTTCGTTAAGGATGCCACGGCCAACAGCTGGACCATGCACACCACCATCGATGGGCGCAATCCGTCCGATCCGACCGCCACCACGCCGTTGGTCAACACCTTGAGCTTCAAGTCTGACGGCAGCCTCATCGTGCCTGCTCAGGGCGACGTGGCCGGTGGCCTGGGCATCAATGCCGACAAGAGCTTCAACCTGGCCGGCTGGGTGCCTTCCACCCGTGGCGCCGATGGCACCTGGACGCCCAACGGCGCGACGGCCAATGCCGGTGGCGTGGCATTGGACATGCTGGCGACCACGCAATACAACTCGGCATCGGCCACCTCGGCCAAGACCCAGGACGGCTACGCCACGGGTGAGCTGACCGGTCTGTCGGTGGACGGCACGGGCAACATGTTCGCCAACTTCACCAACGGCCAGAACAAGGTCATCGGCCAGGTGGCCATGGCCAGCTTCGCCAACATGCAGGGTCTGGCGCCCAACGGCGGCACCAACTGGAAAGAGTCGTTCGCTTCCGGTACCGCCGTGATCGGCACGCCTGATACCGGCGTCATGGGCAACCTGCAATCGCAGGCACTAGAGGATTCCAACGTCGACCTTACGGCCGAACTGGTGAACCTGATCAAGGCGCAGAGCAACTACCAGGCGAACGCCAAGACCATTTCCACCGAAAGTACCGTGATGCAGACCATCATCCAGATGACCTGATGAGGGCAGGGCAGTGATTCGGTGCCTCTGTGCAGCCCTGGCCATCGCCGCAACCGGCGCGATGGCCGTGGCGGCGCCAGCGCCCTGGTACATCTACCAGAGCCTGGCAAGCGGGCGGTACCTGTGCAGTCAGGTCGACCCTGGCCCGCATTACCGTCGCTTCGCCGGGCCGTTCAGCAACGCCGGCTGCCGTCGTTGAACACGGCGCCGTCGAGCCTCGCCCTGGTGTCGTGACGTAAATCCATTCTCCCGTTGCCGCTAGCGGCAATCCGGCGCCGACTTTTCGGCGTCAAGCTTTCAGTCCGCTCCGGCCGCACCGCTGCAAGCCCCGTCCTAGAAGGGCTGTAGCCGTATGGATAAAGTTGGCCCGCATATTGCTCTACCTCTCTCAGTACAGCAGTAGACGGCATTCGCCCGTCGAGGGAGACAACTGTGGACAAGATGCTCTATGTGGCAATGACCGGTGCCAGCCAGAACGCGCTGGCGCAGAAGGCGCATGCCAACAACCTGGCCAACATTTCCACCACCGGCTTCAAGCGTGACCTGGAACAGGCGCGTTCCATGCCGGTGTTCGGCGACACCTTTCCTTCGCGGGCCTATGCCCTGACCGAACGTCCGGCCACCGATTTCAGTGGCGGCGCGCTGCAGGAAACCGGCCGGGATCTGGACGTCGCGGTGGGCGGCAATGGCTTCATCGCCGTACAGACACCCGACGGCGGCGAAGCCTACGTCCGCACTGCCAGCATGAACGTCGACGCCCTCGGCGTACTGCGCGCCGGCAATGGTTTGCCGGTCATGGGCAACGGCGGCCCGATCGCCGTGCCGCCCGACGAGAAAATCGAGATCGGCATGGACGGCACCATCAGCATTCGTGGTCTGGGCCAGGCGCCCAACGTCATGGCCCAGGTCGACCGCATCAAGCTGGTCAATCCGGACGTGAAAACCCTGACCAAGGGCCTGGACGGTCTGATCCACACCTCCAGTGGCCAACCGGCACCGGCCGATGCCGCCGTGCGCGTCGAGTCTGGTTTCCTGGAGGCAAGCAACGTCAACGCGGTCGAAGAAATGACCTCGGTGCTGGCGCTCTCCAAGCAGTTCGAACTGCACATCAAGATGATGAGCACCGCCAAAGAAGGCGACGAGGCCATGGCCCGGGTCTTGCAAATCTAATTCCAGCGTAGCGATCGCGCCGTAAACCAGGCGCTCCAGGAGAAGACACATGCTTCCAGCACTATGGGTCAGCAAGACCGGCCTCCAGGCTCAGGACACCAACCTGACCACGATTTCCAACAACCTGGCGAACGTGTCGACCACGGGTTTCAAGCGCGATCGCGCCGAATTCCAGGACCTGCTCTACCAGATCAAACGTCAGCCTGGCGCCCAGTCGACCCAGGACAGCGAACTGCCGTCGGGCCTGCAGGTCGGTACCGGTGTACGCATCGTCGGCACCCAGAAGAATTTCACCGCCGGCAGCCTGCAGACCACCGATCAGCCGCTGGACATGGCCATCAACGGTCGCGGCTTCTTTCAGGTAATGCAGCCTGATGGCACCGTTTCCTACACCCGTGACGGTACCTTCCACCTGAACTCCGATGGCCAGATCGTCACCGCCCAGGGCCTGGCGCTGGAACCTGCCATCGTCGTTCCCAACGAAGCGCAGACCTTCACCGTGGGCACCGACGGCACCGTGTCCATCACTACGGCCGGCAACGCCGCCTCGCAGGTGATCGGCAACCTGCAGACCGCCGACTTCATCAACCCGGCCGGCCTGCAGGCCATCGGTGGCAACCTGTTCCTGGAAACCGCCTCCAGCGGCGCGCCGCAAGTGGCAACGCCTGGCCTGAACGGCGCTGGCACGGTGCTGCAGAACACCCTGGAAAACTCCAACGTGAGCACCGTGGAAGAGCTGGTCAACATGATCACCACCCAGCGTGCCTACGAGATGAACTCCAAGGTCATCTCGACTGCCGACCAGATGCTGCAGAACCTGACCCAGAACCTGTAACCCGGGTCCATCCGTAACCCCCAAGCTACCTGGGCGCCGCGTGCGCCGGCTACACCATGAGGTCTGTGTCATGCGTCGTGTCTCGATTGTTCTTGCCCTGAGTGGAATGGCCTTGCTGACCGGTTGCGTCGCGCCGCCGGCCAAGCCCAACGACCCGTACTACGCCCCGGTGCTGCCGCGCACACCGATGCCTGCTGCCGCCAACAACGGCTCGATCTACCAAGCCGGTTTCGAACAGAACCTCTACAGCGACCGCAAGGCGTTCCGCGTGGGCGACATCATCACCATCACCCTCAACGAGCGGACCAGTGCCAGCAAGAGCGCCAACTCCAAGGTCGGCAAGGACAGCAACAACAGCCTGGGCCTGACCTCGCTGTTCGGTGCGGGTGTGAACACCAACAACCCGCTGGGCAGTGGCGACCTGAGCCTCAACGCAGGCTACAGCGGCACCCGCGCCACCAACGGCACCGCGGCAGCAGCGCAGAACAACAGCCTGACCGGTTCGGTCACGGTCACGGTGGCCGACGTGCTGCCCAACGGTATCATCTCGGTCCGCGGCGAGAAGTGGATGACGCTCAACACCGGCGAAGAGCTGGTGCGCATTTCCGGCCTGGTCCGCGCCGATGACATCGCCACCGACAACACCGTGTCTTCGACGCGGGTAGCCGATGCGCGCATCACCTATTCGGGCACCGGGTCGTTTGCCGAGGCCAGTCAGCCGGGGTGGTTCGACCGGTTCTTCGCCAGCCCACTGTTCCCTTTCTGAGTGCGCCCGTCCATGCTCAACTTCAAACACCTGATCGCCGCTGCCCTGCTGTTGTCCGCCGCGTTCGGCGTTCAGGCCGAGCGCCTCAAGGACATCGCCAGCATTTCCGGCGTGCGCACGAACCAGCTGATCGGCTACGGCCTGGTCGTGGGCCTCAATGGCACCGGCGACCAGACCACGCAAACGCCTTTCACCCTGCAGACCTTCAACAACATGCTTTCCCAGTTCGGCATCAAGGTGCCGCCGGGCTCGGGCAACGTGCAGCTCAAGAACGTCGCCGCCGTGTCGATCCATGCCGACCTGCCGGCGTTCGCCAAGCCGGGGCAGGTGGTCGATATCACCGTGTCGTCCATCGGCAACTCGAAAAGCCTGCGCGGTGGCAGCCTGCTGATGACCCCGCTCAAGGGTATCGACGGCAACGTCTACGCCATCGCCCAAGGCAACCTGGTCGTCGGTGGTTTTGACGCCGAAGGCCGCGACGGGTCGAAAATCACCGTCAATGTGCCGTCGGCAGGACGGATTCCTGGCGGTGCCAGCGTCGAGCGTGCCGTACCCAGTGGCTTCAATCAGGGCAACAGCCTGACGCTGAACCTCAACCGCTCGGACTTCACGACCGCCAAGCACATCGTCGACAAGATCAACGAGCTTCTTGGCCCGGGAGTTGCGCAGGCTATTGACGGGGGCTCGGTGCGCGTCACTGCACCGGTCGACCCCAGCCAGCGCGTGGACTACCTGTCGATCCTCGAGAACCTCGATGTCGACGTCGGGCAGGCGGTGGCCAAGGTGATCATCAATTCGCGCACCGGCACCATCGTGATTGGCCAGAACGTCAAGGTATCGCCTGCGGCAGTGACCCACGGCAGCCTGACGGTGACCATTACCGAGGATCCGATCGTCAGCCAGCCAGGGCCTTTGTCCGGTGGCGAAACGGCGGTGGTGCCACGTTCGCGGGTCAGCGCCCAGCAGGAAGCCAAACCGATGTTCAAGTTTGGCCCTGGCACCACGCTCGACGAGATCGTCCGCGCGGTCAACCAGGTGGGGGCTGCGCCCGGTGACTTGATGGCCATTCTCGAAGCCCTGAAACAGGCCGGCGCATTGCAGGCCGACCTGATCGTGATTTGAGGTAACAGCTGATGGAAATGCCGAATGGCGGAGTATCGGGAACACGGGATTCAGGGGCTTACACAGACCTCAATCGCCTGAGCTCGTTGAAAGTCGGGGATCGCGACAGCGAGGCCAACCTGCGCAAGGTGGCCCAGGAGTTCGAGTCGCTGTTCCTCGGTGAAATGCTCAAGTCCATGCGTTCGGCAAATGACGTGTTGGCCAAGGACAACCCGCTGAACACCGAAACCACCAAGCAGTACCAGTCGATGTACGACCAGCAGCTGTCCGTGACCCTGTCCAAAGAGGGTGGCGGCATTGGCCTGCAGGATGTGCTCATGCGCCAGTTGTCCAAGACCAAGGGCGTGGCCCGTGCCGGCGCGAATCCGTTCGCCCATGCCGACAACAGCCTGAACAAGCCGCTGGGTGCCACTCGCGACGCATCGGCCGATGCCAAGGCCGCCGGCAGCGTGGGCCACAACGACATGGCCTTGCTCAACCAGCGTCGGCTGTCGTTGCCGAGCAAGCTTGCCGACCGTCTGGTGGCCGGCATCGTGCCGTCGGCGGCCACCGAAGCAGGGGCTGCCAGTGGCAGCAAGAACCTCATCAACGTGGCGGCCGATGCTCCGCTCAACAGCCTGGCCAAGACCGTGCGCAGCGGCGCTGCGGTCGAGGGCAGCAGCCTGGCGAAGAGCGTCGCCCAGCCGCCCCTGGCCCCGGCCAAGCGCGCGTTCGCCTCGTCCGACGAGTTCATCGCGACCATGCTGCCCATGGCCGAAAAAGCCGCTGCGCGCATCGGTGTCGACCCCAAGGTGCTGGTCGCCCAGGCGGCGCTGGAAACCGGCTGGGGCAAATCGATCATGCGCGCCGACGACGGCAGCAGCAGCCACAACCTGTTCGGCATCAAGGCCACCGGCAACTGGAAGGGCGAGAACGCCCGCGCGATCACCAGCGAATTCCGTGACGGCCAGATGGTCAAGGAAACCGCCGATTTCCGCTCATACACCTCGTACGAAGACAGCTTCCACGACCTGGTCAGCCTGCTGCAGAACAACGATCGCTACCAGGGCGTGGTCAAGTCCGCGGACAACCCCGAACAATTCGTCAAGGAACTGCAGAAGGCCGGCTACGCCACCGACCCGAACTACGCCAGCAAGATCTCTTCGATCGCCAAGCAGATGCAAGGCTATGAGACCTACGCTCGCAGCAGCACCAGCGCTACCACGAATCTATAAGGTTTGAACCCATGTCGAATCTGATCTCCATAGGGCTGTCCGGTCTGGCGTCCAGCCAGGCATCCCTGGCGACCACCGGTAACAACATCGCCAACGTCGCGACTGCGGGCTATTCCCGGCAGTCGGTGGTGAACACTGCCAGTGGCTTGCAGAACATCGGCGTGGGCTATCTGGGCACCGGCACCACGATCTCCGACGTGCGCCGTATCTACAGCAGCTATATGGATACCCAACTGCAGACCAGCACTGCGTTGAGCAACGACGCGAGCGCGTACAGCACCCAGATCAACAGCATCGACAAACTGCTGTCTGACGGCAGCACCGGTATCAGCGCCGTGCTCAGCAGCTTCTTTTCCGCCGTGCAGACTGCAGCGGCGAACCCGAGCGATACCTCGTCGCGGCAACTGCTGCTGACCCAGGCGCAAACCCTGAGCAATCGCTTCAATTCGATTTCGTCGCAGTTCAGCCAGCAGAACGACAGCATCAATGCGTCGTTGACGACCTTGACCGGTCAGGTCAACAAGCTGAGTGGCAACATCGCCGAACTCAACCGGCAGATCACCGAGATGTCGGGCACCGGTTCCACGCCCAACAGCCTGCTCGATGCGCGCAATGAAAACGTTCGCCAGCTCAACGAGCTGGTCGGTGTCAGCGTGCAGCAGCGCGACGGCAACTACGACGTCTACCTGGGCTCGGGGCAGTCGCTGGTGACCGGCAGCTCGGCCAATTCGCTGGTGGCCACACCCGGTGTGGCCGACAAGAGCCAGTATGGCCTGACCATCCAGTACCAGGGCTACAGCACCGACGTGACCTCGGTCACTACCGGCGGCGAGATCGGCGGCCTGCTGCGCTTTCGCAGCGATGCCCTGAACCCGGCAATCAACGAGCTGGGGCGCACCGCCATTGTCGTGAGCGACACCCTGAACAGCCAGTTGGGCAGGGGTATCGACCTCAACGGTGACTTCGGTTCGTCGGTGTTCGCCAGCATCAACAGCGCCACCGCAACCGCCAACCGCAGTCTGGCGGCGTCCACCAACAGCGCAGGTTCGGGCAACCTGAGCGTTACCGTTGCCGACTCCAGCAAGCTGAGCATCTACGACTACAACGTCAAGTTCAGCAGCACCACCGCCTACAGCGTGACCCGTTCGGACGGCACGTCGATGGGCAGCTTCGACCTGGGCGCCACCCCGGCACCGGTGATCGACGGTGTCACCCTGGGCCTGAACGGCAAGGTTGCCAGCGGCGACAGCTTCGTCGTGACGCCGACGCGCAGCGGCGCGAGCGCTATCACCACCACGCTGACCGACTCGAACAAGCTGGCCTTCGCCGCGCCGCTCACCGGCACGGCGACCGTCGGCAACTCGGGCACAGGCACCTTTACCCAGCCGGTGCTGGGCAGCAAGCTGGACATCTACAGTGGCACGGCCCTGAGCCAGTTGCAGAGCGGCATTGAAACCTCGTCGCCGGTCAAACTGGTGTTCGGCAAGACCACCGACGGCGCGCAGAGCTACAGCCTGTTCAACGCTTCAGGTACCAGTATTGGCAGCGGTACCATCGTGCCTGGCCAGAGCAACAACCTGAGCCTGACCGTGCCGGTGGTGGGTGCCGACGGCAAGCCCGTCAACGGCGCCGATGGCAAGCAGTTGACCTTCAGTTTCGACACCACCGTGGGCGGCACCCCTGCGGTCAACGACAGCTACACCGTGTCGTTCAACGCCGATGGCAAGTCCGACAACCGCAACGCTACGCAACTGCTGGCGTTGCAGACCAAGGCCACGGTTGGCGCGACGGCGGGCAACCCCGGCATGAGCTTCACCAGTGCTTACGCGTCGCTGGTGGAGCGGGTTGGCGCCAAGGCCAGCCAGGCCACCGTCGACACCAAGGCCACCGGTGCCGTGCTGACCCAGGCCAAGACCAACCGCGACTCGGTATCGGGCGTCAACCTGGACGACGAAGCCGCCTCCCTGGTGAAGTTCCAGCAGTACTACACGGCGTCCTCGCAGATCATCAAGGCTGCGCAGGAAACATTCAGCGTCCTGATCAACGCCCTCTAAGGAATAGTCGACCATGCGAATTTCCACTTCTCAGTACTTCGAGACAAGCGCGACCGGCTATTCCAAGAATTTCTCGGACACCGCCAAGACCCAGGCGCAGATCAGCTCGGGCAATCGCATCCAGAGTGCCGGAGACGATCCGGTCGGCGCCGCCAAGCTGTTGCAACTGCAGCAGCAGAGCACCTTGCTGACCCAGTACAGCGGCAACATGACCAGCGTCACCAATTCGCTGACCCAGGAAGAAAGTGTGCTCGACAGCATCACCACGGCCTTGCAGCGCGCGCAGGAATTGACCATCCAGGCCGGTAACGGCGGCCTGAGCGATGCCGACCGCACCTCGATCGCCAGCGAGATCGGCGAGATCGAAAAGAACGTTCTTGGCCTGCTCAACACCAAGGACGCCAACGGCCAGTACATGTTCTCCGGTTCCAAGACCAGCACGCCACCTTATGTGCAGAACAGCGACGGCAGCTATACCTACCAGGGCGACCAGACCCAGCTCAGCCTGCAGGTGTCCGATACCCTGCAACTGGCGACCAACGACACCGGTTACGGCATTCTGGAAACAGCGGTGAACACCAGCCGTACGCAAACCACCATGACCGCACCGGTGGTCGACGACGGCCTGGTGACCGTGTCCGATGGCCGTCTCGAATCGCTGACTACCTACAACAAGGCGTTTACCGACGGCCAGCCGTACAAGCTGACGTTCACCAGCAGCACGCAGTTCACCCTCACCAACAGCAAGAACCAGGATGTGACCTCGCAGGTCACTGGCAACGGCACCTTTGACCCGAAGGCCGACGGTGGTACCACTATCAGCCTGTACGGTGTGGAGTTCGACATCGACGTGGCGGCCAAGCAGAGCGCGCTGGGCACCGTTGCCGATGCCGACATGGCAGGGCGCACGTTCAGCCTGGGCAGCAAGCCGGACAGCATCAGTTCCACCCGCAGCGCAGCCAATACCTCTACCGCGCAGCTGACCAGCGCGAAGGTGATCGATACCGAGCGCTATTCCGCAGCGTTCCCGGCTGGGGGGGCAGTGATCAAGTTCACCAGCGACAGCGAGTACGAGGTCTACGCCCAACCGCTGACCGATTCCAGCCAAGCCATCGGCAAGGGTGCAGTGGTTGCCGGTGCCACTGGCAGCTCGATCACAGCGGCGGGGGTGACCTTCAATATTTCGGGCCAGGCTGGCGCCGGCGACAGCTTCAGTGTCAATGCGAACAGCCACAAGACCCAGAACGTGCTGGATACGCTGCACCAGCTCAAGTCCGCGCTGGAGATACCGGTGACCGACGCCAAGTCTGCGCTGGCATTGAAGAACGCCACCGACTCGGCGTTGGGCAACCTGGCCAGCGCCAACGAGAACATCGACATCTCCCGTGGGCAGATCGGTGCGCGGCTCAACTCGCTGGCTATCCAGAATGACGAAAACGTCAGCCTGGCGTTGGCCAACAAAAGCACGCAGTCGGCGATTTCCGACACCGACTTCGCCACGGCATCGGTGACCTTGAGTCTGCAACAGACCATGCTGCAGGCCTCGCAGCTGGCCTTCGCGAAGATCTCCCAGCTGAGTCTGTTCAACAAACTCTGATCGGCGGGGCGCAGGCCCCGTCTACCACGACCCCGCCGCGCGCCATTTCCTACCGCCTATGGCACAATACCTGTGTGACCAATGGGTCGAATCGTGCATCTTCACACTTATGTATTGCCGGGCCGCTGAATCAGCGGCCTGCAGCTGCTTCGTTTCTGGCAGCAGTGGCGCCGTCTCACCAGGGCTGGCGCCGCCTGACACCCTTTTCGATGGCATTGCGCAAACGCTCCGCGTAATGGCCTCCAGCTACCTTTGTATTGGGAAGCCACAATGATTGGCATAAAAAGCATCGCGAGTTACGTGCCTGCCGAAGGCCTGGACAACTACGCCCAAGGTGCCAAATTCGCCAAGGATGAAGATTTCATCATCGGCAAGATCGGTTCGGCCTTCCTGCCGCGCAAGTCTGACGACCAGGAAACCTCCGACCTCTGCGTGGAAGCGGCCAACGCGTTGTTCGCCAGCAATCCGCAGCTGTCCCGCGAGTCCATTGATGCCTTGATCGTCGTCACCCAGAACGGGGACGAGGAGGGCTTGCCGCACACTGCCGCCATCGTGCAGGATAAGCTCGGCCTGTCGACCAACGTTGCAGCGTTCGACATCAGCCTGGGTTGCTCGGGCTATGTGTACGGCATCTATGCGCTCAAGGGTTTCATGGAAGCGGCTGGCTTGAAAAACGGCCTGCTGATCACTGCCGACCCGTACTCGAAGATCGTCGACCCCGAGGATCGCAACACCACCATGCTGTTCGGTGACGCGGCTACCGCCACCTGGATGGGTGAGGACGCGCCCTGGCAGCTGGGCAAGGCCAAGTTCGGTACCGACGGTTCCGGCGCCCCGCACCTGAAAGTCACCGATGGCGTGTTCTTCATGAACGGCCGACAGGTGTTCAACTTCGCTCTGCTGAAAGTACCGGCGCACCTGCACGAATTGCTCGATGAATCGGGTTTGACCAGTGCCGACGTCGACGCCTACTGCATCCACCAGGGCAGTGCGGCAATCGTCGATGCCGTGGCCCGGCGTTTCGAGGAAGAGCCGGAGAAGTTCATCAAGGACATGGTCGAAACCGGCAACACGGTGTCCAGCAGTATCCCGCTGCTGCTGGAAAAGCACATTCTCGACTCCGCCTGGAAGCGCGTCGCCCTGAGTGGCTTCGGTGTCGGCCTGTCCTGGGGCTCGGCGCTCATCTACCGCCCCTGATCCATAGGACGACGAATCCCCCTGTAGGAGCGGTCTTCGGCCGCGAAGGGGGCACTGCGCTGCATAAGCCATTCCGCGTAACCCTTTTCGCGGCCGCTGACCGCTCCCACGGTATACGGCAACCTTTGTGGGAGCGGTCTTCGGCCGCGAAGCAGACACCGCGCTGCATCAGCCATTCCGCGTGGCCCTTTTCGCGGCCGCTGACCGCTCCTACAGGACCACGCAGAAGAGCCACCGCGACCGTTGATCCGTTGACGCCAGAAATTCGCGCTATCGCTGTCCATTCCCCTCAAGTTCCCCCTTCCTCGGACGAAACAGTTATCAAGAGAGATCAAGCCAACGCTTGCTTTTTCCGGCTACAGCGGCTTGAAGGCGAAAAAACATTGCAATCGCCCTCAAGCAAAGCGCTGAACCGACGATAACTACTACGAAGGTTCTCTAGGCCACACCCGGCGCTCGCCAGGGCCGGAAGCCACAGCTAACAACCCCGAGGAATTTGTCATGGCCTTATCTGTAAACACCAACACCGCTTCCTTGACCGTTCAGAAAAACCTGAACAAGGCTTCCGATGCGCTGAGCACCTCGATGACCCGTCTTTCCTCGGGCCTGAAAATCAACAGCGCCAAAGACGACGCCGCCGGCCTGCAGATCTCCAACCGTCTGACCAGCCAGATCAACGGCCTGTCGGTCGCAGTGAAGAACGCCAACGACGGTATCTCCATCGCCCAGACCGCTGAAGGCGCGATGCAGGAATCCACCAACATCCTGCAGCGTATGCGTGAACTGGCCCTGCAGTCGGCGAACGGTTCGAACAGCACCGACGACCGCACTTCGCTGCAGTCCGAGTACACCCAGCTGACTTCGGAACTGACCCGTATCGCCAACACCACCACCTTTGGTGGTCGTAACCTGGTCGACGGCTCGTTCGGTTCCACGGCGTTCCAGATCGGTTCCAACGCCAACGAAACCATCAACGTGACCTTGGGTGACGTGTCCGCCAACGCTATCGGTTCGCAGCAGATCAAGAGCGTTGGTGTCGATCCATCGACTACTGGCGTAGCAGCTGGTGACATTACCGTTACGGGTGGTGGTGCTACCAAAGACGTCAAGATCGCTGTTGGCTCTTCGGCCAAGACTATCGCAAGTCAACTGGGTGGTGCGGTACCTGGCCTGACTGCGACCGCCAGCACAGAAGCC
Source organism: Pseudomonas sp. CFBP 8770 (assembly GCF_014841705.1). Lineage (NCBI taxonomy): Bacteria > Pseudomonadati > Pseudomonadota > Gammaproteobacteria > Pseudomonadales > Pseudomonadaceae > Pseudomonas > Pseudomonas sp. CFBP 8770. The sequence continues at coordinate 460,203 of NZ_JACYUL010000002.1, forward strand.
ACCTTCACTGTGGACGCAGCAGCGGCCAAAGCTGCACCTGCAACCTTCACGATCAAGGTCGGCGATAGCGACGCCGTAAATATGGTAGGCGTGACCGATACAGCATCCCTTGCCGATCAGTTGAATTCGAACGCTGCCAAACTCGGTATCAGTGTCAACTACGACAGCAAAGCTGGCACTCTTTCGGTCAAATCTGACACCGGTGAGAACATTGTATTCGGCGGTGCTAACGCCGGTGCTGCTGCTGTGGAAGTTGCAACCAAAGATGCTAGCGGTAAGGTTGGGGGGGCTGTTGCAGTAGCCAATGGGTTGACCGCAACTGGCGCTGTCTCGCTGGACTCAGCTAAAGGGTATTCGGTTGCAGGCACCGGTGTGCCAGGTCTGTTCGCAGCCGCTGGTACGACCAGTGTGGCCTCCGAGCTGACCTCGGTTAGCGAAACCGACATTACTACCGCTTTCAACGCTCAGAACGCAATCGCTGCACTGGACAAGGCCATCTCCAACATCGACGCCCAGCGCGCCGATCTGGGTGCGGTGCAAAACCGTTTTGACAGCACTGTGTCGAACCTGCAGAGCATCTCCGAGAACTCCTCGGCCGCTCGTAGCCGTATCCGGGACGCGGACTTCGCTTCGGAAACCGCCGAGCTGACCAAGCAGCAGACCCTGCAGCAGGCATCCACCGCGATCCTGTCCCAGGCCAACCAGCTGCCATCGTCCGTACTGAAGCTGCTTCAGTAATACGGCCCCTGGCTGACTGACGGAAGGGTGCCCACGCACCCTTCCGTTTTTGATTTTCGGGGTGATCAACATGGACATGAGCGTTACCGCAAGATTGCCTCTTGCCACCACGTCAGCGGCAGCTAGCGCCGCCTCCCTGCCTGCCCGGCAGGTCAAGCAGGATGAACCCGCGGTCGAGTCGGTGACTCCCGAGCGGGCCGAATTGGAACAAGCGGTGAAGGACCTCCAGGCGCATGTGAATACCGCACAGCGCAACCTGGAATTCTCCATCGACGACTCGACGCATGCCGTCGTGGTCAAGGTCATCGCTACGGACAGCGGTGAAATCATTCGTCAGTTGCCAACCGAAGCCGCACTCAAGTTGGCGCAGAGCCTCGCGGAAGGTCGCAGCGGTCTGCTCGACGCGACGATCTGAGCTGGCACGAAAAATGTAGCTGGGTGTGCTTGGGGCGGTATCCGTCAAAAACATGCCTGACTCGATTCTAGGAGATACCGATGGCTACTGTTTCCTCCACTACCGGCACCACGACCACTGCTGCGACTACCGCGGCCACCACCACTGCCAAGAGCACCACCAGTACAACCAGCACCAGCGGGGCGATCAAATCCAGTGGTGTAGGCACGGGTATCGACACCGATGCCATCGTCACCGCCTTGGTGAATGCCGAGAAAGCGCCCAAGCAGAAGCAGATCGACACGCAGACGCTGACCACCACCACGACCTTGACCGCCGTTGGCACCGTCAAGAGCTCGCTGGAAACTTATCGGGCCGCCGTCGCGGCAATGAATAAGGCCTCGGCGTTCAGCGGCTTGACCGGTGCCTCGTCCAACGACAAGGCGGCTTCGGTGACCGTGACCGATTCCGCCTCCGACGGTACCTACTCGCTTGAAGTAACGACCCTGGCGACGTCCTCGAAGATTTCTTCCGGCGTCTACGCCGACAAGAGCGCAGCCGTGGTCAATGCTACGTCTTCCGCCCAGACGTTGACGATCACCCAGTCCTTCAAAGACAGCAATATCAGCATTCCGGCGGGTGCGACGTTGGCGCAGACGCGCGATCTGATCAACACCCAGTTGGTCGGTCGTGGTATCAGTGCCAACATCCTGACCGACGCCAGTGGCTCGCGCCTGGTCCTGAGTTCGTCGACCACCGGCAAGGGTACCGAGATTTCCATGACCGCCGATGCGGGCAGCGGCCTCGACAAGCTGACTGCCTCCACCACTGTGAACGAGCCCACCAATGCGACGTACAAGATCGACGGCATCGAGATGGAGTCGTCGACCAACACGGTCGCCGCGGCTATCAGCGGCGTGTCAATCAAACTGTTGGAAGCAGGGGCCGCCAAGACGACCATCTCGGTCAGCACCAACACTGACACCCTGAAGAAAGCCACCACTGGCTTCGTCGATGCCTACAACGCGCTGATGACCCAGCTCAACACCCTGACCAAGGTCAGCACCGGGGCCGACGGCACGACCAGTGGGGGAGGGTTGACCGGCGACTCCACCGTGCGCCACCTCATCCAGTCGATGCGCAACGAGTTAGTTACCTCCTCGGGCTCGAGCAAGCTGACCCTGTCGCAATTCGGGATCAACACTGACCAGAAGACCGGTTTGCTGGTAATGGATGACGCCAAATGGAACACGGCCATGGCCGATCCCGCCAACGTGGCAGCCATCCAGGACATGTTCACAGGCAAGGACGGTCTGCTTTCGCGGATGACCACCGCGACCGACTCCTATGCGGTGAAAGGGGGCATTCTTGAATCACGCTCGGGCTCGCTGTCCAACACCCTGACCAAGCTGACCGAGCAGCAGGAGGCCCTGAACCGTCGAATCACCAATCTGACGACAACTCTGACAGCCAAGTACACCGCCATGGACACCCTCGTCGCGCAGCTCAACGCCACGAGTAAGAGCATCATGACCACGCTCAATGCGCTGAACAACGCCGACAACGACTGATGCATCGTGCAAACCAAAGGCCCGGCTCATGTCGGGCCTTTGCATATCAGTTTTTTACTCGATCGCATCCAGATCGAAGGCATTGCCCACCCGATGGCATGCATGTACGCATATTCCCTTCACTCCGCTAAAGTTTTGCCTCGGCGCGACGACATAGTAACCAAGCGATACAACATCAAATCATGTGTTACGAGGTCCGCCGCAATGAACGCCATGAGAGCGCTGAGCCAATACCAGAAGGTCGATTCCCATGCCCAGACATCCGAAGCCACGCCGCATCGGCTGGTGCAGATGCTGATGCAGGGCAGTCTCGATCGCATGGCCCAGGCCAAAGGTGCGCTGAGCCGCGGTCAGGTTTCGCAGAAGGGCGAGATGCTCGGCAAGGCGGTGGCCATCATCGGCGGCCTGCGCCAGGGGCTGGACGCAAGCAAAACGGCAAACGAGCAGTCCATCAAGGACCTCGACGACCTGTACGCCTACATGTCCGGCCGCCTCACCGAAGCCAACATCAAGAACGACCCGCAGCTGATCGACGAAGTCGCCCGGTTGATGATCACCGTCAAGAGCGGCTGGGACGCGATCGCCAGCCACGAATCGGCACAGCCGGCCTGAGGAGTTTGCCATGAGTGCACTACAGCGGATTCAGCAGACTCGCCACGCCCTGGTAGACGCCATGCAGGCCGGCGACTGGGACGCGATCGGCGTTCTCGACATCGAATGCCGTGCCTGCGTCGACAGCGTGCTGCAGGAAGTCCCCGAAGACCCATTGCAGCTGCGCAGTCATCTCGAGGATCTGCTCGAGGTCTACCGTCAATTACTCAACGTCACTCGATTAGCGCGTCAGTCAGTTGTCGACGAAATGTCACAGTTCACCCAAGCGAAGAACGCTGCAAAGGTTTACCATCTGTTTCGCTGACAGCCATTGCGCCATAAATTTGACTAAGTCGATTTTTTTGCCTTTACTAGTGGCTGTTACGATTCGTCTGGCGTCTGTTAGCTGAAACCATGGCCAAAAACGTCGAAAGCGCCCTTTCGGGCTTCGAGTTGACTAGGGAAGTTGCTATTGCATGTGGCGTGAAACCAAAATTCTGCTGATCGATGACGATAGCGTTCGCCGCCGGGATCTGGCGGTCATCCTGAACTTTCTTGGCGAAGAAAACCTGGCCTGTGGCAGCGGTGACTGGCAGATGTCGGTCGATGCGCTGTCGTCCAGCCGCGAGGTGCTCTGCGTCCTGGTGGGGGAGGTGTCTTCGGGCAACCTTGCCGGCCTGCTGAAGACGCTCGCCAACTGGGACGAGTTCCTGCCCGTCCTCCTGCTGGGCGAGCCCGGTGCCGTCGAGCTGCCTGACGACCTGCGTCGTCGTGTGCTCTCCCATTTGGAGATGCCACCCAGCTACAGCAAGCTGCTCGATTCGCTGCACCGTGCCCAGGTCTATCGCGAGATGTACGACCAGGCCCGCGAGCGCGGCCGTCAGCGCGAACCCAACCTGTTCCGCAGCCTGGTGGGCACCAGCCGTGCCATCCAGCACGTGCGCCAGATGATGCAGCAAGTGGCCGATACCGATGCCAGCGTGCTTATCCTCGGCGAGTCGGGCACCGGCAAGGAAGTGGTCGCGCGCAACCTGCACTACCATTCCAAGCGTCGCGATGCGCCGTTCGTGCCGGTCAACTGCGGCGCCATTCCGGCCGAGCTGCTCGAAAGCGAGCTGTTCGGTCACGAGAAGGGCGCCTTCACCGGGGCGATCACCAGCCGCGCCGGCCGCTTCGAGTTGGCCAACGGCGGCACCCTGTTCCTCGACGAGATCGGCGACATGCCGTTGCCGATGCAGGTCAAGCTGCTGCGGGTGTTACAGGAACGGACATTCGAGCGCGTGGGCAGCAACAAAACCCAAAGCATCGATGTGCGCATCATTGCGGCCACGCACAAGAACCTGGAAAGCATGATCGAGGTCGGCACGTTCCGTGAAGACCTGTATTACCGCCTCAACGTGTTCCCCATCGAGATGGCTCCGCTGCGCGAGCGCGTGGAAGACATCCCGTTGCTGATGAACGAGCTGATCTCGCGCATGGAGCATGAAAAGCGTGGCTCGATCCGCTTCAACTCGGCAGCCATCATGTCGCTCTGCCGCCATGGCTGGCCGGGCAACGTGCGTGAACTGGCCAACCTGGTCGAGCGCATGGCGATCATGCATCCGTATGGCGTGATCGGCGTGGTCGAGTTGCCGAAGAAATTCCGCTACGTCGACGACGAAGATGAGCAACTGGTCGACAGCCTGCGCAGCGATCTGGAAGAGCGCGTGGCAATCAACGGCCATACGCCCGACTTCGCTTCCAGCGCCATGCTGCCGCCCGAGGGGCTCGACCTCAAGGACTACCTGGGTGGCCTGGAGCAGGGCTTGATCCAGCAGGCGCTGGACGATGCCAACGGTATCGTTGCGCGCGCCGCGGAGCGTCTGCGCATCCGTCGCACCACCCTGGTGGAGAAGATGCGCAAGTACGGCATGAGCCGACGCGAAGGCGAAGGCGAAGAGCAACAGGCAGACGATTGACGCCTGTGGCTCGACCGGCCGCTGCCTTTCAGGCAGCGGCCATGCTTCATGCGATGTCCTGCGCTTCACTCAAAGCGCGCCAAGCGCTTGAACTCCCACACTTTCCCCGCTCCATTGGAATGTTCCTCGCGGTGCTTGCAGCCCGCAAGGTTTCATCCGGCACGGCTATTGCTTTTGTCCCTTTCACGATACCGTTTTTGACGGTGAGCCAAGTGAGAGAGACCCATGCCACAGGCCGCTAGCCAGCCGTCCGCGCCCATGCCCCGCAGCGACGCTTCCGTGTCCGTAGCGCCAGCCGACAGCCGCCAGGGGTTGGACCAGGCCTTCGCGCTGTTCGACCAGATGTCCGACCGGTTGAGCGACTCCTACAGCCTGCTCGAGGCGCGTGTGGCATCGCTCAAGGGTGAGCTGGAAGTGGTCAGCGCCCAGCGCCTGGCCGAACTGGCAGAAAAGGAACGGCTTGCCAATCGCCTGCAGAACCTGCTCGATCTGTTGCCCGGCGGCGTCATCGTCATCGATGGACAGGGTCGCGTGCGCGAAGCCAACCCGGCAGCCGCGCAAATGCTGGGTGAGCCTCTGGCAGGCGAACTGTGGCGCGAGGTGATCGTCCGCAGTTTCGCGCCCCGCCGCGACGATGGTCATGAGATCTCCTTGAACGATGGGCGGCGTCTGTCGATTTCCACCCGCTCGCTGGACGCCGAGCCTGGCCAATTGGTACTGCTCACCGATCTGACCGAAACCCGCCGTCTGCAGAGCGAAGTGGCGCGCAGCGAACGCCTGTCGTCATTGGGCCGGATGATGGCCTCGCTGGCTCACCAGATACGCACGCCGCTGTCGGCGGCGCTGTTGTACGCCAGTCACCTGACCGACAAGCCACTCCCGGTGCAGACCCAGCAGCGCTTCGCTGGCCGCCTCAAGGAACGTCTGCACGAGTTGGAAAACCAGGTTCGCGACATGCTAGTGTTCGCCCGCGGCGAGCTACCGCTGTCCGATCGCCTCACACCCCGGCAGTTGTTGCAGGCCCTGCAGGCTGCCGCTCAGCCCCACGTGCAGAACGTTGCCGTGCGTTGGCAATGCGACAGCCATGCCGGCGAGTTGCTGTGCAACAAGGACACCTTGGTGGGCGCGGTACTCAACCTGCTCGACAACGCCATCCAGGCCAGCGCCGGCGAGGCACGGCTGAAGGTCCACCTGTATGCGCGCGACGACACCCTGCGCCTGTGCGTCAGTGACGACGGGCCCGGCATGGCCCCGGCAACGCTGGCGCGGCTGGGTGAGCCGTTCTTCACCACCAAGCCCACCGGTACCGGGCTTGGCCTGTCGGTGGTCAAGGCCGTGGCAAGGGCGCATCAAGGCGAGTTGACGCTGCGCTCAACGCTTGGTCGCGGCAGCTGCGCCACCTTGACCCTGCCATTGGTTGCCCTGCAGGAGCGTGCGCCATGAGCATCAAGGTGCTGTTGGTCGAGGACGACCGCGCCCTGCGCGAGGCGCTGGGCGATACGCTGGAGCTGGGTGGCTTCGAATTCGAGGCGGTGAGCTGTGCCGAGGAAGCGCTGCTGGCGGTGGCGCGCGAGCCCTTCGGGATCGTCGTCAGCGACGTCAACATGCCCGGTATCGATGGGCACCAGTTGCTTGCCAGGCTACGTGCCCGGCAGCCGCAACTGCCGGTGTTGCTGATGACGGCCCATGGCGCTGTCGAGCGCGCGGTGGATGCGATGCGTCAAGGTGCGGCGGACTATCTGGTGAAGCCATTCGAGCCGCGTGCGCTGCTCGACCTGGTGACCCGGCATGGCCGCGGCCTGGTCCCGGCCGGCACCGATCACGGCCCGGTGGCACTGGAGCCGGCCAGCCTGGCCTTGCTCGAGCTGGCGGCGCGGGTCGCGCGCAGTGATTCCACGGTGCTGATATCCGGTGAATCGGGCACCGGCAAGGAAGTGCTGGCGCGCTACATTCACCAGCAGTCGCGGCGCGCAGAACAGGCTTTCGTCGCCATCAACTGCGCGGCCATTCCCGACAACATGCTCGAAGCCACGCTGTTTGGCCACGAGAAGGGTGCGTTCACTGGCGCTGTCGCGGCGCAGGCAGGCAAGTTCGAGCAGGCCGATGGCGGCACCTTGCTGCTCGACGAAATTTCCGAGATGCCGCTGGGCCTGCAGGCCAAGCTGTTGCGCGTGTTGCAGGAGCGTGAGGTCGAGCGCGTCGGCGCGCGCAAGCCGATTGCCCTGGACATACGCGTCATCGCCACCACCAACCGCAACCTGGCGGCGGACGTGGCGGCAGGGCGTTTTCGCGAAGACCTGTTCTACCGTCTTTCGGTCTTCCCGCTGGCGTGGACACCTCTGCGCGAGCGCCGCGCCGATATCCTGCCGCTGGCGCGACGCTTGTTGGCTCGCCACGTCGACAAGATGAAGCATGCGCCTGTGCGTTTCTCGCCGCAGGCCGAACAGTCTCTGCTCGATCATCCGTGGCCGGGCAACGTTCGCGAGCTGGACAACGCCATCCAGCGCGCCTTGATCCTGCAGCACGGCGGCCTGATCCAGGCCGCCGACTTCTGCCTGGCCGGGCCTGCAGGCGCGGCGCCGTTGCCGCCGTTGAGCCTGGTGGTGCAAGCCCGTGCCCCGGCACTGCCGTTGGAAACCCAGGCGCCGGCGGGGCTGCCGGCCGGGGCGTTGGAAGACGATCTGCGCCGTCGTGAATTCGAGATGATCATTGACACCCTGCGCAGCGAGCGCGGCCGCCGCAAGGAAGCCGCCGAGCGCCTGGGCATCAGCCCGCGGACACTGCGTTACAAGCTGGCGCAGATGCGCGATGCCGGAATGGACGTGGAAGCCAGCCTGTTCGCCTCTTGAATGGGGCGCGCTGACTGGTAACCGCTGTGGCAATTCGTCGCCACCGATCTGTTTCGCAAGCCTGCGACTGCAACTGGCACCCTCCTTGCTACTACCTCCGTAGAGAATGCAGCAGTGTCAAAAAAACGCAGGTCGTCGCAGAGGGTCACCCATGAGCCAAGGTATTGAATTCAACCGCTTGATGCTGGACATGCGCGCCATGCAGGCGGACGCCATGGCCAAGCCTGCAGCGGTTGCGGCGCCGGAAGTCGGCGCCAGCAGCTTTGCCGACATGCTCGGCGGCGCCATCAACAAGGTCGCCGACGTGCAGGGTGCTTCCAGCCAGTTGGCCACTGCCTTCGAGATCGGCAAGAGTGGCGTCGACCTCACCGATGTGATGATCGCCTCGCAGAAAGCCAGCGTCTCGTTCCAGGCCTTGACCCAAGTGCGCAACAAGCTGGTCCAGGCATACCAAGACATCATGCAGATGCCGGTCTGAGGACGAATTGAGTCATGGCTGAAGCGACCACCGATAACCTCCCTGCCAAGAGCGGCAACAAATCGCCGCTCATGGGCTTGTCTGTCCTGCAGAATCTGTCGCAGATGACCATGCTGCGTCAGGTCGGCCTGCTGGTCGGCCTGGCCGCGAGCGTCGCGATCGGCTTCGCCGTGGTGCTCTGGTCGCAGCAACCCGACTACCGGCCGCTGTACGGCAGCCTGGCGGGCATGGACACCAAGCAGGTGATCGACACCCTGACCACCGCCAACATTCCCTATACCGTGGAACCCAATTCGGGTGCCTTGCTGGTCAAGGCCGACGACCAGTCGCGCGCGCGCATCGCCCTCGCCTCGGCCGGCGTTGCACCCAGCGACGGCAATGTCGGCTACGAGTCGCTCGACAAGGAACAAGGCCTGGGCACCAGCCAGTTCATGGAAACTGCGCGCTACCGCCGCAGCCTGGAAGGCGAGCTGGCCCGCACCATCGGCAGCCTGAACAATATCCGCGCGGCGCGCGTGCACCTGGCCATCCCGAAGAGTTCGGTGTTCGTCCGTGACGAGCGCAAGCCGACTGCCTCGGTGCTGGTAGAAATGTACCCCAACCGTACCCTGGATGCCGGCCAGGTGGCGGCCATCGTCAATCTGGTGGCAACCAGCGTCCCGGAACTTAACAAGTCCAACGTGTCGGTCGTCGACCAGAAGGGCACGCTGCTGTCGGCGCAGCTGGAAGACAACGCGCTGACCATGGCCGGCAAGCAATACGACTACAGCCGCCGCATGGAGAGCATGCTGACCCAGCGTGTGCACAACATACTGCAACCGGTGGTGGGCAGTGATCGGTTCAAGGCCGAGGTGTCGGCAGACCTGGACTTCAGCGCGGTCGAATCGACCTCCGAGCAGTTCAACCCGGACCAGCCGGCACTGCGCAGCGAGCAGTCCACCAGCGAACAGCGTTCCAGTGGTTCGGGCCCATCGGGTGTGCCCGGCGCTTTGAGCAACCAGCCACCGGGCCCGGCCACTGCACCGCAGAATGCCGCCCAGGGGCAGGCAGCTGCCGGCGCGATCCAACCAGGCCAGCCGCTACTGGACGCCAATGGCCAGCAGATCATGGACCCGGCCACCGGCCAGCCGATGCTGGCGCCGTATCCGGCCGACAAGCGCCAGCAGTCGACCAAGAACTTCGAGCTTGACCGCTCCATCAGCCACACCAAGCAGCAGCAGGGTCGCCTGACCCGGTTGTCGGTCGCCGTGGTGGTCGATGATCAGGCCAAGGTCAACCCGGCCGACGGCACGGTGACCCTGGCACCCTGGAATGCTCAGGAGCTGGCCCGTTTCACGCGCCTGGTACAGGACGCCGTAGGCTTCGATGCCAGCCGTGGCGACAGCGTGACGGTGATCAACGTACCGTTTGCGCCCAACTCGGCGGAAGTCATCACCGAGCCTGCGTTCTACAAGGAACCCTGGTTCTGGGACATCATGAAACAGGCGCTGGGCGTGCTGTTCATCCTGGTCCTGGTATTCGGCGTGTTGCGCCCGGTGCTGACCAATATCACCGGTGGTGGCAAATCCAAGCCAGGCGATGCCGAACTCGGTGCTACTGGCGGGCTGGACGGTGTGGCCGCCCTGGGCATGGACAGCGAGCTGGCCAACGATCGGGTCAGCCTGGGTGGGCCGCAGAGCATTCTGCTGCCCAGCCCGACCGAGGGCTATGACGCCCAACTGAATGCAATCAAGAGTCTTGTGGCCGAAGACCCGGGCCGAGTGGCCCAGGTCGTGAAAGAGTGGATCAATGCCGATGAGTAGTTCACAAGCCGTCACCCCCAAGCTGACCAAGGTCGACAAGGCCGCCATTCTTCTGCTGTCGCTGGGTGAAACCGACGCGGCGCAGGTGCTTCGCCACATGGGGCCCAAAGAGGTCCAGCGCGTGGGCGTGGCCATGGCGCAGATGCGCAACGTGCACCGTGAGCAGGTCGAGCAGGTGATGAGCGAGTTCGTCACCGTGGTCGGTGATCAGACCGGTCTGGGTGTCGGCTCTGATAACTACATCCGCAAGATGCTCACCTCGGCCCTGGGCGAAGACAAGGCCAACGGCCTGATCGACCGGATTCTGCTGGGCGGCAACACCAGTGGCCTGGACAGCCTGAAATGGATGGAGCCACGCGCCGTGGCCGACGTCATTCGCTACGAACACCCGCAGATCCAGTCGATCGTGGTGGCCTACCTCGACCCCGACCAGGCCGGCGAAGTGCTGGCGCATTTCGAGCACAAGGCGCGCCTGGACATCATCCTGCGCGTGTCCTCGCTCAACACCGTACAGCCCGCGGCGCTGAAAGAACTCAACACCATTCTGGAGAAACAGTTCTCCGGCAACTCCAACGCCACGCGGACCACCCTGGGTGGGGTCAAGCGCGCCGCCGACATCATGAACTTCCTCGACAGCTCGTCCGAGGGCCAGTTGATGGATTCCATACGCGAGGTCGACGAAGAACTGTCCGGGCAGATCGAAGACCTGATGTTCGTTTTCAACAATCTCAAGGATGTCGACGATCGCGGCATCCAGGCGTTGCTGCGCGAAGTCTCTTCCGACGTGCTGGTGGTGGCGCTCAAGGGCGCCGACGAAGGCGTGCGCGAAAAGATCTTCAAGAACATGTCCAAGCGCGCGGCCGAGCTGCTGCGCGACGACCTCGAGGCCAAGGGGCCGGTGCGGGTCAGCGACGTCGAGTCGGCGCAGAAGGAAGTGCTCACCATCGCCCGGCGCATGGCCGAGGCCGGTGAAATCGTGCTGGGTGGCAAGGGTGGGGAAGAGATGATCTAATCATCTCTCTCCCGGACCTCTGTCGTGGAGGCTGGCCACCCTGGGGTGGTCGGCTCCGAGCGACCCCATTCCGCACCCAGGCGCCAGGAATCGCAAGCCATGTCCCGCCCCCCGCAAGAACCCGTCAGTGAACTGATCCGCGCCGTCGATGCGCGCAGCGCCGACCTGTGGGCGTTGCCCAGCTTCGATCCCGAACGGCCTGCCGCCGAGGTGGTGCTGGCCCCGGCCTCGGTCGAGGAGATCGAAGAGGTGCCCCTCGACGAGGTTCAACCCATCACCCTGGAAGAACTCGAAGCCATTCGCCAGGAAGCCTATAACGAGGGTTTCGCCACTGGCGAGAAAGAAGGCTTCCACAGTACCCAGCTCAAAGTGCGCCAGGAAGCCGAGGCTGCACTGGCCAGCAAGCTCGTGCAGTTCGACCGGCTGCTGGGTCACCTGTTGACGCCCATCGCCGATCAGGACACCCAGATCGAAAAATCCCTGGTCGAGCTGGTGGGGCACATCGCCCGACAGGTCATTCGCCGCGAGCTGGTCACCGATTCCAGCCAGATCGAGAAAGTCCTGCGTGAGGCGCTCAAGCTGTTGCCCATGGGTGCCAACAACATCCGTATCTTCATCAATCCCCAGGACTTCGAGCAGATCAAGTCATTGCGGGAGAAGCACGAGGAAAACTGGCGTATCCAGGAAGACGACGCGTTGCAGCCCGGTGGTTGCCGCATCGAAACCGAACACAGTCGTATCGATGCCAGCATGGAGACACGCATTACCCAGGCCATTGCCCAGCTGTTCGATCAATTGCACGAGCAGAACATGCACCCGGCCCCGGCTGACATCACTATCGAGCTGGGTGCGTCCGATGAAGCTTGACCGCACCAGCTTCGGCAAACGCCTGGGCACCTACGAGGCGGCCATCGACCTGCCGCGCCAACCGATCGTCGAAGGGCGCCTGCTGCGCATGGTCGGGCTCACCCTGGAGGCCGAAGGGCTGCGTGCCGCCATGGGCAGTCGCTGTGTGGTGATCAACGACGACAGCGACCAGCCGGTGCAGGTCGAAGCGGAAGTCATGGGCTTTTCCGGCAGCAAGATCTACCTGATGCCGGTGGGCAGCGTGAGCGGCATCGCGCCGGGCGCGCGGGTGGTCCCGGTCGCCGACACTGGCCGCCTGCCCATGGGCATGAGCATGCTCGGACGTATTCTCGACGGCGCCGGGCGCGCGCTGGACGGCAAGGGCGGCATGAAGGCGGAGGACTGGATCCCCATGGACGGTCCCACCATCAACCCGCTCAAGCGTGATCCGATCAGCCAGCCGCTGGATGTCGGCATTCGCAGCATCAACGGCTTGTTGACCGTGGGCCGTGGCCAGCGCCTGGGCCTGTTCGCCGGTACCGGTGTGGGCAAGAGTGTGCTGCTGGGCATGATGACGCGCTTCACCGAGGCCGACATCATCGTCGTCGGGCTGATCGGCGAGCGCGGCCGCGAGGTCAAGGAGTTCATCGAACACACCTTGGGCGAGGAGGGCCTGCGTCGTTCGGTGGTGGTGGCGTCGCCGGCAGACGAAGCGCCGCTGATGCGTCTGCGCGCGGCGATGTACTGCACCCGCATTGCCGAGTACTTTCGCGACAAGGGCAAGAATGTCCTGTTGCTGATGGACTCGCTGACCCGTTTCGCCCAGGCCCAGCGGGAAATCGCCCTGGCCATCGGCGAGCCACCTGCCACCAAGGGCTATCCGCCCTCTGTTTTCGCCAAGCTGCCCAAGCTGGTCGAGCGGGCCGGCAATGCCGAGGCCGGTGGCGGCTCGATCACCGCGTTCTATACGGTGTTGTCCGAAGGCGACGATCAGCAGGACCCGATCGCCGACTCGGCACGGGGTGTACTCGATGGCCACATCGTGCTGTCGCGACGCCTGGCCGAAGAAGGGCATTACCCGGCCATCGATATCGAAGCGTCGATCAGCCGGGTGATGCCCAGCGTGGTCAGCCCCCAGCACCTGGCCCAGGCCCAGCAGTTCAAGCAGCTGTGGTCGCGCTACCAGCAGAGCCGTGATTTGATCAGCGTCGGTGCCTACGTGGCTGGCGGCGATCGCGAGACTGACCTGGCCATTGCCCTTCAGCCGCAACTGGTACGCTATCTGCGCCAGGGGCTGAACGACAATGAAAGCCTGCAGGCCAGCGCCGAGCGCCTGGCGGCAGTGTTCACACCCGTGGCACCGGGGTAAGCGACGATGGCGATGAGTCGTGCAGCCCGTCTGGCTCCCGTGGTGGAAATGGCCGAAAGTACCGAACGCAAGGCTGCGCAGCGCCTGGGGCATTTCCAAGGCCAGGTGAGCCTGGCCGAAGCCAAGTTGGCCGAGCTCGAACGCTTCCGCAACGACTACCAGCAACAGTGGATCAGCAATGGCAGCCGCGGCGTGTCCGGGCAGTGGCTGTTGAACTACCAGCGCTTTCTCAACCAGTTGGAAACCGCGGTCGGCCAGCAGAAACAGAGCCTTGCGTGGCATCAGAACAACCTCAACAATGCGCGCGCGACCTGGCAGCAGGCCTATGCTCGAGTTGAAGGGCTGCGCAAGCTGGTGCAGCGCTACATCCTCGAGGCTCGGCAATTGGAAGACAAGCGAGAGCAGCGGCTGCTCGACGAGTTGTCGCAACGCCTGCCCAGGCACGAGAACTTTTAGCCGGAATCTGTCAGTACCCGTTGAACGCTCTGCAGAGCGGTGCTACATCTTGCCTGCAAGGCACACCCAAGGAGCATTACTACATGGCTGTAACCCAGAGTTCTGTCACCCAGACCTTCGACGCCGAAAGCAATACCTCATCGGTGGCTATTTCAGGCCGGTTCGATTTCAGCCTGCATCAGCAGTTTCGCGAAGCCTACGAAGACGAGCGTGCAGGCAAGCCCAGCCGTTATGTCATCGACCTGAAGAACACCACCTACATGGACAGCTCGGCGCTGGGCATGCTGCTGTTGCTGCGTGACCACGCCGGTGGCGACAACGCCGACATTGCGCTGGTGAACATCTCCCCGGACGTGCGCAAGATCCTGGCGATCTCCAACTTCGACAAGTTGTTCAAGATCTCCTGATGCAGCCGGCCGATGAAGAGGCGCTGACGGTCCTGATCGCCGACGACAACATGACCGACCGCATGCTGCTGTCCAGCATCGTGCGACGTCAGGGCCACGCGGTGATCACGGCCAGCAACGGCCAGGAGGCGGTCGAAGCGTTCCGCCAGCAGCGCCCGCAGCTGGTGCTGCTCGACGCCATGATGCCGGTCATGGACGGCTTCGAGGCCGCGCGTGCCATCAAGCAGCTGGCCGGTGAGGCCCTGGTGCCGGTGATCTTCCTGACCTCGCTGACCGAAGAACAGGCGCTGGTACGTTGCCTGGACGCCGGTGGCGACGACTTCCTGGCAAAACCCTACAACCAGGTGATCCTGGCCGCCAAGATCAAGGCCATGGATCGCCTGCGCCGTTTGCAGGCCACGGTGCTCGAGCAGCGCGACCTGATCACCCGTCACCATGATTACCTGCTCAACGAGCAGCGCGTGGCCAAGGCGGTATTCGACCAGATCGCGCATTCCGGATGCCTCGACGCGCCCAACGTGCGTTACCTGCAGTCGCCCTACGCGCTGTTCAACGGCGACTTGCTGCTGGCTGCCTACACACCCTCGGGCGACATGCACGTGCTGCTCGGTGATTTCACCGGGCACGGGCTGCCCGCGGCGGTAGGCGCGATGCCCTTGGCCGAGGTGTTCTATGGCATGACGGCGAAGGGCTACGGACTGACCGAAATCCTTCGCGAGATGAACGCCAAGCTCAAGCGGATCCTGCCGGTCGACATGTTCTGCTGCGCCACCATGCTGCGCCTGAGTTTTCAGCACTGCACGGTGGAAGTCTGGAACGGCGGCATGCCCGACGGCTACCTGCATCGCCAGGACGGCTCGGCGCGCGTGGCGCTGGTGTCGCGTCATCTGCCGCTGGGCGTATTGCCGGCCACCCGTTTCGAAGACCAGACCGAGGTCTGGCCGCTGGCGCCGGGCGACCGGGTCCTGCTGCTGTCCGACGGCGTCATCGAAACCAGCAATGCGCAGGAAGTGTCGTTCGGCGTGGAGCGGCTCGAACGCGTCTTCGACACCCACAAGGACCCTGAATCACTGTTCGAAGGCATTCTGCAGGCGCTGCATGATTTCCGCGGCGAATCGCGCGACGATGTGAGCATGGTGCAGTTGGCATTGATCGACGCCGAACGCCAGCCGCCGGCCAGCCTGATCTATTCCGACAGCGGCCAGTCGAGTCCGCTCGACTGGTCGGCCACGTACGAGTTTCGTGCAGACACGTTGCGCCGCTTCAACCCGTTGCCCTACATTCTGCAACTGCTGCAGGAGATTCACGGGCTGCGCTCGCAGAGCGGAGAGCTCTACAGCGTATTCGCCGAGTTATACTCCAACGCCCTGGAGCACGGTGTCCTGAACCTCGATTCCGCGCTCAAGTGCGATGCCGCCGGGTTTGCCCAGTACTACACGCTGCGCAACAGTCGCCTGGCGGCTTTGGAAGAGGGCTATATACGCATACACTTGCAGGTACGCCCGCAAGGGGTTGGCGGGGTCCTGAGAATCGTGGTCGAAGACAGCGGCAAGGGATTCGATCCGAAACAGGTCCTGGCGAAGCCGCCCAGCGTGCACGGGCTGTCTGGGCGCGGGGTCAATCTGGTCCGCCAACTGAGCCACAGCGCGGGCTGGTCGGAAGACGGGCGCAGCGCGCATGTCGAATTTACCTGGGAGTCTCAAGCGTAATCGGCTTGATCAAGGAGCGAACAAGTGACTATCGAACACTTTGCAGACGAGCGATTGACAGACGAACAGCTGGCAGACGAACAGCTGCAAAGGGCCCATGCAGATCCTGCGGCCCTCGAGGCCTTGCGGGAAGTCATGGAAGATGAATATCCGCTGTTGCTGGACACCTTCCTGAGCGACTCGCAACTGCGCTTGAACGAACTGCACCGATCACGCGATCTGGTCGAACTGGGCCATGCTGCACACAGCTTCAAGGGCAGCAGCGGCAACATGGGCGCCTTGCGCCTGGCGCAGCTGTGCAGCGAGCTCGAGCAGTACTGCCGACATGGCGCACTCGACGGCGTCGATGCCCACGTGCAGCGGATCGACCGCGAGTTCGTGCTGGTCCTGCAACTGTATTCGCAAGAGCGCGCGCGCTTTGCGCGTTGAGCGTCGTTGATACCGGCAGCCTGTCGCTGGCCCGATACTTGCTTCCTCCATGGCTATCAGCGTTAACGCCACCGTATCGGGGAGATCTTCATGGCTGTCGCTTCAAACCCTTTGTTGCTGCAACTGGGCGCCGCTGCACGCGCGGCATCAGTCACCGGCGCGGCCAAGCCCACTGCAGCGGACAACGATTCGGCGCCACGTTTCGCCGATCTCTATGCACGGCAAAACCACGAAGTTGCGGTCAAGGCGCGGACCGAGCCTGCGCCGCCTGCCCCACGGGAAAACGCCACGCCGCCGGCCTCAAAGGCGGCTGGCGCCAACCCGACGGTTGCCGATAGCGGCAAGAAGTTGCCAGTTGCCAAGGCCGACAAGCCTGAAAAGCTCGACAAGACAGACAAGGCCGACAAGCCTGCCGGCAAGGACGACGACAAGGTCAGCGATACCGCCGACAAGGACGATCCCAGCGTCAGCGCTGCCGCGGCGCCGGTCGATCCTGCAGCGGTGCCGGTCCCGGCCGATCCCGCCGTCAATCCCGTATTGGTCCAGGTGCAGCCACCGGCAGTGACCGCTACCGGTCTGTTGGACAGCGATACCGACGGCGCCGGCGAGGCTTTCGACCCGACCCAGGACGTGCTGGCCGATTTGCCCGCGTTGCGGCTGGCGTTGGAGCAGACCGCCAAAAATAATGGCACCACCTCTGCACATGCCAGCCAAACGTCATCGGCTGACGCCTCGACGGCCAGCGAGCAGGGTCTCGACGGCACTTTCGTCAATGGTCTGGCGGCCATGGTGAGCAAGGAGTCGGCAGGCGAAGCGGGCGAGGGCGGCGATGACGGTTTCGCTGGCTTGATCGGCGGGGCCTTGAAGGATGCCGACGCTGCGGCCAGCGACAGCCGCGTCGATAACTTCGCCGACCGCCTGCAGGCCTTGACCCAGACGACCACGGCCAAGACCGGCAGTGCGGCGCCGCTGGCCAGCCCGCTCGGCCAGCCGTTGGCCATGCAGCAATCGGGATGGACCGAAGGCCTGGTCAATCGGGTCATGTACCTGTCGAGCCAGAATCTGAAATCAGCCGACATTCAACTGACACCCGCAGAACTGGGGCGTCTGGACATCCGTGTCGACATCACACCTGACCAGCAGACCCAGGTGACCTTCACCAGCGCCCATATCGGCGTGCGCGAGGCGCTGGAAAGCCAGCAGCATCGCCTCAAGGATATGTTCAACCAGCAGGGCATGGGGCAGCTGGACGTCAACGTGTCCGATCAGTCGCGTCAGTCTCAGGGCGAGCAGCAGGCACAGCAGAGCCGTCGCAGTGGGGGCGAGCGCTCCGGCACGGACGCGCTCGATTCCGCCGAGCCTGCCGTGGCGACGGCACAGCCAGTAGCCTCCAGCACGGTGCTGGGGAGCAGCGCCGTGGATTACTACGCCTGACCGTGCGTGAAAGGCCGGTTGCAGGCCTTGAAGTTCAGCCGCAGGGATTGTTGGCATAACCCTTGCTCCATCGTCGCCATGGGTACGCTTACCCCTCAATGGTGACGGATTATTGGCATGGCAAAGACCGAAGAAGCAAAGGAACCCGCAGCCAAGGAAGGCAAGGGCAAACTCAAGCTGATCATCCTGCTGGTCGTGGGCCTGCTGCTGGCCATCGGCCTGTCGGTCGGGGCCACCTGGTTCCTGATGCACAAACCCGCCGAGGCGCCCGCGGATAAAACCCCGGCCGATGCTGCCCACGTCAAACCTGCGGCAATCTACGAACCGCTGACACCCGCCTTCGTGGTCAACTTCAAGCAGAACGGTCGTGATCGCTACATGCAGGTCAGCATCGTGCTGCAGGCGCGGGACAAGGCCGACATGGATGCTCTGAAGGTGCACACACCGGTCATCCGCAATAATCTGGTCATGCTGTTTTCCGGTCAGCCTTTCGAAACCTTGACCACGCCGATCGGCCAGGAAATGCTGCGCCAGAAGGCTACCGCAAGCGTTCAGGAAGTGGCGCAGAAAGAGGTGGGCAAGCCCGTGATCGACCAGGTGCTCTTCACTAACTTCGTATTGCAGTAGGAACAACTCATGGCCGTACAGGACCTGCTGTCCCAGGACGAGATCGATGCGCTGCTGCATGGCGTCGACGATGGCCTGGTGCAAACCGAAGGCAATGGCGAACCCGGGGGGATCAGGAGCTACGACCTGACCACTCAGGACCGCATCGTGCGTGGGCGCATGCCGACGCTGGAAATGATCAACGAGCGCTTCGCCCGCTACACCCGCATCAGCATGTTCAACCTGCTGCGTCGCTCCGCCGATGTAGCGGTAGGCGGCGTGCAGGTGATGAAGTTCGGCGAGTACGTGCATTCACTGTACGTGCCCACCAGCCTCAACCTGGTGAAGATCAAGCCACTGCGCGGCACCGGCCTGTTCATTCTCGATGCCAAGCTGGTATTCAAGCTGGTCGACAACTTCTTCGGCGGTGACGGCCGTCATGCCAAGATCGAGGGCCGCGAGTTCACCCCTACCGAACTGCGGGTGGTACGCATGGTGCTGGACCAGGCCTTTCTCGACATGAAGGAAGCGTGGCAGGCGATCATGGAAGTCAACTTCGAGTACATCAACTCGGAGGTCAACCCGGCCATGGCCAACATCGTCGGGCCCAGCGAGGCGGTCGTGGTGTCCACCTTCCACATCGAACTCGATGGCGGCGGTGGCGACCTGCATGTGACCATGCCGTACTCGATGATCGAGCCGGTGCGCGAGATGCTCGATGCCGGCTTCCAGTCCGACCTGGACGACCAGGACGAGCGCTGGAGCAAGGCGCTGCGCGAAGACGTTCTGGATGTCAGCGTTCCCCTGGGCGCCACCGTGGCGCGGCGCCAGCTCAAGCTGCGCGACATCCTGCACATGCAGCCCGGCGACGTGATCCCGGTGGAGCTGCCGGAAGAGCTGATCCTGCGCGCCAATGGCGTGCCTTCGTTCAAGGCCAAGCTTGGCTCGCACAAAGGCAACCTGGCTTTACAAGTTATCGAACCGATCGAGCGTCGCTGATCGGTTCGACCTGATGATTTAGATGCCCGTCGAGGACCACTGATGGCTGATCAAGATGAGACAATTTCTGCCGAAGACCAGGCGCTCGCCGATGAATGGGCGGCTGCTCTGGATGAGTCCGGGGATGCCGGGCAGGATGACATCGACGCGCTGTTGGCCGCCGATACGCGCGGCGGCTCGAGTTCCTCGCGCCTGCCGATGGAAGAGTTCGGCAGTTCGCCCAAATCGGGTAACGGGCCGGTCACGCTCGAGGGTCCGAACCTCGATGTGATCCTCGACATTCCGGTCACCATTTCCATGGAGGTCGGGGCGACCGACATCAGCATTCGCAACCTGCTGCAGCTCAACCAGGGCTCGGTGATCGAACTCGACCGCCTGGCTGGCGAGGCGTTGGACGTGCTGGTCAACGGCACGCTGATCGCCCACGGCGAAGTGGTGGTGGTCAACGAAAAGTTCGGCATTCGCCTGACCGACGTGATCAGCCCCAGCGAACGCATCAAGAAGCTGCGGTGATGGGCAGGTACCTGTGGGCCCTGCTGCTTTTGCCCGTGGCCGTGTTCGCGGCGCCCGAAGTGACCCCCGCGGCGACGCCGGTGGTGGCCTCGGGAGGCACTGGTTTGGCCGGTCAGTTGACCCAGACCGTGCTGGGCCTGCTGGCGGTGGTGGCCTTGATCTTCGCGCTGGCGTGGCTGATGCGGCGCGTGCAGCAGGCGGCACCGCGCCAGGGTCAGGTCATCGACGTGATCGGTGCCAAGGCACTGGGGCCGCGAGACCGGCTGGTGCTGGTGCAGGTGGGCGAGGAGCAGATCCTGCTGGGTGTCAGCCCGGGGCGTATCAGCGCGCTGCACGTGATGAGCACGCCGGTGCAGCCACCCGACCGCACCACCCAGGCTACACCCGAATTCGCCCAGCGCCTGATGGAACTGCTGGGCAAGGACCAGAAGGATAAGAAGTGATGGGTGTGTTGCGCACGGTTCTGCCGCTGGGCCTGATGTTGGCGGCGCCCATGGCCCTGGCCGCCGATCCGCTGCAGATTCCGGCGCTGACCATGACCAGCGGCGCCAACGGGCAGCAGGAGTATTCGGTCAACCTGCAGATTCTGCTGATCATGACCGCGCTGAGTTTCATTCCGGCGTTCGTCATGTTGATGACCAGCTTCACGCGCATCATCATCGTGTTTTCCATCCTGCGCCAGGCACTGGGCCTGCAACAGACGCCGTCCAACCAGCTGTTGACCGGCATGGCGCTGTTCCTGACCATGTTCATCATGGCGCCGGTGTTCGACAAGGTGAACCAGCAGGCCCTGCAACCCTATTTGAGTGAACAGCTCAGCGCCCAGGATGCCGTCGCCCGCGCCGAAGGCCCGATCAAGGACTTCATGCTGGCGCAGACCCGGCAGAGCGACCTGGAGCTGTTCATGCGGCTGTCCAAACGCACCGACATCGCCAGCGCCGATCAGGCGCCGTTGACCATTCTGGTGCCGGCGTTCGTTACCTCCGAGCTGAAAACGGCGTTCCAGATCGGCTTCATGATCTTCATTCCGTTCCTGATCATCGACCTGGTGGTGGCCAGTGTGCTGATGGCCATGGGTATGATGATGCTGTCGCCGTTGATCATCTCGCTGCCGTTCAAGATCATGCTGTTCGTGCTGGTCGATGGCTGGGCGCTGATCATCGGGACCCTGGCCGGGAGTTTCGGTGGTGTCTGATCTGTCTTTCCAGGGAGCTTGAACCCATGACTCCAGAAGTCGCCGTCGACCTGTTCCGCGAAGCGCTGTGGCTGACCACCGTGATGGTTGCGATCCTGGTCCTGCCGAGCCTGATCGTCGGCCTGATCATCGCCATGTTCCAGGCCGCCACGCAGATCAACGAACAGACCCTGAGCTTCCTGCCGCGCCTGTTGGTGATGCTGGTGACACTGATCGTCATCGGGCCGTGGATGGTGCGTACCTTCATGGAGTACATCACCACGCTGTATTCCAATATTCCGCAGGTGATCGGCTGATGCAGCCCTTGCTGCAACTGACCGATGCGCAGATCGGTGGCTGGGTGGCCAGCTTCATCCTGCCGCTGTTCCGCGTCGCCTCGATGCTGATGACCATGCCGATCTTCGGCACGCAGGTGCTGCCGCAGCGCGTGCGCCTGTACGTCGCCGTGGCCATCACTGTGGTCATCGTGCCGGGATTGCCGCCAGCGCCCACGGTGGATGCCATCAGCGGCCAGGCGCTGCTGCTGGTGGCCGAACAGATCATCATCGGCGCGTTGTTCGGTTTCTCGTTGCAGTTCCTGTTCCAGGCCTTCACCGTTGCCGGACAGATTCTCGCGATCCAGATGGGCATGGCCTTCGCGTCCATGGTCGACCCCACCAACGGTGTGTCCGTGGCCGTGATCGGCCAGTTCTTCAGCATGCTGGTGACCCTGGTGTTCCTGTCGATGAACGGCCATCTGGTGGTGTTCGAGGTGCTGACCGAGAGCTTCACCACGCTGCCCATCGGCGGCGGCCTGCTGACCGCGCACTACTGGGACGTGGTACTGCGCATGGGCTGGGTGCTGGGCGCGGGCGTGCTGCTGGTGCTGCCGGCCATCACGGCCTTGCTGGTGGTCAACATTGCCTTCGGCGTGATGACCCGCGCTGCGCCTCAGTTGAACATCTTTTCCATCGGCTTCCCGCTGACCCTGGTGCTGGGGATGTTCATCCTGTGGGTCAGCCTGGGCGACATTCTCAACCAGTATCAGCCGCTGGCAGCCAACGCCTTGCAGTGGCTGCGCGAATTGGCGCGAGCGGAGTAGGCAATGGCCGAAAGCGAAAGCGGTGCGGACAAGACAGAAGACCCCACGGACAAGCGCAAGAAGGATTCGCGCGAAAAGGGCGAGATCGCCCGTTCCAAAGAGCTCAACACGCTGGCAGTGATGGTTGCCGGGTGCGGGGCGCTGCTGGCGTTCGGCGGGCATCTGGCGCAAAGCCTGCTGGAACTGATGCGCAGCAACTTCACCTTGAGCCGCGAGGTGCTGCTCGATGAACGCTACATGGGCATCTTTCTGCTGCAGTCGGGCAAGGTGGCGATCCTGGCGACCCAGCCGATTTTGGTGACTCTGCTGTTGGCGGCGCTGATCGGCCCGGTCGCGCTGGGCGGCTGGTTGTTCGCGGCCAGCTCCATGGCTCCCAAGTTCAGCCGCATGAACCCGGCCGCCGGCCTCAAGCGCATGTTCTCCATGCATGCATTGACCGAGTTGCTGAAGGCACTGGCCAAGTTCGCCATCACCCTGATCGTTGCCATGATGGTGCTGGCCAAAGACCGTACCGACCTGCTCGCCATTGCCAACGAGCCGTTGGAAATGGCGATCATCCACAGCGTGCAGTTGGTCGGCTGGAGCGCCTTGTGGATGTCCTGCGGACTGGCGTTGATTGCCGCCGTGGACGTGCCGTTCCAGCTGTACAGCAGCAAACAGAAGCTGATGATGACCAAGCAGGAGGTCAAGGACGAGCACAAGGACTCCGAAGGGCGGCCCGAGGTAAAGGGGAGGGTGCGCCAGTTGCAGCGCGAAATGTCGCAGCGACGGATGATGACGGCGATTCCCGAGGCGGACGTGATCATTACCAACCCGACCCACTACGCAGTGGCGTTGAAATACGATCCGGAGAAGGGCAACGCGCCGGTATTGCTGGCCAAGGGCTCGGACTTCATTGCCTTGAAGATTCGCGAGATTGGCAACGAGCATCGTATTCAGGTGCTGGAGTCGCCGGCACTGGCGCGCTCGATCTTCTATTCCACCGAGATCGAACAGCAGATTCCGGCGGGGCTGTACCTGGCAGTGGCGCAGGTGCTTGCCTATGTCTACCAGATCCGCCAGTACCAGGCCGGGCGGGGCAAGCGTCCCGATCCGTTGCAGGACCTGCCGATCCCGCCGGATCTGCAGCGAGACAGTTAGGGCGAGTCGCGCCCTTCGCGGCCACGGACCGCTCCCACAGAAAGTTCGGACCTGCCGCGATCTCTGTAGGAGCGGTCGGCGCTTTTCGCGGTCACGGACCGCTTCCACAGAAAGATCGGACCTGCCGCGATCTCCGTAGGAGCGGTCAGCGCCCGCGAAGAACGCACCACCGTTAGATCGATTTCACTCCGGCTCGGCAGCCCCTCGATAATCTTTAGTCCCTCTGGCAAAAGTTGGACCTCTTCTTGCACTGCCCCTTGGCAAGACGCCTGGCGCGTCAAAAGTTCGCTTGGGGAAGTGGGGAATGTCGGTGGATCGCTCTCAATTAATCAACACCGCTCGTAGCAACATCGTCGGCCTTGGCCGCGGCAATCTGGGTGTGCCGCTGCTGTTGCTGGTGATGCTGGCGATGATGATGCTGCCGATCCCGGCACTGCTGCTGGACGTGTTCTTCACCTTCAACATCGCCTTGTCCATCGTCGTGCTGCTGGTGTGCGTGTACGCCCTGCGTCCGCTGGACTTCGCCGTGTTCCCGACCATCCTGCTGGTGGCCACGCTGCTGCGCCTTGCGCTCAACGTGGCGTCGACGCGGGTGATCATGCTCCACGGTCAGGAAGGCCATGCCGCCGCGGGTAAAGTGGTCCAGGCATTTGGTGAGGTGGTGATCGGCGGCAACTACATCGTCGGTATCGTGGTGTTCGCCATCCTCATGATCATCAACTTCGTGGTCGTCACCAAGGGCGCCGGGCGCATCTCCGAGGTGAGCGCGCGGTTCACCCTGGATGCCATGCCCGGCAAGCAGATGGCTATCGACGCCGACCTCAACGCCGGTCTCATCGATCAGAACCAGGCCAAGGCGCGTCGTACCGAAGTGGCCGCCGAAGCCGAGTTCTACGGCTCGATGGACGGTGCCAGCAAATTCGTCCGTGGCGACGCCATCGCCGGTCTGCTGATCCTGTTCATCAACCTGATCGGCGGCATGCTGGTGGGCATGCTGCAACACAACATGCCATTCGCCGAGGCGGGCAAGGTGTACGCCCTGCTGACCATCGGTGACGGCCTGGTCGCGCAGCTGCCATCGCTGCTGCTGTCCACTGCAGCGGCCATCATGGTGACCCGTGCATCGGGCTCCGAGGAGATGGGCAAGCAGATCCAGCGGCAGATGTTCGCCTCGCCCAAGGCGCTGGCCGTCTCCGGCGCGCTGATGGTGATCATGGGCATGGTGCCCGGAATGCCGCACATGGCCTTCATTACCCTGGGCGCCATCGCCGGTGGCGGTGCCTACCTGCTGTGGAAAAAACAGAACGACGTCAAGGTCCAGGCCCAGGCCGAAGTGCAGCGTCAACAGGAGCTGCTGCCGTCACCGACGCGGACCCAGGAAACCAAAGAGCTGGGCTGGGACGACGTCACGCCCATCGACATGATTGGCCTGGAAGTCGGCTATCGGCTGATCCCCCTGGTGGACCGCAACCAGGGCGGCCAGTTGCTGGCGCGGATCAAGGGCGTACGCAAGAAGCTGTCCCAGGACCTGGGCTTCCTCATGCCTACTGTTCATATTCGCGACAATCTCGACCTGGCACCCAGCGCCTATCGTTTGACGCTCATGGGGGTGATTCTCGCCGAAGCCGAGATCTACCCGGATCGCGAGCTGGCCATCAACCCCGGTCAGGTCTTCGGCTCGTTGAACGGCATCACCGCCAAGGATCCGGCGTTTGGTCTGGACGCGGTCTGGATCGACGTCAACCTGCGCAGCCAGGCGCAGTCGCTGGGCTACACGGTGGTCGATGCCAGTACGGTAGTGGCCACGCACTTGAACCAGATTCTGCAGAAGCATGCCCATGAGCTGATCGGCCACGAAGAAGTCCAACAACTGCTGCAAGTTCTGGCAAAAGGCTCGCCCAAGCTCGCCGAAGAGCTGGTTCCCGGCATCCTTTCGCTGTCTTCGCTGCTCAAGGTGCTGCAGGCGCTGCTGGCAGAGCAGGTACCGGTTCGCGACATCCGCAGCATTGCGGAAGCGATCGCCAACAATGGGCATCGGAGTCAAGATACCGCCGCGCTGGTCCAGGCCGTCAGGGTCGGTTTGTCCCGCGCCATCGTGCAAAGCATTGTAGGCATTGAGTCGGAGCTGCCTGTCATCACGCTGGAACCAAGGTTGGAACAGATATTGCTAAATAGTCTTCAGAAGGCTGGTCAGGGTCAGGAAGAAGGCGTTTTGCTGGAACCGAGCATGGCGGAGAAACTGCAGAGATCCTTGATCGATGCGGCGCAGCGGCAGGAGATGCAGGGCCAACCGGTAATACTGCTGGTGGCCGGTCCGGTCCGCGCGATGCTGTCACGCTTCGGTCGCCTGGCGATCCCCAACCTTCATGTACTGGCCTATCAGGAAATCCCTGATAACAAGCAAGTCACCATCGTTGCGACAGTAGGGCCCAACGGCTGAGGTAGTGGGTTATGCAAGTGAAGCGATTTTTCGCCGCCGACATGCGTCAGGCCATGAAATTGGTCCGCGACGAGCTGGGCGCCGACGCTGCCATCATCGGCAACCGTCGGATCGCCGGCGGCGTCGAGCTGACCGCAGCGCTGGACTACAAGCTGTCGGCCCTGGCGCCGCGCGTGCCCAACCTCGAGTTGGAAGAAGAGCTGCGCAAGACCCAGTCGCGGATCGTTTCGGCCCAGGCCGAGCTGAGCACCCGTGGCGAGAGCGATGCGGCCACCAACCGCCAGCTGGTCGCAGGCCTGCCGTTGACCGCCGCCGAGCCGCTGGTCGAGCCGCGTCGCGAAGAGCCACCGCGTGTCCAGGCGGCCCCCGCGCCACAGCCTGCCGTCGACCAACGTCTTTTCGATTCCATGCGTTCCGAACTCAACGGTTTGCGCCAACTGCTGGAAGTGCAGCTGGGCTCACTGGCCTGGACCCAGCTGCAAGGCAGCAAGCCGGCGCAGGCGAATCTGTGGCGTCGTTTGCAGCGCATCGGCTTGTCCGGCCCGATCGCTCGCGAGCTGCTCAGCCTGACCAGCGAAATCAACGAACCTCGGCAGGCATGGCGGATGCTGCTGGCGCACTTGGCGCGTATGATCCGTACACCTGAAGTGGAACCGCTTGAAGAAGGTGGTGTGATTGCCATGGTCGGCCCGGCCGGCATGGGCAAGACCACCACCCTGGCCAAGCTGGCAGCCCGCTATGTGCTCAAGTACGGTTCCCAGAGCGTGGCCCTGGTGAGCATGGACAGCTTTCGCATCGGTGCCCAGGAGCAGCTCAAGACCCTGGGTCGCATTCTCAATGTATCGGTGACTCAGGTCGATCCGGGCCAGTCATTGGTACAGGCGCTGGAACCCTTGCTGCGCAAGCGTGTGGTGTTGATCGACACCGCGGGCCTGCAAGCCAGCGATCCGGCCCTGCGCATGCAGCTCGAGAGCCTGGCCGGACGCGGCATCAATGCGCGCAACTACCTGGTGCTGGCAACCACCAGCCAGAAGCAGGTGCTCAGCGCCGCGTACCATAGCTACAAGCGTTGCGGTCTGGCCGGGTGCATCCTGACCAAACTGGATGAAACGGCCTGTCTCGGCGAAGTGCTGAGCCTGGCCATCAGTCAGGAACTGCCGATTGCCTATCTTACCGATGGGCCGCGCATTCCCGATGACTTGCATTTGCCGCGCCGGCACCAGTTGGTCAGCCGCGCAGTGAGCGTGCAAATGCAAGAAGAGCCCAGCGAAGAGGCCATGGCCGATATGTTCGCGGGTCTCTACCACAGCCCCGACAAGCGAGTTGGCTGAGGTGAAGAACGTTATGCAAGCACACTCTTCCTGCATCGTAGGGTTGCCAGGAAACACTCGAGCAATCGAACTGGCAGCCACTCGTGTGGCCTCGGTCTAGACAAGGTAAAGAACGAACATGGGCAGCATGCATCCCGTACAGGTGATCGCGGTGACCGGCGGCAAAGGTGGCGTCGGCAAGACTAATGTGTCAGTGAACTTGTCCCTGGCGTTGGCCGAGCTCGGCCGCCGGGTCATGTTGCTGGACGCCGACCTTGGCCTGGCCAACGTCGACGTGTTGCTGGGCCTGACCCCCAAGCGCACCCTGGCCGACGTGATCGAAGGTCGCTGCGAACTGCGCGACGTGATGTTGCAGGGCCCTGGGGGCATCCGTGTCGTGCCCGCAGCCTCCGGCACCCAGAGCATGGTCCAGCTGAGCCCGGCCCAGCACGCCGGCCTGATCCAGGCCTTCAGCGATGTGGGCGACAACCTCGACGTGCTGATCATCGACACCGCCGCCGGTATCGGCGAATCGGTAGTGAGCTTCGTCCGCGCGGCCCAGGAAGTCCTGCTGGTGGTGTGCGACGAGCCGACCTCGATCACCGATGCCTACGCCCTGATCAAACTGCTCAATCGCGACCACGGCATGAACCGCTTCCGGGTCTTGGCCAACATGGCGCAAAGCCCCCAGGAAGGGCGCAATCTGTTCGCCAAGCTGACCAAGGTGACCGACCGCTTCCTCGACGTGGCCCTGCAGTACGTTGGCGCCGTTCCGTACGACGAGTCGGTGCGCAAGGCCGTGCAGAAGCAGCGCGCCGTGTACGAGGCGTTTCCCCGTTCCAAATGCTCGCTGGCCTTCAAGGCAATCGCGCAGAAAGTAGACACCTGGCCGTTGCCGGCCAATCCCCGTGGCCACCTGGAGTTCTTCGTCGAACGCCTGGTCCAGCAAACCAGCGCAGGGCCCGTATCATGAGCGCCAGCGGATACCGTATGTACAGCAAGGCGTCGCGCGACTCGCAGCAGCATCAGCTGATCGAGCAATACGCGCCGCTGGTCAAGCGTATCGCCTACCACCTGCTGGCGCGGCTGCCAGCCAGCGTGCAGGTGGAAGACCTGATCCAGGCCGGCATGATCGGTCTGCTGGAGGTCTCGACCAAGTACGACTCGAGCAAAGGGGCCAGTTTCGAGACCTATGCCGGCATTCGGATCCGCGGCGCGATGCTCGATGAAGTGCGCAAGGGTGACTGGGCGCCGCGTTCGGTCCACCGCAATACCCGCATGGTCAGTGATGCCATTCGCCGAATCGAGTCGAAAACCGGTCGCGACGCTAAAGATCACGAGATCGCGGCCGAACTTAGTCTGAGTCTGGATGATTACTACGGGATCCTGAACGATACCCTGGGCAGCCGCCTGTTCAGTTTCGACGATCTGCTGCAGGACGGTGAGCACGAGGGCCTGCACGAAGACGGCGCCAGCGGTTCGCTGGAGCCCTCGCGGGATCTCGAGGATGAACGCTTTCAAGGCGCGCTGGCCGAGGCCATCGCCAACCTGCCCGAACGCGAGAAGCTGGTCTTGTCGTTGTATTACGACGAGGAACTGAACCTCAAGGAAATCGGTGAGGTACTGGGTGTCAGCGAATCGCGGGTAAGCCAGTTGCACAGCCAGTGCGCGGCGCGACTGCGCGGGCGCCTGGGAGAGTGGCGGGCACGCTGACCCAAAGGGATTCGCAGGACATGTGGGAGCGGTCATTGGCCGCGAAGGGAGCACCGATGTATGTCAGACATACAGCGGCGCCTGATTCGCGGCCGATGACCGCTCCCACGCGATTGCGGGGAAATGCCGATCTGCGACGGCCGCGGATATAACCGGATTCGATTGTTACGCACGTCCAGGGGCTGGGCGTGTTCAAGACTGCTGGAGGTCTAATTGGACAAGAACATGAAAATCCTCATCGTCGACGATTTCTCGACGATGCGGCGCATCATCAAGAACCTGCTGCGTGACCTGGGCTTCACCAACACCGCCGAGGCCGACGACGGCAACACCGCCTTGCCGATGTTGCACAGCGGCAATTTCGACTTTCTCGTCACCGACTGGAACATGCCCGGCATGTCCGGCATCGACCTGCTGCGCCAGGTGCGCGCCGACGATCGCCTCAAGCACCTGCCGGTGCTCATGGTGACCGCCGAGGCCAAGCGCGAGCAGATCATCGAAGCCGCCCAGGCCGGGGTCAACGGGTATGTGGTCAAGCCTTTCACTGCGCAAGTGCTGAAAGAAAAAATCGAGAAGATTTTCGAGCGCGTCAATAGCTGAAGTCTGCAATGGGGGCGCAATGGACCACAAACAAAGCACGTTGGGGGACTTCGAGTCGACCCTGAAGAAACACGCCGTGGAGCTGGTCGACAGCCTTGAAAAAGGCCGTTTCGGCGAAGCGGTGCAACTGATCCACGAATTGAACCAGACCCGCGATCGCGGCCTGTACCAGGAAGTGGGCAAGCTGACGCGGGAGCTGCACAGCGCAATCGTCAGTTTCCAGATCGATCCGAACATTCCCCAGGCCGAAGAGGTTTCGCAGATCACCGATGCGACCGAACGTCTGTCGTATGTGGTGCGCCTGACCGAAAACGCGGCCAACCGCACCATGGATCTGGTCGAGCAGAGCACACCGGTGCTCAACACGCTGAGTGCCGAGGCCAGTGTCTTGAGCGTCGACTGGCAGCGCTTCATGCGCCGCGAAGTGGCCGCCGACGAATTCCGCGAACTGGCACGCCGGGTCGACGGCTTCCTGACCCGTAGCGAGCAGGGCAATCGCGAAGTCGCCAGCCACCTCAACGACATCGTGCTCGCCCAGGATTATCAGGACCTCACCGGCCAGGTCATCAAGCGTGTCACCGCGCTGGTCACCGAAGTGGAGAGCAACTTGCTCAAACTGGTCCTGATGGCCAGCCAGGTGGATCGCTTTGCCGGCATCCAGCACGACCACGAACAGCTTCGCGCCGAAAAAGATCAAGAAAAACATCCTGCCAAGGGTGAAGGTCCGCAGATCCATGCCGATAAACGTGAAGACGTCGTATCCGGTCAGGACGATGTCGACGATCTGCTGTCCAGTCTGGGCTTCTAGGCCATCGCCTGCGCCTGACTGTGTTGACCGTTAATCACGTACTCCAGGGAGCATCCACATGAGCTTCGGCGCCGACGAAGAAATCCTTCAGGATTTCCTGGTAGAGGCCGGCGAAATTCTCGAGCAACTGTCCGAACAACTGGTCGAGCTGGAAAGCCGTCCCGATGATGCCGACTTGCTCAATGCAATTTTTCGCGGTTTTCACACTGTAAAAGGCGGCGCCGGCTTCCTCCAGCTCAACGAGCTGGTGGAGTGCTGCCATATCGCCGAAAACGTCTTCGACATCTTGCGCAAAGGTGAGCGCCGGGTCGACGCCGAACTCATGGACGTCGTGCTCGAAGCGCTGGACGCGGTCAACGGCATGTTCACCGAGGTGCGTGAACGCGCCCCGGTCACACCGGCCAGCCCCCAGTTGCTCGATGCCCTCGCGCGCCTGGCCGAACCGGCTGCGGCAGTTGTCGCGCCGCCGGTGGCAGCGCCAGCTGCTGCGCCGGTTTCGACGCCGGGCGAAGACATCACCGACAGCGAATTCGAGCAATTGCTCGATTCCCTGAGCGCGGCCAAGGCGCAGGCCACTGCGCCGGCTGCACCTGCTGCTGTGGCACAGCACGGCGCGGCCAGTGACGAGATCACCGACGACGAATTCGAGTCGCTGCTCGACCAGCTGCACGGCAAGGGTCAGTTCGCCGTCGATGCGCTGGCACCGGCTGCAACGTCGCCAACTGCCGCGGCGCAGGCTGGCGCGACAGCGCCTGGCGACGAAATCACCGACGACGAGTTCGAGGCCCTGCTCGACCAGTTGCATGGCAAGGGCGCGTTCACCGCCGATGCGGTCAAGGCAGCGCCGCCTGCCGAGGCGCAGGCCCCCACGAGCGACCAGATCACCGACGACGAATTCGAGTCACTGCTCGATCAGCTGCATGGCAAGGGCAAGTTCAGCGATGTCGCCAGCCTGCCCGAGACTCAGCCGACGCCGTCCGCGTCTGTGCCGGTGGCAGCACCACGCAAGGTCGAGGCAGCGCCCGCGCGTGCGCCGGTGGCCGAGAAGCCGGTCGCCAGCGAAGCCGAGACGACCGTACGGGTCGACACCGCGCGCCTCGACGAAATCATGAACATGGTGGGCGAGCTGGTGCTGGTGCGTAACCGCCTGGTGCGCCTGGGCGCCAACAGCGCCGACGAAGCCATGTCCAAGGCCGTATCGAACCTGGACGTGGTCACGGCCGACCTGCAGACGGCCGTCATGAAGACGCGCATGCAGCCGATCAAGAAGGTCTTCGGACGCTTCCCGCGGTTGGTCCGCGACCTAGCGCGGCAGTTGAAGAAGGAAATCAACCTGGAACTGGTCGGTGAAGAAACCGACCTGGACAAGAATCTGGTCGAGGCCTTGGCCGACCCGTTGGTGCACTTGGTGCGCAACGCCGTCGATCACGGCATCGAGACGCCGGAAGAGCGCGAACGCAACGGCAAGGCGCGCGGTGGGCGCGTGGTGTT
Organism: Pseudomonas sp. CFBP 8770; assembly: GCF_014841705.1. Taxonomy (NCBI): domain Bacteria; kingdom Pseudomonadati; phylum Pseudomonadota; class Gammaproteobacteria; order Pseudomonadales; family Pseudomonadaceae; genus Pseudomonas; species Pseudomonas sp. CFBP 8770. The sequence continues at coordinate 492,142 of NZ_JACYUL010000002.1, forward strand.
GTCGGCAGAACAGGAAGGCGACCATATCCTGTTGTCGATCAGTGATGACGGCAAGGGCATGGACCCTGCGGTGCTGCGCGCCAAGGCCGTGGAAAAGGGCCTGATGGACCGCGACGCCGCCGACCGCCTCAGCGAATCGGACTGCTACAACCTGATTTTCGCACCGGGTTTTTCCACCAAGACGGAAATCTCCGACGTGTCGGGCCGTGGCGTGGGCATGGACGTGGTCAAGACCAAGATCAGCCAGCTGAACGGCTCGATCAATATCTACTCGGCCAAGGACCAGGGCTCGAAGATCGTCATCAAGGTGCCGCTGACCCTGGCGATCATGCCGACGCTGATGGTGATGCTGGGCAACCAGGCGTTCGCCTTCCCGCTGGTCAATGTCAACGAGATCTTCCACCTGGACCTCTCGCGCACCAACGTCGTCGACGGCCAGGAAGTGGTCATCGTGCGTGACAAGGCGCTACCGTTGTTCTACCTCAAGCGTTGGCTGGTCAAATCGGCCGCTCACGAGGAGCAGGGCGAGGGCCACGTGGTCATTCTGTCGGTCGGCACCCAACGCATCGGTTTCGTGGTCGACCAGTTGGTCGGGCAGGAAGAAGTGGTGATCAAGCCGCTGGGCAAGATGCTGCAGGGCACGCCCGGCATGTCCGGCGCGACCATCACCGGTGACGGCCGAATAGCCTTGATCCTCGATGTACCGAGCATGCTCAAGCGCTACGCCACACGGCGTATCTGATCGTAGTGGAGTGTTTATGGCAGTCAAGGTCCTGGTGGTGGATGATTCCGGTTTTTTCCGCCGCCGCGTCTCGGAAATTCTTTCGTCGGACCCCACCATCCAGGTGGTCGGGACCGCTACCAATGGCCGCGAAGCGATCGATCAGGCCCTGGCGCTCAAGCCCGACGTGATCACCATGGACTACGAGATGCCGATGATGGACGGCATCACTGCCGTGCGTCATATCATGCAGCGCTGTCCCACTCCGGTCCTGATGTTTTCCTCGCTGACCCACGAGGGCGCGCGGGTTACCCTCGACGCGCTCGACGCGGGGGCAGTGGATTACCTGCCGAAGAATTTCGAAGACATTTCTCGCAACCCCGAGAAGGTCAAGCAGATGCTCTGCGAGAAGATCCATACACTCTCGCGCAGCAACCGCCGGCTGGGTGCGCACATGGCCACGCCAGCCCCGACGCTCGCGTCCACTGTCACCCCGGCGCCAGCCGCCCCCGCGTCGTCGCGGGCCGTGCCGGCGCGCACGCCAGCACCGGTTACGCCGGCGCGGGCTCCGGCGCCGACCGCCAGCACTGCGACGCCACGGCGCAAGCCGTACAAACTGGTGGCCATCGGTACCTCCACCGGCGGGCCGGTAGCGCTTCAGCGTGTATTGACCCAGCTGCCGGCCCATTTTCCAACGCCGATCGTGTTGGTCCAGCACATGCCTGCGGCCTTCACTCGCGCCTTCGCCGAGCGTCTTGACAAGCTCTGCCGGATCACCGTCAAGGAAGCCGAGGATGGCGACGTGCTGCGTCCCGGGCTGGCGTTACTGGCACCCGGCGGCAAGCAGATGATGATCGACGGGCGCGGTGCAGTGAAGATCCTGCCCGGTGACGAGCGGCTGAACTACAAGCCCTGCGTGGACATCACCTTCGGTTCGGCGGCCAAGTCCTACGGCGACAAGGTGCTGGCGGTGGTACTCACCGGTATGGGCGCCGACGGTCGAGAGGGCGCGCGTCTGCTCAAGCAGGGCGGCAGTCACATCTGGGCCCAGGACGAAGCGAGCTGCGTGATCTACGGCATGCCCATGGCCATCGTCAAGGCTGGTTTGGCCGACGCCATCTACAGCCTCGATGACATTGGCCGGCACCTGGTCGAGGCGTGCGGCTGATGGATGTACTGAGCCTGATCGGGATCATTCTGGCGTTCGTTGCCATCATTGGTGGCAACTTCCTCGAGGGTGGCCACCTGTCGGCTCTGCTCAATGGTCCTGCTGCGCTGATCGTGGTCGGCGGCACGCTGGCAGCGGCGCTGATCCAGTCGCCCATGAGTGCGTTCAAGCGCGCGCTGCACAACGTGCGCTGGATTCTTTTCCCGCCCAGGATCGACATGGCCGGCGGTATCGACCGTGTGGTGAACTGGAGCCTGGTTTCGCGCAAGGAAGGCTTGCTGGGGCTGGAAGCCAGCGCCGAAGCGGAGCCCGATGACTACGCGCGCAAGGGCCTGCAGCTGCTGGTCGATGGCGCCGAAGCCGCGGCCATCCGCAGTATTCTCGAGGTGGATCTGTACAACCGCGAAACCCGTGACCTGCAGGCAGCCAAGGTGTTCGAAAGCATGGGTGGCTATGCGCCCACCATCGGCATCATCGGTGCGGTGATGGGGTTGATCCATGTCATGGGCAACCTGGCCGACCCCAGCCAGCTGGGCAACGGCATCGCGGTGGCGTTCGTGGCGACCATCTACGGTGTGGCCAGCGCCAACCTGCTCCTGCTGCCCGTGGCGCACAAGCTCAAGGCCCTCGCCCAGCGTCAGGCGGCCTATCGGGAAATGCTGCTCGAAGGGTTGCTGTCCATCGCCGAAGGTGAGAACCCACGTTCCATCGAAATGAAGCTGCAAGGCTACCTCGACTAGGAGAGCATGGCATGGCCCGTCGTCGTCGCCTCGAAGAGCCGGAAAACCATGAGCGCTGGCTGGTGTCCTACGCCGATTTCATCACCTTGCTGTTCGCTTTCTTCGTGGTGATGTATTCGATCTCGTCGGTCAACGAAGGCAAGTACAAGGTCCTGTCGCAAGCGCTGGTCGGGGTGTTCAGTGACCCGGACCGCAGCGTCAGGCCCATCCCGATCGGCGAGGAACGACCCTTGACCACCCGTCCCGTGCAACCGCTGGTCACCGACAGCGAGCAATCGGAGGCGGCCATCGGCGAGGCGGTCGACCCTCTGCAGACCATTGCCGACAATGTCCGTCAGGCGTTCGGCGACCTGATCGCTTCGGATCAACTGACCGTACGCGGCAATGAGCTGTGGATCGAGATCGAACTCAAGTCCAGCCTGCTGTTCGGCAGTGGCGATGCCATGCCCAGCGACATGGCGTTCGCCATCGTCGACAAGGTCGCCAGTATTCTCAAACCTTTCGACAATCCGGTTCATGTCGAGGGCTTCACCGACAATCTGCCCATCAGCACCGCGCAGTTCCCGACCAACTGGGAGCTGTCGACCGCTCGGGCAGCGAGCATTGTCCGCATGATGGCTATGGAGGGCATCGACCCGCGGCGCATGGCGGCGGTCGGCTATGGCGAGTTCCAGCCGGTGGCCGACAACGCCAGCGCCGATGGACGAGGGCGCAACCGTCGGGTAGTGCTGGTCATTTCGCGCAACCTTGACGTGCGTCGCAGCATCACCAGTTCTGGCAGCGCCAACGCGCAGCCGGATGCAGCACTGCGCCGGGCTGGCACACAAACTGCAAAGACGCCCTTAACCGTGCCGTCCGCGCCTGGGTCTGTCAAAAGTCCGCCGCCCGGCCCTTAACCCGAAAGCTTCACTATCTCGGTAGTGCGCCGTTTACCGAGGGGAAATCACCACCATGAGAGTCTGGGCAGTAGCCAATCAAAAAGGCGGGGTAGGCAAGACCACGACTTCGATCGCCTTGGCCGGTTTGCTCGCCGAGGCAGGCAAGCGCGTGGTCATGGTCGATCTCGATCCGCATGGTTCGATGACCAGTTATTTCGGGCACAACCCCGATGAACTGGCGCACAGCTGTTACGACCTGTTCCTGCACAAGGGCGCGGTACCACCCGGCCTGGCCCACCAACTGCTGCTGCCAACCGGCGAAGCCAACGTGTCGCTGCTGCCCTCGAGCACCGCGCTGGCGACGCTGGAGCGCCAGCAACCCGGACAGAGCGGCCTGGGCCTGGTGATTGCCAAGACCCTGGCGCAACTGTGGCAGGATTTCGACTACGCCGTCATCGACAGCCCACCCCTGCTGGGCGTGCTCATGGTCAATGCATTGGCGGCTAGCCAGCAACTGGTGATCCCGGTACAGACCGAGCACCTGGCAGTCAAAGGCCTGGAGCGCATGGTCAGCACCTTGACCATGATCAACCGTTCGCGCCGCCAGGCCCTGCCGTACAGCATCGTTCCGACGTTGTTCGATCGTCGTACCCAAGCGTCGCTCAGTACCCTGCGTACCCTGCGCGACGACTACCCGCAGCACATATGGCCGGGCTACATCCCGGTCGACACTCGTCTGCGCGATGCCAGCCGGGCCGGACAGACACCCTCGCGCTTCGATGGCAAGAGCCGAGCAGTCGTCGCCTATCGTGCCTTGCTCAAGCATCTGCTGGCCCAACAACTCGTCGCGCAGGTAGCCTGATGAACCGTCCCGTCGATATTGCCCAGCGGCCCCAGGTGGCCTTGCAGTCCTACCTGGACGGCCTGCTGCATGAAGCCACCGAGGCGTTCGAGGCGCTCGATCTCGACGCCGGCCTGGACAGGCTCGACGAGTTCCAGGCAGCCGTGCTCGAAGAACAGGTGCGCGATGCCGTAAGCCCGCAGCCGGTGCCAGTGCCAGTGCCAGCGCCAGCGCCTGCGCCGCCGGTGCAGCTGCCCTCAACCGTTGCCGATCCCATTCCACCGGCCAGCCTTGCATTGGTCGCACCCGTGGTCGACGTTCATCTGCCGTCGGCCACTCCGCAGCCGCTTTCGGCTGCCGTCGATGGCCGCCCCAGCTGGGCCGCCGAGCCGTTCGAGTGCCTGCTGTTCGACGTCGCCGGGCTGACCCTGGCCGTGCCGCTGGTGTGCCTGGGTTCGATCTATGCGCTGGCTGGCCAGACCCTGACGCCGCTGTTCGGCCAGCCCGACTGGTTTCTCGGCATCCTGCCCAGCAACAGTGGCAACCTGAAAGTGCTCGACACCGCGCGCTGGGTCATGCCCGACCGCTACCGCGACGACTTTCGCCAGGGGTTGCAGTACGTGATCTCGGTGCAGGGTTACGAGTGGGGTCTTGCCGTGCACCAAGTCAGCCGCTCGCTGCGCCTGGACCCCAACGAGATCAAGTGGCGCAGCCAGCGCGGCCAGCGGCCATGGCTGGCGGGAACCGTCATCGAACACATGTGCGCGCTGCTGGACGTCGCCGAGCTGGCCGAGCTGATCGCCAGTGGCGGTGCACGCCATCTGCGTCCAGTCGCCTCGGCGCCAGGCAAGCCTGTCGCCACCACCACCGCTATCATCAAGAATTGAATGAACACGCCGCCGTCATGGCATTTGAGGGGTTAGTAGCATGAAGAAGTCGTCCGCCCAAGGTTCCGAAGATCCGATCCTGCAGTGGGTCACCTTCCGTCTGGACAATGAAACCTACGGCATCAATGTGATGCAGGTGCAGGAAGTGTTGCGCTACACCGAGATTGCGCCGGTGCCGGGTGCGCCCAGCTACGTGCTGGGTATCATCAACCTGCGCGGTAACGTGGTCACGGTGATCGATACGCGTCAGCGCTTCGGTCTGGATTCCAGCGATGTCAGCGACAATACGCGCATCGTCATCATCGAGGCCGACAAGCAAGTGGTAGGGATTCTGGTCGACAGCGTGGCCGAGGTCGTCTACTTGCGCCAGTCCGAGGTCGAAACTGCACCCAACGTCGGCAACGACGAGTCGGCCAAATTCATCCAGGGCGTGTGCAACAAGAATGGCGAACTGCTGATTCTGGTCGAGCTGGACAAGATGATGTCCGAGGAAGAGTGGTCCGAGCTGGAGAATATCTGATTGATCTTCGAGGTTGCGGTAGTCCTGCTGGCAGTGCTGTGGGTTGGAACGGTTTCGCTGTTCCTGTCCTATCAGAAAAGCCAGCGCCTGCTGGCCGCCGAACAGGCGGCAGGAGATGCGCTGCGTGACCAGCGGCTGCGCGAGCTGACCAAGCGCCTGGACGACTACCAGAATCTCAATGTGCGCCTGGGCGAGGCGCTGCACGAGTTGCGCGCGGTGGTCGGGCCATTGCCGGAGAAGCTGGCGCAGCTCGAACAACGCGATCCGGGCAGCCTGTCGTTCGCCCAGGCGGGCAAACTGGTGGCCATGGGTGCCTCGGTGGATGAGCTGACCCAGGCCTGCGGCCTCACCCAAGCCGAGGCCGAGCTGATGAGCAAACTGCACCGCGGCTGATCCGGCGGCCGTCTGCTCATCGACATCGCCCGGCAGCATCGATCAGGTATGCGCCCAACTCAGGCTGCTGCCTGCTTTGGCGAAGCGATTGAGCGGCGTGAGCGCCTCATACGCATCGTTGAACCCCGACCAGTCGAGCACGCCGGCGTTGTCACGCATCGGCAGCGCCGACAGATTCCACACCTCGCGGTACTGCGCCAGCTCCAGCAACCGTTGGTTGATGGTGTCGTTGAGGGCGCCAGGCCCGCTGATGTGATTCAAGGCAATGGCGTAACGCTGGAAACCCGCAGGGTCGGTCACGGCACTCGGACGACTGTGGTAGAAGTCCGGTTGCGCTTCGAAGCGTTCCAGCATCGTCTCGGATATCGCATCCAGGGTCGGATTGCCAGGGTGGCTACCGATCATGCTGTTGCCATACTGGATGTTCATGCCCAGGGTCTCGTTAGACAGGGGTACTGAAAGGATCAGGCCCCTGTTCGAGGTGCGCAGCGGCACGCCATCGATGGGTTCGGCCACGCGCCCCAGCGGGTTTTTCTCTCCGGGTGCCAGAATGCTGTCATCCAGGTCCATGTACAGTCCGCCTTCGCTTTTCAGCACTCGGTAGCGCAGCACGTCGGATGCCGAAGCGTAGTTGGTGGCGACGCCGCCGTTACCTTCGATGGCAGCCTGGTATTGCCGGAAGTAGCGGCTGCGCTCGAACTCCGTGTACAGCGGATGAGATTCGAGGGCGATGACCTGCAGCGACAGTGCGTGCTCGGCCAGCAACTCGACATTGCGTGCGTAGACCTGCGGCGACGCCGTGGACAAAAACAGCCGATATTCGTAACCGCTGTCACGCAGCAAGGCGGCATTGCGGCCTACGTTTTCCAGCAGCCCAGGGTTGATGATCTTGTCGCCGACCCACAGGCAGGAGATTTTTTTGGGAATGGATTTCATCACTGGCGGGCGCAGTTCGCCAAGGCTCAGCGGCAGTATCAGATCGACCCCCAGGGCCTGCAAGGTGTGCGCGCGCTGGGCGTCGGTAACGACACGCTCGACGTCCTGCAGCCGTGAAAGCGAGCGCTGGCCAGGTTTGGGCGCGACGAAGTAGGGCGGATCGAGCTCATTGAGATCCGTGCTCTGCACGAACGCGTCGTGCTCTATATCGTAGTGAACATGGGTGACGTATCCATCGATCTCACATTCCAGAAGGTCACGCTTGCCGCTGTAACTGGGCACACGAATGACGGCGTCGGCAATCTCCGGGTTGGCACCGGCCACAGGCCGCATGGATTCTGGCAGGCTGAAGGCAGTTTCCAGAACCGGCTCCAGGGTGGGAAGGTGCGGCGCGTGGATCGGACTCAAGGGATAGCCGATCTGGCCGTTGATGCGTGCCGGAAAGACGAACTCCGGCCGCTTGAAGCGCCAGACCGCCGGCGTCTGCGGAATCTGCATGTGCAGCAGCGGCGTCGCGTTGAGCACTCCCCAGATCGCATCGTCAACGCCAGCGGCGCGCTGCTCCAGGTTTCTACCGTGGATCGCCCGATCCAGGCCCAGTCCCAGTTGAACGATGCCGCCCAGGGCAAAGATCGGGGCCAGTTCAGGGACAACCATCGCAATGGGTGCCAGGGTATTGATGGCGGAGGTGAAGTAGCCGCGCCATTTTTCCTTGGTCACCGAATGGTCGGTGTTGATGATGAACTCGGCATCCTGTTCGCTGCGTCTCTTCTGGTTGTGGGCCATGGCCATGAACAGGTCGCCCTCGATGGGCGGGCTGTATTTGCTGGTCCGGTAGTTGATGGTGTCGTGTGGCACCCACAGGCCGCTGGTGGCGAAACCTGGATGTCTGTCGGGATCGAAATGGTGATAGGCCGGGTATAACCCCAGCCCCGTCAGTGCGGTCTCGAGGCCACTGAACCCGAGCGTGTCGGCCTCGTCACCAGGCGGGAAATGCTCTTCCAGCGCCTGACGCGTGTGTGGGTGCTTGCATTGCTCGGCCACCCACGAGCTCATCGACGATTCGTCGGCGAACTCGTGGAATGGCAAGCTGTTGCCGGGGATATACAGCAGGGTCAGCCCAGTGGCAGTGTTCTTCAGGCACAGCAGGTTGGTGGCCGCATATCCGTAGATATTCAGGCAGGCGACGTGTACCCCGTGTGGCCGCGGTTGCAGGCCGGCGACCTGCCAGGCCAGCACGCGCCCGGCATCACTGAGGCTGGCGTTGCTGATCTGCCTGTTGCAGGCCGCAATGAAGTTGACCTTCGCGGCATCGCGGTAGGCCTGCAAACCGTCTGTCCAGTACGCCTTGAGCATGCGCTTGTAGGGCGTCTGGAAATCCATCTGCCAGATGAAGCGCTGGAAGTTCTCGGCAGGAATGCGCACGTGGTGCGCGGCGTCATAGTTCGCCGGCGATGTCTGCCGGTACAAGCCGTTGTACACCACGTACTCACTGCCGTAGTCGAACAGACCCTTTTCATCCAGATGGTCGACCAGGGTGATCGGGTAGGGCGGCGGCGTGCCGGCCCAGGCGGCATGCAGGGCCGCGCCGATCAGATCGTTGTTCGATTCGCCCTGCCAGTTCGACAGCAGCGCCTGGGTCATGGTCAGTTTGCGCACGACCTTGGCGATGCAGCGCTGGCCCTTGAATTGATAGTGCAGCGTGACGGCATCGACCTTGTCCGGGTTCAGCTCCAGGCCTTGTTGCGAGGCCCACTTGCGCACTGCCTCGGCAGCGGCGCGATCGGGTCTGGGGTAATGCTTGAGGGAGTCGCGGACGGCTTGAACACCCTGCGCGCTGATGAATCGGGAAGTCATGGCGGTATTCCTTTATGAGCACGGAAAGTCGTGCCAGGCCATGATTCGTTCGGGGCAGTCGGTGGACGTGGTAACTATGTAGGGCGCCCGCCGCCGGTGCCGGTAGCAAACCGACTCCGGACAGGCTATCGAGACGGCTGCCGAAGGCGCGCTCCGAGGGCGGCGAAAAGCCTAGTGGCCCAGACGCTACGGGGCTTTGGGGGTGATGTCGCGCTCGCTCGGCGCAGGCGCCAGTTCGAAGCCGGAAGGCGTCTTGCCTTGCAGGTGCCAGGCAAAGGCGATGATCTCTGCGATGGTCAGGTACAACTCGTGGGGAATGCTGTCGCCCAGTTCCATGCGTGCCAGCATCTTCACCAGCTCGGCATTTTCGTACACCGGCACTTCGTATTCGCGGGCCATGGCCAGGATCGCTTCGGCCAGCTCATCGTCGCCCTTGGCGGTGAGGGTGGGTGCTTTCTGGCCGTCGTAGCGCAGGGCGATGGCTTGGCGCGGGGCTCGTTCGTTCATGCGGTTTCATCCACCCAGCGTTGTTCCAGTCGCGTACGAGCGCCTTGGGGGGCGGTGCCTTGATGGCACTGCAGATCGGCCACGTTCAAACCGCTGGCCTGCAGGCGCTGCCGCAGATTGTCCAACTGGTTCTCGATGAGCAGGGCGGTGGCAGGCCGTTGTGCCCACAACTGGCTGGAGAGGCTGCCGTGAGCCAGTTGCGCCTGCACCTGCAGCGGGCCCAGTGCATCCAGATCGAAGGCCAGGTCCAGGCGCCAGATCTTTTCCTGGGCCGGTCTGGGATCGCTTTTGTCATGGGGCTGCTGGTCCGGTGGCGGGTCTTCGCGTTGCACCTTGACCTGCAGCGGGACGAAATCGTGCAGGTGGCGCATGGGAATTTCCAGTTGCCAGGTGGTCTGCGTGGCGCCATCGGGGGTGCGCCCGGTCTGTTCCAGTCCCGCGAGCTGATGGCTCTGCAGACGCGCCACGGCCGCACCGGCCAGGCGCAGCAGGTGTTCGAGGTCGTCTTCGCCCTCGCTTTTCTGCGCAGTGCGGGCTGGCAGGGGAAAGCTTACCGGCACGGTTTTTTCACTGACCTGTCCCCAGGCATTCAGGGCATTGCGCACCCGCCCCGGCAGCACCTGAGCGAGCACATTGGCCGCTACGGCCGGTTGCGCCGCCGGACCGGGCAACGCCGCAGGCGCGATCTGCGCCATCAGGCGCAGCAGCGCCGACTTGAGATCGGGTGCCGGTTGACCGTTGAGCAGATTGGCTTCCAGAAATGCGCCGCTGGCGACCACCGCCTGGGCGACGGCTTTCGGGTCGGCCATTTGCTGCACGTCCGGCAGGCTGGCCAACAGGCGTTCCAGGCCGGCTCGTGTCGGCGGCGCAAGTTCCGGGTTCTGGCGCAGGGTCTGCGCGGCGTTCAGGAGGCTGTCCAACGAACCTTGCCGGGCTTGCTGGGCGCCCAGTTGCTGGGCCACTGCCAACTGGTCCATGCGCCCGCTCAAAGGCACGAAGTTCAGGCTGCGGTCACTCATCACCTGGGCGCTGAGCAGGCTGCCCAGGCGCAGGGGCTGAGGGCTCTCGATGGCCAGGATGTTGCCCGCCTGAGCGGTGTTGAGCAGGGTCACCATGGCCCTATACACCGCTGGCTGCCCGGCGATCTGCGGCAGCATTTGGCTGCTGCTGACCTTGCCCTGCAACAGCGTGCCCACCGGCAATGCCTGGGTGTCGATGCGGGTCAGGGTCAACGGTGCGCCATTGCCACGGTCCTGGGTGGCGACCAGGGCCGCGCCACCGGCCAGGTGCGACACCAGCAATGCAGTGCCCTGGGGCAACGGTTGCAGGCTGCTGGCGGTGATCGTCGCCACGCCGCCGCCAGCCAGGCTCAGGCGCAACAGCAATTGAAAATCCTGCGCGCCAGCCTTGACCGACACCACCTCGGCGTCGACCGTCTCACCCAGGGCCAGCAGGTTGTCCAGTGGCTGGGTGATCTTCACCATCTCGGTATTCGAGGCACTGGCGCGCGCCGCTCCGCTGGCGGACGGCAGCGCGGCTAGATTGCTGATCAGGTCAGGCATGGATGAAACCTGTGTCGGTTGCGCCCTTGGGCGTGAGCTGCGCATGTATAATGCGCGGCCACTGCGGCCGGCTCTGCTATACAGCGCCATGGAAGTATAGCGGCCATGCCCTGCGGAACTTGAACGCGGCTCGATGCCGTGACGTGCGACCCGATTTCACAAGGCCGACTCTTGACCCCATACCTGCAAGCCACCGATTTATCCTGCGAGCGCGATGGGCGGCTGCTGTTCGAGCGTCTGCAGCTTCAGGTGGCAGCGGGCGACATGCTTCAGGTGTGTGGGCCCAACGGCTGTGGCAAGACCAGCCTGCTGCGCCTGTTGGCCGGGCTGATGCAGCCCGCTGCAGGGCAGATCGCCCTGACGGCGCAGACGCAGATCGCACACCGGCGCGAACGTGGCTGCCCGCTGGTATGGATCGGCCACGCGCCCGGCATCAAGGAAACGCTCAGTGCCGAGGAAAACCTGGCCTGGCTCTGCGCGCTGCACACCCCGGCGAGCCGCGAGCGCATCTGGGCGGCATTGGCGGCCGTCGGCCTGCACGGTTTCGAAGACGTGCCGTGTCACCGGCTTTCGGCCGGCCAGCGGCGCCGCGTGGCGCTTGCTCGCCTGCATCTGCCCGGCCCGCCGTTGTGGATTCTCGACGAACCTTTCAGCGCACTCGATGCACAAGCGGTGGAGCAATTGGAACGGCACCTGGTTGGACACTGCGAGCGAGGCGGCATGGTCGTGCTGACCACCCACCATCTGCTGGCACAGACTCCCGGCAGTTACCGGCGGCTGGAACTGGACGCGCAGGCGGCATGAGCGTCTTCGTCCTGTTGCTCAAGCGCGAAGTGCAGCTGCTGTGTCGACGGCCCGCCGAGCTGGGCAACCCGCTGGTGTTTTTCGCCATCGTCGTCGCGCTGTTCCCGCTTGCCGTGGGGCCGCAGATGCAGGTGCTGCAAGGCCTTTCCCCCGGCCTGGTATGGGTAGCGGCCCTGCTGGCCGTGCTGCTGTCCCTCGACGGCCTGTTTCGCAGCGATCTGGAAGACGGTTCGCTGGAACAATGGGTATTGTCCCAGCATCCGCTGCCCGTGCTGGTGCTGGCCAAGGTGCTGGCGCACTGGCTGTTTTCCGGGCTGGCGCTGGTGCTGGTTTCACCGCTGCTGGCACTGATGCTTGGGTTGCCCGAGCGCTGCCTGCCAGTGCTGTTGCTGTCGTTGCTGCTTGGCACGCCGGTCCTCAGCCTGCTCGGAGCAGTGGGTGCAGCCTTGACGGTCGGACTCAAGCGCGGCGGCCTGCTGTTGGCGCTGCTGACGCTGCCGTTGTACATCCCGGTGCTGATTCTGGGCAGTGGCGCCCTGCAGGCGTCGTTGCAGCAGCTGCCAGCCACGGGTCACTTGTTGTGGCTGGGCAGCCTGACAGCGCTGTCGGTGACCTTGGGACCCTTCGCGATCGCGGCCGGGCTGAAAATCAGTGTCGGCGAATGAACGGACGAGGCAACCTGTGCGCCTGGCCCATGCTCTTGGATACGTGGTCATGAAGAACAAGCTGATGAACTGGACATGGTTTCACAGGCTCGGCTCGCCCAAGGCGTTCCACGCCCTGAGCGGACGCCTGCTGCCCTGGCTGAGCGTGGCGGCGGCGTTGCTGATCGGCGCGGGCGTGGTCTGGGGGCTGGCGTTCGCGCCGCCGGATTACCAGCAGGGCAATAGTTTTCGCATCATCTACATCCACGTGCCTGCGGCCATGCTTGCCCAGTCCTGCTACGTGATGATGGCCCTGGCCGGCGTGGTCGGGCTGGTGTGGAAGATGAAGATCGCCGATATCGCGCTGCAATGTGCCGCACCGGTGGGCGCCTGGATGACCGTGTTGGCGTTGGCTACGGGCGCCATCTGGGGCAAACCGACGTGGGGCAGTTGGTGGGTCTGGGATGCGCGCCTGACCTCGATGCTCATCCTGCTGTTTCTCTACCTGGGGCTCATCGCCCTTGGGCAGGCCATCGGCAACCGCGAGAACGCGGCCAAGGCTTGTGCGGTACTGGCCATCGTTGGCGTGGTCAACATTCCGATCATCAAGTATTCGGTACAGTGGTGGAACACTTTGCACCAGGGCGCCACGTTCAGCCTGACCGAGAAACCGGCGATGCCCGCGCAGATGTGGTTGCCGCTGCTGCTTACGGTGCTAGGCTTCTACTGTTTCTTCGGCGCTGTGCTGTTGCTGCGCATGCGCCTGGAAGTGCTCAGGCGCGAAGCCCGCAGCCGCTGGGTTCAGGAGTACCTGGCCGGTGCCTTGAAAACGAGGGCCGGACCATGAGCTTCGATTCGTTCGGCGAGTTCGTGAGCATGGGTCGCCACGGCGTCTACGTCTGGTCGGCCTATGGCCTGTGCATGGTGGTGCTGATCATCAATGTGGCCGGACCGCTGTTGGCTTGGCGACGTCATCTGCAGAAGGAAGCGCGACGTCTGCGCCGGGAGGCGCGACCGTGAATCCGCAGCGCAGAAAACGCCTGACGCTCATCCTTGCCCTGGTGGCAGGTGTCGCACTTGCCGTGGGTCTGGCCCTGGGTGCATTGCAACAGAACATCAACCTGTTCTACACGCCGACTCAGATCGCCAATGGCGAGGCGCCGGTGGGCACGCGCATTCGCGCCGGCGGCATGGTCGAGCGGGGCTCGCTGCAGCGTTCCGGCGATTCGCTGGATGTACGCTTCGTGGTCACCGACTTCCAACGCAGCGTCACCATCACCTACCGCGGCATCCTCCCCGACCTGTTTCGCGAAGGGCAGGGCATCGTTGCCCTCGGCACCCTGAACGCTGCCGGCGTGGTGCAGGCGGACGAGGTACTGGCCAAGCACGACGAGAAATACATGCCGCCGGAGGTCACCAAAGCCTTGAAAGACTCTGGCCGAATGGAAGCTTCGCCATGATCGGTGCGCTGCTGGTGCCCGAGCTGGGCCAATTGTCGATGATTCTGGCGCTGTGTCTGGCCCTGGTACAGGCCAGCGTGCCGTTGCTGGGCGCATGGCGCGGCGACCGGCTGTGGATGGGCCTGGCGCGGCCGGCTGCATGGGGTCAGTTCACGTTCTTGACGCTGGCGTTCGCCTGCCTGGCCGCAAGCTTCCTCAACGACGACTTTTCCGTGCGCTACGTGGCCGAAAACTCCAATAGCGCCTTGCCCTGGTACTACAAATTCAGCGCGGTGTGGGGTGCCCACGAAGGCTCGTTGCTGTTATGGGCGCTGATCCTGGGCGGCTGGACCTTCGCCGTGTCGATTGGCTCGCGACAATTGCCGCAGGTCATGCTGGCGCGGGTGCTGGCGGTGATGGGCATGATCAGCGTCGGATTTCTGCTGTTTCTGATCCTGACGTCCAATCCCTTTGCTCGGGTGTTGCCGCAGATTCCAGCCAATGGGCGCGACCTCAACCCCTTGCTGCAGGACATCGGCCTGATCGTCCACCCGCCCATGCTGTACATGGGATACGTCGGTTTTTCGGTGGCTTTCGCGTTCGCCATTGCCGCGCTGCTGGGCGGCAAGCTGGACGCGGCCTGGGCACGCTGGTCACGTCCCTGGACGATGGTGGCGTGGAGCTTTCTGGGGATCGGTATCACCTTGGGTTCATGGTGGGCGTACTACGAACTGGGCTGGGGCGGCTGGTGGTTCTGGGACCCGGTGGAGAACGCCTCGTTCATGCCTTGGCTGGTCGGCACCGCGTTGATCCATTCGCTGGCCGTCACCGAGAAGCGCGGCGTATTCAAGAGCTGGACGGTGTTGCTGGCCATTGCCGCGTTTTCCCTGAGCCTGCTGGGAACGTTCCTGGTGCGTTCGGGCGTGCTGACCTCGGTGCACGCGTTCGCGTCCGACCCGACGCGCGGGGTGTTCATCCTGATCTTCCTGCTGTTCGTGGTGGGGGGGTCGCTGACCCTGTTCGCGCTGCGCGCGCCGGTGGTCAAGAGTCATGTGGGCTTTGGCCTGTGGTCGCGCGAAACCCTGCTGCTGGGCAACAACCTGATTCTGCTGGTAGCCGCCTCCATGATTCTGCTGGGTACGTTGTATCCGCTGGCCCTGGATGCCCTGACCGGCGCCAAGCTGTCGGTGGGGCCGCCGTATTTCAATGCGCTGTTCGTGCCCTTGATGGCGCTGCTGATGCTGACCATGGCAGTCGGTGTGCTGGTGCGCTGGAAACATACACCCACGGCCTGGCTGCGCGGCATGCTGGTACCCGTACTGATCGGCAGTGCCGTGCTGGCGCCGCTGGCCGCGTGGTGCCTGGGTGATTTCGCCTGGCCGGTACTGACCATCTTCGCCCTGGCGGCCTGGGTGCTGCTGGCCGGTGTCCGCGACCTGCACGACAAGACCCGTCACACCGGCTTTCGCCGAGGGATCGTGGGCTTGCCCCGCAGCTACTGGGGCATGCAACTGGCCCACCTGGGCATTGCCGTGTGTGCCTTGGGCGTGGTGCTGTCGAGCCACGACAGCACCCAGCGCGACCTGCGCATGGCGCCGGGCGATGCGGTGGAGCTGGGTGGCTATCAATTCATCTTCCACGGTGCCGAGTCCCATCGAGGGCCGAATTTCACTGCCCAGCGTGGCAGCGTCCAGGTCCTGCGCAAGGGTGTACAGGTCAGCCTGCTGCACCCCGAAAAGCGCTTGTACACCGTTCAGCAATCGGTGATGACCGAGGCTGGCATCGACGCCGGTTTTACCCGCGACCTCTACGTCGCTTTGGGTGAGCCGTTGGAAAACGGTGCGTGGGCAGTGCGCATCCACGTCAAGCCGTTCGTGCGCTGGATCTGGCTGGGCGGGCTGCTGACGGGGCTGGGGGGACTGCTCGCCGCGCTGGACAAGCGCTATCGGCTCAAGGTCAAAGCGCGCGTGCGTGATGTCCTTGGCCAGGGAGCCGAGGCATGAAGCGTTGGCTGCTGGCGGTGCCGCTGGGCGCATTCCTGATAGTGGCGGTGCTGCTTTACCGCGGCCTCTACCTGGACCCGGCCCAGTTGCCATCGGCGCTTATCGGCAAACCGTTTCCCGCGTTCAGCCTGGCCGATACCCAGGGCGAACGAACGTTGACCCGCGCCGACCTGCTGGGCAAACCCGCGCTGGTCAATGTCTGGGGGACGTGGTGCGTAGCCTGCCGCGTCGAACATCCCGTGCTCAACACACTGGCCCGGCAGGGCGTGCTGATCTATGGCATCAACTACAAGGACGACAACGCAGCCGCACGCCGCTGGTTGGCGGACTATCACAACCCCTACGCGCTGGACATCAATGACAAGGACGGCACCCTGGGCCTCGATCTGGGCGTGTACGGCGCGCCGGAGACCTTTCTCATCGATGCCCACGGGGTGATTCGCCACAAGTGGGTAGGGGTCATCGACCAGACCGTATGGCGCGAGCAGCTGGCACCGCTGTACCAGGCGTTGCTCGACGAGGCCCGACCATGAACATGAAACGCTGGCTGTTGACCTGCATGCTGTTGTCGAGCCTGGCCGGAGCGGCGCACGCCGCCATCGACACCTATCGGTTCGCCAATGACGACTTGCGCGAGCGCTTTCACCAGTTGACTCAGCAGCTGCGTTGTCCGAAGTGCCAGAATCAGGACATCGCCGATTCCAACGCGCCCATTGCCGGCGACCTGCGCCGGGAGATCCATCGGCTGTTGACCGAAGGCAAGAGCGACGGGCAGATCATCGAGTTCATGGTCGACCGCTATGGCGAATTCGTCCGCTACAGACCGGCGCTGACCGCACGCACCGGGCTGCTCTGGTTCGGCCCGGCGGCCTTGCTCGTGGCCGGCGTGGGGGTGATTGCGGTGACGGTGCGCCGCCGACGTCGGCAACCGGCCACCAGTCCGCGCGATCTCGACCCGGGCGAGCGGGCACGCCTGGCTGACTTGCTTGCCCAAAAACCGCTGGATGAAGACCGCCCATGATCGATTTCTGGCTCGCTGCCGGGCTGTTGCTGCTGGTCGCGCTGAGCTTCGTGCTGGTGCCGTTGCTGCGTGCGCGTCGCGAGCAGCCAGAACAGGACCGCACCGCACTCAACGTGGCGCTGTACCAGGAGCGCCTGGCCGAACTGAACACCCAGCAAAGGGCGGGTGTGCTGACCCCCGCGCAGCTGGAAAGCGGTCAGGCCGAAGCGGCCCGTGAACTGCTCGCTGATACCGACGGCAGCCAAGCGGCGACGGATATCCGCCTGGGTCGCGCGGTACCGCTGGCCGCGGCGCTGCTGGTGCCGGTCGTGGGGCTGGCGCTCTACCTGCATTATGGCGCCAGCGACCAGGTCGAGTTGAGCCGCGAGTTCGCCGTGCCGCCCACGTCCATGGTCCAGATGACCGCGCGCCTGGAACGGGCGGTGCAGATGCAGCCAGAGGCCGTCGAGGGTATCTATATCCTGGGCCGGACCTATATGGCGCAGAACCGCCCGGCGCAGGCGGCCGGACTGTTCGAGCGTGCAGCGTCACTGACCGGGCGTCAGCCCGAAGTGTTGGGGCAGTGGGCTCAAGCGCTTTATTTCGCCGCTGGCAGACAGTGGTCCGAGCCCATCCAGGCGTTGACCGACGAAGCCCTGCTGGGCGATCCGAAGGAGCCGACCAGCCTGGGCTTGCTCGGCATTGCCGCTTTCGAGAGCCAGCGCTTCGAACAGGCCATTGGCTACTGGGAGCGTCTGCTGGCCACGTTGCCGGATACGGACCCGGCGCGAACCGCGTTGCAGGGCGGAATCGAGCGCGCTCGTGGCCAACTGGTGTCCGCCGGCAAACCGTCATCGCCCCAGCCCGACCCAGCGCGCGCCGGGTTGAAGGTGTGGGTTACCCTGGCCCCCGCGCTGGCCGCCAGGGTGCAGCCCGGTGACAGTGTGTTCGTCTTTGCCCGCGCGGTGTCCGGGCCGCCGATGCCGCTGGCGGTCAAGCGCCTGACGGTCGCCGACCTGCCGGCGCAGGTCGAGTTGGCGGACAGCGACGCGATGATGCCGCAGCTGAAACTGTCGAACTTTCCCGAAGTCCAACTGATCGCCCGGATATCCAGGGCCGGCCAGCCCACACAAGGTGAGTGGCTGGCGCGAGGTGCGCCGATCGCCAGCGACAGCGCCGCCGTGCAGCAATTGATGATCGACAGTCCCGACCTGTAGAGAGATGCCATGAACCGTTTAGCTCGAATGGCCGTGATCGGCCTGGCCCTGGGCATGAGTGCCTGTGCGGTGCAGCACCCGTCAGAACCGGAGCCACGGCCGCCGGTGCAGACCCTGCCACCGTCCGGACCCAGCACGGCGCCAACGCCCACCCCGACCCCACCAGCACCCAAGCCCCTGCCACGCACCTCGGCCAGCTTCGCGCCGCCGCCCGGTGGCGCCAGTCACTGGGACCCGAGCCTGGGCGTCTACGTGCTCGAAGATCAACCCGACACCTACTATCGGCAGCGCACTTACTACCGGTGGAATGATGGCTGGAGCTGGGCCACCAGCCCCAAAGGCCCTTGGGAAGCCACCGACACCACCGGCGTGCCGGCGGGATTGGGCCGCAAGCATCCCTGAGCCGTGGTGGGCGTCAAGCAGACCTGCAAACGCTGAGCGCCGTTACTGGCCGGTGTAGATCTGGTCGAACACGCCGCCGTCGTTGAAGTGGGTCTTCTGCACGCTGCGCCAGTCGCCGAAGGTTTTCTCCACCGAGAGGAATTCGACCTTTGGAAAGCGGTCGGTGTACTTGGCCAGCACTGCCGGATCCCGTGGGCGCAGGTAGTTGTTGGCGGCGATCTCCTGGCCTTCGGGCGACCACAAGTATTTCAGGTATTCATCGGCTGCGGCGCGCGTGCCTTTGCGGTCGACCACCTTGTCGACCACGCTGACCGGCGGCTCGGCTTCGGCGGACACGCTGGGGTAGATCACTTCGAACTGGTCGCGGCCGAACTCACGAGCGATCATTTCCGCTTCGTTCTCGAAAGTGATCAGCACATCGCCGATCTGGTTGGTCATGAAGGTGGTGGTCGCACCGCGGCCGCCGGTGTCGAGTACCGGCGCCTGCTTGAACAGCTTGCCGACGAAGTCGCGGGCCTTGTTTTCGTCGCCGCCGTTCTTCAGCACATAGCCCCATGCCGACAGGTAGGTGTAGCGGCCGTTGCCGGACGTCTTGGGGTTGGGGACGATGACCTGCACGCCGTCCTTGAGCAGGTCGGGCCAGTCCTTGAGCGCCTTGGGGTTGCCCTTGCGAACGATGAACACGGTCGCCGAGGTGAACGGTGCACTGTTGTTCGGCAGGCGCGTGACCCAGTTGTCGGGCACCAGCTTGCCGTTGTCAGCCAAGGCATTGATGTCGGTGGCCATGTTCATGGTGATGACATCGGCCGGCAGGCCGTCGATCACCGAGCGCGCCTGCTTGCTCGAACCGCCGAAGGACATCTGCACGGTGATCGCTTCATTGTGTTCAGCCTGCCAGTGTTTCTGGAAGGCGCTGTTGTAGTCCTTGTAGAAGTCGCGCATCACGTCGTACGAGACGTTGAGCAGGCTGGGCGCAGCCTGGGCCAGGCCGGTCAGGGTCAAGCCTGCCGCCAACAGCGAGGCACCGATCAATTTCTTCACTGCAGTTCCCTCTTCGAGCGTTCTTGGAAATAGGCGGCATTATGCCTGCGCCGCTACCTCGACATGATGGGCACGGTTAGATCAAAAACTGCTGTGCTTATAGCGCTTTTTCGAACAAGGCGTTGCCGCATTGCGAGCAGAAGGAAGCTGCCTGCTCATGGCTGCCCTTGTGACACACCGCGCACTCGTGCTGCAGGCCTTCGCCACGCATGGCGTTGGCCAGTTCGGCGGTAAAGATGCCGGTGGGCACTGCAATGATCGAATAGCCGGTGATCATGACCATCGCCGAGAGCACCTGGCCGATGGGCGTGGTGGGCACGATGTCGCCGTAGCCGACGGTGGTCAGGGTGACGATGGCCCAGTAGATGCCGGTGGGGATGTTGGCGAAGCCGTTCTGCGGTCCTTCGACCACGTACATCAGGGTGCCGAATACCGTGACCAGGGTGCTGACGCTGACCAGAAACACGATGATCTTCTGCTTGCTGCCGCGCAGGGCTGCCAGCAGGTAGTTGGCCTGTTTCAGATAAGGGCTGAGCTTGAGTACGCGGAAGATCCGCAGCATGCGCACCACGCGCACGATCATCAGGTACTGGGCGTCGCTGTAGTAGATGGCCAGGATGCCGGGTACGATCGCCAGCAGGTCGATCAGGCCGTAGAAGCTGAACGCGTAGCGCAGCGGCTTGGGCGAACAGTACAGGCGCAGCAGGTATTCGATGGCGAAGATGAACGTGAAGCCCCATTCGATCCAGGCGAACAGGTCGGCATACTGGCTGTGGACGGTCTCGACGCTGTCGATGATCACCACCAGCAGGCTGGCGAGGATGATCAGCAACAAGGTCTTGTCGAAGCGCCGTCCGGCAGGGGTGTCGCTTTGAAAAACGACGACGTACAGGCGATCACGCAGAGTGGTCATAGAAAGGTGCTTCCCGAAGAGGCGCACAGCGTAGGAGCTTTGCCGCGCCGGTGCAAGGCCGTGCGCCAACCCTTGGCCCGCCTCGGCGAGGGCAAGGCTAATCCGGTGTGCAGCCCTTGAGCACCAGGCGCGTGATGGTGTCGATGGCGGCTTCGTAATCGGCGTCGTCCAGCTTCGCCTTGCCGGTGATCGAAGCGATCTGCCAATCGAAGTCGGCGTAGGTCTGCGTCGCGGCCCAGATGCTGAACATCAGGTGATGCGGATCGACCGGAGCGATCTGGCCGCGATCGATCCAGGTCTGCAGGCACTGGATGTTGTGCCGGGCCTGGGCATTGAGCTGCTCCACCTGATCGGCGCTCAGGTGCGGCGCGCCGTGCATGATTTCACTGGCGAACACTTTCGAGGCGAAGGGCAGGGCGCGGGAGATATGGATCTTGGAGCGGATGTAGGCGCGCAGCACGTCCTGCGGATCGCCCGCCGTATCGAACGGCGTGGAGGCCTGCAGGATCGGCTCGATGATGCTTTCCAGCACCTCGCGGTAGAGGTTTTCCTTGGACTTGAAGTAGTAGTAGACGTTGGGCTTGGGCACGCCGGCCTTGCTGGCGATGTCGTGGGTCTTGGCAGCGGCGAAACCCTTGTCGGCAAATTCCTCACTGGCCGCGCGCAGAATCAGTGCCTTGTTGCGCTCGCGAATACTGCTCATGGTGGGCGAAGATCCTTGTTTCTGCGCAATGGCATTCGGCTGTGCCGGAGGGTCCGCGATGGTAGCACCGGCGTTGCCGGGCTCTCAACAATGGCCCGGCAGGGAACTTAGCCGACCCCCGTGCGTCAGCCACCTATCTTACTCATAAGGATACTCCCCGTGGCCGCAGGCAATTTGCTGACGCTTCTCGACGATATCGCGACCTTGCTCGACGACGTTTCCCTGGCCGCGAAGAAAACCGCCGGGGTGCTGGGCGACGACCTGGCGCTCAATGCCCAACAGGTCACCGGGGTCAAGGCGGATCGTGAACTGCCGGTGGTCTGGGCGGTGGCCAAGGGTTCCTTGCTGAACAAGGCGATCCTGGTGCCAGCGGCGCTGTTGATCAGCGCATTCGCGCCTTGGCTGATCACGCCGCTGTTGATGATCGGCGGTGCCTATCTGTGCTTCGAAGGTTTCGAGAAGGTCGTGCACAAATTCCTGCACAAGGATTCGGCCGCCGAACTCGAGCGGCGCAAGGCCGCCATGGCCGATGCCAAGGTCGACATGGTGGCGTTCGAAAAGGACAAGATCAAAGGCGCAGTGCGCACTGACTTCATCCTCTCGGCGGAGATCATCGTGCTGGCGTTGGGGGTGGTGTCCACCCGGCCCTTCCTGGACCAGGTCGGCGTGCTGGTGATTACTGCCGTGCTGATCACCGTAGGTGTGTATGGGCTGGTAGCCGGCATCGTCAAGCTCGACGACGTTGGCCTCTATCTCAAGCAAAAGACCGGCGTGGCCAGCCAGGCACTGGGCAACGGCCTGCTGTGGTTGGCGCCTGTGCTGATGAAGGTGCTGTCGATCCTGGGCACCATTGCCATGTTTCTGGTAGGTGGCGGAATTATCGCCCACGGCCTGCCGTTCGTGCATCACCTCAGTGAAGCGGCGGTGGCGCTGGCTGGCGGCGGTCTGATGGGTACGGTGGCGAGCACTCTGGTCGACGCGTTGACCGGCATCCTTACCGGCGCCGCGGTATTGGCAGTGGTCAGCCTGGGCAAGAAACTCTTCGGGAAATCCCACTGACGGGTCGAAGGTTATCGTGGCGGCGGGGCGCGCTGAGTCTGGGCACAGCAGCGTGCTGCCGACTTCCCGTGTGGGTCGCCGACGCGGCTCGCGCCGCTGCTACAGGGTCGGTATTGGTGCGTAGTATAGGTGTGAGCTTTTAAACTATCTAATATATCGTACGCAAACTATGAGTGCTGTTGATCAAGCCAATAGGCCAGTAGTTATTCTTTGAAAGTACAACCATTGATCCGGTTGCGGTAATTAAAAGGGATTAACCCAAGGCTGTCGTTTCCTAGTTATGACGGTGCTGTTCCGTTGTCTCTTCTCGATCAAGAGTGAGCGCGTGCCGATTCCTAACTAGATCAGCCTGAGGAAACCACAATGTTCTTGCATAACAAGCGTTTGCAATACACCGTGCGTGTCGCGGCACCCAATCCAGGTTTGGCCAACCTGTTGCTGGAGCAATTCGGCGGTGCCCAGGGCGAACTGGCCGCGGCGGCACGTTACTTCACCCAGGCCCTGGCCGAGGATGATCCGGGCCGCAAGGACCTGCTGATGTCCATCGCCACTGAGGAACTCAGCCATCTGGAGATCGTCGGTTCGATCATCGTCATGCTCAACAAGGGCGCAAAAGGCCAGTTGGCAGAAGGTGTTCAGGAAGAAGGCGAGTTGTACCGTGCAATCAATGGCGCGGGCAATGATTCTCATATCACCAGCCTGCTGTATGGCGCCGGTGCTCCCCTGACGAACTCCGCAGGCGTTCCTTGGACCGCTGCTTATATAGACACCATCGGTGAGCCGACCGCCGATATGCGCTCCAATATCGCCGCTGAATCACGGGCAAAGATTGTTTACGAGCGCTTGATGAATGTCACCGACGATCCAGGCGTGAAAGAAGCATTGGGATTCTTGATGACTCGGGAAATCGCTCACCAACTGTCATTCGAAAACGCGCTGCATGCCATTCAACCCAACTTTCCCCAAGGCAAGTTGCCGGGCATGCCGGAGTTCACCAACAAGTATTTCAATATGTCCGGTGAGCCCAATGTGCGCGGCCCGTGGAACCAGGGCGAAGAGTGGGAGTTCGTGGCCGACCCGGAACCGGCAGTGGACGGCGGTGACGGCAGTGCGTCGGTGGTGCTGAGCGCCAAGGATGCCAAGGTGCTGGAAGCATTGAAGTTGCGCACCGAGTCCGATCCCGACGCCAATCCGGTTACCGGCGCTGACCTGGGTTCTGGCAAGGCGCAAAACGATCTGGCCTGATCGCCACTTGGCCATCGGCTTCGCTTGAAGAAAACCTCCCCGCAGCGCCCTGCGGGGAGGTTTTTCATCGAAGGCCTCAGTTCTGCACGGCTTTCACCGAGCCACCGTCAACGCGCACGTTGCTGCCATTGACGAATGATGCTCGCTCAGACACCAGCAAGGCGATCACCGCAGCGACTTCCTCGGCCTTGCCTCGCCGTTTCTGCACGATGCCAGGGCGTTCCTCTTCGAGAAAACTGTCGATTGCCTCTTCGAATGAAGTGCCCATCTGCTGCGCGCGCTGTTCCATCATGCCATCGGTCATGGGCGTCTCGATGAAGGCGGGCGCGACGGTGTTGCACAGCACACCGAATCCGGCTTCCTTGTAGGACAGGTTCTTGACGAACGCCGCCAGCGCCGCCTTGGCCACGTTGTACACCGCTTCCTCCCAGTACGGTTGCACCGCATTCTCCGAAGTGATGCAGACAAAACGGCCCCACTCACGCTCACGCATTTTCGGAATGGTGGCCCTCGCCACGCGCACGGCAGAGAAGAAGTCAGTGCTCCAGGCTTCCTGGTAATCGGCGTCGGACAGCGCCAGCGGGTCGCCCTTGGCCCCGGTGACGCCAGCGGTGTGAACCACGATGTCGATCTGGCCGAAGCGTGCTTCGGCCTGGGCCACGAGGTGGTCGACCTGCTGCTGGTCGGTCACGTCGGCCACGACGGTCAACACCGTACCGGGCAGCTCGGCAGCTGCTGTTTCAAGCTTATCGGCATCCTTGTCGCTCAACACGACAAAAACACCTTCCTCGCCCAGCAGCCTTGCGGTTGCCAGGCCCAGGCCGCCGCTGCCGCCAGTGATGAGCGCCACACGCCCCTTGATTCCCAGGTCCATACCGGCCTCTCGTTCGTGCAATGAATGTGCAGTTGAGACAGGCGTGCCACGGCCTGGATTCAAACATTCTTCACAGACCAGGCCAGGCAGCGACCGCAGGTCAAAGCGTCTCGATGCGCCACGCTGCGCTGTGCAGCTTGATCCGGCGCGGCGCCGGCCTGCTCGCAGGCGTGTGCGCCAGGGTCTCGAGCAGTGCCTGGGGGTGTTCCATTGGCAGTTCGGCCAGTGCCTGGGGCGGTAGCTCCCACCACTGGCTGGCCAGCAGTCGCTCGATGGTTTCGGCGTCGAAGCGGTAGCGAATCACCCGTGCCGGCGTACCGGCGACGATGGCGTAAGGCGGCACATCCTTGTTCACCAACGACTGGGCCCCGACCACGGCGCCCGTGCCGATGCTGATGCCGTCCATGACCATCGCGTCGCGCCCGATCCACACGTCATGGCCCAGGGTGGTTGGAGTGCTGACGTAGTAGCCGGCCACATCGGGGGTACGGGCCGCCCGCAGGGCAAAGAGTTTGCTATGGGTAGACAACCAGCCCAGCGGGTGGGACTGGCGGCTGTGACCGATGACCGTGCCGGCCGCAATTGAGCAGTAGCGACCGATCTCGGACACTTCATGCAATTCGGCACCGCTCATGACAGCAGTATGCGCGCCAATGCTCAGGCGCTGCCCGAACAGCTTGACGTCGTGCAGCTTGACGCCTTCTTCCAGGGTCAGCTCGATACCATTGCGCAGGCCCCGGCTGCCGCAGTCGAGGCGGCACTTGCGTGCCGCCAGGGCCTTCTTCAGCTTGCGGTCGAGCAGGGCGCGTTTGAGAACGTTCATTGCGGGGGTCCGGATCAGTCAGGCAGACCGCCAGCATATCGCATACACCGCCTCAGGGAATCAGGCGCTCGCTGCGCAGCTTCTCGAACACGTCGAAGAACGCCTGGTCACTCGCCTGGAACTCTTTGAAGCCCAATCGACGGCTCTTGGAAACATCGGTCACCACTTCGATGGGCCGGCCCAGGTCGGCGTCGGTGTGCCACGGTGAAACCAGGCGGTCGATATCGGCCTCCAGCAGGCCATGCTCCTGCGCCAGTTGCTGCCACACCGCCGCATCATCGGCCATCTGCTCGGCCAGGGGCGTAACCTGCTGCGGAAAGGGCGAAGCCTGCATACCGAACCAGTCGGCGATCTGCTGCCACATCCAGCTCCAGCGAAACACGTCGCCGTTGGTCACGTTGAACGCCTGATTGGCCGCGGCAGGCGTGGTGCTGGCCCACAGCAGTTGCTTGGCCAGCAGCCGAGCATCGGTCATGTCGGTCAGGCTGTCCCACTGCACGCGCGATCCGGGGAACACGAACGGCCGCCCGGTGGCCTTGCAGATCGACGCGTACACCGCCAGGGTGGTTGCCATGTTCATGGCGTTGCCCACCGCGACACCGGTGATGGTGTGGGGGCGATGCACGCTCCAGGTGAAGCCATCGCGCTCGGCGGCGGCGAACACTTCGTCTTCCTGGGCGTAATAGAAGTTTTCGACGTCCAGGCGGCCCTGTTCCTCACGAAACGGCGTCTGTGGCAGGCTGCCCTTGCCGTAGTTTTCGAACGGGCCGAGGTAGTGCTTGAGGCCGGTCACCAAGGCTACGTGCTGGACGCTGCCAGAGGCGCGCAGCGCATCGAGCACGTTGCGCACCATGGCGGCGTTGACACGGATGTTCTCCGCTTCCGTGTCCTGGCGGGCCCAAGTGGTCAAGAACACGTGGCTGGGCTTCAGATCGGCCAGCGCCGTGGTGAGCGAGGCCGGGTCCATCAGGTCGGCCTGCACAGGGGTAACCCCTTCGGCCACGTTGGGCTTGCGCGCCAATCCGGCCACCTGCCAACCCTGATCCAGCAGCAGTCGCGAAGTCGCGCTGCCGACGATACCGCTTGCGCCTACTACCAATGCAGAATGAGTCATGGTGTCTCCAGTTGTGAGTGGATGCTGCGGATGTGGACCGCAACATCCCGCTGGGGACTGCATCGGATTGCCTGTGATCGAACGTCGCAGCACTGCCGCGACGAGCCCTAGCGCTCGTCGAGGGCGAAGCGGGTCAGGCAGAAGGTGCCCACGCCGGCGTCCTGCAGACGCTGCGAGCCTTGCAATTCCGGCAGGTCGATGATCGCGGCGGCCTCGAACACCTCGGCACCCATGCGCCGAACCAGGTTGGCCGCGGCGATCAGCGTGCCACCGGTGGCGATCAAGTCATCGAACAGCACCAGCGAGTCGCCTTCGCACAGGCTGTCGGCATGCACTTCCAGAAACGCTTCGGCGTATTCGGTCTGGTAACCCTCGCTGAGCACATGGGCCGGCAGCTTGCCTTGCTTGCGGAACAGGATCAGTGGTTTGTTCAGTTCGTGGGCAACGATGGAACCGATCAGAAAGCCCCGGGCATCCATGGCCCCGATATGGCTGAACTGGGCGTCGATGTAGCGGTGCACGAAACTGTCGATCACCAGACGCAGGGCCTTGGGCGACTGGAACAGCGGAGTGATGTCACGAAACACCACGCCGGGCTTGGGGAAATCCGGCACAGGGCGGATCAGGGATTTGAAGCTGTGTTCGTCGAAAACCATCGGTCATTGCTCTGGCAGGGCAGGGGTTGCGCAGTATAACCCTCAGTGGTGGCCAGTACTGCCTCACCTGCCGTGCTCATTCGAGCACCGAGCCACCGGCCACGGCGCACAGCCGTTGCGCATCGAGGATGCGCACTTCCTTGCCTTGGGCTTCGAGCAGGCCGCCGTGCTGGAACCGGGTGAACACCCGCGACACCGTCTCCACCGCCATGCCGAGAAAGTTGCCGATCTCGTTGCGGGACATGCTCAGACGAAACTGCACCGCCGAATAGCCGCGTGCAGTGTGCCGGGCCGAAAGATTGGCCAGAAAAGTCGCGATACGCGCCTCGGCGGTCTTTTTCGACAGCAGCAGCATCATTTGTTGATCGTCGCGGATTTCACGACTCATCACCCGCATCAGTTGGCGGCGCAGCTGCGGCAGTTGCACCGAGAGCTCGTCGAGGCGTTCGAAAGGAATCTCGCACACCGACGTGGTTTCCTGTGCCTGCGCGGTCACCGGGTACACCAGGCGGTCCACACCGGACAACCCCAGCAGTTCACTGGGCAGATGAAAGCCGGTGATCTGCTCTTCACCAGCGTCGCTCAGGCTGAACGTCTTCAAGGCACCGGAGCGCACGGCGTAGACGGCGGCGAAGGCTTCTCCCTGGCGAAACAGCAACTCACCCTTCCTGAGCGGGCGGCCGCGCTTGATGATGTCGTCCAACGCGTCCATGTCGGCCAGCTCCAGGGACAGCGGCAGGCACAGCGGCGCCAGACTGCAGTCCTTGCAGTGGGCCTGATGAGAGGCGTGGTTTTTCGCCGGCTCGGACATTGTTTCGATCCTTGTTGAAACGTAGGGGTATGTGCAGATTAATCCCTGCAAGGGTAACCCAGCTGCGGCCCCCCAAGCCAACGACGGCCTGCGCGCTCGGCGCGGCCGGGGAACTCCGCAGGCGCCACAGGCTCAGCTACAACAGGAAACCCCGCGTCATTGCCTGAGGTAAGCATCCATGAAAGCGCTTTTGCATGCCCTGAAGTACACCGGCCTCGTTGGAATGCTCTTCGCTGCCTCGTGCGGCGTGGGTGCTGCGCAGGGCGTCAGTGCCTCCAGCCCAGCGACCGGTTCCACTGCCAGCCCCGCAACCAGCACGGCCCCGGCGCCCAGCACCGCGCAGCCCCAGGCCAATACGACCCGCAACCCGTCCAGCAGCATGAATCGCGCGCCGACTACTCGAAGTTCGAGTACGCTCCAGCAGCCCGCGCCCTCCTCATCGCCTGAAGGCAGCGATATGCTCCAGCAGCAGCGCCAGCAAAGTGGCGAGCAGATGATCCAGGAGCGCAAGGGGCGCGCGGCGGACAGCAACTGATCCCGAAACCGGAGAGACAAGCATGTCGAAGAAGATAGCGTTGGTGACAGGTGCCGGCAGTGGCATTGGCCGAGCGACGGCCCTTGGGCTGGCAGCCGACGGGTTCTGCGTGGTGCTGGCCGGCAGACGCCTGGAAGCGGTGCAGGCGGTGGCACAGGCGATTGCCGAGCAGGGCGGTGAAGCCTTGGCAGTGGCGGCCGACGTCCGTGACAGTGCCAGCGTGGACGCGTTGTTTGCCACGGTCGAGCAGACTTACGGGCGCCTCGACGTCATCTTCAACAACGCCGGCATCGGCGCGCCGGCAGTGCCCATCGACGAGCTGGACGTGGCCAAATGGGCTGATGTACTGCAGACCAACGTCACCGGGGTGTTTCTGTGTTGTCGCGCAGCCTTCGGGTTGATGCGCCGGCAGCAACCGCAGGGCGGCCGGATCATCAACAACGGCTCGATCTCGGCGCACACGCCACGCAGTTTCAGCATGCCCTATACGGCCAGCAAGCACGCCGTGCTGGGCATCACCAAAAGCCTGGCGCTCGACGGTCGCGAGTTCAACATCGCCTGCAGCCAGATCGACATCGGCAATGCCCTTAC
The DNA here is from genome assembly GCF_014841705.1 of Pseudomonas sp. CFBP 8770. NCBI lineage: Bacteria > Pseudomonadati > Pseudomonadota > Gammaproteobacteria > Pseudomonadales > Pseudomonadaceae > Pseudomonas > Pseudomonas sp. CFBP 8770. Next base: position 521,026 of record NZ_JACYUL010000002.1, read on the forward strand.
CGAGTTGTCAGCGCGCATGACCAAGGGTGTCCGCCAGGCCAATGGCGACATAGCCGTCGAACCCATGGTCGATATGGTTCACGTTGTCGACGCGGTTCGCTACATCGCCAAGCTGCCGTTATCTGCCAACGTGCTGAACATGACCGTCATGGCGACGAATATGCCGTTCGTTGGACGCGGCTGACGCCAGTCCTGTCCGCCCGCCACGCGCGTGGCGGGCACATGCCACTGTCGATCCAGGCAAGCGAGGGTTTATCATTCGTGCACTTTCACCTGTGCACGTAGTGCCGGAGCCTTGCTACCGATGTCACTGATTCATCACTCCACTTCGGCGCCGTCCGAGGATGTCAAAAGTCAGTTGCTGCAGATGGTGGTCGACTACCTCACCGACATCAGCAGCCTGGGCATCACCCCCAGCAATCCGCTGTACCAGCTGTACCAATACGGCGTCGGCTATGAAGTGCATCTGTACCTCGAGGCCATGACAGGCGGGCGAGAGGTACGGCCTGAACTGGTACTGTGTTTCGACGCCGCGCAACCGGAAACGCTGGACGGCTTTGCCCTGTTCCTGCGGGCCGAGCATGACCCTGCGGTGTGCACCGTGGCCTACATGGCAGTGCGCGTGGCTCGGCGCAGGCAAGGGGTGGCGCGGGCCCTGCTGGAGGCGATCAGAAGGCGTCACGCGCACGTCGAGCTGGCCTGCGTGCTGGGTAAAGTGCCGTGGTTCGAGAACATGGGATTTCAGGTCATCGGCGCGCAGGGCCCGCAGGTCAAGCTGAGCAGTGATGGCACGGCGACCGATCAGCCCATTGTCGTGCTGGACGTCGCGCCGGTCTACGCTTCGCTGGAAGTCCGGCAGATTCACGCCTACCTGCTCAACCAGCACGGGCGCAAAGCCATGCTTGAAGCCGAAAGGAAACGCGATCGCCAACTCGACCAGATGACCCGTCAGGCTGCAACTTTTGCCAGGGACTCCCTGCAATACAAGCTGCGCTGACGTGCCTTGTGCATCAATGCAGATGCAGCGATGTGTTGACCTTGCTCAACAACCGCTCACTGGTCCAGGGTTTTGGCAGGAACTGGACATTGGGCCCCAATTCCAGATCGCGACCCGAGTACCCGGATGTCAACAGAATCGGCAGGCTGGGCCAGCGCTCGGCGGCCATCTTGCTCAAATCGTAACCGTCCATATGGCCAGGCATACGGATATCGCTGACGACCATGTTCACGGCCCCCGGGTGCGTCTCCAGAAAGTCGTAGCCCTGGTCGGCGGTTGCAAAAGCCGTCACCTCGAAGCCCGCATCTTCGAGCACTGTAGTCAGCAGAAGGCGGATAAGGTCCTCATCTTCGAGGACTAGTATGGAGGCGGTAGTCATGGGGCGTACCTTCAATGATGCGTAAGCGTCTGAACAGTCGACTGACGCAACGCGCAAGGGTTCTGTGCCGGAAAAAAAAGACTGACGAAAGGGCATAAACTGTTGCGCACAAGTTACGGATATGCAAAGAAAACGGCTCGTTCCAGCGGCCGCGACAGAAGTCATCATCGGTAGCAATTTGCAGCCGGACGAGGCGCTGCCTGGCTGGCTGGTCACAGAGCGCAGGTGCTAACCTGCAGACCGGCACTGCCCCGTGGCCGTTCTGCCATCGCCCTGAGCAGCAGCGCTCCAGGTGCAGCGGTATCCTTTCGAATGAGTCCGATCATGAACAAAGCAACAGGCATCATTGCCGGCATCGTCGTCGTGGCTGCTGCCGCCACCACGGGTGGAGCGTGGTACACCGGCACCCAGTTGGAGCCGGTCCTCGACAACGCCATCGAGCAGGCCAACCGCGAGCTCGCTGCCTCCTTCAGCGTCGACGGCCAGGCGGGCATGCAGATCGAGCTGCTGTCCCTGGAGCGACGCTTCTTCACCAGTACTGCGCACTACCGAATCAGACTCCACGGCATGCAGGCCGACGGTGGGCCTGAAAACCGCGAACTGTTGCTGGTCGATCACATCGAGCACGGGCCGCTGCCTTGGTCACACCTGAAAACATTCAGGTTGATGCCAGTGATGGCCGCAAGCAACTTCGCCCTCGAACGCAACGCCGACACCCAAGCCTGGTTCGCCATGAGTCAGGACCAGCCGCCATTGCGCGGTCAGGCCAGCATCGGTTACGACGGTGCCAGTGACACGCACCTGCAACTGTTGCCGCTCGACGCCCGCGAGGGCAACGACACCGTGAGATTTTCCGGGTTGAGCGCTCGCCTGGTGCTGAGCGCCGACGCCAGTCATTACAGCCTGACCGGCCGCAGCGAAGAACTGCTGGCCGACATCGAAGGCCAGGCAGGTCGCCTGCAGGCGCAATTCAAAGGCTTGAGCTTCGATACCGGCGGCACCCTGGGCGCCTCTGGCCTGTACCTGGGGCACTCGGACCTCAAGTTGGTCCAGGCCAGTCTGCAGGGCGCCGAGATCGCCCCCATTCAGGTTGAAAACCTTTCCGCTTCCGGTCTGATGCAGGAAGTGGAAGGCAATCTTGACGTCCAGGCCAGCTACAGCATCGGCGCCTTGAACTACGCCAGCCGACCCGTCGGCGCGCTGCAGATGAGCATCAAGTTGGCCAACCTGGATATTGCGGCCAGTCGTGACTTCGGTGATTTTTATCGAGCGGTCATCGCACCGCAGTGGCAGACACCGCTGCCCGACGGCACGCTGCCGCCCTTGCGCCTGAACAGTACGCAGCGGCAGCAATTGGAAACGCTTGTCGGCAGGCTCCTGGACGCCAGGCCCCAGCTGCAATTGGAACGCTTGAGCCTGGCCACCGAACACGGTGAAAGCCATTTGAACATGACGGCTCGCCTGGCCAATCCGGCGCCTGCCAAACCGGGCTCGCCGGCCTATTGGCCCGCATTGATCGCCAATGTTCAGGCGGATCTGCAACTGTCCAAGCCGATGCTGGCAGACGTGGGCAGCCTGCAGGCCAGGCTCCAGGGGCAGACCGACCCGGCGCGTGTGGAACAGGCCGGGCGCGATCTGAGCGCCACCGTCGCCGCGCTGGGGCAGATGCTTGGCCTGGTGAAGGACGAAGGCGAGCATTTACGTGCCAGCCTGCGCTACAGCGATGCCGTGGTGGATTTCAACGGCCAGAAGATGCCTCTGTCGCAGTTCGCGCAGTTGCTCGGACAGTTCAGCAGCATCGGTCAGCGCTGACGGCAGGCGGCCGCCGTACGCGTCAGTCGCGCTGCGGCGGCAGCATCCGCTCGAGCATGCCGTCCCGGCGCACCGCCACGTGCCATACCGTGGCGGCCACATGCAGGATGATCAATCCGTACAGCGCGAATTGCCCCCACACATGTACGGTGTTGGCGAATTTACCCAGCGCCTCGTTCTGGACGAACCCAGGCAGCGACACCAGCCCGAAAAACGGTACGTCCTGGCCATTTCCGGCCATCAGGTACCCGGTCACTGGCATCGTCAGCAACACCGCATACAGCAAGCCATGATTCAGATGGGCCAATACCCGCGTACCGGCACCGATGTCCGCTCGATAGGCCGGGGCCCGGTGGCGCCAGCGCCAGGTCAGCCGAATCAGCACCAAGAGACCGACACTGATGCCCATGGATTCATGTGCCAGGTACCAGAGCACCCGCACCGGACCGGGCGGAAAATTCTCCGCTACCCACACACACGGCAGCACCAGGCACAGCGCGGCGACCGTCAGCCAATGCAAGGCTTGGGCGAGGCCGTTGTAGCGTTCGATTGCCATGCGCTCACTCCTCAATACGTGACACTCACCTGCGGTGCCCGGTTGGACCGATCGACCCGAGTGCTGCTCACTGTTGGTCAAAGCCCAGCGGTCAGTCAAATCCGACACATCGTGTTATGGAAATAACTACCGACAGTCGGAAATAACTAATGGCATCAGGCTATTATTGGATCCACGCTAAATACTGTCACACATTTGCCGATAGCCCGTGCAACATCACAGCGGACCTACCGGCCATGCAAAAAACCCTGAAATTCAGCCACAAGATTCTCCTGGCCGCTTCGCTCATCGTGACTGCAGCTTTCGCTCTGTTCACGTTCTATAACGATTACCTGCAGCGCAACGCCATCCGCGCCGACCTGGAAAGCTACCTGCACGAAATGGGCAGTGGTACCGCCACGAATATCCAGCACTGGCTTTTGGGGCGTATTCTGCTGGCCGAGACCCTGGCCGAGAGCGTCGCCCTCAACCCCAGCCCCGAGGCCATAGGCGCGCTGCTCAAACAGAAAACCTTGCTGGCCAACTTCGAGTTTGCCTACCTGGGCAATGTCTCGGGAGGTTATTTCCTCGAGCCGCCCGATACCATGCCCGAAGGCTACGATGCGCGCACCCGTCCCTGGTACACCGACGCCATGAACGCGCGCCGGACCATCCTCACCGAACCTTACGTCGATGCCGCGAACGGCAAGACCATCCTCACCATTGCCACCCCCTCGCTGAGCGCCAATGGTCAGCCGGTCGGTGTAGTGGGCGGGGATCTGAGCCTCGAGACGCTGGTCAAGACCATCAACTCGCTGGATTTCGACGGCAGTGGCTACGCCTTTCTGGTCAGCGCCGACGGCAAGATCCTGGTCCACCCCGACAACCAGTTGGTGATGAAGTCACTCAAGGACGTGTACCCGCAGCACACACCGCGCATCGGCAGCGACGTCACCGAGGTCGAACGCGATGGCCGTCCGTCCATCGTCACCTTCGCCAAGGTCGAGGGGCTGCCTTCGGTCGACTGGTACATCGGTCTGAGCATGGACAAGGCCAAGGCCTACTCGATGCTCAGCCAGTTTCGCAGCTCGGCGGTGATCGCTACGGTCATTGCCGTGGTCCTCACCATCGCCCTGCTTGGCATGCTGATTCGCTTGCTGATGCAACCGCTGCACGCAATGGGCCGGGCCATGCACGACATCGCCGAAGGCGAGGGCGATCTGACCCGTCGACTCACCCTGCACAGCGCCGACGAGTTCGGCGCCCTGGCGCTGTCGTTCAACCGTTTCGTCGAGCGTATCCACGACTCGATCCGCGAGGTGGCTTCGGCCACCGGCCAGGTCAACGAAGTGGCGCTGCGCGTGGTCAGCGCCTCGAATTCCTCGATGGCCAACTCCGATCAGCAGGTCAACCGCACCAGCAGCGTGGCCGCCGCCATCAACGAACTGGGCGCCGCCGCGCAGGAGATCGCCCAGAACGCCGCCCTGGCTTCGCAGCACTCCAGTGCCGCGCGCAACCTGGCCGCCGATGGTCAGGCGGTGGTCGGCCAGACCATCAGTGCCATGAACGTGCTGTCGCAGAAGATCAGCGGCTCGTGCAGCAACATCGAAAGCCTGAACGCCAGCACCGTCAACATCGGTCAGATTCTGGAAGTGATCACCAGCATTTCACAGCAGACCAACCTGCTTGCGCTCAATGCGGCAATCGAAGCCGCGCGCGCCGGCGAAGCCGGGCGGGGCTTTGCCGTGGTCGCCGACGAAGTTCGCAACCTTGCGCACCGCACCCAGGAATCGGCGCAGCAGGTCCAGGGCATGATCGAGCAGTTGCAGGTGGGTGCGCGCCAGGCGGTCATCCTGATGAACGAAAGCCAGGGCCAGAGCGAGTCCAGCGTCACCATCGCCAACCAGGCCGGTGAGCGTCTGGTCAGCGTGACTCAGCGCATCGGCGAGATCGACGGCATGAACCAGTCGGTTGCCACCGCCACCGAAGAGCAGACCGCCGTGGTGGAATCGATCAACGTCGATATCACCGAGATCAATACGCTCAATCAGGAAGGTGTGGAAAACCTGCAGTCCACCCTGCGTGCATGCGCCGACCTCGAACAGCAGGCGCTGCGCCTCAAGCAATTGGTTGGCAGTTTCCGTATCTGACGCCTGAGCATGCGCCGGTAGGGCGGCCTTGAGAGATAAGGCCGTCGTCCTGGCAAGCGCTGTCTACAGATCCACTGCCACGCTCAAGGTCAGGTTGCGCGGCTCGCCGGGCATCGCCCAGTAGTTGCTGTAGGATCGCTCGAAGTACTTCTCGTCGAACAGGTTATTCAGGTTGACCCCCAGGGTGACTTTGTCGCTGGCCTTGTAATGCGCGAGCAAATCGACTGTGTGATAGGCGGGCAACTCGAAATTTCCCCCGGATTCGCCGGACCGATCCCCTACATAGGTAAACGCGGCACCGATATCGGAGCCGCGCAACGGCCCGTCCTGAAACGCATAGACGCCCAGCAGGCTGGCGCTGTTGCGTGCCACGCCCAGCAGGCGGCTACCCTTGGGCACGCTGGCGTCGCCTTCGGTAACCTCGGCATCGATCCAGGCGTAGGCGCCGATCACACGCAATGCATCGGTCAGCTGGCCGCTGAACTGCAAGTCGACGCCCTGGCTGCGTGCCTTGCCGATAGCGCGATTGAGGTTGCTCGCCGGGTCCAGCGCCAGCACGTTCTCCTTGTCGATGTGAAACGCCGCCAGGGTCGCGCTCAGGCGCTCGTCGAACAACTCGGCCTTGAGGCCGGCCTCGTAGCCCATGCCTTCTTCCGGATCGAACGACTTGCCGCGCTCATCCAGCCCGCTGTTGGGCTTGAACGACGTCGAGGCATTGGCGAACAGCCCCCATTGCGGCGTGAGTTGGTAGAGCAGCCCGGCGCGCTGGGTGAAGGCATCCTGGCGCTGGAGGTTGCGATTGCCGGTGGTGTAGTCGGCGATGCGCTGTTCGAAATGTTCATAGCGCACGCCCAGCATGCCGCGCAGTTGGTCGGTGAATACCATTTGGTCCTGCAGATTCAGCGCGTGGCTGCGCACATGCTCGCGAAAATCCGAGCCCGACCGCGCGCCTGTGGGTTTGGGCTGGCCGTACACCGGGTCGAAGATGTCGATCCGGTAGGCGCCTGCGGTGGCGGTCACCTGTTCGTTCTTGCGGTAATCCTCGTACTCGCTGCCGATCAACAGTTCATGCTGCACGCTGGCCGTGTCGAGGAAACCGCGCAGCTCGACCTGGCTGATGCTGTCGTGCCAATCCATGTCACGCTCGCGAAAGCGCCGGTTGACCGTATGGCCGTCGGCGTTGAGCGCGCGTGCCTCACTGGCATCGCCGCTCAGCTCGCCTTGCTTGTAGTGGCTGGCCACGCGCAGTTGCCAGTCGTCGTTAAGCCGGTGTTCCAGCGCGGCCTGGATGCGGTTGTTGTCGTTGTCGATGAAGCCGTCGTTCGGCTCGCCGAGAAAGGTCCGGCGCGAGCCTCCACCCCAGCCGTTGCCCGGCGCTACCACACCGCGGTCGAACACCGATTGGTGGCGCACCAGCTCGGTCTCCACCAGTAACGAGGTGTCCGGGTCCAGCTGCCAGCTCAGCGAAGGCGCCACGTACACCCGCTTGCTCTGCACATGGTCACGGAAGCTGTGGTTGTCTTCCACCGCCAGGTTGACCCGGCTGAGCACCTGGCCTTCGGTATCCAGGGGTGTGTTCAGGTCCAAGCTGGTGCGATAGCGGTCCCAGGAGCCGGCGCTGCCGTACAGGCGTGCGAACGACTCGGCCTGTGGTTTCTTGCTGACGATGTTGACCGTGCCGCCTGGATCGCCACGTCCGTACAGGCTGGCGGCCGGCCCCTTGAGCACCTCGATGCGCTCGATGCTGGAGACGTCCGGGGTCGCAGGGTAGCCACGGTTGGCGCTGAACCCGTCGCGGTAGAATTCCGAGGTGCTGAAACCGCGTACGCTGTATTCGTACAGCGTCAGGCCGCCGAAGTTGTTCTGCTGGGACACACCCCCGGCGTATTGCAGGGCACGTTCGACATTGCTGCTGCCCAGGTCCTCAAGCACCTGGACCGGAATCACGCTGACCGCTTGGGGAATGTCCTTGATCGCGGCATCGGTCTTGGTCGCGCTGCCCGAACGTGTCGCGCGGTAGCCGGTGACCGGACCGGTCGCGGTTTCCATATCGCCACCCGCCGTCACGCTGATGGCTTCCAGTTCGAGGGTTTCGGGCGAGGTTTCAGCGTAGGCGGGCATCCCCAGTACGCTGAAGGCGAGGCCGGCCATGGGGGCAAAACGAGGTGAGCGCATGTGCAACGATCCATTATGTTATGGTTATAATATAACGTAATGATTCGAGACATGCATCTCCCATCTACGCGTTTGCGGTACTCAGGCCGCGCGGCGCAGCGAAATGAACATGGCGTCGTCGGCCAGGATGGCGGCAATCATCGCTCCGGTTTCGGCTAGGCGCCGTGCCAGGTCCTCATCCGGGACGTGCAGGTCCCAGCGCGTCGGGTTGTTCGCCAGCATTGGCATGTTGTCGACTTCGCGCAGCGCCGCGAGGAAAGCGGCGGGCGGCGGCAGGTAAGTGGTGAAGCCATCACCCTTGAGCGCAGCGGTGTGGATACCCAGCTGCGCGCACACCTGCGCCTTGGCAGCGATGTCGTCACGGTCAGCCTGGCGCGAGCGCTCGATCAACGCCGCCAGCGGCGCGTCGACCAGTTGCCCACCGGCAATCAACGCCGGCCCAGTGGCCCAGGCTTCGGTCGGGCAATCCTTCATGTCCGGGCGCAGTGGGATGTGCGGGTTGATTTCCATCGGATAGATCCGGCACACCAGCGGCCGCTCGGCATAGATGCCGCAGCGATTGTCGGCATTCAGATTGCGACAGGGCCCGACATTGTAGGCGGCGAAGGTGATCGAGACGTAGGCGGGCGCGCTGCCGCACAACACGGGCAGCGAACGCCGTCTGGCATGTTCCTGTTGCGCGTGGCTGAGGTTCAGGCTGTGCAGCCCGGGGCCGTTTTCCAGGAAGGCTTCGAGCAACACGATCAACTGGCCGCCATCTTCCGCCCAATGGCGCGCCTCGGACAGCGTCAGCGGTACGTGATGGTCGCTGCAGCATTTGCCACAACCCGTGCAGGAAAAACGTGTGTCCATGCCAACCCCGTCTGTTCGGAAAGAGTGACGAAAACATGGCGTTTCGACACTGAATAGCAGGGCTTGAGCAGATTCCGTGCCAGCTCCCGTCAGCCTCCGAGCAGGTCGTGGGCGTCGAGGAGCCGGTAGGCCACCTGCGGGTTCTTTTCCAGGCCGCGACGGATGGCGGCCGGGATCGCTTGACGCGTCTTGCGGCACAGTCCCGGCAGCGCGTCGAGGTGGATAGCGATGCCACGCATGCTGCGCACGGTGCCTGAGCCGGGCGTGACTTCGACACGCAGGCCAAGCTGGTCGAAGATGCGCTGCTGCAAGCGCCGCAGGTCGTCCAGGCTTTCCAGGTTCTCGAGTCGTTCGAGCAGGCGCTTTTCTTCATCGCGGGTCAGGCGCAGGATGCGCAGGTCGGCATCGGGGACCGCGTGCAGGCGTTCGCGCTCGCAGATGCAAGCGCCGGGTGGGCAGGGTTGGCGAGTGGCAGGGGCCATGGTCATGAGCGCAAGCATAGCCAGACTGCGGGGTATTTGCACTGGGGGTGTCGACATGCCGGGGCCTCGTCCATACTGGCGCAAATCCATCCGTTCCCAAGGCCTTACATGTCCAGAAGCCGGCTCGCCGTGCGCCATGGCGCACTGAGCATCCTCCTTGTCCTGCTCGCCGCCTGTTCCAGCCAACGCAGCAACCAACCCCCGGCACCCTCGCCCGAACAGGTCCGCGCCAAGCTCGTGCAGCTGTTGCCCGCCAAGGTCACGGACCGCGAAGGCTGGGCTGCCGATATCGAAACGGCCCTGAACGTGCAGGGCATCCCCGGCAGCGATGAAAATCTGTGCGCGGTGCTGGCCGTGGCCGAGCAGGAATCCACCTTCCAGGTCGACCCCAGCGTGCCGGGGCTGGGCAAGATCGCCCGCCAGGAAATCGACCGCCGCGCCGGCCGCGTGCATGTGCCTGGCTTTCTCGTCGACGCGGCTCTGGGCATTCGCTCGGGCGACGGCAAGTCCTATGCACAACGCCTGGAGGCTGCGCGCTCGGAAAAACAGCTCAGTGAAATCTTCGATGACTTCACCGGCATGGTGCCCCTGGGCAGGCAGCTGTTCGGCACCTTCAATCCAGTCCGCACCGGCGGACCCATGCAGGTCAGCATCGACTTCGCCGAGAAGCACCGCGCGCGCTACCCCTACACCGTGGACGGTTCGATTCGCCGCGAAGTGTTCACCCGGCGCGGCGGCATGTATTTCGGCATTGCCCATCTGCTTGGCTATCCGGCCAGCTACGAACGTCCGCTGTACCGCTTCGCCGATTTCAACGCCGGCTGGTACGCAAGCCGCAACGCAGCGTTCCAGAATGCGGTGAATCAATTGTCAGGCGGCCGTCTGGCGCTCGACGGCGATCTGATCCGCTACGACTCCAGCGCTGCCAGCAACACCGAGCTGGCAGTACGCAATCTTGGCAACCGCTTGAACATGAACGACCGCGACATTCGCCGTGCCCTCGAGGAGGGGGAAACCCTGGATTTCGAAAAGACCACGCTCTTCCAGCGTACCTTCGCCCTGGCTGACAAGGCCGCCGGCAAGCCGGTCCCGCGGGCGATCCTTCCGGGCATCAAACTGCAGAGCCCGAAGATCACCCGCAACCTGACCACGGCCTGGTTCGCCCAACGGGTGGACGAGCGCTACGCCCGCTGCATGGTGCGCGCCCGCTGAGGGTCCGGGGAGCGCTCAATCGGCGCGCAGCAGCAGGGGTTCTGCCAGACTGTAGCCGAAGCCGCGCAGGGTCTGCAGGGCCTCGGGGCAATCGAGTTGGGCCAGCTTGCGACGAAGGTTGCACACATGTCGTTCGATCAGCGCCGTCTTCGACGCCTGGCCTGCGCCCCATAACTGTTGCTCGATGGATTGCCGACTGACCGCGCCGGGGTTGCTGGCCAGCATCGCCAGCAAGCGATGCTCGCTGACGGTCAGGCTCTGCTGGCGCTTGCCTCGTCCAACCATGAGTCGCGAGGGCGACAGCCACAGGCGCGAGGGCGGCAGGGTGGCAACGCGCGGTCGCGGACGGGCCAGTGCCTGCAGACGGGCCAGTACTTCAGCCGGGGCGACTGGCTGCGTCAAGCACGCATCGGCCCCGGCACGCAGGGCGGCGATGCGGGCCTGACGGTCGTCGCCGGTCAGCAACAGCATCACCGCGGCATCGCCCCGATGGGCCAGGCAATGTTCCAGCGCCCCTTGGACGGAGCGTTCCAGTGCCAGCACGATGAACCCATAGCGGCCTGGCGCAAGCGTCTGCGCTGCTGTGGCCGTATCGACCGTGTGCAGCGTTGTGGCATGTTCCGCCAAGGCGCATTGCAGTGCGGTGTCGGGCGTGTCGCTGATATAGAGCAGGTTCATGTTCACACCAATGCCTTGCTTTGCCGGCACCACAGGGTCATCCGCGTGCCACCTTGTTCGCTGCTGCCCACTTCGAGGGTGAACCCATGCAGTTTGACCACCGCGGCTACGATCGACAGCCCCAGGCCGAAGCCGCTGTGCTGGCCGTCGGCTTCGCAACGATAGAAACGTTGAAAGATCGCTTCACGCTCTTCGGGCGCGATGCCCGGCCCGCTGTCGCTGATTTCCAGGCGCGTGGCGCCGTTTTCCGCCGTGGCGCCAAGCACCACCAGGCCGTGCGCCGGGGTGAACTTGATGGCGTTGCTGAGCAGGTTGCCCACGGCTTCGAACAGCAGCGCGCGATCGCCATGCAGCATCGGCAGCGTGTCCGGTACGTCCAGACGCAGATTGATGCCTTCGTCTTCGGCCAAAGGCAGGTAGAAATCGTGCAGTTCGTGCAGCAGCGGTTGCGGGTCGAAGGAAATGAAGCCGGAACGTCGGCGGTGGTCTTCGATTTCCGAGATGCGCAACAACCCGCGAAACCGTGCCATCAGCGTGTCGGCTTCAGCGATCACGTCGTCCAGCTGCAATGCCTGGCGCGAATCCGCGGGCGCCTCCTGCTGGATGCGATACAGCTGGGCGCGCAGGCGGGTGAGGGGCGTGCGCAAGTCATGGGCAATGTTGTCGCAGACGCCCTTGACCTCGATCATCAGTTGCTCGATGCGTTCGAGCATCGCGTTGACGATCGCCGCCAGCATGTCCAGTTCGTCGCGGCGGTCGGAGAGCGGCAGGCGGGTGGTCAGGTCACCGGCGACGATGGCATCGGCACGGGCCTCGATGGCGCGGATGCGTCGCAAAGGCCTGCGTCGCAGCAGGTGCCAGCCGGCGATACCGGGAATGATCGTCAGCGAAATCCCCCACAACAATGCGCGCAGGATGATGTGGGTCACCGCGAACAACGAGCCGTTGTCACGTACCAGCACCAGCCAGCGACCGTCCAGGGTACGCATGGCCACCGCGTCGCAGCTGTTCTGCGGCATCTGCGGATTGGCGCTGTCCACGCAACTGTCCAGGTCGTGGATGCGACCGTCCAGCGGCAGGCCCCGCGGCACCTGCAGCAGCTGGCCGGACAACGGCCGCAGTTGCAGGTCGAACAGGCCATAGGCATCGAAGGTGCGGTCGTCGAATGCTTCACTGGCGGCCAGTGCCTCGTTCAGCGCTTCACCGTGGAAACGCGAGAACAGGTGCTGACGCTGCATCAGGGAGTGCCGCGCCAGGTCGGCAAGGTAGGTCGATACCTCGTAGTACAACACCCCCATGAGGATGCTGCTCCAGGCCACGAACAGAAAGCTGTAGAGCGCCAGCAGCCGACTGCTGGAGGAGCGCCAGCCTTTAGACAGGTTCGGCAATGACATAGCCGGAGCCTCGCACGGTCTTGATCAACGGTGCGGTGCCCGGTGGGTCGATCTTCTTGCGCAAGCGGCCAATGTGCACGTCGATCAGGTTGGTGCCCGGATCGAAGTGATAACCCCAGACTTCTTCGAAGATCATCATGCGCGTCAGGATCTGCCCGGCATTGCGCATCAGAAATTCCAGCAGCTTGTATTCGGTGGGCAGCAGGTTCAGCGCCTGCTCGCCACGGCGTGCTTCGCGGGTCATCAGGTCCAGGGTCAGGTCGGCGACGCGCAGCGTGTTGTCGGCGGCGGCTACGGGGTTGTTGCGGCGCAGCAGCACCTCGACGCGAGCCGCCATCTCGTCCGAGGCGAACGGCTTGGTCAGGTAGTCATCGCCACCGGCACGCAGGCCGCGTACGCGCTCGTCGACATCGGACAGTGCGCTGATCATCAGAATGGGCGTGCTCACCCCGATGGTGCGCAGGGTCGTCACGATGGCCAGGCCGTCCAGCTCGGGCAGCATGCGATCCAGGGTGATCACGTCGTAGTTGCCGCTCACCGCCTTGACCAGCCCTTCGCGGCCGTTGTCCACCCAGTCGACCTGCAGGCCGTGGCTGCTCAGTTCCGCCACGATCTCCCTGGCGGTCACGGCATCGTCTTCGATGGTCAGTACGCGCGTCATGTTGGTCTCTACCCGATGATGTCTGCTGAGGATGGCGGCATTGTGACAACAATCCGCGCACGGCTCGTTGAAGTTTTTTTCATCTTGCGCCACCTCATCTTTTCTGGGTAATCCCAGGGCGGTTCCAAGGCCGCAGGCCGACGGATGACACGGTTCCTGTGCAGTGTTGCTAAAGCCTGGCCGTTTCAGGCCGATGCAACGGTCACAGCCTATAGGGACGCACTCGTCATGAACGCCTTGAGCAACATCGCCAGCACCTTGAGCATTCGCCCGTCGGCCCCGAGCAGCACTGCCGCGCCGGCGCCCACGGCAGTCGCCGACAGCGAGGCGACGCAGACCGCTGCCGCGCCCGCCGCGACCGAGAAAGGCGCGCCGGCCGGTGGCGCTGGCGGCGCGGGCGCAGCCCAGGGCAGCAGTGGTACATCGGACACAATCAAGGCGCTGCAAAAGCAGATTGCCGAGCTGCAGAAGCAGCTTCAGGAACAGCAGCAGGAGATGGCCCGCATCCAGGCCAGCCAGCAAAGCGAAGAAAGCAAGGCAGCCTCCGTGGCCGCCATCCAGGCGCAGGTGGTCGCCACCTCTGCGGCGTTGCAGACCGCCACCGCCGGGCTGCTTCAGGCCATGCAGGAATCCGGCAGCAGCACCGCCGGGTCCATGGTCAGTACCACGGCGTGAAGTCCACCCCAGGCTGCTTATAAACCCCTGGCCCATGAGCTAGGCTAGAGGCAGACATCACCGAGGAGCTACCGAATGCTGGCGCCTGCCAAGCCTGTGCATGAAGAAGAGCGCGTACACGCACTGCATGCCCTGAACATTCTCGACACTCGGCCCGAGGAGCGTTTCGACCGCCTTACCCGCCTGGCCAGGCGGCTGTTCGACGTGCCCATTGCCTTGGTCAGTCTGGTGGACAGCGACCGCCAATGGTTCAAGTCCTGCCAGGGCATGGCCGCCACTGAAACGTCGCGAGATGTCTCGTTCTGCGCTCACGCCATCCTCAGCGACCAGATTCTCATGGTCCCCGATGCTGGCAGCGACGAGCGTTTCCACGACAACCCATTGGTGACCGGTGAACCAAAGATCCGCTTCTATGCCGGCTGCCCGTTGAAAGTGGGCAATGGCAGCAACGTCGGGACGTTGTGTCTGCTCGATACCCGGCCGCGAGTCCTCGACGCCGAGGAACGCGGCCTGCTGCTGGACCTGGCGAGCATGGCCGAGCGCGAGATCGCCGCCTTGCAGTTGGCCAGCATCGACGACCTCACCCAATTGTCCAACCGTCGCGGGTTCGAAGCCCTTGCCGAGCATGCCCTGAGCATGTGCAGGCGCATGGGCACCCCGGCGTCGCTGCTGTTTTTCGACCTCGATCGTTTCAAAGCCATCAACGACACCTTCGGTCACGCCGAAGGCGACCGTGCGCTGGTCACGTTCGCCCAGGTATTGCGCAGGGTGCTCAGGGAAATGGATGTGATCGGGCGAATGGGCGGGGATGAGTTCGTCGCGCTGCTGCTGGGGTCCAATGCCGCCGCGGGCGATGCGGTCATCGACCGCTTGAGCCAGGCCTTGGCCGAGGCCAACGCCGAACTTCAAGGCCGCTACACGATCACCTACAGCGTCGGTCGCATCGAGTACGACCCCGGGCGACACGACACCGTCAAGCGTCTGCTGGCCGATGCCGATGGCGCCATGTATGCCCGCAAGCAGGCCGCCAGGCGTTCGTGAACGACGCAGTCAGTCCGCGGCCTGACGCATTTGCTTCTTCTGCGCCTTGTAGTCCATTGCCACTGCCGGCGGTGCGCTGCTCTTACCGGTTTCCACCCATTTGCGCAGGCGGCTGGCGTCGGCGAAGTGGGTGTACTTGCCGAAGGCATCGAGGATCACCATGGCCACCGGCCGCCCCCCCATGCGCGTCACCAGCACCAGGCAGTGGCCGGCCATGTTGGTGAAGCCGGTCTTGGTGATCTTGATGTCCCAATCATCCTTGTTGATCAGGTGGTCGGTGTTGTGAAAGCCCAATGTATAGCTGGGTTTCTTGAACGCCACGGTCTTTTCCCGCGTAGTGCTCAGTTCGCTCAGCAGCGGATACTGCTGCGCCGCCACCAGCAGTTTGGTCAGATCGCGTGCGGTCGAGACGTTGCTGGTAGACAGCCCCGTGGGCTCCACATAGCGCGTATGGGTCATGCCCAACGAGCGGGCCTTGGCATTCATTGCCGCAATGAACGCGCCGTAGCCACCCGGATAGTGATGCGCGAGGCTGGACGCTGCACGGTTCTCGGAAGACATCAAGGTAATGAGCAGCATGTCCCGGCGATTCAGCTCGCTGCCAAGCTTGACCCGCGAAAACACCCCTTTCATTTCCTTGTTGTGGCTGATGTCTACCGAAATCACTTCGCTCATGGACTGTTTGGCATCCAGCACCACCATGCCGGTCATCAGCTTGGTGACCGACGCGATGGGCACCACATGGTCGGCGTTGTTCTCGTAGACCACTTTGTTGGTCTGCAGATCGATCAGCAAGGCACTGCCCGAGGCCAGGTGCAACTGCGACGGGTCACGCGGGATGGCGGCTTTTTCCGCCGCTTGCAGGTTCGGGGCGACGACGAAGGTGGTCAAGGCCAGCCACAGGCTGAAAAAAGATAGCGGGGTCTTCACGCGGAGCGCTCACTGAAAAAAGAGGTAGATCGGGCTGATGATCGAGGCGGGGTCGAGAGTGTCGAGTGTCACACGCTGGAAGTATGGCAAAGCGCCTGCCGATTGTCGCGCTTGTCGGGATGCACTGCGTGAAGAAAAGCTCATCCAGCCTGCTGCCCAATGAAAAGCCCCGCACAGCGGGGCTTTGTAGAGCGCGCAGTGGTTCAGGCCAGTTGGTGGTGCTGCGCCGCATTGAGCGTGGCGTACGCTTGCTTGGCATGGGGCAGGGAGGGCAGCGGGCCACTGATTGCCTCGCCGTCGCGCACTACATACCAGCAGGCCAGAAGACCCAAGTCGCGCAACTTTTCCGGGACTGCGCTGCCGACTACCGACATGATTCTTAATATAGGCATGAGAGACCTCCGTGGTTCCTGCCGACCACCTTACGAAATCGACCTGCACGTTAGAAATCACCTTGCTCGATAGTCACCATCGACAATCCCTATCACGCCCCAGCGCCGCGACTCACCAGCGTGGCGAGCCGTAGTAGACCGGCGGTGGCCCATAGTAGCCACGCGGCGGCCCGTAGTATCCACGCGGCGGCGGTGCCGCGTACACGGGGTAGGGCTGCGCATACACCGGCTGCGACTGGACATACACTGGCTGCTGTACATAGACAGGCTGTTGCACATACACCGGTGGCGGGCTTTGCACATACACCGGTTGCTGTTCCACATAGACCCGCTGCGGTGCATTGGATGTGACCACCGCGCCGACCACGGCCGCACCCAATACCGCGCCCAGTATTCCCGGCCCGGCACCCTGCCAGCCGCCGCCGTGCGCCGAGGCCTGGCTGGCCATCGCCAGCGAGCCGATCAACAGAGCGATCTTGGGAAGTTGACGCATCATGATAGATTCCTCGTGTTTCGCACCCCTGGCGTCCGAACCTGCGATAGGTTCAGAGCATTTCGCCGGGGACACGACTATGACAAAAAATCAGTCGAAAGCGTCCCTGTCCATGGGTAAATTTTGTGTAAGGGCATGGCGTCGTCTGCCCGCTTTCATACGTAACACGCCGCCCGGAGGCCACCAATGTCCATTTCTCCCAGTCGCGATACCATCCTGTGCATGTCTCTCGCCGCGCGTCCCGGAACATTCGGGGTGCGCTTCCACAACCATCTGTACGACCAGTTGGGCCTCGACTATTACTACAAAGCCATGACCACCCGCGACCTGCCCGCCGCCATCAGCGGCATGCGCGCCCTGGGCATCCGTGGATGTGGCGTGTCGATGCCGTTCAAGGAAGCTTGCATACCCCTGGTGGACGAGCTGGATGCATCGGCAGCGGCCATCGAGTCGATCAATACCATCGTCAATGACAACGGCCACCTGAAGGCCTACAACACCGACTACCTGGCCATTCGCCAACTGCTCGACACGCACAGCGTCGATCCCGACACCACCTTTGCCCTGCGCGGCAGCGGCGGGATGGCCAAGGCCGTGGCTTCGGCATTTCGCGACGCTGGTCTGCACAATGGCTTGATCATCGCCCGCAACTACGAAACCGGCCGCGCGTTGGCCGACGCCTGCGGTTATCCCTGGCAGGCCGAGCTGGGCGATTCGCGCCCGCAATTGCTGGTCAATGTCACACCGATCGGCATGACCGGTGGCGAGCAGGCCGACGAGTTGTCGTTCGAGACCGCCGCCATAGAAGCAGCGCAGCGGATATTCGATGTGGTCGCGTTGCCTTGGCAGACACCATTGATCAAGGCCGCGGGCGAACTGGGCAAACCGGTGATCACCGGTCTGGAGGTCATTGCCATCCAAGCCCTGGAACAGTTCGTGCTCTACACCGGCGTGCGTCCAACGGCCGAGCAACTGCGGTTGGCAACCGAGTACGCCCGCACCTGATCAGCGCGTCATTCCAGTCTCGACAGACGCTCTTCCAGTGCGGCGATGCGCGCCTCCAGCTCGTCGAGGCGGGTATCGCCAGGCCGCGAACCGCCGCGTTCGGGTGTCACAGCACGCTCGCTCATGATTGCGTCAATGGCAGCAGGATCGCCCAGGGCGTGGGAGTAACGATCCTCGCGCTGGCCAGCCTGGCGCGGCACGTGCACAGCGAAACCACGGCTGATCAGCCGCTCCAGCTGATGCACGATCTGCTCGGCGTCCTCGAAATCGTGCAGGCGAGCGCTTCGCGATAGCAGCTCGCCAACAGTCTGCGGCCCCCGCAGGAACATCAGGCCCACCAGAATGACTTGGGCGGGCACCAGCTCAAGCGCCTTGTCCAGCCGATGTTCCCAGCGATCGGCACGGCTGCCCATCACCAGTCGGGTCATCTGCCGGCTTTCGAGTGCGCGCAGGCTCTGCCCGATCTGCCCCTGGGTGTACTGAGTCACCGGCTCGCGGCTGGTCTTCTGGTTGCAGGCCAACACCAGCGCATTGAGCGTCAGCGGATAGGTTTCCGGATTGCTGGCCTGCTTCTCGATCAGTGCACCCAGCACGCGGATCTCGATGGCATCGAGCTGCAGTGGTTCGGAGGCAGTCGTTTCAACGTCGTTCATGGCGAAACCCCAGGCAATCATCGCAGACAATCATAGACGGCCAGTATGCTATAAAAGCCGCGCAAAAAGACGCTTGCCCGGCTGCCTGCCGCCGCCTGTGGCGCGGCGATGCGCGCGATGGCAAGTCATCACCCTGGCGGGCGCCAAATTTAGGGTTGCTGCGCGTCAAAACCGGCCTTAGACTGCCGCCCCTCTTGACCATGTGCCCTGTGGTGCTTGAAGAATTCTGCCTGCGTCGCTTCCAGCGTCGCGAGCTTCCCGTTTTGCCCTAGCGCATTATTCGTTTGCAGAGAAATCAATGACAAAGGAAAAGTTGCTGGCCATGCCGGCTGATGACTACATGAACGCCGAGCAACTGGCCTACTTCACCGAGCTGTTGCAGGCCATGAAGATCGAGACCCAGGAGCGCATCGAGCAGAGCCGTGTAGCCATCGAAAGCCTGGATACGCCGGCCGATCCCGCCGATGCTGCCTCCGTGGAAGAGGAGCGTCACTGGCTGGTCAATGTCATCGATCGCGACCAGCGCCTGCTGCCGCAATTGGAAATGGCCCTGGGCCGGATCAACGACGACAGCTTTGGCTGGTGCGATGACAGTGGCGAGCCGATCGGCCTCAAGCGTCTGCTGATCAGCCCCACCACCAAGTACTGCATCGAGGCGCAAGAGCGCCACGAGCAGATCGACAAGCATCAGCGTCAGGCATGATCTCCCCGGCGCAGGTATCCCTTACGCCTGCGGATGCAATGCCACGTTGAGCTCATCGACGATGGGCGCCCATTCTGCGTCGCTGTGCAGCTCTTCTTTCAGGAAGTTGCGTTGCTGTTCACTCCAGAAGGGCGCATCCACCAGTTTGGTGTCTTGATCCAGCTGATGCTCGGCAATGAATTTCTGAATATCGGCCTCGTCGCTGGCCAGGCCCAGTTGATCGAAAAGGCCAGTAAGGCTTGGGTTCGGCAGGTCCATGATGACTCCTCTGCGGCCGTTTCCAGCCATGATTGAAAGGTTACCCAGTATCTGAGGCGAGGGCCTCGCCAGAGTTCGCTTGCGATGCCGGATTTGTCTGCAGCACGGACGGCGATAGGCATTGGCCTGTGCACCGCTTTGCGTCTGCGCCACAGCCATGCAACAAACTTCTTGACCAGGCCGGGGTTCGATTCGGTACTATTCGCGGCAGATCACCGTCATGCGCATCATCGCCCGGATCATGTTGGTCGCCGGTTGCTCGATACAGCCCCGGCGCCGCTCAGCCACACATGTCCAGGCCTGCCTTTTTCCTTCGCGGTCATCGGCAACTTTCCCTGCAGCAGGGTCGACGCTGCGCATCCCGGATCAAGGTTCGATCCTTTAGTCTTTCGTTAGCAGGTCGGCGGCAGTCATTGCACGTGCCGCCGACCGTTCGGCGCTCCCCGCGTCTTCAGGTTATTACCACGCGAACCGCGCTCGGTAGTCTGTGTTTCGATTTGAGGATTCTTCATTGGCAGTAAGTAATCTGGATATGCACGCACTCTTTGTGCTCGGCGACTTGCGTGCGAAGTTGGTCAAACTCTTTCAGTCGCGTTTTGTCTATGTCACCGAACAAAGCGCGGAAGGCATCTATATGGCCGAACTCGACACCGAGTCCGCCCTGGTGGTCGATGACAAGCCCAGGCTCGAACTCAAAGTCGGCGACCATTTTCGCGCCGCGGTCCTGCCCAGCCGCGAAGGTGGCAAGTTCGAACTCAAGTTTCGCGACATCAAGCTTACCGTCTACGGGCTCGGCGAGTATGCCTTCGTCAGCATGGCGCAGGGCGAGGGCATCGTGTTCAAGGAAGGCCAGACGGTCATGCTGGTGTTCGCTGCCCACGAGCGCATCGAGGAAAACCTCGGCAAGACCTTGAAGGCGGCAACCGCCAAGGCGGCGAAGTGGCGCAAGGGCGAGTTGACCTTCAAGGCCAGCGAGTAACACCCCGGGGAACCTGCGCTACAGTAAGGTGACTTACTCTCGTCATCGACTGTTTACCGAGGAACCCCGCATGAAAGGACTACGTGCCTGGCTGGCTGCTTGTGGCGCCGGCTTCTGGCTATCGACCGCAGCCATCCCGGCTCACGCGCAACCGGCACCCATACATTTTGCCGATCTGAACTGGGAAAGCGGCAGCTTCATCACCGAACTGCTGCGCTACATCGTCGAGAAGGGTTACGACCTGCCGACCGATACCCAACCCGGCACGACCATCACCCTGGAAACGGCCCTGGCCAAGAATGACATTCAGGTCATCGCCGAAGAGTGGGCAGGACGCAGCCCGGTATGGGTCA
Source organism: Pseudomonas sp. CFBP 8770 (assembly GCF_014841705.1). NCBI lineage: Bacteria > Pseudomonadati > Pseudomonadota > Gammaproteobacteria > Pseudomonadales > Pseudomonadaceae > Pseudomonas > Pseudomonas sp. CFBP 8770. The sequence goes on from NZ_JACYUL010000002.1 coordinate 541,835, forward strand.
AAGCCGAAGCCGAAGGCAAGGTCATTGGCGTGGGCGATACCGTCAAGGGTGCCACCGAGGGCTGGTTCGTTCCCGAATACGTTATCAAGGGGGACGCTGCCAAGGGCATCAAGCCGCTTGCGCCCGAGCTGCGCAGCGTCGCCGACCTGGCGCGCTACAAGGACGTCTTCAAAGACCCGGAAAGCCCCGACAAGGGCCGCTTCCTCAACAGTCCCATCGGCTGGACATCCGAAGTCGTCAACGCGCAGAAACTCAAGGCCTACAAGCTGACGGATGACTATGTCAATTTCCGTTCGGGCTCCGGCGCTGCGCTGGATGCCGAGATCGCATCGTCGATCCGCCGCGGCAAACCGGTACTCTTCTATTATTGGTCGCCGACGCCGCTGCTGGGGCGTTACAAGCTTGTCCAGCTCGAAGAGCCGCCGTTCGATGCCAAGGCCTGGGGTACGCTGACCGATGCCGACAACCCTGCGCCGCTGCCGAGCCGTTCGCTGCCCTCGAAGTTGTCGATAGGGGTGTCGAAGGCGTTTCAGCAGGAGTATCCGCAACTGGTCGACTTCTTCGCCAAGGTCGACCTGCCCATCGATCCATTGAACAAGGCCCTGGCCGACATGAGCGAAGCCCGCACATCGCCTCGCCAGGCCAGCGAAGCCTTCATGAAGGATCATCCAGACGTGTGGAAGGCGTGGCTACCTGAAGACGTCGCCAGCAAAGTCAGCGCCAGCCTCAAATAACTCAGTGACCACTGTCGCTGCGGTGGCTGCTGACTTCGGCAGGCACCGCTTCCCCCGCAGTACGCTTGCGGAACAGCGCGGCCCGGGCCAGCAGCAGCGTGGTCACCGGCACGGTGATCGACAGCAGTATGGGTATGAGCCAGGCATGCACTACTGGCCCGTGCTTGAGCCAGGAAAAGTACAGGATCGAAGCCAGCGCCACGCACCAGGCGCCCAATGTGGACGCCAGTGCGGGCGGGTGCATGCGCTGAAAATAGTCCTTGAAGCGCAGCAGCCCCAAGGCGCCGGTGAATGCGAATACGCTGCTGGCCAGCAATAGTATGGCTGTGGCCACCTCCACCCAGAACGGCAGGACCTGTACCGAGTTCATTCGATGACTTCTCCACGCAGCAGGAATTTGGCCAGCGCAAACGAGCCTACGAAACCGAACAGGGCGATCAGCAGCGCCGCTTCGAAATAGGTGTCGCTGGCGTAGCGTATGCCCAGCACCAGCATGACCAGCATCGCCAGGATATACAGGTAATCAAGGGCCAATACCCGGTCCTGGGCCGACGGCCCCCTGAACAGTCTTATCAGGGTCAGCAACATGGCCAAGGCAAAGATGAACAGGCTCGCGACAATGGCGTTGGACAACAATGCGCTCATTGGAAAATCTCCATCAGCGGGCGTTCGTAGGTGTCTTTGAATTCCTTGATGAACTGCGCTTCGTCATCCAGATCCAGCACATGCATCAGCAGCACGCTGCGATCCAGCGCCAGCTCGGACCACACGGTCCCGGGAATGACGGTGGCGACGGCCGCCAGGGCTGCCAGGCCGTTGGCATTGTGCAGGTGCAGCGGAATCTCGATGAAGGCCGAACGGGGCGCGCGAACATCCATTGTCCAAACCCGCCAGAACACTTGCAGGTTGGAAACCAGCACGCCGCCGCCCACGCGCAGCAGCAGTTGCAGCACCACCATGGGCCGACGGATCCGCACCGCCTGAGGCCGCAGCGGAGACATCAGCAACGGCGCCAGCCAACCAAGCAGCACGGCGAGCAGCAAGTTCCCGGCACTCAAAGAGACATTGAGCAGCAGCCACAACACGGCGAGGGCAATCGACAGCAGGGGGGCGGGTAGCAGACGGCTCATGGTTCACCCTCGAGGCTGATAGCGGTCGGGCTGGGTATCGGCTGAGCACCCAGCACGGTCATCACGTATTGCTTGGGATCATCGAGCATCGCCGCTGTGTCCGCCGTGTACCGCAACAGTGGCTCTGCGCGCATCGCCAGCACGACGCAAAGCCCCAGCAAGACCATGATCGGCACGCATTCGTTAAGCCGCAGCAACGGTGAAGGCCGCTCGTGGGGCGTCCAGAAGCGCTGCATGCCGACCCGCGCCAGCGCGATCAACGAGGCCAGTCCGGAAAGGATCAGCAACGCCAGATAGGCCCATGCTGTCGCACTCAAGGTCTGCTCGCTGGCAACACCCAGACCCTGCGGGTTGAACAGTGCAGAAATCAGGTTCAGCTTGCCGATGAACCCGGAAAGGGGTGGCATGCCGATGATCAGCAGTGCGCAGGCAATGAAGCTCAGGCCCAGGAAAGCCATGGTCCATGGAATCACCTGGCCCACCACAGCCTTTTGCTCGTCATCGAGGTTGATGCCCTTTGGCGGATGCAAGGCCTCGACTGCCGCCGGCAGCGGATCGGCATCGTACTCCAGAGGGATCTCGTTGGCCGAGCGCGAACGCTCGATCAGCTCGGCCAGCAGGAACAGGGCGCTGAGCGCCAATGTCGAGCTGACCAGATAGAACAGTGCGGCGCCGATCAATCCACTCTGCCCGAAACCGATGGCTGCCAGCAGGATGCCCGCCGAAACCATGATGCTGAGGCTGGCCATGCGCTCCAGGCGCTGCGCCGCAACGATGCACACCGCGGCCACGGCGATGGTCGCCAGCCCACCGTAGATCAACCATTGGCCACCGAAGTGCGCCGAGGCGCCGGCCTGTCCGGAGAACAACAGGGTCCACAGTCGCAACAGGGTGTAGAAGCCGACTTTCGTCATGATGGCAAAAAGAGCCGCAACCGGCGCACTGGCGGCGGAGTAGGCCGGCACCAGCCAGAAATTCAGTGGCCACATGCCCGCCTTGGCCAGGAAAGCTGTCGCCAAGATGGCCGCACCGGCATGCAGCAAGCCGCGATCCGCCTCGGGCACCAGCGGAATCTTCAAGGCCAGGTCCGCCATGTTCAGGGTGCCCGTGACGCCGTAGATCATCGCTGCGCCGATCAGGAACAGCGACGAGGCCAGCAGGTTGATCGCGATGTAGTGCAGGCCTGCCGACACCCTCGCCCTGCCGGAACCGTGCAGCATCAGGCCATAGGACGCGGCCAGAAGCACTTCGAAGAACACGAACAGATTGAACAGGTCAGCCGTCAGGAAGGCACCGTAGAGCCCCATCAGCTGGATCTGGAACAACGCATGGAAGCTGGCGCCTGCCCGATCCCAGCGCGCCATGGCGAACAGCAGGGCACAGACCCCGACGATGCCCGTCAGCACCAGCATCATGGCCGACAGCCTGTCCACTACCAGCACGATACCGAATGGCACCTGCCAGTTGCCAGGCAGGTACACGCCAATCGAGCTGGCCTGGCCTTGATCCTGCACCCACCACATCAGGTAACAGGCTATCGCCAGTCCCATAATGCTGGATATGACGTTGATCCGTGCTTTCAACGGGCGGTGTTTTTCTCCGAGCAGCATCATCAGCGCTGCCGTGAACAGTGGCAGGATGATGGGCGCAACGATCAGATGGGGCATCCAGCTCATTCCTTGGGCTCCCGGCCGTCTACGTGGTCAGTGCCGGTCAGGCCCCGCGATGCCAACAACACCACCAGGAACAGCGCGGTCATCGCGAAACTGATGACGATGGCGGTCAGCACCAGTGCCTGGGGCAGGGGGTCGGTGTAGTTGAGCAGGTCCTGTGGCACACCTTCCTTGATGATCGGCTCCTTGCCGATGAACAGGCTGCCCATGCTGAAGATGAACAGGTTGACTCCGTAGGACAACAGGCACAGGCCCATGACCACCTGGAACGTCCGCGGACGCAAGATCAGCCAGACACCTGACGCAGCCAGGACGCCGATCGCGATTGCAATCACTTCTTCCATCAGACGGCTCCTTTGGGGGCAATGCCCTTGGGCAGGCTGGACGGGCGATGACCGCGCACCGACTGGTGACCCAGGGCGGTCAGGATCAGCAGGGTCGAACCCACCACCACGGTAAATACACCAATGTCGAAGAACAGCGCGCTGGCCACATGCAAATCACCCAGCAGCGGCAAGTGGACGTGCGCCGTATGCGTTGTCAGGAAGGGGTAGCCCAGTGCAATCGCTCCCAATCCGGTGACGGTCGCGAACAGCAGCCCAGTGCCCATCCAGCGCAACGGACGCAGACGCATCTGGGCCTCGACCCACTGCGTGCCTGCCACCATGTACTGCAGGATGAACGCCACCGACAGCACCAGGCCGGCGACGAAGCCCCCGCCTGGTTGATTGTGTCCGCGCATGAACAGATACATCGACACGATCACGGCCACCGGCAGCAACAGGCGGACCAGAACCGCCGGAACCATCATGAAGCCCAGCGCCGTGTCATCCGCGCCACGTGGGTTGATGAGGTCGGTGACCACGTCAGGCGCCAGTGAGCGCTGCTGCGCAGGCAACTGCATGCTTTCCTTGGGTGGGCGGAAGCGCCGCAGCAGGGCGAACACGGTCAGCGCCACGGCCGCAAGGACCGTGATCTCGCCCAGAGTGTCAAAGCCCCGGAAATCCACCAGCATGACGTTGACCACGTTGGTCCCGCCGCCCTGGGGCAGGGCACGGCTCAGATAGAACTCGGAAATGAAGTTGGGTGTGGCACGAGTGAGCATCGAATAGGACAACAGCGCCATGCCGCCGCCGACGACCAGGGCCAGCACCAGATCGCGCAGACGCCGCAGCTTGGCGCGGTCCAGGGTGGCTCGCGACGGCGCCACTTCCTCGATCCGCCGAGGCAGCCAGCGCAGCCCCAGCAATATCAATACCGTGGTCACCACTTCGACCACCAGTTGCGTGAGCGCCAGGTCGGGTGCCGAGAACCAGACAAACGTGACGCACGTCATCAGCCCGCACACGCTGACCATGGTCAATGCGGCCAATCGGTGGTATTTCGCCTGCCAGGCCGCGCCTAGCGCGCAGGCAATGGCAATCAACCAGAGAATCACGAAGACACCCGACCCCGGGATTTTAGGTCGATCACCCCAGCTCAGGCCGCTGTACAGCATCGGCGCCATGCCTGCCAGCACCGCTACCAGCACCAGCATGAACAGCTGCGCCTGCAGGCGTCGAGTCGTCAACATCAGCTCCGCCCTTCGCGCCAGCCGCATCATCACTACCTGCGAACGCTCGAACAGGCGCTTGCCATTGAAGCGTTCGATCACCGGTGGATAACGCAGGCGACCGTGACGGAACTGGTTGCGCAACAGTACATACAGCAGCACCCCTGCGCCCATTGCGATCAGGCTCATGACCATCGGCGCGTTCCAGCCGTGCCAGATCGCCAGGCTGTATTCGGGCAGCTCACCGCCCACCACCGGCAATGCCGCTGCGGCAAGAAAAGGCGCCACCGATTGCGCAGGAAAGATGCCGACCACCAGGCAGGTCAGCACGAGTAATTCCACTGGCGCACGCATCCAGCGCGGTGGCTCGTGGGGAACGTGGGGCAGATCGGTCGCTTTCGGCCCGAAGAAGACGTCTACCGTGAAGCGCAGCGAATAGGCAACGCTGAAGATACCGGCCAGGGTTGCCACCACTGGCAGGGCGATCTCGACCCAGGCGGTGGAGCTTATGAAGACCGTTTCGGCAAAGAACATTTCCTTGGACAGGAAGCCGTTCATCAATGGCACACCTGCCATGGATGCGCTTGCGACCATGGCCAGCGTGGCCGTGAACGGAATCAAACGGAAAAGACCGCTCAGGCGGCGTATGTCCCGCGTGCCGCTCTCGTGGTCGATGATGCCCGCTGCCATGAACAGCGACGCCTTGAACGTCGCATGATTGAGAATGTGGAACACCGCCGCCACGGCGGCCAGCGGGCTGTTGAGGCCGAGCAGCAGGGTGATCAGGCCCAGGTGGCTGATCGTCGAGTAGGCCAAGAGGCCTTTCAGGTCGTTCTGGAACATCGCCGCATAGGCGCCCAGCACGAGGGTACATGCCCCCGCACCGCTCACTATCCAGAACCATTGTTCGCTTCCCGACAGCGATGGCCATAGCCGGGCCAGCAGAAACACCCCGGCCTTGACCATGGTTGCCGAGTGCAGATAGGCAGAAACCGGCGTTGGCGCTGCCATCGCGTGGGGCAGCCAGAAATGAAACGGAAACTGTGCGCTTTTGGTGAGCGCGCCCAGCAGGACCAGGGTCAGCATGACCGGGTACAACGCATGTGCGCGGATGGCGTCGCCCGCCACTAGCACCTTGTCCAGGTCGTAGCTGCCGACGATATGACCCAGCAGCAGCACCCCGGCCAGCAGGCACAGGCCACCCGCGCCGGTCACCATGAGCGCCATGTAGGCGCCGCGGCGGGCATCGGCGCGATGATGCCAGTAGCCGATCAGAAGAAAGGAGAACAGGCTGGTCAGTTCCCAGAAGAACACCATCTGGATCAAGTTGCCGGAGATCACCAGACCAAGCATGGCGCCCATGAAGGCCAGGAAAAAGGCGAAGAAGCGTGGTACGGGATCCTGCGGGGACATGTAGTAGCGCGCATAGAGCGCCACCAGCGTGCCGATGCCCAGCACCAGCAGGGAAAAGAGCCAGGCGAAGCCGTCCAGGCGTAGCACCAGGTTGAGCCCGAGACTGGGCAGCCAGAGGAATTCCTCGCGTATCACACCGCCGTTGGCGATTTGCGGATACAGCATGGCTACCTGTACCGTGCCGATCAAGGCAACCAGTCCAGCCAGAAGCGACTCGGCGTTGCGCGCGTTGTGCGGCAGAATGGCTGCCACGCAACTGCCTACGAAGGGCAGAAGCAATAGTACTATCAAGGACATAGGCTTCTAATCTGCAGGAATATTGAAAACGATCATACGGGGTCACTGGGTGATCACCAACCCGCAAGCTGTGGCAGAATCGTACAGGCATGCTGTAACGACTTGTTTTTTTATGACAAATTTTTACCACCGTTTGCTCCGCCAGGATTGTGTCGATCAGCGGGGCTACTCACAGCGAGCGCGAATCCCTTTGGTCAAAGACCCCAGTTCCAAGGCTTCGGTGCTTCAGCATGTCAGCCACAACGTGCGCCGCCTGCGTCAGGCCGCCGGACTTTCCCAGGCGGCTCTCGCGGAACACTCCGGAGTCAGCCGCCGCATGCTGGTGGCCATCGAAGCCGGTGACAACAACGTCAGCCTGACCACCCTGGATCGCGTCGCGCAAGCGCTGGATGTTGCCTTCAGCGACCTCATCCAGCCCGGCGAGAACCGCGACCCCAGCCGTATCAACGAGCTGGCGTGGGTCGGCACCTTGCCGGGCAGCAGGGCTGTGCTCCTGGCCAGTACGGTGGCCAGCAAGGAGGTGGAACTCTGGGAATGGCTGCTGCAGCCTGGCGAATCCTACGCATCGGAGGCGGACGCCGAGGGTTGGAGCGAGCAGATCTACGTCTGCGAGGGACGCCTCACCGTCATATTGGCGGGCCGCACCCGCGAACTGGCGGCCGGTGAGTTTTTCGTCTACCCAAGCAATCAACCCTACGCGTACCGCAACGACAGCGAAACGGCTGTCCGCTTCGTCCGTAACGTCGTCATCTGAACGCCTCGAGGCTGCAAGGTGACCGCCAAGGTGTCGAGAGGTAAGAAGCGTCCTTGCCCGAGGTTGCCCCGCGCAGCTGCCTTCGCCATTATCCGCCTACAAGATCCGCCTACAAGATCCAGCACCCGAACCGGAGCCCGAATGAGCCTGACACCTTCCGCCAGCTTTCCTGTTGCCGAGCGCTTGCGCCACATGCGCGCGCTCATGCTCCGCGAGGGCATAGATGCCTTGCTGGTACCTTCGGCGGACCCGCATCTATCCGAATACCTACCGGAGCACTGGCAGGCCCGCCAATGGTTGTCCGGGTTCCAGGGCTCGGTCGGAACCCTGATCGTGACCCCCGATTTCGCCGGTCTCTGGGCCGACAGCCGCTATTGGGAGCAGGCACGGGTCGAACTCGCCGACAGCGGCATCGAGTTGGTCAAGCTGATCGCCGGGCAGCCCGGTCCACTGGATTGGCTGGGTACTCAGGTGCGCGCAGGCGGTACGGTTGCAGTCGACGGCGCGGTCATGGCAATTGCCGCCGCACGGCAGTTGCGAGAAAAGCTCCAGCGAACAGGTGCGTCACTGCGTACCGATACCGACCTTTTCGCCCAGGCCTGGCCCGATCGCCCGGCACTGCCGGTGCAACCGGTCTACGCACACGCCGCACCCTACGCCGTGCGCGAGCGCGGTGAAAAACTGAAGACACTGCGCGAGCAGATTCAGGCGCACGGGGCTCAGTGGCACCTATTGGCGACCCTTGACGACATCGCCTGGCTGTTTGACCTGCGCGGGTCGGACGTTCCCTACAACCCGGTCTTCGTCGCATTCGCCTTGATCGGCGAGCGTTCGGCGACCTTGTTCACGGCAGGGTCCAGGGTTGATACCGCCGTGCGTGACAGCCTGGCGCAGGACGGCATCGAGGTTCGCGAATACGCCGATATCGCGTCGGCCCTTGCCGCTGTACCGGTAGGCGAGAAGCTTTTGCTCGATCCGGCTCGCGTCACCGTTGGCATCATCGAAAACCTCGGGACGGGTGTGGCCCTGGTAGAAGCACTCAATCCAACTACGTTGAGCAAGTCGCGCAAGACTGCACCCGAAGCGGAGCATATCCGCCATGCCATGGAGCAGGACGGGGCAGCACTCTGCGAGTTCTTCGCGTGGCTGGAGGGCGCCTGGGGGCGTGAACGGATAACCGAGTTGACCATCGACGAGCAGCTTACGGCGGCGCGCGCACGTCGGCCCAACTTCGTCTCGCTCAGCTTTTCGACCATCGCGGCGTTCAACGCCAACGGCGCGATGCCGCACTATCGCGCCACTGAACAGGCTCATGCCGTGATCGAGGGTGACGGTCTGCTGTTGATCGACTCTGGCGGACAGTACCTGGGCGGTACCACCGACATAACCCGGATGATTCCGGTCGGTACGCCAACGGCGCAACAGCGCGCGGATTGCACCAGAGTGCTGCAGGGGATGATCGCCCTGTCACGCGCCACTTTTCCCAAGGGAATCCTTTCACCCTTGCTCGATGCCATCGCACGCGCGCCGATCTGGGCCGATCAGGTCGACTATGGGCACGGCACTGGTCATGGGGTGGGTTATTTCATGAATGTCCACGAAGGGCCGCAAGTCATCGCCTATCAAGCCGCGACGACACCGCAGACGGCCATGCTGCCGGGGATGATCACGTCGATCGAACCGGGCACCTACCGTCCCGGGTGTTGGGGTGTGCGTATCGAGAATCTGGTCCTCACCCGCGAAGCCGGGCAAAGCGACTTTGGCCAGTTCCTCGACTTCGAAACCCTGACGCTATGCCCGATCGATACGCGCTGCATAGATGTTCACGCGTTGTCGACAGCAGAGCGCCGATGGCTCAACGACTACCATGCCGAAGTGGAACGGCGAGTGGCACCGCTGCTGGCAGGCGTCTCCTTGCAATGGCTGCGCGACCGTACGCTGCCGGTTTGAAAAGCCAGATCAGTCGGCGGCCACGGCAGGAGCGTGCTCAGCACGAATGGTCAACGTGGCCCCGACAGAGGCCATGATGATCGCGCCAATTGCCAACCATTGGGTAGTGCTCAGCACTTCATGCAGGAACACCAGCCCCGACAACGCGCCAATGGCCGGCTCCATGCTCATCAACGTGCCAAAGGTGCGGGCCGGCAAGCGTGTCAGCGCGACCATCTCGAGGCTATAGGGCAGCGCCGTGGACAGGATTGCCACGGCGATGGCGGTCGGCATCAGCGCTATGTCGAGCAAAGCGGTGCCCGCATGCGCGATGCCGATCGGCGCGATGAACACCGCAGCGATCATTACCCCCAGTGCGGCAGTCTGTACGCCATTGTCGGCGCCGGCCTTCTGGCCATACAGGATGTACAACGCCCAGCACACGCCAGCACCCAGCGCATAACACACGCCGACCGGATCAAGTCCGGCCTCGGCCTCGCCCATGGGTATCAACAACAGCAGCCCGACGACTGCCAGAGCGACCCAGGCAAAATCCACAGCCTTGCGCGAAGCCAGAATGGCTACCGCCAACGGCCCAGTGAACTCCAGGGCCACGGCGATCCCCAGCGGGACGGTGCGCAGCGACATATAGAAGAGCAGGTTCATGCAGCCCAGAGCGATACCGTAGATCATCACGGTCTTCAGCGTCGTCCAGGTCAGTCGGGCGCGCCATGGGCGCAGCAGTACCAGCATGAACAGGCTGGCGAAGATCAGGCGCAATGCTGTCGTACCTTGTGCACCTATCAAGGGAAACATGCCCTTGGCCAGCGAGGCACCAGTCTGGATGGACGCCATGGCTATAATAAGAAGAGCGATAGGGTAGAGCTTGGTGGTCAGCGAAGGCGGAGTCATGTGTCGGCTACTTGGCAGATGTGAAAGGCATGCGTGCGGCGTATCATGGCCAAGGCGGATGAAATGAGCAATATATTGCCCATTTTATATTTCTTGAACTTTATCCGTATTGGCTATTGACGCTCGCCAGAATCGCTCTATAATTCGCCCCACTTCCGGCGCAGCCGAAACGATAAACTCTTTGTTAATCAATGAGTTGGCCGTTTCAGAGAGCTCGGAGGGGTTTCGATCTTCAAGGTCGGAAGCGGTGAAAAAGGCAGTTGACAGCGGTTTGAAACGCTGTAGAATTC
>NZ_JACYUL010000003.1:0-514840 GCF_014841705.1 Pseudomonas sp. CFBP 8770
GCAGTGAAACGATGCATCGCCGATGGTAGTGTGGGGTTTCCCCATGTGAGAGTAGGTCATCGTCAAGATTGAATTCCGAAACCCCTATCTGCGTAAGCAGGTAGGGGTTTTGTCTATAAGTAGAAGTCCCAATATTTCGCTGAGGTTGGCTAAGCCAACCCGGCACACGGAATTTCTTGACGACCATAGAGCATTGGAACCACCTGATCCCATCCCGAACTCAGCAGTGAAACGATGCATCGCCGATGGTAGTGTGGGGTTTCCCCATGTGAGAGTAGGTCATCGTCAAGATTGAATTCCGAAACCCCTATCTGCGTAAGCAGGTAGGGGTTTTNGCTGCAAGTGCTCTCGCAGCAACTCGACAGCCAGCATCACATCGCGTTGCCTTGCAGCCTGCAACAGGTTGCGGTGATCGTCCTGAGCCATATTGCGCAACCCCATGGCTTCCAGATTGAAGCGCAGGAAGCGCTCTTCCTCAATGAGTCCTTCATCTATCAAATGCAATAACCGGCGGTTACCGGCCTGTGCGTAAAGCGTCCTGTGGAAGGCCCGGTTGAGGCGACTGATCTCGACGTAGTCCGATGTCCGTTCCAGGCGTTCGATGCAGTCCTGGGCGAAGGCGAAATCGGGCTCGTCCAACAAGGGCACCGACAGGCGCAAGGCTTCGCATTCCAGAAGCATGCGCAGGGCGTAGGTTTCCACTGAATCGTGATTGATCAGGGGGGCCACCACCGCGCCCTTGTGATGCACCACCTTGAGCAGACCTTGTGCTTCGAGTTGGCGCAGCGCTTCGCGCACGGGCATTCGACTGACGCCGAACAGGGTGGCGAGTTCTTGCTGCCGGATGGCCATGCCACATGGCAGGCGCCCGTCATAGATCGCGGCGCGAATCCTTTCTTCGATCACCGAGCGTGCCAAGTGTGCCGGCACCTGTTCACTGCCCAGAATGCTGGCCAGCACAGTGGATTTTTCAGTCACGCCAAACAACCTCAATCAATTTGCGCCATCGTGACGTAACCAGTTACACATTGAAAGCTGGCACGTTTGAATAACACCCTCCCAAGCCGGTAGCCAGACGAAGTGCAGTGTTGAAGCGACGAACAGGCTGCACAGGCTCACGAGAAAGTGATTTCATCGTGCCATTGTTTTTTGTCATGCGCCCCCGCACCATGGTGGGCTGCGGTGCCTCCCTGGCGGATCGAACACGTTGGTTACACGGCTGAAGTACCTACAGACGGTGCGCTGTCTTGCGATTGCCTTTGCCTTGGCAGGCACATTGCTGGGCGGGCTTCGCGCCGACTGGGACTTCAATCAGATCAGTCGCCGTGCCGAGGGTCTGTATGGGCCATTGGGCGAAGGCGCACAGCGCATTGATGCGTGGCAACGGTTGCTGGCAACCCAGAAGCCGTTGAGCGAGGGCGAGCAACTGGAAGTGGTCAATCAGTTCTTCAATCATCAACTACGGTATCGAGAGGATCTCGATCTGTGGCGCGAAGTCGACTATTGGGCCACGCCGGTGCAGTCGCTGCTCAAGGGCGCCGGCGACTGCGAGGACTACGCGATCGCCAAGTACTTCAGCCTGCGCCACTTGGGCGTCGCCGCCGACAAACTGCGCATCACTTACGTCAAGGCGTTGCGACAGAACCGCGCGCACATGGTGCTCACCTATTACGCCACGCCGACGGCCATGCCCCTGGTGCTGGACAGTCTGATGGACCCAATTCTGCCTGCCAGCCAGCGCCAGGACTTGCTGCCGGTCTACGCCTTCAACGGTGAAGGGTTGTGGCTCACCGGCGCTGGTGGCAACAAGAAGGTAGGGGATACCAAGCGCCTGTCGCGTTGGCAGGACGTACTGAAGAAAATGACCGCAGAAGGCTTTCCGGCGAGTCTGGATTATTAAGTGGAGCAACGATGTCTCTGTTCAAACAACTGTTGATCGCGATATGCCTGTTTCTGGTGGTGGCTTTCACTGGCAGCTTCATGGTCAGCCTGGAAAGTTCGCGCACTCAGTACGTCAACCAGCTGCGCTCGCATGCCCAGGATGCGGCCACGGCACTGGCGTTGTCGCTCACGCCCAATATCGACGACCCGGCAATGGTCGAACTGATGGTCAGCTCGATCTTCGACAGCGGCTATTACGCCAGCATTCGCGTGGTCAACCTGGCGGACGACAGTGTCATCGTCGAGCGTGCGGCCGAGCCGGACGGCAGCGGCGTGCCGGCCTGGTTCGTCAAGATGATCAACCTGGCACCGGCCGGCGGTGACGCGATCGTCAGCCGCGGCTGGGAGCAGGCAGCGCGGGTCGAGGTGGTCAGCCATCCGATGTTTGCCGTGGCCAAGCTGTGGCAGGGCGCGTTGGGCAGCCTGGGCTGGTTGTTGCTGTGCGGCGCGGTCAGTGCTGCGCTGGGTGCACTGTTGTTGCGTCGCCAGCTGAAGCCGCTGGATTACATGGTCGAGCAATCGCACGCCATTGCACGCAGGGAATTCCTCAGCCTGCCGGATCTGCCGCGCACTCCCGAGCTGCGCCGGGTGGTGCAGGCGATGAACCAGATGGTGGAAAAGCTCAAGGCACTGTTCCACGAGCAGACCGTGCGCAGTGAACGGCTGCGTATCGAGTCGTACCAGGACAGTCTGACGGGCCTGGCCAACCGACGCTACTTCGAGATGCAGCTGCACACGCGTGTCAGCAACCTGGAGGAGGCCAGTGCGGGCTATCTGGTGCTGTTGCGTATCAACGATCTGGCAGGCCTCAACCAGCGCCTGGGCGGACAGCGAACCGATCAGTTGCTGCAGGCAGTGGGGCAGCAGTTGCTGCGCACCTGTGCGCGTCACCCTGAGACGCACAACCTGATCACCCGCAGCCGGGGTGGCGAGTTTTCCATACTGGCACCAGGCATGGTGCGCGAAGAGGCTCAGCAGCTCGCTCAGGAGCTCGACGCGAACCTGCGCAGTCTGGCGCAGACCGGCGCTACCGATCTGCTGCCGGTGGCTCACCTCGGACTGGCGCCGTACACCCCCGGTGACGACCCTCAGGCATTGCTCAAGCTGGCGGACGAGGCCCTGGCGCAAGCCGAGGGTGCTGGCGAGTGCAATTGGGTGTGTCTGGAGCACATGGCGCTGGCCACCGTGGAGAATGACCACCACGCCTGGCACACGCTGCTCGACGAGGCCTTGGCCAAAGGCCGCTTCCAGCTGTACTTCCAGCCGGTGGTGAGCAGCGTGGATACCACGCGCGTGCTGCATCACAAGGTGCTGTCACGGCTGATCGACGAGCAGGGCCAGGCGGTCGCCGCTGGTCGGTTTCTGCCTTGGCTGGAACGCTTCGGCTGGTCGGCGCGACTGGATCGGCTGATGCTGGAGCTGGTCCTGGAGCATTTGCGCAAGCACGATGCCACACTCGCCTTGAACCTGTCGGCGGCTACCTTGAACGATCCGCAGGCATTGGAGGGCTTGTTCGAGAGACTGGCGCAGCATCCCGCCCTGGGCTCGCGCCTTACCCTGGAGATAGGCGAGGAACAAATTCCCGAGCAGAACGTGCTCGAGCAGCTCACGCGGCGTTTGCGCAGCCTGGGCTACAGCCTGAGCCTGCAGCGGTTTGGCGGGCGTTTCAGCATGATCGGCAACCTGGCCCACCTGGGCCTTGGTTACCTGAAGATCGACGGCAGCTACATTCGTGCGATCAACGAGGAAAGCCACAAGCGTCTGTTCATCGAAGCCATTCAGCGGGCAGCGCACAGTATCGACTTGCCGCTGATTGCCGAGCGGGTCGAGACGGAAGGGGAGTTGCAGGTGATTCGCGAGATGGGTATTGCCGGCGTCCAAGGACAGCTGGTGGGCGAGCCGCAGCCCTGGAAGCTTGACTAGGTTGTGGGTGCCTTCGCCTGCCTTCGGACCGTGCCGTTTCGGGCGCGGTGGTGGAGGGGGCGCAGGCTTCAGATCAAGCCGGTTTCGTCGTCGTTGATCAACTGATTCAGGCCGCCAAGCGCCACCCGTGCGCTGGAACGATCCTTGAGCTTGGCCTGGGCCGCTGCCGGTAGATCGGTCACACGGATGATGCCTTTGCTGGTCAGTACCTGGATCAGGTCATCGAGTACCCGAATCATGTCCAGATCGCTCTGCTTGAGCTGTTTCAGGCTGGTTTCGACCACATCGTTGGCGTACCACGCCTGTATTTCATGGTGATCGGCCGGCAGGGTTTCTGTGGCTTCGGCATAGGCTGCCGCTTCCACGCGGACCAATGCACCTTGTCGATCGCGTTGCACGTAGAACATCGAAGCGCTCCCATCGAAAAAAACCTGCCGAGACTGCAGGGCAGTCTCGGCAGAGATTACACGGATTCAGAACCAGTGGATGACATTGGCGGCCAACCCGATGGGCTGGCCGCCGACTGCATCAGTCGTGGTGCTTGACCAGCAGGTCGCCACCGGAGATCAGCGACTTGATGGCATCGGTGCCGCTGCCCCAATGCGCATTGTCGACCTTGATGGTGACATCTGGCGTGACCGTGGCCGAAGCCGAGGTCATACCGCCCTTGGTGCTGATTTGCAGGGTCGAGTTGCCGGCCGTGTCGGTGCTCAGCTTCAAGTAGTTCGCCAGGTTGGTCTCGGCGTCCGATGGCAACAGGTCGGACAAGTCCAGCTTGTCACCCTCGGCATGGCTGAAGTCCTTGATGGTGTCGGTACCTACGTCACCGGTCTTCCACACGAACGTATCCTTGCCGGCGCCGCCAAACAGTACATCGTTGCCGGCGCCGCCGCGAATGGTGTCATCACCGCGCTGGCCGTAGATGATGTCGTTGCCATCACCGCCGTTGAGGAAGTCGTTGCCCCCCTTGGCGACGGTGAACAGACCGGCCTGGCCGTCTGAGCTGGCAGCGCCGACGTTGAACTCACTGGCGTGCTTGGTGATGTAGTCATGCACCTGCTCGGAGGTGACGGAGCTGGTGTTGGTGACCGACTTCACGTACTCGCTCAGCGCCGTCGTGCCCTCGGTGGTCACGCCTGCCTTGGTGAAGGAGATGGTGTCGCCGAACAGGATGTCGTGACCCTCGCCGCCGTTGATGGTGTCGCCACCGGCGGTAATGAGGCTGTTTTTCAGTGCCGCAGCGATATTGGTGACGTCGATCTTGCTTTGTACTTCGCCATCGCTGTCGAATTTCTGCAAGGTTGCCACGGTGGCGCTGTTGGCGTTGTTGCCAACACCGATGGCTTCCACGGTCGACACCTTGGCCAAGGCTGCGAAGCCTTCGGCGGAGCCATCGATGACGGCACTGGTGGTGGTAGAGCCGTTGCCCTGGCGATTGCCGGCAGCGTCGAGGTAGTAGTTCGGTTCGCCGTCGGTGATCAGGTAGCTGAGCTTCACCGCGCCAGTGTTGCTGGTGGCCTCGGTACCGTTGAACCAGGTCGCCGCCTTGAAGAACGCCGACTCGTAGTTGGTGCCACCGGTTGCCGTGATCGCATTGAGGCCCAGGCCTGCCTTGATGGCATCCACCGACATGTTCGGCGTCAGCGTCAGCGTGGCGCCTTGCTTGGAGTCGGTGCCAAAGTCGACGATGGTCACCTTGACCGTGCCGCCGCCCAGGTTCTGCGAGAGCTGCTGGATTGCGGTGGCGACCGAGTCCTTCGCACTGGCCAGGGTGTCCTTCATGCTGCCCGAGCGATCCAGGATGTAGGCGATGTTGTAGCTGGCGCCGTTCTGGGTCTGGGTCGGGGTCACGTCGCCGACGATGATGTCGCGGCCGGTGGTGCCGTCCAGCGTTTCGGTGCCGGCGTTGCCGGTGATCACACTGTAGCTCTGCTGCGTCGCCACGACGTGCACGGTCAGCGTTTGCTCGGCAGCCGATGCGGCCTCGGCACTGCCGTCCTTGGCAGTGGCATTGACCTTCAGGTTGATGTCGCCGACCGGGGCGTTGGCTGCGGTGGTGAGCGTCAGGGCAGCCAGGTTCCAGTTGCTGACATCCGCCGTCTGGGCAGTGCTGCTCGCCGTGAAGCTGTGGGTACCGTCGCTGAGGGTGGCACCGGCCTGGATGTTGGAGATCGTCGTGGTCAGGGTTTCGGAGCCGTCACGGTCGACCAGTTCCGAAGAGATCGCTGACAGCGCGATTGCCTTGCCGGCCACGCCGGTGTTGCCGGTAGTGGACAGCGTGATGTTGTCCAGCAGGCCACCGTACGAGTTCTTGTCCACCGAAGCGAAGGTCAAGGTCTTGCTGGCGGTGCTGTCTACCGGCAGCTGCAGGCTGTAGTGCACCATGCCCGGTGTGGTGCCGTTGATCACGGCCACAACCTTGTCGCCCCACATGACCTTGACGTCGGAATCGCCTTCATGGCCTTTACGCGGCGAATAGTCGAATTCCAGCGTGTACAGCGAGCCCGCCTTGGCATTGCCAACGACGGTATAGAGGTCGCCGGGGGCGCCGAGGTAGCTTTCCAGCTCGATGACCTTGGTGGTGTCTGCCGAGCCGTTATACAGGCTGTACGGATTGACCTCGATGTAGCCGTTGGCATCGCTGTTTTTCCACGCTTCGCCCAACTGACTCACTTGGCCGCTGGTGACGGTGCTGGCGTCGCCAGACAGGGTCCACGAAGTCGGATTGGCAACGCTCAGCAGCGGAGTATCGCTGACGGGCGCCACGGTGACGTTCAAGGTGCTCACGGCACCGGTATCGGTGGTGTAGGTGACCGTCGGCAGGCTGCCGCTCCAGTTCTCGTAGGCCTTGACCGGAGTGTAGGTGTAGCTGCCATCGCTGGCGATGGTGAGGTTGCCGACCGTTACCGACTGGTTGCCGACGGTTGCGGTGACCGGCGCCGAGGCATGGCCGCTGGCGTCCATCGCGTAGCTGGTGCCGCCGATGCTGAACTTGGCCACGGTCAGGCTGTTGTCGCCGTCGCGATCATTGGTCAGCACGTTGCCGTTCAGTGTGACGCCTTCATCGACCGTGGCGGTATCGACCACCAAGTTGTTGTCGATGATGTTGATGGCGACACTGGCGTGGGCCGGATCCGTGGTCAGGCTCTGGAAGTTGCCACCGGTGACCGAGTCGATGGTCACCACCAGCTGTTCGGTGCCTTCGCGCAGTTGATCGCTCAGGGCGCTGATGGGGAAGGTCGCGGAGGACTTGTCGGCGCCGATGACTACGGTGGTCTGACCCTGGAAGTCCGCGCCGTTGGCGGCCTTGCCCGAGTAGTTCAGGGTGACGGTGACCTGGCTCTTGGTTTCGTTGCTCAGGGTCAGGGTGTAGATCGCCGACTGACCTTCGATGATCCGCTCGGCACCGGTGATACCAATGGTGGTCTGTGGACCGGTCACGGTGGTGCTGGCTGAGGCATCCTTGTACTGCAGGTTTTCGAAGTTGCCGTCGATCAGCTTGCCATCGGCAGCGCTGGCGATGCCAGCAATGGCAACGGTCAGGATGCCGGCGCGCGATGCATCGTTGCCCACCGTGTAGTTGACGAAGCCTTGCTTGGCATTGGCGGCGATGTCGATGGTCTGGCCGTTCGACAGCACGAGTTTCAAAGCCTTGTCGGCGGCATGGTCGAGCGTGGCGGTGTAGGTGATGACGCCGCCGTCGTTGACCGCCGAGGTGGCGTTCAAGGTGACCTTGGTGGCGTCGATGGTGTCGTTTACCAGCACATTGACCGGCGTGGTGCCTGGGACCAATGTGACGTCGCCGCCACCGGTCACATTTTGGATAGTGCGGCTGACCGAGTCGGCATCCTTGTAGACGTCATCCAGCGGCGCAGCGACCGTGATGGCGCTTGCCGAGGCACCTTTGGCAATGCTGATGCTGTCGCCATTGCCGATGTCGACCCGGACGGTTTCCAGGGCGTTGACGGCATTGCCGTGCAGGTCGGTCAGGGTCGCGGTGTATTTGATCACACCGCCTTCGACTGCCTGCGGTTCGGCGGACAGGGTTACGACGACTGCCGGCTTGACCGCCAGCATGCTGTTGGCCACCACCGAAGTCGCGCCGTTCACGCCATTGCTCTGCACGCCAGTATCGGTCACTTCGACCGACACCTGGCGCACGGTGCTTTCCGGATGCTCGCCGGTCGCCTGGAACTTGATCGAGTTGATCAGCTCCTGATACGCGGCGCGGCTGGCCATGCCTTCCAGGGTGATGGTCATGGTGCCATCGCTGGCAACGCCACCGACCTTGTAGCCAATGCCTTGGGCAGTGGTGCCATTGCCGGTTTCGAACGCCGAGCTCAGGGTGTCACCGGCCATGGTGTTCTGAATGACGATCTTCGCGCCCTGCAGTTGATCGCCGGCGCTGTTGTCCTTGTCGCTGATGCTCAGGCCCGAGACCAGGTTGACCGATTCTGCCGAGCCTTCGTTGAAGACTACCTGCTCGTCCATGATCACCACTGGCGCGGTGTTCACGGCGTCGACGATGACGTTGAGCGGCTGGCTGACCGATACCGAGTTGGCCGGATCGGCGCTTTCAGTGGCGGTGGCCGTGATGGTCAGGGCCAAGGTGCCGCTGAAGTCGGTCGGCGGCGTGATGGTCAGGGTGGTCAGATCCCAGTTGGTGATATCGACCGTGCCGTTGCCACCGTCTTTCGCGCTGTATACATGGTTGGCGCCGTCACGAAGTTCTGCACCTACCGGGATGCCGCTGATCTGCAGCACGTGCTGCTCGGAGCCGTCACGGGTGTCGCCGAACGAGACGTTGATAGTGCTCAGCTGGATCGCGGTGTCCTGGGCGCCGTGGTTCAGTTCGTAGCCGGCGTAGTAGCCGTCACCGTTGCCATCGACGTGCGAGGTGACGTTGATGCCCTGGTTCACCAGATCGGCGATGTCGGTGTACAGCGGCACACCGCTCTGACCGATCGAGGTCGCAGGACCCTGGTCGACCGACAGGTTCAGGTCGTAGAAGCCTGGACCGTTCTGGTTGTGATGGTACAGGTCAAGGCTGTAGTAGCCGGTTTCAGCGGGGGTGATGCTGCCGCTGAAATCGCCCGAGGTCGGGTCGACACCGGCACCCCAATGGGCAGTGCCCAGGTCCTTGCCGCCAACGTTGATCAACAGACCGTCGTCGGCCTTGCCGCTGAAGGTGTAGGTCTTGCCGGCTTCGAGGAAGATCAGGCCGGTGACCTTGGTCCCGGTGCCTTGCACGATGTTGGTGTCACCGACATCAGCGATGACCACGCCCGGACGGCTGCCTGCCGCTTCGATGGTGGACTTGATCTGCGCAGGATCGGCGCCTTCGCCAGTCGTACCCAGGCCCTGCAGGTCGGTGTAGGTGTACTTGATCAGCCCGGTCGGAACGACGTAGCCCGGAGTCAGGCTGAGGATCGGCGCGTCGGCCACCGGCGCGATGTCGATGGTGACGGTGCCCGGCTTGCCCACCAGGGCATCGACCGTCGGAGTGAACGTGAAGCTGGCGTAGTCGCTGCGCTGATCACCGGTGCCGGTGTTGTTGTAGGCATCGCTGCCCGACTCGTCGGCTACCGGGACAAAGCGCAGTGCGCCGTTGTCGATCTGGGCCTTGGTGAAGGTGGTGCCCACGTCGGCCTGGGTCAGATCTCTCCACTCGCCATTGTCGTTTTTGAGTTGCAGCGAACCGTTGACCGGCAGGCTGGTGAACTTGATGCCCAGGTCGAGGCCGGGGTTGGCGGTCGGCTGGATGTTGAACGAGGCCCAGTCCAGTGCCACGGCGGTGTCTTCGGTACCGCTGAGCTTGTTGCCGGCCACGCCGTTGTTGTCGCCATTGTCGCCGACCACCGGAGCATCGTTGTCGATGATGGCGGTAGTGACGCTGGCGGCCTGCGGGTTGACCACCAGGCTTTCGAAGTTGTCGCCGGTCGGCGTGGCAATGGTGACCACAACATTCTCGCGACCTTCGACCAGGCTATCATCGACGATGGGCAGCTGGAACTGGACGCTGGTCTGGCCCTTCGGAATGGTCACGGTGATGCTGTCCTGGCCTTGGTAATCGGCACGTGTCGCGCTGCCGCCGTAGGTCAGGTTCAGGGTCACCTGGGTGTCGGTGTTGGTCGGGTTGCTCAAGGTCAGGGTGTAGACGGCCGACTGGCCTTCGGTGGCCGACGCATCGCCGGTCAGGCCGATGGTGGTCACGTCGATGCTGTCGCCAACCGGGGTCACGACCGGGGTGGTGTTCGGGGTCAGTTGCTCGTAGGTGCCGCCGGTGGCGCCAGTGATCGTGGTGGCGATCGAGTCGGCGCCTTTGTACACATCGTTGCCAACCACGTAGGACACCGAGCCCGACGTCTGACCCACGGGAATGGTGATGGTCTGGTTGTTCGACAGCGTCACGACGACCGGTGTGCCGGTCACGATGTCACCTACGGTCGCGGTGTAGACGATGGTGCCGTTTTCCAGCACGCCGCCTGCAGGCGTTTGTGCCGTGAGCACGACATTGGTGACGTCGGTAACCGGGTCGACGATGACGTTCAACGGCTGGCTGACCGACGCTGGATTGGCCACATCGGCGCTTTCGGTGGCAGTGGCCGTAACGGTCAAGGCCAGAGTGCCGTTGTAGTTGGCCGGTGGGGTGATGCTCAGGGTTTTCAGGTCCCAGCCAGTGATGTCGGCTGTGCCAGTGCCGCCGTCGTTGGAAAGGTAGCTGTGGTTGGCGCCGTCACGCAGCACTGCGCCTACGGGGATGCCGCTGATCTGCAGCACATGCTGCTCGGAGCCGTCACGGGTGTCGCCGAACGAGACGTTGATGGTACTCAGCTGGATCGCGGTGTCTTCGGCGCCGTGGTTCAGTTCGTAGCCGGCGTAGTAGCCGTCACCGTTGCCATCGACGTGCGAGGTGACGTTGATGCCTTGGTTCACCAGATCGGCGATGTCGGTGTACAGCGGCACGCCGCTCTGACCGATCGAGGTCGCAGGACCCTGGTCGACCGAGAGGTTCAGGTCATAGAAACCTGGACCGTTCTGGTTGTGATGGTACAGGTCGAGGCTGTAGTAGCCGGTTTCAGCGGGGGTGATGCTGCCGCTGAAATCGCCCGAGGTCGGGTCAATGCCAGCACCCCAATGAGCAGTGCCCAGGTCCTTGCCGCCAACGTTGATCAGCAGGCCGTCGTCGGCCTTGCCGCTGAAGGTGTAGGTCTTGCCGGCTTCGAGGAAGATCAGGCCGGTGACCTTGGTCCCGGTGCCCTGCACGATGTTGCTGTCACCGACATCGGCGATGACCACGCCCGGACGGCTGCCCGCCGCTTCGATGGTGGACTTGATCTGCGCAGGATCGGCGCCTTCGCCAGTCGTACCCAGGCCCTGCAGGTCGGTGTAGGTGTACTTGATCAGCCCGGTCGCAACGACGTAGCCCGGGGTCAGGCTGAGGATCGGCGCGTCGGCCACCGGCGCAATGTCGATGGTGACGGTACCCGGCTTGCCCACCAGGGCATCGACCGTCGGGGTAAAGGTGAAGCTGGCGTAGTCGCTGCGCTGATCACCGGTGCCGGCGTTGTTGTAGGCATCGCTGCCCGACTCGTCGGCTACCGGGACAAAGCGCAGTGCGCCGGTTTCGATCTGGGCCTTGCTGAAGGTAGTGCCCACGTCGGCCTGGGTCAGATCTCTCCAGCCCGTGCCGTCGTTGAACTGCAGCGAGCCGTTCGCCGGCAGGCTGGTGAACTTGATGCCCAGGTCGAGGCCGGGGTTGGCGGTCGGCTGGATGTTGAACGAGGCCCAGTCCAGTGCCACGGCGGTGTCTTCGGTACCGCTGAGCTTGTTGCCGGCCACGCCGTTGTTGTCGCCGTTGTCGCCGACCACCGGAGCATCGTTGTCGATGATGGTGGTATTGACGCTGGCGGCCTGCGGGTTGACCACCAGGCTTTCGAAGTTGTCGCCGGTCGGCGTGGCAATGGTGACCACGACGTTCTCGCGGCCTTCGACCAGGCTGTCATCGACGATGGGCAGCTGGAACTGGACGCTGGTCTGGCCCTTCGGAATGGTCACGGTGATGCTGTCCTGGCCTTGGTAATCGGCACGTGTCGCGCTGCCGCCGTAGGTCAGGTTCAGGGTCACCTGGGTGTCGGTGTTGGTCGGGTTGCTCAGGGTCAGGGTGTAGACGGCCGACTGGCCTTCGGTGGCCGACGCATCGCCGGTCAGGCCAATGGTGGTCACGTCGATGCTGTCGCCAACCGGGGTGACGACCGGGGTAGTGATCGGGGTCAGTTGCTCGTAGGTGCCGCCGCTCACACCGGTGATTGCAGTGCTGACGGTATCAGCGCCCTTGTACACATCGTTGCCGATGACATAGGACACCGAACCGCTGGTGGCGCCGACGGCAATGGTGATTACCTGGCTGTTGGACAAGGTGACCACCACAGGTGCGCCGGTCACCGGCGAATCGACGGTGGCGGTGTAGACGATGGTGCCGTTCTCGACCGCGCCGCCTGCTGGAACCTCGGCAGTGAGGACCACGTTGGTCACGTCGGTGACCGGGTCCACAATGACATTCAATTGCTGGCTGACCGACGCCGGGTTCGCCGGGTCTGCGTTTTCGGTGGCGATGGCCGTGACGGTCAGGGCCACGGTGCCGTTGAAATCGGTCGGTGGGGTGAACGTCAGGGTGGTCAGATCCCAGTCGGTGATGTTGGCCGTGCCGTTGCCGCCAGCTTGGGCCGTGTAGCTGTGGCCAGCGGCGTCACGCAGTTCTGCGCCGACCGGAATGCCGCTGATCTGCAGAACGTGCTGCTCGGAGCCGTCGCGCACATCGCCGAAGGAAACAACGATGGAGCTCAGCTGGATCGCGGTGTCTTCGGCGCCGTGGTTCAGTTCGTAGCCGGCGTAGTAGCCATCGCCATTGGCGTCGACGTGCGGAACCACATCGATACCCTGCTTGATGATGTCGCTGATATCGCTGTAGACCGGCACGCCGCTCTGGCCGATCGAGGTCGCAGGACCTTGGTCGACCGAGAGGTTCAGGCCGTAGAAGCCTGGGCCGTTCTGGTTGTAGTGGTACAGGTCGATGCTGTAGTAGCCGGTTTCGGTCGGCGTGATGCTGCCGCTGTAGTCGCCCGAGGTTGGGTCGATACCTGCGCCCCAGTGAGCGCCGTCCAGGTCCTTGCCGCCGACATTGATCAGCAGGCCGTCATCGGCCTTGCCGCTGAAGGTGTAGACCTTGCCGGCTTCGAGGAAGATCAGGCCGGTGACCTTGGTCCCGGTGCCCTGCACGATGTTGGCGTCGCCCACATCGGAAATGATCACGCCCGGACGGCTGCCGGCCGCTTCGATGGTGGACTTGATCAGTGCAGGATCAGCGCCTTCGCCGTTGGTGCCCAGGCCCTGCAAGTCGGTGTAGGTGTACTTGATCAGACCCGAGATACCCTGGGCCACGGACAGCATGGGGACGTCCGCCACCGGCCTGATGTCGATGACCATGGTGCCCGGCTTGCCCACCAGGGCATCGACCGTTGGGGTGAAGGTGAAGTTGGCGTAATCGCTGCGCTGGTCGCCTGTGCCACCGTTGTTGTAGGCGTCGCTGCCCGACTCGTCGGCTACCGGGACAAAACGCAGTGCGCCGGTGTCGATCTGGGCCTTGCTGAAGGTGGTGCCCAGATCGGCCTGGGTCAGGTCTCTCCAGCCCGTGCCGTCGTTGAACTGCAGCGAGCCGTTCGCCGGCAGGCTGGTGAATTTGATGCCCAGGTCGAGGCCGGGGTTGGCGGTCGGCTGGATGTTGAACGAGGCCCAGTCCAGTGCCAGTACGGTGTCTTCGGTGCCCGTCAGCTTGTTGCCTGGAACGCCGTCGTTGTCACCCACCACCGGAGCATCGTTGTCGATGATCGCGGTATCGACGCTGGACGCCTGGGGATCGACCACCAGGCTCTCGAAGTTGTCGCCGGTCGGCGTGGCGATGGTGACCACGACGTTCTCGCGGCCTTCCACCAGGCTGTCATCGAGGATCGGCAGCTGGAATTGCACGCTGGTCTGGCCGCGCGGGATGGTCACGGTGATCGTATCCGGACCTTGGAAGTCGCTGCGCGAAGCAGTGCCGCCGTAGCTCAGGTTCAGGGTGATCTGCGTGTCGACATTGGTCGGGTTGCTCAATGTCAGGGTATAGGTCGCGGACTGGCCTTCGGTGACCGACGCATCGCCGGTGAGGCCGATGGTGGTGACATCGATGATATCGCCAACCGGGGTTACGACTGGCGTGGTGATCGGGGTCAGCTGTTCGAAGTTGCCGCCGGTTACACCGGTGATCGCGGTGCTGATCGTGTCGGCGCCTATGTAGACGTCATTGCCCAGCGCGAAGGAAACCGTGCCGCTGGTTTCGCCGACGGCGATGGTGATGGTCTGGCTGTTCGACAGGGTTACGACAACCGGCGAGCCAGTCACTGGCGCGCCGACGGTGGCGGTGTAGAGGATGGTGCCGTTTTCCAGAGCACCGCCTGCAGGGACGGTGGCAGTGAGCACAACGTTGGTGACGTCGATGCTGTCGCCGACTGGCGTCACAACTGGGGTGGTGATTGGAGTCAGCTGCTCGTAGTTGCCACCGGTGGCGCTGGTGATCGCGGTGCTGATGGTGTCGGCACCGTTGTAGACGTCGTTGCCCAGCGCGAAGGAAACCGAACCGCTGGTTTCACCGACGGCGATGGTGATGACTTGGTTGTTCGACAAGGTCACGACAACCGGCGAACCGGTGACAGGCGCGCCAACGGTAGCGGTGTAGAGGATGGTGCCGTTTTCCAGAGCGCCGCCCGCAGGGACGGTAGCGGTCAGGACGACGTTGGTGACGTCGATGCTGTCGCCGACTGGCGTCACGACTGGGGTGGTGATTGGAGTCAGCTGCTCGTAGTTGCCACCGGTGGCGCTGGTGATCGAGGTGCTGATGGTGTCGGCACCGTTGTAGACGTCGTTGCCCAGCGCGAAGGAAACCGTGCCGCTGGTTTCGCCCACGGCGATGGTGATGATCTGGTTGTTCGACAGGGTCACGACGACTGGTGAGCCAGTTACTGGCGCGCCAACGGTGGCGGTATAGAGGATGGTGCCGTTTTCCAGAGCGCCGCCCGCAGGGACGGTAGCGGTCAGGACGACGTTGGTGACGTCGATGCTGTCGCCTACAGGCGTCACCACTGGAGTGGTGTTCGGGGTGAGCTGTTCGAAGTTGCCACCGGTTACGCCGGTAATCGCAGTGCTGATGGTGTCAGCGCCGTTGTAGACGTCATTGCCCAGCGCGAAGGAAACCGTGCCGCTGGTTTCACCGACGGCGATGGTGATGACCTGGCTGTTCGACAGGGTCACGACAACAGGCGAGCCGGTAACAGGCGCGCCGACGGTGGCGGTGTAGAGGATGGTGCCGTTTTCCAACGCGCCGCCCGCAGGGACGGTGGCGGTGAGCACGACGTTGGTGACGTCGATGCTGTCGCCGACTGGCGTCACGACTGGAGTGGTGATTGGGGTCAGCTGTTCGAAGTTACCGCCAGTCACACCGGTAATGGCTGTAGAAACAGTGTCAGCGCCGTTGTAAACGTCGTTGCCCAGTGGGAAAGAAACCGTGCCGCTGGTTTCGCCGACAGCGATGGTGATGATCTGGCTGTTCGACAGAGTCACTACAACCGGGGAGCCAGTGACAGGCGCACCGACGGTGGCGGTGTAGAGGATGGTGCCGTTTTCCAAGGCGCCGCCTGCAGGGACGGTAGCGGTGAGCACGACGTTGGTCACATCAATGCTGTCGCCCACTGGGGTCACGACTGGGGTGGTGATCGGAGTCAGCTGTTCGAAGTTACCGCCAGTCACGCCAGTAATAGCAGTGCTGATGGTGTCAGCGCCGTTATAGACGTCATTGCCCAGAGGGAAAGAAACCGTGCCGCTGGTTTCGCCTACGGCAATGGTGATGATCTGGCTGTTCGACAGAGTCACTACAACCGGGGAGCCAGTCACTGGCGCACCGACGGTGGCGGTGTAGACGATGGTGCCGTTTTCCAGAGCGCCGCCCGCAGGGACGGTGGCGGTCAGCACGACGTTGGTGACGTCGATGCTATCGCCGACTGGCGTTACTACCGGCGTGGTGTTCGGAGTCAGTTGCTCATAGTTGCCACCGGTTACGCCGGTGATCGCGGTACTGACGGTGTCAGCGCCGTTGTAGACATCGTTGCCCAGAGGGAAAGAAACCGAACCGCTGGTTTCACCCACACCGATGGTGATGGTCTGGTTGTTCGACAGGGTCACGACAACAGGCGAGCCAGTCACTGGCGCACCGATGGTAGCGGTGTAGACGATAGTGCCGTTTTCCAGGGCGCCGCCCGCAGGGACGGTAGCGGTCAGGACGACGGTCGTCGGATCGATCGAGTCGACGATATTGACCACTGCGGGCGCCGGGCTTGGCACCAGGCTTTCGAAGTTGCCGCCGGTAGCACCGGTGATCGTGGTGTTGATGGTCGTCGGGTTGTTGTAGACGTCATTGGCCGGCGCGGCGACATCGACCGACCCCGAAGACTGACCTGCCGGGATGGTAATGGTGGAGCCGTCGGAAAGGGTCACGGTCACCGGCGTCTGCGCCGGGTTGGTGAGCACCGCGGTGTAGGTGATGGTGGTGCCTTCGGTGACCGGGTTGTTGCCCACGGTCAGGGTCACGGTGGTGACGTCGATGGTGTCGTCGACACGGGTAACGGCTGGGGTCGGGTCGGTAG
This sequence comes from Pseudomonas sp. CFBP 8770, assembly GCF_014841705.1. Lineage (NCBI taxonomy): Bacteria > Pseudomonadati > Pseudomonadota > Gammaproteobacteria > Pseudomonadales > Pseudomonadaceae > Pseudomonas > Pseudomonas sp. CFBP 8770. Next base: position 16,599 of record NZ_JACYUL010000003.1, read on the forward strand.
TGACCACCAGATCGCCACCGCCAGTGGTGCCGGTGACCACCACGGAAATCTGCGACGGGTCGATATATGGCGTGTTGGTGTCCGGTACGGTGACGTTGACCGCGCCCGTGGTCTGGCCTGCGGGAATGAGCACCGACTGGCCGTTGGACAAGGTGACGGTCAGGTCGCTGGACGGCGCCTGGGTCAGGGTGGCGGTGTAGGTAATCACGCCGCCGGCTTCGGTGATGGCGGTTGTAGCGGTCACGGTCAGCGTAGCGGTGCGCAGGACTGGCCCGTCGGCATCGGTATCAGCGTTGATCGGGTTGGTATCGCCCACGATCTCCCGCGCGTTCGGACCTGCAGCGCCGTTTGGGCCTTCGGTGGGATAGCCCACGGTTGGATCGACTTCACCCGCAGTTTCACTGAGCAATACGAAACTGTGACTGCCGCCGCCATCACCGCCGGTGTCGTTGGCGCCGGGGCCTGCAGCGGTAGCTTCGAGGTCTTGGGTAGGGTCGGCGCCGGCCGCGATGGCCTGCTGCAATTCCGCTACCGAAGGGGCCGCCTGGGCAGTGGCCGCGCTCAGATCAGTGCTGGAGTCCGGGGTGTTGGCGCTCCATTGCGTTTCGCGTCCCAGATCGATGGTGCGGCCGTCAGCCAGCTCCAGCGTAACGGCACCCGCGGCGCCGGTAACCACTTGCTCTCCGGCGAACAGACGATCCCCTTCGATGAGCACACGGCGAATCCCCTCTGGGGACACTGCGAACACTTGGCCAACAATGCTTTTGACGATGGCAACAACACTGCTCATGTAGGGGACTCTCCGGGGGTGACCATTCGTTGGTACGGTGCCTGAACATCACCAGAGACGGCGACGGGCATTCGGTACATTTTTATGCTGTAATATTGACGCCAACTAATTGTCTAAAAGTCGCAGAAATGAACTTTCTGACAATGTATTGACCTATTTGGCGCCATCCTAAACAATCCATTGTGTAATGTCACATTGATATTTCTCGGCTATGCAAAACGCTTCAACAGGGTGAGTTCATTGACGTCAAGACGACTGCGACTGACGTTTTTTGCAGATGGATGTGACAAAAAAAGTCGCTTGTGAAATATCGCAGCCAATGGCACGAGGGATGTTCTCGCGACCAGGTCCAGTCAAAGGCTGCACGTAGCACGAATCCTGCCAGGCACAGAGTGGGCGCCGCGTAGCCCGTGCATGAGCACGCTGATAAGCTTGTGCCAATGATGCAAGTCGGGGATGTGAAACGCATGTAGGCAAGTCATCGATAAATGCCGCACTGATAGTGCCGACCGATGGACAAACATCGTATTAGAAAGTTCGTAATACTTAGTGTGCAAGTAATAACCGTTAACTCTTTGTGTTTATTGAAGAAAATCTCTGAATGACACTCGGAGCAGCCAATGGTGACCGACCGTTGCTTGGCGAATGAGGCTGCAGAAGCGGGTGACTTGGCTCAGCGGTGAAACACCCTCGACGGCCATTCATCAAACGAGCCCATGCGCAGCCAGCCACCCCCGTGTACGCTGGCATCCGTTGTGCAGATACAACCCAAACCGCTACAAGACCAGGCGGGATGAAATGATCCCGATGGGACCAAGGTGTTCAATGAGCGATAAGAGAGTGTCAGCGTGGATTCGGAATTAAGTTCGGTACTACTCAGCCAGGATCCACGCAGTCAGCACGACGACCCGTTGCTCGATGGCCTGCTGACCCTGTGCTCGCTGCATCACAAGCCCGCCAGCCGGGCCATGCTGACCACAGGCCTGCCGCTGCCTTCGCAGCGCCTGACCGCTGACCTGTTGCCGCGCGCCGCCGCGCGTGCCGGTCTGCAGGGCCGCGTGTTGCAGCGCAAGCTGGATCAGATTCCGTCCATCGCACTGCCGGCCATGCTGATGCTAAAGGACGCACGGTGCGCCGTGCTGCTGGGCTGGGAAGGCGATACCGCGCGCTTGCTGCTCAGCGAAAGCGATGGCGGTGAAGTGCGCGTGGCGCGCGAGGTGCTGACTCAAGACTTCACTGGCCGGGTGTTTTTCGCTCAGCCGCAGCACAAGTTCGACGTTACCAACGGCTCGCTGATCCCCCGCGCTCATTCGTGGTTCCGTGACACCCTCAAGCGCTCGCGTTGGCTGTATGCCGACGCCATTGCCGCCAGCCTGGTGATCAACATCATCGCCCTGGCTGCACCCTTGTTCGTGATGAACGTGTACGACCGAGTCGTGCCCAACCAGGCCACCGCGACCCTGTGGGTGCTGGCCGTGGGGATCTGCGGTGCCTATCTGTTCGACCTGTTGCTCAAGGGCCTGCGCAGCCTGTGCCTGGATCTGGCCGGCAAGAAGACCGACCTGATCATCTCGGCGACGCTGTTCGAACGCATCGTCGGCATGTCGATGAAAAGCCGCCCGGCTCGGGTAGGCAGTTACGCGCAGAACATCCACGAATTCCAGGGCATGCGCGACTTTCTGACGTCGCTGACCCTGACCAGCCTGATCGACCTGCCGTTCACCATTCTGATCTTGCTGGTCATCGCCCTGCTGGGTGGGCACCTGGTATGGATTCCGATCATCGCCTTCCCGCTGGCGCTGGGCATCGGCCATTTCTTGCAGAAGCCGCTGACCAAGACCCTGGAGCGGACCATGGCCCTGGCCGCCGAGCGTCAGTCGAGCCTGATCGAGACCCTGGGCGGACTCGATGCGGTCAAGGTCAACAACGCCGAAAGCGAGCGCCAGTACCAGTGGGAACAGACCATCGGCACGCTCAGCCGCCTGGAATTGCGGGTCAAGACCCTGTCCAGCCTGGCGATGAACATCACCCTGCTGATCCAGCAACTGGCTGGTGTGGCGATCATCATTTTCGGTGTGTATCAGATCATCGAAGGCAACCTGAGCATGGGCGGCCTGGTGGCCTGCTACATGTTGAGCGGTCGCGCGCTGGCGCCATTGGCACAGTTGTCCGGTCTGCTGACTCGCTACCAGCAGGCCAAGGTCACCATGGTCTCGGTCGACCAGATGATGGAGCTGCCGCAGGAGCGCAACTTCGACGAGCGTCCGCTGAGCCGTCAGGTGCTGCAGGGTGCGATGGAGTTTCGCAACGTCGATTTCACCTACCCCAATCAGCAGAACCAGGCTTTGCACGGGATCAACCTGACCGTGCGCCCCGGCGAGAAGATCGGCATCATTGGCCGCAGTGGTTCGGGCAAGAGTTCGCTGGCCAAGTTGCTGGTGGGGCTGTACCAGCCGGATGCCGGTTCCTTGCTGGTCGATGGCGTGGACATTCGTCAGATCGACGTCAGCGAACTGCGCCACAACATCGGCTACGTGCCGCAGGACATTCAGCTGCTGTCCGGCACGCTGCGTGACAATCTGGTGTCCGGGGCCCGCTACGTCGATGATGAAATGGTCCTGCAGGCCGCCGAACTGGCCGGCGTGCATGAATTCGCCCGCCTGCATCCGCAGGGCTATGAACTGCAGGTCGGCGAGCGCGGACAGAACCTGTCCGGCGGCCAGCGGCAGAACGTGGCATTGGCGCGCTCACTGTTGCTCAACCCACCGATTCTCTTGCTGGACGAACCGACCAGCGCCATGGACAACACCGGCGAGGAGCGCCTGAAGGCGCGCCTGCAAGCCGTCATCGAGAACAAGACCGTGATTCTGGTTACCCACCGCGCTTCGCTGCTGAGCCTGGTCGACCGCCTGTTGGTGATCGACCGTGGGCAGATTCTGGCTGACGGGCCGAAGGCTGCTGTCATGGAAGCGTTGAAGAAGGGGCAGATCAGTGTTGCTTAAATCCTCTTCCGGCGGCTTCAAGAATTCCCTCGTACGTTATTTCAAGGGCTCCGATTCGTTGGAAGGCCAGCCCTTGCCCGAGGTCGAGAAGGCGCTGATCGACGATGCGCCGCGCATCGTGCGCCTGACCATCTGGGGCGTCATCGCATTCTTCGTGTTCCTGCTCACCTGGGCGCACTTCGCGGTGATCGACGAGGTGACCAAGGGCGACGGCAAGGCAATCCCTTCGTCGCGGATCCAGAAAATCCAGAACCTGGAGGGCGGTATCGTCGCCCAGATCTACGTCAAGGAAGGGCAGATCGTGGAGGCGGGCGCACCGCTGATTCGTCTGGACGACACACGTTTCGCTTCCAATGTCGGCGAAACCGAAGCCGATCGTGTGGCCATGGAGCTGCGCGTGGAGCGTCTGAGTGCCGAGGTGGAAAACCGGCCGTTGAACATTACCGCCCAGGCACGCAAGTCGGTACCCAACCAGGCGGCCAACGAAGAGTCGCTGTACATGAGCCGTCGCCAGCAGTTGGCCGATGAAATCGGTGGCTTGCAGCAACAGCTGGTGCAGCGTCAGCAGGAATTGCGTGAGTTCAGCTCCAAGGCCGAACAGTACCGCAACAGCCTGAACCTGCTGCGCCAGGAGATCAGCATGTCGGAGCCGTTGGTGGCCAGGGGTGCGATTTCGCCAGTCGAAGTGCTGCGTCTGCGGCGCTCGGAAGTGGAAACCCGCGGCATGCTCGACGGTACCACGCTGGCAGTGCCGCGGGCCCAGGCGGCCATCGGCGAGGTGCAGCGCAAGATCGACGAAACGCGCGGCAAGTTCCGCAGCGAGGCGCTGACCCAGTTGAACGAGGCGCGTACCGATCTGGCCAAGACCCAGGCCACGGCCAAGGGCCTGGAAGATCGGGTGAGCCGTACCATGGTGACCTCGCCAGTACGCGGGATCGTCAAGCAGGTACTGGTCAACACCGTGGGTGGAGTGATCCAGCCCGGCAGCGACATGGCCGAGATCGTGCCGCTGGATGACAGCTTGCTGGTGGAGGCGCGCATTCGTCCGCAGGACATCGCTTTCCTGCACCCCGGGCAGAAGGCGATGATCAAGTTCACGGCCTATGACTACACCATCTATGGCGGGCTGGAAGGCACTCTCGAACAGATCGGTGCCGACACGGTGCAGGATGAAGAAAAGAAGAACACGTTCTATCTGATCAAGCTGCGGACCAACAAGAGCCACCTGGGCTCCGATGAGAAGCCGTTGCTGATCATCCCGGGCATGGTGGCGTCGGTTGACATCATTACCGGCAAGAAGAGCGTGCTGAGCTACCTGCTCAAGCCCATCATCAAGTCCCGCGCCGAAGCGTTGCACGAGCGGTAGGTTCGCAAGCCCTTCACGGCCGATGACCGCTCCTACGGGTGAAATGCGATCGCCTGTGGGAGCGGTCTGTGGCCGCGAAGGGTTTGTAGGGTGTGTCTGGTATACCGCTGTGCGCTTTTCGCGGCCGATGACCGCTCCCACGGGTGAAATGCGATCGCCTGTGGGAGCGGTCTGTGGCCGCGAAGGGCTTGTAGGGTGTGTCTGAAACCCTGCGGCGTATTTTTCACGGCCGATGACCGTTCCTACAAGGGATTGCATTCGGTCGCCAATTCTTGACGAAATGTTTCCGTTCCGCGAATATAGATAGTTAGCAAACTATGAATATTCGCATCCTTCCGATGAATATCGACAAGCTCCAGCTGAACATCAGCAGCGGCATGGTGGTCGCTTCGCGTCACTGGCGCCGTATCTGTCAGGCCACCCTGGCCAACTATGGCGTGTCCGAAGCCTGCGCCGTGCCGCTGCTGCTCATCGTGCGCCTGGGTGACGGCGTCCGGCAGGTTACGGTTGCCCAGGCGGCCGGCCTGGAAAGCCCCTCGCTGGTGCGGCTGCTCGACCAGCTCTGCACGGCTGGCTTCGTGGTCCGCACCGAAGACCCGACCGACCGCCGCGCCAAGGCCCTGAGCCTGACCACCAGCGGCCGCGATCTGGCCGAATCCATCGAAGGCGAATTGGTACGCCTGCGCCGCGAAGTGCTCAAGGACATCGCTCCGGCGGACCTGGAAGCGGCATTGCGTGTGGTGCGTGCCTTCGAGGAAGCAGGACAGGGCACGCCGGGTGGCTACCCGTGAAAGGTTTTTTCAGCGATGTGCCACCGGCCCGAGACTGGTTCTACGGCGTGCGAACCTTCGCCGCGTCGATGATCGCGCTGTACATCGCCATGCTCCTGCAGATGCCACGGCCCTACTGGGCGATGGCCACCGTCTACATCGTCTCCAGCCCCTTCGTCGGGCCCACCAGTTCCAAGGCGGTGTACCGTGCGGTAGGTACCTTCACCGGCGCTGCCGCTGCGGTGCTGTTCGTGCCGCTGTTCGTGCAGACGCCTTTCCTGCTGGCCACGGTCATCGCCCTGTGGACCGGCACACTGCTGTACCTGTCGTTGCACCTGCGCACGGCCAACAGCTACGCCTTCATGCTGTCGGGCTACACCTTGCCGCTGATCGCCCTGCCCGTGGTGGACAACCCCACCGCCGTGTTCGACATCGCCAGCTCGCGTTTCCAGGAAATCTGCCTGGGCATCGTCTGCGCCGCTGTGGTGGGCGCAATGTTCTGGCCGCGTCGGCTCACGCCGGTGTTCATCGGCGCCGCCGGCAAGTGGTTCGAAGATGCCGCCGGCTACAGCGACCACTTTCTGGCGCGCGACGTGAAAGCCGACGAAGTAGGCCCGCTGCGTTCGGCCATGGTCGGCACGTTCAACTCGCTGGAAATGATGATCGGCCAGCTTCCCCACGAAGGCGCGCGGCCGCAGTTGGTGCGCAACGCGGGGGAACTGCGCGGACGCATGATCCACCTGCTGCCGGTCATCGATGCGCTGGACGATGCGCTGTTTGCCATCGAACGCCGCACCCCCGAACTGGTGGCACGCCTTGCGCCGGTCATGGCCCTGGCGCGGCAGTGGCTCAAGGACAGCGTCGACGATCCCAGCCAGGCCCGCTGGCAAGCCCTGCGCGATGAGCTGCAAGCCATCCGCCCGAGTCCTGCGCAACTGGACGACCGTCGCGAGCTGCTGTTTTCCAACGCGGTGTATCGACTGGGCGAATGGATCGACCTGTGGCAGGACCTGCGCAGCCTGGAACTGGCGATCAAGACCGATAGCCGCGTGCCTTGGCGAGCGGTCTACCGGCACTGGCGCCTGGGCCGACTCAAGCCGTTCCTGGATCGCGGCCTGATGTTGTATTCGGTGTTTTCCACGGTCACGGCGATCATCGTCGCTTCGGTACTGTGGATTCTGCTGGGCTGGACCGACGGTGCCAGCGCGGTGATTCTGGCAGCAGTGGCCTGCAGTTTTTTCGCCGCCATGGACGACCCGGCGCCACAGATCTACCGGTTCTTCTTCTGGACCGTGATGTCGGTGGTGTTTGCCAGCCTCTATCTATTTCTGGTGCTGCCCAACCTGCATGACTTCCCGATGCTGGTGCTGGCCTTCTCGGTGCCCTTCATCGTCGTCGGCACGCTGACCGTGCAGCCACGTTTCTTCCTCGGCACCTTGCTGACCATCGTCAACACGTCGTCGTTCATCAGCATCCAGGGCGCCTACGACGCGGACTTCATGAATTTTGCCAACAGCAACCTGGCAGGCCCCGTAGGGCTGCTGTTCGCGTTCATCTGGACCCTGGTGGTGCGCCCCTTCGGCGTGGAACTGGCGGCCAAGCGCCTGACCCGTTTCAGTTGGCGCGACGTGGTGCATATCACCCGTCCGGCGAGCCTGGCCGAACAGCGGGCGATGGGCGTGCAGATGCTCGACCGGTTGATGCAGCACCTGCCGCGCCTGACCATGACCGGCCAGGACACCAGTGCTGCGCTGCGCGATGTGCGCGTGGCGCTGAACCTGCTCGACATGCAGGCCTACAGCCCGCGGGTGCCCGCTGCCGTACGGCCGTTGCTGCATCAGGTGATAGAGGAGGTGGGCGGGTATTTCCAGGCCTGTCGCAAGGCCAGTGAACGCCTGCCGGCCCCCATGGGTCTGCTCATGACCATGGACCGCGCGCGCCGTGGCCTGACCGTGCAAGCCATGGGCGAGGCCGAAGAAGCCCGCGAGCATTTGCTGCACGCGCTGAGCGGCCTGCGCCTGGCGCTGCTGCCAGGGGCCGAAGTGGTCACCGAGGCGGGCGATGCCGCCGAACACCTGCCGCATGGCATCGATGGAGCACCGCTGTGATTGGTGAACTGGATATCAGCGGGATCTTCCTGCCCACCGTGCTGGTGATGATGGTGTTCACCTACGGCCTGTTTCTGCTACTGCATGGCGTGCTCAACCGCCTGCATTTCTACCGCCTGGTCTGGCACCGGGCTCTTTTCAACGTCGCTCTCTACGCTGTGCTGCTCGGCGCGGTAGACGCCATCTGTCGAAGCCTGATGCTATGAAAAAACCGATCCTCACCTTTGGCCGCCTGGTCCTGACCCTGCTGTTCGTGTGCCTGGCCGCGTTCATCGTCTGGCGCATGGTGATGTACTACATGTATGCGCCCTGGACCCGTGACGGGCACGTGCGCGCCGACATCATCCAGATCGCGCCGGACGTGTCCGGCCTGATCGAACACGTCAACGTGCACGACAACCAATCGATCAAGGCCGGTGACGTGCTGTTCACCATCGACCAGGACCGCTTTCGTCTGGCCCTGCGCCAGGCCCAGGCGAGCATGGCCGAGCGCAAGGAAACCGTGGCCCAGGCCGAACGCGAGCTGCGGCGTAACCGCAGCCTCGGCAATCTGGTGGCCCGCGAGCAGCTCGAAGAGAGCCAGTCGCGCCAGCTGCGTGCCCAGGCCGCCTTGTCCGAGGCCCAGGTTGCGGTGGATGCCGCGCAACTGAACCTCGATCGTTCGGTGATCCGCAGTCCGGTGGATGGCTTCATCAATGACCGCGCACCACGCCCGCATGAATTCGTCACCGCAGGCCGCGCCGTGATGGCGGTGGTGGATGGCACCTCGTTCCATATCGATGGCTATTTCGAGGAGACCAAACTGGGCGTGATCCATGTTGGCCAGGCGGTGGACATTCGCATGATGGGCGACAACACCCGCTTGCAGGGCCGGGTGCAGAGTATCTCGGCGGGCATCGAGGACCGCGATCGCAGCAGTGGCAGCAACCTGCTGCCCAACGTCAACCCCGCCTTCAGCTGGGTGCGTCTGGCGCAGCGGATTCCGGTGCGCATCGCTTTCGAGAACCTGCCCGACGGCTATCGCCTGATTGCCGGCCGCACCGCCACGGTGTCCATCATCGAAGACGGTGCGGTGGCGGGAGCGACGCCATGAGCAAGGCCCTGCGTCTGTCCAGCCTCGCTGCCGCGCTGTTGCTGTCGGCCTGCCAGATGGTCGGGCCCGACTACCACACCCCGTCGGAGGCCGCGCTCAACCGCGCCGATCTGCAGGGCGCGCTGGTCGAAGGTGACAGCAACGTGGTCTCGGCACCGGTTCCGCAGGACTGGTGGAAGCTGTACCACGACTCGCGCCTGGATGCGCTGGTGCGTCAGGCCATGGCCTCCAACACCGACCTGCGTGTGGCGGCCGCCAACATTGCCCGTTCGCGCGCGCAGATCGAGCAGGCCCAGGCCGAAGGCGGTTTCGATTTCAACGCCAAGGCCGAGGCGCAGCGGTTGCAGGAGTCGGGCGAGGCGTTCCTGATGACGGAAAAGCTGCCGGTGGATAACCTGGGCAGCGCTTCGCTCAACCTGTCCTACCAGTTCGACCTGTGGGGCACGCTCAAGCGTGGCATCGAAGCGGCGCGCGCCAATGCCGATGCCACCCAGGCAGCTGCCGATACGGCGCGCATCACCGTGGTGGCGGATGTGGTGCGCGCCTATACCCAGGTGTGTGCAGCCAACGAGGAATACGAGATCGCCCGGCACTCGCTGCAGTTGCAGCAAGAGGGCGTGCAGCTGACCCAGCGCCTGCGCGATGCCGGCCGTGGCGACGAGACCCAGGTCACCCGCTCCGAAACCCAGTACAAGTCCCTGGGTGCAGAGCTGCCGCGCTATCAGGCATCACGCCAGGCGGGCCTGTACAAACTGTCGATGCTGCTGGCGACACCGGTGGCACAGCTTCCGGCCGATGTGGTCGGGTGTGCGGAGCTGCCCCACATCAACCAGCTGATGCCGGTCGGCGACGGTGCCGCATTGCTCAAGCGCCGTCCCGATATCCGCCAGGCCGAACGCCGGCTGGCGGCAGCCACCGCCAACATCGGTGTGGCGACCGGGCAGTTGTATCCAGACATCAGCATTGGCGCCACGGTTGGCACGGTCGGTATTCTCGACGACCTTGGGCACCCGGCGACCAACCGCTGGGGCATCGGCCCGTTGATCAACTGGAACGTTCCCACCAACGGGGCGCGTGCGCGGATTCGCGAAACCGAAGCGTCGACCCAGGCCGCCTTGGCCAATTTCGACGGTGTGGTACTCAACGCCATCCGCGAAACCCAGACGGGCCTGGCGCAGTACGCTGCCCTGCTGCAGCGCCGCGATGCCCTGGCCGACGCCGAGCAGTCAGCGAAGCAGGCAGCGGATCAAACGCATCAGTTCTTCACAGCCGGCCGCGCATCGTTCCTGGCGGATCTACAGGCAACGCGCACCTATACCGACGTGCGTGGCGAACTGGCGGCGGCCAACACCCAGGTGGCCATGGAGCAGATCAACCTGTTCCTGGCCTTGGGCGGCGGTTGGGAAAGCGCCCGGCAGGTGCCGGGCGCGCGTTGAGTCGGGCCACGTTGGTCGGGCCGGTTGAGGGGCTTAGAAGCCTTCCAGAACGATCTTGCCCTTGGCCTTGCCGCTTTCGATCAGCTCGTGAGCGCGGATCAGGTTGGCGGCATTGATCGCGCCGTAGTGCTCGCCCAGGGTGGTACGCAGCACGCCGTTGTCGATCAGCTCGGCCACACGTTCGAGCAGCTCGTGCTGCTTGATCATGTCCGGGGTCTGGAACAATGAGCGAGTGAACATCAGCTCCCAGTGCAGCGACAGCGCCTTGCGCTTCATCGGCATCACGTCGAGGCTCTTCGGATCGTCGATCAGGGCTAGCTGACCTTGGGGGCGCAGGGCCTCGATCAATTGCGCGAAGTGCGTGTCGGTGTGGGTCAGGCTGGCGACATGGTCGACTTGGCCGACGCCGATGGCCTCCAGCTGCGCCACCAACGGCTTGCTGTGATCGATGACATGATGGGCGCCCAGGTCGGTCACCCACTGGCGTGTTTCGTCCCGCGAGGCGGTGCCGATCACGGTCAGATTGGTGAGCTTGCGCGCCAGCTGGGTGAGGATCGAGCCGACGCCACCGGCCGCGCCGATGATCAGCAGGCTCTGGCCTTCGCCACCGCCCTCGGGCACGCCCAGGCGGTCGAACAGCAACTCCCACGCGGTGATCGAAGTCAGCGGCAGGGCGGCGGCATGGGCGTTGTCCAGGCTTTGCGGCTTGTGCCCGACGATACGTTCGTCCACCAGATGCAGCTCGCTGTTGCTGCCCGGGCGGTCGATGGCGCCGGCGTAGAACACGCTGTCGCCGACCTTGAACAGGCTCACCTGATCGCCCACCTGCTGAACGACGCCGACCGCATCCCAGCCCAGCACGCGCGGCTCGGTGACGGCGGCGCCGCTGCGCACCTTGGTGTCGACCGGGTTGACCGAAATGGCCTGGACCTGCACCAGCAGATCACGCGGGCCCGGGGTGGGCGCGGGCAGTTGCAGGTCGGTGAGCACGGACGCCGTGCCGTTCTGGGTATACGCAATGGCTTTCATAAGGGGTTCCCAAGTGGGTGCTATGGGTCGGCGCGCCCTTCGCAAAGGGCGCTCGCGGGTCACGAAAAGGGCAGAGGACTAGGCGGAGCGCATTTCCTGAGTATCTCGCTGCATCGACTGCAGGTTGCGTTCGATGTTCTCACACAGCGAATCCATCTGGATCTGATGTTCGCTGACCTTGAACGGACTCTGCAAGTCGGTGCCGATCCGCTCGATGGCCAGCAGCATGAAACCGACCACGGTAGACGCCAGCGGTGTGAACCATTCCAGCGAATCTACCAGGCCGATCGGTACGATCAGGCAGAACACGGTGATGAACAGGCGCGGAAAATAGACATACGGGTAGGGCAACGGCGTGTTGGCGATACGCTCCATGCCGCCCTGGCAGTTGGAAATGTCCACCAGCGTCGATTCCAGGCGCGCCAGGCGAATGCTGTCCAGGCGCCCGGCCTTGTACTCGCGGGCGAGCAGAGTCGCCGAGCCGGTCAGCAGGTCGTTGGAAAAGTTATTGGTGCTGTCGCGTCGTTCGAATTCTTCGGCGCTGATGAAGGCTGCCACTTCCGGTGGGCAGGGTATGTGCCGTACGTGCGCTGCCAGGCAGTTCACATAGGCCACATGGCGCCGCAGCAAGGTGGCCTTGACCGGATTCACGTCATCGCCCGCGTCGTCGATCAAGGTCAGCACCTGGCGCGCATAACTGCGCGACGCATTGACCAGCAACCCCCACAGCGTTCGCGCTTCCCACCAACGGTTGTACGCGCTGCTGTTGCGAAAACTGATCAGCACGATCAGCGCCGAACCCAGCAGCGTCAGCGGCATGATCGGCAGGCTCAGCTTGGTGTTGAGAAACAGCATGAAGTCGACGGTCACCGCGATATCCCACAGCAGCAGCCAGAACAGCGACCAACCGACGTAGCCCATGGTCTTGATGATCAAACGGTATTTCTTGGCGATGGCTTCTTTCATAAGCGGACCCTAGGCGATGAGCGTGCCTAGGTCGGACGCCGGCTTTGCAACAAGGTTCGTTGCACGCTAACGAATGGCCGTTACCAGTTGCTACCGGCCAATACTGGCACTTCAGGCATGCCCGCGGCGGGCGAACAGCAGGCCAACGCCTGCCAGCCCCAGCAAGCCACCACAGGCGCGGTTGAAGCGACGTTTGGCCTGCACCGTATTCAGCCAGCGCTTGAGGTTTACGCCCAGGTACGCATACAGCCCAACCGCAACCCATTCTAAAACCAGAAACAGCGCGCCGAGCACCGCAAACTGGGCCCCAACGGGTTGTTGCGGATCGACGAACTGCGGCAGGAACGCGGTAAATATCAGGATCGCCTTGGGGTTACCCGCGGCGATCAGGAACTCGCGGCGCAGCATCCGCCACAGGTTGGTACCACCGGCCGTGGAGTCCGCTGCCATGTCGACGGGCTCGCTGGTCCACAGGCTCCACGCCAGCCACAGCAGGTAGAGCGCGCCCACCGTCTTGATGGCCAGAAACAACCATTCGGATGCAAACAACACCGCCGCCAGCCCCATGGCCGCCAGCGCGATCATCGCGCTGAATGCTACCAGCCGCCCGAACCCGGCCAGGCACGCGGCCCTGTAGCCGTGGTGGGCGGCGTTGTTGATGGACAACAGGTTGTTTGGCCCTGGGGCCATGTTCAGGGCAAAGCAGGCGGGGATGAAAAGCAGGAGGGTGGTGAGGTCCATTTTCTGCGTCTCTTTCGCGAGAGGGAACCTAGGTACTCGAAGATCACCTGGAGAATGTAGAGAAACCCTCGCCAAGCCGCAACGTTGATACCTCAGGCGTCGCTTCACATCGGTCCAGATCAGCTAGGAAGGTGAACGCAACAATGCGTCGACGAGCCGAAGTTCTCATTGTGATTTGGCGGGCTGCATGCTTTGCACCAAGTGTTAAAGTTTATTGCTATCAAATTTGGGTTTGTTTCGAAAATTTTGGCCCTTTACTTGTCGAGGTTGCGAAGATCGGCAAGCTTTATTGCATCGGTCAGAACTACATAACGCTGTCTATAAGAATTTGCCTACGAGCGGGTAGGGAAATGTTCAAGCATCGAGTCACCGGTGGTCTAACGGGATAAGTGCGATGAATTGAGCTAACCTACTGATTTAGCTTGTAAATATATAATATTGAAGCTGTGCGTGCTGCTAGTTAATGACCTAAAAACCCATAGCGATCAATAAAGTTATTTCTGAAAATCTCAAAGAGCCCAGATGCTGTCGGATATGGACACATATGATCTTTGACGTGAATTTGATGGCTAAATATCATTCCGCTGCATTGAGTAGATACAAGACCTCTCCGGTATCAGGGATTGAATATGTGGGTAATAGCAGCGCGCTATATAACGTGGTATTTCGTAGCCTGCATTTTCTGTGTAACTCAGGCCTTCGCCGCTGCCACTACCCCGGGCGAGCAGGACTTCATTCGCGACCGTCAGGATCGCCTGCTTCAAGAGCAGCGGCAGCGCCTCGAGGAGCTCAAGAACCTGCCTGGTGAGCAACTCAGCGCTGCTGCGCCTCCAACCGTGGAGGATGTTCGCTGCTTCACCATTCAGCGTATCGACATCCAGGGCGCCGATGCCCTTGCTCCTGCCCAAATGGCCGAACTCGTGCAGCCATACTTGGGCCAGTGCCTGGGTGTTGCGCAACTCAACGAGTTGCTGGGGGGCGTCACCGATCGCTATCTGCAACTGGGGCTGGTCACCAGTCGTGCCTACCTGCCGCAACAGGACCTGTCCACCGGCATCCTCACGCTTCAAGTGGTTGAAGGCCGCCTGGAAGGCATTCGACCTGCCGATGACAGCGGGTTATCGCCACGGGAAGTGAACATGGCGTTTCCGGGCCAAGTAGGCGAACTGCTCAACTTGCGCGAAGTCGAGCAACTGGTCGACCAGCTCAACCGCCTGCCATCCAACCATGCGCAAATAGAGCTGGCGCCGGGCGAGGTTTTGGGTGGCAGTAACGTGCTGGTCAGGAACACGACCCAGAAGCCTTGGCGTGCTTCGCTGTCGCGCAACAACGATGGCCAGCGCAGCACCGGTCAGCAGCAGTGGAGTGCGGGTCTTGATTGGGACAGCCCATTGGGCCTAGCCGACCAGTTGGTGCTGCGTGGCAGCCACGATGCGGTCAGCGACCATCATCGCGGCTCCAAAAGCACCACGGTTTACTACAGCGTGCCGTGGGGCTGGTGGAACTTAAATTACTCCTACAGCCAAAGCGAATACGGCTCGCAGGCTTATGGCAACGGGTTCGCCTTCAAGCAAAACGGTGACAGCCAGAATCATCAGTTTCGTGCAGAGCGCGTGATACATCGCGACGCGGTCAGCAAAACGTCGGTCAACGGCGGCCTGGCCTACTTGCGCAGCAACAACTACTTGAGCGGCAACCGCCTGGAAGTCAGCAGCAACCGCATCAGCGAGGCCCAGTTCGGGCTCAACCACGGCCGCCGTATCGGCAATGCGTTCGTTAACCTCGACCTAGGCATGCAGCAAGGCATCGGCGCCTTCGACGCGCAAAGTCGCAAGATCGAACAGCACAGCGATCCCAACGATCGCTATCGCAAATACACCGCCACCTTGAGCTATCTGCAGGGCTTCAACCTCTGGGGCGAAACGCTCAGCTTCACCAGCCTGGCTAACGGGCAACGCAGTGAAGATGTGCTGTTCAGCCCGCAACGCATGAGCCTGAGCGGACAGTCGTCGATGCGTGGCATCAAGGACCAGAACCTGTCTGGCGACAGCGGTGGCTATTGGCGCAACGACCTGCGCTGGACGCGTCCGGTAAGCCTCGCCTGGTTACGACCTGCCCTTGATGAATATGGCATCGGCCTGGGCTACGACCAAGGTGTGATCCGCAGTGATCGTCACAACGACGACCAGCATGGTCGCGTGTCCAGCAACTCGGTCGAGTTGTTCGCCCGCGGCCAGCATTTCGCGACTTCGGTGACTTTCGCCCATTCGCTGGAACGCCCCGACGCACTGAGCGATCGCGAAACACCGATCTACTTTCGCCTAGACCTCTTTCTCTGATTTCACGTTTCAGTAGGTAATCGACATGGACGTTCGCCAGTTCGCTTTTCTGGCCCGACAAGCTTCGGCCCGGATTCAGCCCCGTGAGCAATTCTGCGGCTTGCCCAAGCGCGCGCTGGCGTTACTGCTGGCCAACGTCATGTTCTGGCAACCGCTGTGGGCGCAAGCCGAAGGCATCGTGGTGAGTGGTCCAGGCACCAGCCTGCAACAGGCCGGCAACGGTGTGCCGATCGTCAACATTGCCACACCCAATTCCTCAGGCTTGTCCCATAACCAGTACAAGGATTACAACGTCGGCAGCCAGGGCGTAATCCTCAACAACGCCACCGGCCGCACCCAGAACACTCAGCTGGGCGGCATCATCGTTGGCAATCCGAACCTGGCAGGCTCCGCCGCCAACGTCATTCTCAACGAAGTCACCGGCGGCAATTCCAGCCAGCTGCGTGGCTATACCGAAGTCGCCGGTCAGTCGGCCAAGGTCATTGTCGCCAACCCCTATGGCATGACGTGCAATGGTTGCGGCTTCATCAACACCCCGCAGGTGACCCTGACCACCGGCAAGCCGATCGTCGAGAACGGGCGGGTGCAGCGCTATCAGGTCGATGGCGGTGCGATCTCCATCGACGGCCAGGGCCTGAACGCCAGCAATGTCGATGGTTTCGAGATCATCACCCGCTCGGCCCACATCAATGCACGGATCAACGCTGGCAATCTCGCCATCGTCGCAGGGCGCAACGATGTTGATGCCGCGACCCTGCAGGCCACCGCCCGTGGCGATGACGGCTCGGCCAAGCCGCAATTGGCCATCGACAGTTCCGCGCTGGGTGGCATGTATGCAGGTGCGATCAAGCTGGTGGGCACCGAAGCCGGCGTCGGGGTGAAGCTGGCCGGTCATCTGGCGGCCAGCGCCGGTGACATCCAGCTCGACGCCAACGGCCATCTGAGGCTGGCCCAGGCGGCGGCCAGCGGCGCCGTGAACGTCACGGCGCAAAGCCTCGACGTCCAAGGCCCAGTCCATGCAGGCAGCCAGTTGCGGGTGCAGACCCGTGGCAACCTGACCGTCAGCGACAACCTGACCGCCCGCGACAGCATCACCCTGAGCAGCGGCGGGCAGTTGACCAACAGCGGCATCATCGAAGCCGGGATCAATGCAGACAACAGTCGCAACGCTCGAGGCGACGTACGCATCGATGCGCAAGCTTTCAACAACCGCAACAGCGTGATCGCCAGCCGCAACCTGAAGCTCGTCAGCGCAGGTGACGTCGATAACCGCAACGGCACGCTGAGCAGCACCCGTCTTGACCTGCGCGCGCATAACCTGGACAACCGCAAAGGCCGCATCGCGGCCCGCAACTTGATCCTGCAAACCGCCAGCCTGAACAATCGGCAAGGTCTGCTCAGCAGCCATGGTACGGTTGATATCACATCCAGCGGCCTGTTCGACAACCGCGCCGGGACCTTGATCGGCGACCGACTGCTGCGTGTGCAGGCGGCCGGCATCGACAACCGTGAAGGTGAGATCGCCGGCAAGCGAGACGTCGAAGTTCGTACAGCAGGGCTGGATAACCAGAACGGCAAACTGATCGCCGAAGGCGCGCTCCTGCTTGCGGGCGCGCGACTCGACAACCGCCAGAACGGTTTGGTGGCGGCACTCAGAACTTTGAAACTTCACGTCGACACTGTGGATAACCGTGGCGGTGAATTGTCTTCGCAGGCTGACATCGAGCTGTCCGGTAACCGGCTCAACAACGAAGATGCCGGCCAGGTGCTGGCGCAAGGCTCCCTCACTCTCGCCTACGTCGATATGCTCAATCGCGCCAAGGGCCTGCTATCCGGCAAGACGGGCATCAGCCTGCACGCCGGCAGCCTGGACAACAGCGGCGGGCGCTTGCTGAGTCCCCGCAACATTGACGTCTCGCTCACCGGTTCGGCCACTAACCGGCAAGGTCTGATCAGCAGCGAAGGCACTGTGCACCTGCGTGCCAGCAGCCTCGACAACAGTGGCGGCAGCCTGTCCAGTGCAGGCTTGTTGACCCTCGAAAGTCGCGGCCTGATCCTCAATCGTGGTGGCGAACTGGTCACTGATGAAGGCTTGACCCTCTTAAGCACCAGCCTGGACAACGGACAGGGCGGCAGCATCAGCGGCAAGGGCGCAGTAAACCTGACAGCCGGAGCTTTCAACAACGATGGCGGGTTGGTCAGCAGTGCCAACACCCTCGAGCTGAGCGCACAGCAGGTCAGTAACCTCAGCGGTCGTATTGGTAGCCAACTGGCCTTGACTGCCAGCCTGCAAGGTCTTGCCACGCGGGCGGGGCAGTTTTTCAGCAACAGCGCCCTGACGCTGGACCTCAACGGCGCCGACCTCGATAACCGACAAGGCCTGCTCAACGCACCGGAATTAACCTTGCGCAACGTCGGTGCCGTGTACAACCAAGGCGGTGAAATTTCCAGCGGCCAGGCCTTCACGCTCAATGCCCGCAGCCTGGACAACAACGCCGGCAAGCTGCTCAGCAACCACACCCTGACCCTGCACATCGAGCGAGCCCTGGCCAACCTCAAAGGCCAGATTGCCGCCGCCGCGCTCAGCGTGCAGGCCGGTAGCCTGGACAACAGCGAAGGCGTGCTCACCAGCCGCAGCGACCTGAAACTGATCAGCCGGGGCAGCCTGCTTAACCGCAACAATGGCCTGATCAACGCGGCAACCGTGCTGGACATCCACAGCGCCGCCCTCGACAACCAGAGCGGCCAGTTGCTCGGCAACCGCGCTGTGCGTCTAGATCTCAACGGTGGCACGCTGAACAACAGCGCCGGCTTGATCAACGGTGAAGGCCCTTTGACCTTTAACGGCATCGGCGCCGTCGACAATCGCAACGGCGAGATCTCCAGCAATCAGGGTTACACCCTGGCCAGTGCGCAGCTCGACAACCGTGCTGGCAAAATCATCAGCAGCGGCCAGCTGTCCGTCGTCAGCGGCGCCATCATCAACAGCAATGGCCTGCTGTCCGGCTGGCAGGGTGTGAATCTGCAGGGTAGCAGCCTGGACAACCGCGACAACGGTACCGTTTCCAGCCGCAGCGGCAACCTGACGGTCAGTCTGAGCGGGGCGCTGCTCAACAGCAACGCCGGAGCGTTGGCCAGTGGCGGACGTCTCGACATCGACAGTGCCAGCCTGGACAACAGCCAAGGCGGCATTTTGAGCAGCAGCGCTGGCCAAAGCCTTTCAGTGCACGACACGCTCGACAACAGCCAAGGCGGCCTGATCGACAGTGGCGCGGAGCTAACTGTCCATGCCACCGACCTGAGCAACCGTGCCGGGATCGTCAATAGCCAGCAGACCCTAAGTTTGACCGGCAAGGAGCTGGACAATACCGGCGGCCAATTGGCCAGCAACGGTAACATTACCCTCGAACTGCTGGGCACTTTGATCAATGCTCAGCGCAAACTCGCCAGCAGCAGACCCCCACGCATTCAACACGCCCCAAACATCGACAACCACGATGGGCAGATGGTCAGGCATAACCTGCGCAGCCTGTTCGCCAGCAGCTTGGACAACCCCAACCCAAGGCCGCTGGCTCTGCTAGATCAACTGACCCTCAACGCCAGTGGCAGCGAGCAGAGCCACCCCGACAGTTTGATCTACAGCCAGAACGGCGTCGTCAGCCTTAGCGCTGATGCGCTAGAAAACAGCGGGGGCGTCGTGCGCAGCCAAACCGGCCTGACCCTGCAAATCAGTGGCGCGATCAACAATGCCAACGGTCGTCTTATCACCCAGAACGACGACCTGATACTTGGGGCCGGTAGCCTGGACAATCGCGGCGGCATCCTCTCAAGCCTGCGTGGGGCTCTAGAGGTGCGCATGGCTGGCGGTCTGCTCAACGACCAAGGTACCCTTCAAGGCGAACGCCTGACCTTGCTGGCCCTGGCCGGGCTCGACAACCAGAATGGCCGCATCGTCGCGCAAAGCGGCGACGCCAGCATCACCGCCGTCCACTTCAACAACCGCGCAGGCGGGCTGTATGCCAAAGGTCTGATCGACGTGACCGGCAACACCGCCACCAACGCGGGCCAAATTGCCGGAGGCCGCGTACGTTTCGCTTTAGGCGGCGCGCTGATGAATCCGTTCGGCATCATCGAAAGCGACTCATCCTTCGACATCACTGCCGCTGACTTCGATAACCAGGGCGGCACCGTGCGTGCATTCGGCACACACGGTGCCTCGGTGTATCGCGTGGGCGGTGTACTGGATAATCAGGGTGGCGTGATCGAGATTGCGAACGCCGATCTGACGATCGACGCGGGCAGCTTCCGCAATACCAACGGCTCTCTGCTGCACGTAGGCCTGGGTGAATTGAATATCTCCAGCGCCAACGTCACCGCCGCTGGTGGCAGCCTGGTCACCCGTGGTGGCCTCACCCTCAATGCCGACAGCTGGACCAACAGCGGCGTGCTGCAAGCCGGGCGCCTGACCATCAAGGTCGGCAACTTTCACCAGACCGCCAGCGGCCAGCTGCTCGCTTCGCAGAGCCTGCGCGGTGAAGGCGCCAATTGGAGCAACGAGGGCAAGCTGGCCAGTAACGGTGACCTGTCGCTAAGCATCGGCGGCACCTTGTTCAATCAGGGTCGCATCACTTCTGTGGACGCCGCCGGGATCACGGCCGGCAACATCGACAACTACGGCACCCTCGGCAGTGCCCAATCCCTCACGCTCAAGACCGGCACCTTGCTCAACGAGCGGGGACTGCTCTTCAGCGGCGGTGACATGGGCTTGCAGGTCGACAGCTTCACCAACCGTTACGCCGACGTCTACAGCCTGGCCAATCTGCGTATTGATCGCGACGGCAGTGGCGGCCATGCCAGCCTGATTCGCAACAGCTCTTCGACGCTGCAAAGTGACGGCAGCATGAGCCTGGCTGCCAGCACCATCGAAAACGTGCGCGCAGTACTCACGGCCAATGACGCTGGCATCTATACCGGCAAGATCTACCAAGTGGCCTGTGTCGAGGGCGTCAACGCCGGCGACTGCTCTGGTAAACGCAATTTCGTCTTCGAAGTCCTGGAACGCCAAAAGCTGGAAGTCACCGAGGCGAGCCAGGCATCGAGCATCACCGCAGGCGGCAGCCTGAGTTTCAACGGCGGCGACCTGCTTAACCAGAGCAGCACCATTGCCACGGGTGGCAACCTCAGCGCCTCGGTCGCCAACGTGTTCAACCGCGGCATTGAAACGGGCGATACCGAATACGTGCGGACCTTCCGCACCAGCCGCCAGCGAGGTGCCAGCGGGCTGCTTTCGGAAGCCAATGCCTTCAACGAGCACTACTGGCTTGAAGGTGCTCGGTACGACGTCAATAACCTGAGCGGTCTGGAAGCGGGTATCAGCAACTTCCTGGCCTACACCGAGACCGAGCTCCCGGAGTTCGCCCGTGTGACACAACTGTCGACCAGCGATCAAGGCTATGCGGCGGTCATTCAAGCGATCGGCGACGTTAACATCACCACCCAGAACAACTTCGACAACAGCGTAGTACGCAACGACTACCACTACCTCGGCAGCGGCACCCGCACCGACACCGGTGCTTCAGGCAGCGATTTCAGCACTCGGGTCAGTCTCGACGCGCAACTGCCTCCCGACCTTGCCCAACAACAGATCAACCCGCTGGCCCTGTCAGGCTTCAGTCTCCCCACTGGGCAAAACGGCCTGTTCCGCCTCAGTGACCGACCCGCCACGGACAGTGCTGCCAAACAGACCGATAGCGGCCCGCAACACTGGACACTTGGAAGCGCCAGCATCGATGTGGCCCAGCGCACCCAGACCGCCGATATAAGCCAGGGCCGTACCTTTCAGGTAGAGGGCCGAGTTCCCTTCGACGTCATCAATCCCGACGTTCACGTTGCCTCTCACCAGGCTCCGAACATCGATAACATACTCGGCCCCGTCTCCGGCGCTGGCGGTTCGACAGTGACGGATGCATCGTCGCCCGGTCGCGCCGGGGAAGGGATTCCAGTCACCATCAACCGCGCTCAGGGTCTGCCCGATGCGCAGCGTACTTCACAACCACACAAATACCTGATCGAAACCAACCCGGCACTCACCGACCTCAAGCAATTTCTGAGCTCGGACTACCTGCTGGCAGGCCTGGGCTACAACCCGGACGAAAGCGCCAAGCGCCTGGGCGACGGATTCTACGAACAGAAGCTGATCCAGCAGGCCCTAGTCGCCCGCACCGGCCAACGCTTCATCGACGGCCAGCACTCCGACGAAGCTCTGTTCAAGTACCTGATGAACAACGCCATCGCCAGCAAGCAACAGCTCAACCTGTCGGTAGGCACCACGCTGACCTCGGCGCAAATCGCAGCACTAACCCACGACATCGTCTGGCTGGAAGAGTACAAGGTCAACGGCCAAAACGTGCTGGTGCCCGTGCTGTACCTGGCTCATGCCAACAACCGCCTCGGCCCCAACGGCGCGCTGGTCGCCGGCCGCGACGTCAACCTGGTTTCCGGTAACGATCTCACCAACGCAGGCACCCTGAAAGCCAGCAACAACCTTAGCGCCAGCGCCGGCAACAACCTGGTCAACAGCGGCCTGGTGCAGGCCGGTAACCGACTCGACCTGCTGACGGGCAACACCCTCGTCAACAAGGCCGGTGGCGTGATCACCGGTCGCGACGTGAGCCTGACCGCCGTCAACGGCGACGTGATCAACGAGCGCACGGTGACCAGCCATCAAAGCAGTGGCGGCTACCGCAGCGAACGCAGGGACTTCGCGGACACGGCCGCTCGGATCGAGGCGGCGAATGATCTGAGCGTGTGGGCAGGGCGGGATGTCAATAATGTGGGTGGGGTGTTGCAAGCTGGCAACGACCTGGCACTGGCCGCCGGTCGAGATATCAACTTCGCTTCAGCCGAGCAGATTGAAAGCAAAGACCGCGGCCGCAAAGCCCACAGCAGTTCTGTCACCCAGCACGGCTCCAGCCTCGCCGCAGGCCGGGACGTCATCGCCACCGCCGGTCGTGACCTGACGGCCATTGCCAGCGACATCGACGCCAAACGCAATATCGCCATGGCAGCCGTCGGTGATCTCACGCTGAGTTCCGCAGCAAACGAACAGCACACCTATTCCAAAACCAAAAAGGTCACCGCACAGCAAGATCACGTCAGCCAGATCGGCACTTCGCTCGATGCAGGCGGCGACATCGCCCTGACGGCGGGCAGGGACATGGCCCTGGTCTCCAGCCGTATCACCGCAGGCGACGAAGCCTATCTGTACGCCGGTGAAAACCTGGAATTGCTGGCCGCTCAGGACAGCGACCACTCCCTTTACGATAAAAAGAAAAAAGGCAGCTTGGGCAGCAAAAAGACCCAGAGCGACGAGACGACCACCGTTACCAACGTGGGCACCGAAATCAAGACCGGTGGCAACCTCACCCTGGAAAGCGGCGGCGATCAAAAGTATCAGGTCGCCAAACTGGAAAGCGGCAAGGACCTGACCCTGGACAGCGGCGGCGCCGTTGATTTCGAAGGTGTGAAGGATCTCAAGCAGGAGAGCCACGAGAAGAGCAGCAGTGATCTCGCCTGGATGTCCATGGGGGGCAAGGGCAGGACTGATGAGACAGTGCGGCAGAGTGAGTTGGTTGCGCAAGGAACCTTGGCAATCAAAGCTACCGAAGGCCTAAACATCGATATCAAGCATATCGATCAGAACACCGTTAGCCAGACCATCGACACCATGGTCCAGGCGGACCCTCAATTGGCCTGGTTGAAAGAGGCAGAGGCACGCGGGGATGTGAACTGGCAGCAGATCGAGGAAGTGCACGAGTCGTTCAAGTATGGGCACTCTGGACTGGGCCAAGGGGCGATGTTGGCCATCGTGATCATTGTGTCGGTTCTCACCGCAGGAGTTGCCAGCGGCGCCGCTGCCTCAGCCGGAACCGCATTAGGCGCTTCTTCCACCGGCACCATGGCCGCGGCCACTGCTACCGCTTCTGCAGGGCTGGGCAATATGGCAGCGACTGCCGCGCTTACGTCCATGGCAAGTACCGCAACCGTCAGCGCCATCAACAACAAAGGCAACGTCAGCGATACGCTCAGCGATACCTTCAACAGTAATAGCCTCAAAGGGTATGCACTCGCTGCTACCAGCGCTGGCATTGCAGGCCAGCTAGGCTACGACCCCACCCAGCTCGGCCTCAACGCGGAGAGTGCCGGTATGGTCGCTGCCAAAGCCGGTGCCGACTCACTGGCCAAGACAGCCATCACCGGCGGCAGCCTCAGCGACAACTTTGCAAGCAGCATGGTCAGCGCACTTATTACTGCTGCGGGTGCCCAAGGCGCAAACGCGCTAGGCAGCTCTGCGATGGTTGAAGGAAGCCCCAGCAAGGTTGCGGCGCACGCCCTGTTGGGTGGCATGAAGGCATTGGCCATGGGCGAGGACTTCAAGACCGGTGCCCTGGCCGGTGGCGCGAATGAAGCCATGGTCAGCTACCTGGCGGACCTGGTTGTGCCTGAAGGCTATGAGCCCGGCAAAGGGGGCGCCGAACAGGCCAAGGCCAATCTGCTGGCCATGTCGAATGTGGTAGGCCTGCTGTCCAGCGTGGTGACAGGCGGCGATCCTCAGGTGGCGGCCGACATTGCAGCGACAGCCACCCAATACAACCACCTGAGCCACAGCGACCTCACGCGCGCAGCCAAAGAGCTCAACGCCTGCGCCGCCAAAGACGCTGGTTGCTCAGAGGATGTTCTTCAAAAATTCGTTACGCTGAGCCGTGAGCAGGAAATTGCAGCGTTCCAGTCTTGCGCTGCCAACCCTGACTCCTGTGCCAGCACATCGTCGATGGTAGCCAATGCTCAGGCCAGAGCAGAGCAGCTCAAAGACCTAGCAGCAACGGCTGTGACTCCGAATGCTCAGCACGTTTTTTCGCTCCTGCTGGCCGAGAACCATGAAGTTCAAAACGCCCTGGCACAGGTCACGGCGGGCGCCAAGGTCGATTCGGTTGTGCAGGAGCTGCAAAACCGGTTAGGGAGGGACGGCTCAGGCGCTTGAAGCCAAGAGTTACCCCTGAGCCTAATCACTCATCTTGCACCAAACCTCCCAACTCCAGTAACCACCCCAAACAAGCCCCAAGCGCTCACTTGGGGCTCCCCACGGTCTCAGCTCTTCCAAACCCTACATCACAGCACAAACTTACTCATCAGCGCCTGCAAATGCACACCCAGTCGCGCCAGCTCAACGCTGGACGATGCCGTTTCCTCACTCGCCGAAGCCGTCTGCTCGGAGATGTCCCGAACGTTGATCACACTGCGGTTGATTTCCTCAGCCACCGCGCTCTGCTCTTCGGCAGAAGCGGCTATCTGCTGGTTCATCGATTCGATGGTCGTGATGGATCGGCTGATGTTGCCTATGGAGGTGCCCGCATCACGGGTCAAGGCAACGCTGTCATCCGTCAGCAGGCGGCTGTTTTCCAGGGTGGTCGCTACTTGTGCAGTTCGGCTGTGCAGGCCGTCGATCAGGGTGGCAATTTCTTCGGTGGAAGTCTGAGTACGTTGGGCGAGACTTCGGACTTCATCGGCGACCACGGCAAACCCACGTCCGGCCTCGCCCGCGCGGGCGGCTTCGATGGCGGCGTTGAGTGCCAGCAAGTTGGTCTGCTCGGCAACCGCCTTGATCACGTCGAGCACGCCACCGATCTTGTTGCTCTCTTGTTTCAACTCATCCATGGCCACTTTGGATCGACCGACTTCAGCCGCAAGCGTTTCGATTTGAAGCACAGCCTTGGACACCACGGCATCGCCTTCGCGCACTTCCTTGGAAGCGCTGACTGCCGCATCCGAAGCCTGCTCTGCATTTTTCGCCACTTCCTGAACGGTCGCTGCCATTTGATTCATGGCCGTCGCTACCTGATCGGTTTCGCTGCGCTGGCTATTGACCCCGGCGCTGGTTTGCTCGGTGACGGCTGAAAGCTGTTCGGCCGCGCCTGCGATCTGAGTGACGCCATCACGCAAGCCGCCGATCAACTGGCGCAGGTTCAGGGTCATCTGGTACATGCTGGTCTGCAGCATGCCGATTTCGTCCTTGCGCGTGCTTGGCTCATTGTGGGTCAGATTACCGCGGGCCACACGGTCAGCCAACTGCAGTGTGTCGCGCAGCGGAACGACTATGAGGCGAGTGATGATCCACGCCGCCAGTGCACTCATGACGAGTGCTGCGGTGAGCCACAAAATCAACATCCGGTTGGCCTGATTGACGTCTGCAAGGCGCAGGTCGACCTGGTTCTGCGCCAGTTGGTTGGCCGAACCGAGCAGGATTTCGATGTTCTTGGTGATGCCCGCCTGCCCCTGATTGATGGTGGCCTGGGCAGACGAAAATTGACCGATGGCGGCAGCGTACTTGTCCATCGAATCTGACAGGCCTGCGACGGCGCTGGCATCAAGGCCTGAGGTGGTGAGGCTTTGCATGTAGTCGGACGCTGCAGTTATCGAAGCGACAGCCATTTGCTGGGCGTCGGGCTTCAGTGTGTAAGTGTATCCGCGAACATCGAAGCGCATCTTCTGAAACAGCGTGATGGCTCGCATGACAGCGTCGCGCTGTGCGGCGTCGCCGTCCAACGAGTTGGCCCGCCCGTTCAGCTGCCGCAGCTTTGCGTCCACACTGTCGGCATGGGTGCCCAACACTACTCTGCTGTCCTCACGCGCGTGCGTGGCATTGACAATATTGTTGTAATGATCCTTGTATTCCTTCATGGCGGCTGCTGCAGTTCGGACATGAGGAATATTGAGTTCGGAGTTCAATACGGCATTGAGGTAGGTGAGGTGGTTATCGAGATTGTCATAGGCAGCAAGCCAGTTCGCGGCGTTGGCGTCATCCGAGTTCTGACTGTAGACCAACCGCGCAATGCGCATGTCTCGCGTCAAGGTGCTCAGTTTTGCGATATCCGATATACGCTCGCTGCGTTCGCTCAATGAGGCGATGCCTCTCCAGCCCGTCAGGGCAATCAATACGGTAAGTATGATAACTAGTGTGAAGCCAAGTATTAACTTCGATCTGACCGTTAAGTTGGTTAAAGCACTTTTCAACATGTTAGCCTCTCGAAATCGCTGTTTTAGTTTCTCCGGTCGGCTACTCCATGCCAGTGCTGCGTTCATCCAATCGGCAGCGCACAGGGAATCTTTAGCGAAGATTTTCACAAAAAGAAGGTTTTCTAACATGCTGCTTGAAACATGAAAAGTTCAATATATTTAAAGATAAATATTGAGCCGGTCGAGGCGCCAGGAAGCTACTGCTCGCCTGCAAAATGGCAGCAACAGCGTCACCTTTGAGTAGCCTTGACGCCATAGACGCGAATACTGACGTTTGTCTGCGACGTGCATGCGTCACTTTTGGATGCGAAGACGATTTGAAAGGCTGCGAGGGGTTGAAGCGATCAAGCTGAGATCGTGCAGCACAAGGACGTGTTGGACGAAAAGGAGAAGATGGTGCACCAGACGGGATTCGAACCCATGACCCCTGCCTTCGGAGGGCAGTACTCTATCCAGCTGAGCTACTGGTGCGACGCGGGCGCCATGATACCCATGTCGGGGGTGGTCGTCCATTGCGATAACCTGCACATCGTTTGTAATCTGCTACGGTAACACTCGCGCAAGCCGACCATACCCAGGCTTGCAAGACGTGTCGTTCTTTTTTTCGAACGGCTATTGTCCTTTGGTGCCATAGATCCTAGGATTCGTTTGAGATTTCAAACGCTCTTGTCTGGTTGCCGATGCGCATGCGTTCATCCATGCGGTATTTCACCTCAGCCCGGGCGCCTTTTCATCCCTCCATTCGTGCCGTCACGTACGGCGCCATCAAGGAAGCCGACATGCAGCTCAAAGACACCTCGTTGTTCCGCCAGCAAGCCTATATAGATGGTGCGTGGCTGGGCGCCGACAGTGGGCAGGCCATCAAGGTCAGCAACCCTGCTACCAACGAAATTCTCGGCACCGTGCCGAAAATGGGCGCCGCGGAAACCCGCCGCGCCATCGAGGCTGCCGACAAGGCACTGCCGGCATGGCGTGCGCTGACCGCCAAGGAGCGGTCGAACAAGCTGCGCCGCTGGTTCGAACTGATGATCGAAAACCAGGATGACCTCGCCCGGCTGATGACCCTGGAGCAGGGCAAGCCATTGGCCGAAGCCAAGGGCGAGATCGTCTACGCCGCTTCGTTCATCGAGTGGTTTGCCGAAGAAGCCAAGCGCGTCTACGGCGACACCATTCCCGGCCACCAGCCGGACAAGCGTCTGATCGTGATCAAGCAGCCAATCGGCGTGACCGCCGCCATCACTCCGTGGAACTTCCCGGCCGCGATGATCACCCGCAAAGCGGGCCCGGCGCTGGCCGCAGGCTGCACCATGGTGCTCAAGCCTGCCTCGCAGACGCCGTTCTCGGCACTGGCGCTGGCTGAGCTGGCCGAACGCGCAGGCATTCCCAAAGGTGTGTTCAGCGTCGTGACCGGCAGCGCCGGCGACATCGGCAGTGAGCTGACCAGCAATCCGATCGTGCGCAAGCTGAGCTTCACTGGCTCGACCGAGATCGGTCGCCAGTTGATGGCCGAATGCGCCAAGGACATCAAGAAAGTGTCCCTGGAATTGGGCGGCAACGCGCCTTTCATCGTGTTCGACGACGCTGATCTGGACAAGGCGGTCGAGGGCGCGAT
The DNA here is from genome assembly GCF_014841705.1 of Pseudomonas sp. CFBP 8770. Taxonomy (NCBI): domain Bacteria; kingdom Pseudomonadati; phylum Pseudomonadota; class Gammaproteobacteria; order Pseudomonadales; family Pseudomonadaceae; genus Pseudomonas; species Pseudomonas sp. CFBP 8770. Next base: position 44,924 of record NZ_JACYUL010000003.1, read on the forward strand.
CATTTCCAAATACCGCAACAATGGCCAGACCTGCGTCTGCGCCAACCGCATCTATGTGCAGGACGGCGTTTACGACGCGTTCGCCGAGAAGCTGAAGGTTGCGGTGAGCAAGCTCAAGATCGGCAACGGTCTGGAAGAAGGCACCACTACCGGGCCACTGATCGATGACAAGGCCGTGGCCAAGGTCAAGGAACACATCGCCGACGCGGTCAGCAAGGGCGCAACCGTACTCACCGGTGGCAACGCGCTGCAGGGCAACTTCTTCGAGCCGACCGTGCTGGTCAACGTCTCCAAGGATGCCGCCGTGGCCAAGGAAGAAACCTTTGGCCCACTGGCGCCGCTGTTCCGCTTCCAGGACGAGGCCGAAGTGATTGCCATGTCCAACGACACCGAGTTCGGCCTGGCTTCGTACTTCTATGCCCGCGACATGAGCCGTGTGTTCCGTGTTGCCGAGGCGCTGGAATACGGCATGGTCGGTATCAACACCGGCCTGATCAGCAACGAAGTGGCGCCGTTCGGCGGCATCAAGGCCTCGGGCCTGGGCCGCGAAGGCTCCAAGTACGGCATCGAAGATTACCTGGAAATAAAATACCTCTGCATTTCGGTGTAACCCACCGCGCAGAACCCTTGGCGGCCGGCGGCCGCAGCAGTCGATCATCGTATGCTGCTGCGGTACTTACCGGCCGCTTTATCCTTGAATCACGCCGACCGATGAGCGGCGAATGAGGAATGTCATGAGCAAGACCAACGAATCCCTGATGCAACGCCGCCAGGCTGCCGTGCCACGCGGTGTGGGCCAGATTCATCCGATCTTTGCCGAGTCGGCGCAGAACGCCACGGTTACCGACGTCGAAGGTCGCGAATTCATCGACTTTGCCGGCGGCATCGCGGTGCTCAACACCGGTCACGTTCATCCGAAGGTGATCGCTGCTGTGCAAGCGCAATTGCACAAGCTGACCCACACCTGCTTCCAGGTGCTGGCTTACGAGCCCTACGTTGAAGTCTGCGAGAAGATCAACGCCAAGGTACCCGGCGATTTCGACAAGAAGACCTTGCTGGTCACCACTGGCTCCGAAGCGGTCGAAAACGCCATCAAGATCGCCCGCGCTGCCACTGGCCGTGCCGGGGTGATCGCCTTCACCGGCGCCTACCACGGCCGTACCATGATGACACTGGGCCTGACCGGCAAGGTCGTGCCGTACTCGGCTGGCATGGGCCTGATGCCCGGCGGTGTGTTCCGCGCGCTGTACCCTTGCGAACTGCACGGCGTCAGCGTCGACGATTCGATCGCCAGCATCGAGCGCATCTTCAAGAACGACGCTGAACCGCGTGACATCGCAGCGATCATTCTCGAGCCGGTGCAGGGTGAGGGCGGTTTCTATGTCGCGCCGAAAGCCTTCATGCAGCGTCTGCGCGCCCTGTGCGACCAGCACGGCATCCTGCTGATCGCCGATGAAGTGCAGACCGGCGCAGGCCGTACCGGTACGTTCTTCGCCATGGAGCAGATGGGTGTTGCGCCCGACCTGACCACCTTCGCCAAGTCCATCGCTGGCGGTTTCCCTCTGGCCGGCGTGTGCGGCAAAGCCGAGTACATGGATGCCATCGCTCCAGGTGGCCTGGGCGGCACCTACGCGGGCAGCCCGATCGCCTGCGCGGCGGCACTGGCCGTGATGGAAGTGTTCGAGGAAGAGAACCTGCTCGATCGCAGCAAGGCAGTCGGCGAGCACTTGGTGGCGGGCCTGCGCGCCATCCAGGCCAAGTACCCGGTGATCGGTGATGTGCGCGCACTGGGCGCGATGATTGCCATCGAGCTGTTCGAAGGCGGCGACACCCACAAGCCGAATGCCGCAGCAGTGGCCCAGGTCGTAGCCAAGGCGCGCGACAAGGGTTTGATTCTGCTGTCGTGCGGTACTTACGGAAATGTCCTGCGCATCCTGGTTCCACTGACGGCGCCTGACGAGCTGTTGGACCAAGGGTTGGCCATCATCGAAGAGTGCTTCGCTGAGCTGGCGTGAGTGATGTGAATGTTTGTAGGAAAAACCCGCTTCGGCGGGTTTTTTTTATGGGGTGGTTTTAGTTTGGTTGCTTATGCAGTGTTCGAGTATGGCGCGAGCTATCCAATCGGGGTTGTTTTCGAAATAAGGCAATACCGTCAGATCTCCTATTATTTGATCGATGCACACTCCACCATTTTCTTTGGTATTGTCAGCACCGCATACACCGCCCCAGCGTTCTTTGTACTTAGATAGTTTATTTGACGGCAAGGCCAGGCTTTCACATGTGTGTATCTGGATGGCGTTTTCTTCATTGGCTTCGACAGCCAACGATATTAACATGGTAAGAGCAAAGCACTTTTTCACACCATCCTTGGTAACAGAAAGCAGGGAACGTAAAGATTCGAACTGCGGAGTACAGTTCCGCTGCTTGAAGCTGTAATGAACAACCACGCAGGCGTTTGCGAATGCAGCACGAAGTAAATCATGATCACTTAGGTGTCTCAACGACCCTGATGTATCCGCTGGTAAGCAACGGTTACTGAGTTTTTCCGAGGCGTGCAGTCCTTTGACCGTCACATTATGAAGCGAGCAAACGGAACACGTGATATGCCTGCCCATGGCGTCCTGGGCAGCCGTTACCAAACGCATGACAAGCGACCCGCGGCAAACGCAACCCGTTTGCAGCCAGGCGCGTCATGCGCTAAAACCCTCTGCTGAATCCGTTTTTTGCAGTACCGTTCAGACTCACTATCGAGAGTCATGCTGTCACCCTTGGCCCATGGAGTGCGCCTATGAATACCGCTACCAGCATGCCCCCTCGTGTGTTGATCGCCGAATCCGACCCTTGGATGCGTGATCTGTTGTCGCAGATGCTGCTCTGTGTACGTTGCGATGCGCGCCTGCAGGCGTGCGCCACGGGACCTGAGGCGTTGGAGCATCTGCGTGAGCCGCCGGACTTGGTGATTGTAGCGCGCGAGTTGCTGGGCATCAGCGGTCTGGACCTACTGCGCGGAGTGCGCAAGAGCCCTCGTCTGTCGGCTTTACCGTTCATCTTGTTGAGCGAGCGCAGCGACAGCGCGAGCGTGCGCGAAGTACTTCCCCTGGCACCGACGGCCTATCTGACCAAACCCTTGAATATGACCAGTTTGAAGGCGCGCCTGCAGACGCTGTTGTCTGGCTCCGCTGAGGCGGTCGTCTGCCGAATTCCGCAGATCGCTGCCGGTACCACTTTGGAACAGTATCTGACGCGCCGCCGCCTGGACTGCGACGGTGGGCCGCTGCTGTGTGACGTGCAGGCGGCGGTACAGCGGGCGCTGGGGCCAGAGGGCCTGAACCTGAAGGTGCTGGAAGCCAATGTTCGCAGCGACCCGCAAGTCACCGGGGTGCTGGTCAGCGCCGCCAACAGTGCGGCGAAACAGGGCGCGGCGCCGGTGTTGACGCTGATGCAGGCCTTGCAAGCGCTGGGTCCTACGCAGAGCATGAATCTGCTGCTGGGCATGACCACCCGGCCCAGTGCCTACCTGAGTGACCCGCTGCTGCTCGAACAAGCCGAAATCTGCTGGAACCGCTCGACCCACACGGCCGAATTCGCTCGCAACATTGCCCGCCAACAGAATGTGGACGAGTGGCGCTGCTATTGCGCAGGCGTGTTGCACTGCCTGGGCGATCTGGCGCTGCTGCGCGTTTTGCAGGAATGGCGTCTGGCAGGCGGTGAGCTTGACCAGACGACGCTGACTTACGCGCTACGAACGTTTGGTGCGCCTTATGGCTCGGAATTGCGCCGACGCTGGCGATTGCCGCTCGAGCTGCGCGAGATGATCGCTGCGGCCTACCAGTTGGGCGGCGGGGTGTACACAAGGGAAAAACTGATCGTGAATATTGCAGCGCAGATGGCATCGCTGGGCGCCGACGAAGACGTCACCCAGATAGCCCAAGGCAAACCAGCACGGTTGCTCAAGATAGGCGTGTCGCAGTTGAACTGGTGGCGGGGGGCACCAATGATTCGCTGACGTGCTGGGCTATGCCGAGACATGAATAAAGGCCTCTATCTGATCACTGGCCTTGGCGGTGATCGAGAGAGGTGGGGATCAACCACCCCAGCAATGGTCGAATATTGTCTGGGCGATCCAGGGCAGGTCACGCTGATATTCTGGAAATACCTCAAAGCGGCCGAGCATGCGGTCTACACATATGAACGCTTTTTGGCCAGACCCGGCAATGGTGCAGATACCGCCAAGGCTAACATTGCCTTCGCGCGACACTGATACAGGTAAAGTATAAAGGCTGTCACATGATTGTATTTTGGTAGTACTTTTGTTCCATAGCGCACTATCTCTGAATTCTTGCGTTACAGATTTCCAGTCTTCCGGATCTACTGTCCTCAAAACCGAGTTCGCTGGCGGAAATTCGAGCTCTGACTCACTGCCTCCAATAGCTGCAGTGGAAAGCAGTATGAGCTGGACAAGTATAAATAATTGTTTCATGTGCAACTCCTTGAGTGGTAATTCTCCGTAGCTCCATGGAAAAGTAAACCATGACCTAACGTATGGCTCAAGGAAACGAATATGTCTTTCTAATAGAGAATGATGAAGTTGGCTAGCATACCCTCAACCCAATGGGCTTTGATCTAGGTAGATAATTCTGCAAATTGATACAACATGGTTGAATTCCCTTATGGGCCAGACGCGATCAATCCAGCACGGTTGCATAAAATAGGTATGTCGCAATTAAACGAATGGCCGGGGCCACCAATGGTTCGCTGACTAGGCCGGTACGATCTGGTTCTTGCCCTGGCGCTTGGCCTGGTACATGGCGGCGTCGGAACGCGAGAAGAGGGAGTCGAGCATTTCGTCTTGCGGCTGAATACTGGTCAGGCCTTGGCTTACCGTAACGCCGTAGTTCTTGCCGTTGTGGTGGAAGCTCAGACGCTGGATTTCGCGCTGCAGGCGCTCGGCGATCTGCATGGCCATGTCCGGCGCGCAGCCCGGGAACACGGCGGCGAATTCTTCACCGCCAATGCGCCCGAACAAGTCGCCACGTCGCAGTACCGCGCGGCCGGTTTCGGCGATGCGTTGCAGCACGTGGTCACCTTCCTGGTGGCCATAGGTATCGTTGATCATCTTGAAATCATCGATGTCCAGCAGCAGGAAGGCCATGGGCGTGTCGTTGAGGCGGGACTGTTCGAACTCGCGGTGGGCGCATTCGAAGAAGTGTCGACGGTTGCTGCTCTGGGTCAGGACGTCGGTGGTGGCGAGGCGTTGGAGCTCGCCTTCAAGGTGCTTCTTTTCGGTAATGTCCTCGGCGATACCCACCACGATCACGCGTTGGCCAGCATCCACCTGATGGCTGACGAAGCATTTGTCGCTGAGCCAGCGGATCTGGCCGTCAGCGCTGATGATGCGGTATTCGCGGTCTTCGACGGCGCCTTTGTCGAGCACTTCGGCCAGGCTGCGATCGGCGTAGTCCAAGTCATCCGGGTAGATGCTGTCGCGCCATTCGTTGTAGTCGGCCAGCAGCAAACCCACCGAGCGGCCAAAAATCCGTTCGTAGGCGGGGCTGACGTAGATCATCTGCTGGGTTTCCCAATCGAACGCCCAGAGTACCGCGTTGACGCTGACCAACAGCGAGCTGAACAGCTGCTCGCGCTCCTTGAGCCGCGCGACCTCACCCTGGGCATGCATCAAGGCCAATAGGGTTTCAGCGGCTTCGGGTAGAGGTTTGACGGGTGTAGAAGGTAATTTTTTATTGACCATCATCACGGCATCTCAGAGGCGTTGGGATTACTGCGAACGGATGCGCGAAAAGGCGCGGCCAAGGCATGATCCCAGGCGGTAGCGCTATGAGTCTGAGAGCGGAAAATTGTAACGAAGTTCCGAACGGCGCGCCTTGGGGCCAAGGCGCACCGATAAACGGCTCAGGCTGCAGCAGGCCTCAGCGAGTACGTCTTGAGCTGGGTCGCGAAGTCGCGCAGCGAGTGAATGCCACTGGCTTCGGCCTCTTGGATCCAATCCTTGATGGCGGCGAGCATATCATGACCGTTGGAGCTGGTGCGCGCCCAGATCTGTTGCAGGGCCAGACGTTTCTCGTAGATGACGCGCAACGCGTGGCTGTGTTCGAGCATCGTCTGGATGTGCAGGTGATGCCCTTCGTCCAGCAGGCTGGTTTCACGCGACAGCAGGCGCTTGGCCCGGCGGAACTGGTGACGTACCGATTCGTCGACCCTGCTCAGCTCCTGTTGCACCAGCGGCGCGATCACCAGCTTGCGGTACTGCGCCATGATCTGGAAGCGGTTGTTGAGGATCGCCATGGCCGTGTCCATGTCGAGCTGGCCTTTGCCTTCCACACGGTGGGCAATCGGTGCCACGCGCTGGACCTTGGCCAGGCGCAGCCAGGTGAACAGCTTGATCCAGGCCCAACCCATGTCGAACTCCCATTTCTTGACCGACAGCTTGGCCGAATTGGGGTAGGTGTGATGGTTGTTGTGCAGTTCTTCGCCGCCGACGATGATGCCCCACGGCACCAGGTTGGTGGCCGCATCGCGGCATTCGAAGTTGCGGTAGCCCACGGCATGGCCGAGGCCATTGATGACACCGGCGGCCCAGAAGGGAATCCACATCATCTGCACGGCCCACACGGTCAGGCCGAGGGCGCCGAACAGCAGCAGGTCGATGACCAGCATCAGGACCACGCCAGTGTGGCGGAAGCGCGAGTACAGGTTGCGCTCGATCCAGTCTTCAGGGCAGTTCTTGCCATAGATGCGCAAGGTGTCGGGGTTTTCCGCCTCTTTGCGATAGAGCTCGGCGCCGGTACGCATCACGGTGCCCAGGCCCTTGATCACCGGGCTGTGCGGATCGTCGACGGTTTCGCATTTGGCGTGGTGCTTGCGGTGGATGGCGGTCCACTCGCGGGTGTTCTGGGCAGTGGTGAGCCAGAGCCAGAAACGGAAGAAGTGCTTGAGCCCGGCGTTGAGTTCCAGCGAGCGGTGGGCGGAATAGCGGTGCAGGTAGACAGTGACGCTGATGATGGTCACATGGGTCAGCAACAACGTGACTGCCACCACTTGCCAGGCGGACAGATCGAGAAAACCGTTGTACCACATAGGCGGGAAGGCCCTCGGTTGGGTGGGTAATGCGTGCAGCGCATTATCGACTAGCTATCAGATAAAGCCAGTCGCTCTTTTAGATAAGAGTCGCTGAATGTTTCTATTCTATAATTGGTACACATTTTGTGTGGCCGATTGACCCTATGTCTGTTTTATCTCGGGTTACAACGCGCGGCGTTGTGATTTACCTGATTGTCTGTGTGGTGTGGTTTCTGTTGTGCGGTCGTGTGGCAAGCGGCCTTTTCGACGCTTCGCCGACCGGATGGGGGTTTCACCTGGCCGGTTGCGGTGTGTGGCTGCTGGGCAGTGCGTTCGCCTTTGCCTGGCTGCGCGCGCGGCAGGCCAACCGCGAAAGCCGACGCTTGTCGGCAGCGGTTTTCGATTGCACCGCCGACGGCGTGCTGGTGACCGACACTGCAGGCCGTATCCTGCAGGTCAACCGGGCCTTCATGGCGATCACCGGGTATGCAGAGGACGAAGTGCTCGGGCAGAACCCGAATACCTTTAAATCCGGTCAGCATCCGCCGACCTTCTATCAACAGATGTTTCGCACGCTGGCCGAGCACGACCAGTGGAGCGGCGAGATCTGGAACCGGCGCAAGGGCGGCGACAGCTACCCGCAATGGCAGACCATCCGCGCGATCCGCGATGATCGGGGCAAGCTGAGCCACTATGTGGCGGTGTTCTCCGACATCAGCGCGATCAGGCATTCGCAGCGCGAGCTGGCCCATCTGGCACACCATGATCCGCTGACCGGGCTGCCCAATCGCCTGCTGTTCAGCCACCGCGCCGAGCACGCCTTGAACACGGCCAGGCTTGCCCAACGCTGCTGCGCGTTGCTGCTGATCGACCTCGACCACTTCCAGAACGTCAACGACAGCTTCGGGCATGGCGTGGGCGATCGGTTGCTGATGGCCGTGGTCGAGCGTCTGCAGTCCGGCTTGGGCGAGGAGGTGACCCTGGCTCGGCTGGGCGGCGACGAGTTTGCCGTGCTGATGGAAGGTGAGTTGCGCACAGGGCAGGCGACTGCGCTGGGGCAGGGGTTGCTCGAAGGCCTGCGCGCACCCTTCGCCATCGACGGGCACACCTTGTTCATCAGCGCCAGCATGGGCATCAGTCTGTTTCCCGACGACGCACAGGGCGCCGAGCAGCTGTTGCGCAACGCCGACTCGGCGCTGTTCCAGGCCAAGGCACGGGGCCGTTCGAGCTATGCCCTGTATACCGAAGAGTTGACCGCCCGCGCCCAGCAGCAGATCGAAGTGACCGCAGAACTGCGCCAGGCCCTGGCCGATGGCCAGCTGCGCGTGCACTACCAACCGGTGCATGCGCTGCGCGACAAGGCCCTGGTCGGGGTGGAGGCGCTGGTGCGCTGGCAACACCCGGAGCGCGGCCTGGTACCGCCGGGGCAGTTCATACCGATCGCCGAGCGCAGTGGCTTGATCGCCGAGATCGACACCTGGGTGCTGGCCACCGCGTGCCGACAGATGCGTCAGTGGCAGGTCGAGTGCAAGGCACTGGATTTCGTCGCAGTGAACATCTCCAGCCGTCTGTTCAGCCACCATGATCTCTACCGGCAGGTCGAGAGGGTTCTGGCCGAGACGGAACTGGCACCTGCGCATCTGGAACTGGAGGTGACCGAGAGTGCGGTGATGGATGACCCGGACCGCGCCCTCGAGCAATTGCATCACCTGCGCGATCTGGGTTTGCAACTGGCGATCGACGACTTCGGCACCGGTTATTCATCCCTGCTCAGGCTCAAGCGCCTGCCGGTCCACAAGCTCAAGATCGACCAGGGTTTCGTCGCCGGCCTGCCCGGCGACGAGGACGATGTGGCGATCACCACGGCGATCATCGCGCTGGCGCACAGCATGGGCATGCAGGTGCATGCCGAGGGCATCGAACAGGCGAATCAGGCGCAGTTCCTGCTGGAGCACGGTTGCGGACTGGGTCAGGGCTATTGGTTCGGCCGTCCGGTGGAAGCCGGTGCGCTGCAATGGCCGGTCCAATAAGGGCAGATAAAAACTTCTGGTTATATGAAAATTCTTAAACAGTATTTTTAAGAATAATAAGAGCCCTCTACTATCGCGCTCACGCCACCTTGGCACCCCTTACCCAGGAGCATGATCATGAGCGCATCGCTACGCAGCGTCGAAGGACAGGACGAAGCCACCATTCTGCGGGAAATTCAGAGTGCGCTGCGCGACCTGCGTTTCGGTGCGGTGGAGATCACCGTACACAACGCTCAAGTCGTGCAGATCGAACGCAAGGAAAAATTCCGTTTGCAGAACCCGGGCAACAAGCCCAGCTGAGTACGCGTCCTGCGTAGCAGCCATAAGAAAAATACCCGCCATTCCAGGAGCTTCGTCCATGTCTATCCGCCGTTATGCCTTGGCAGCCCTCGCCAGCGCCGTGTTTGCCGGCTCCGCCGTCGCCAAGGACTACGAGCTGCTCAACGTGTCCTACGATCCGACCCGCGAGCTGTACCAGGAATACAACGCCGAGTTCGTTAACTTCTGGAAAAAGGAACACGCGGGCGACACCGTGTCGATCAAGCAATCCCACGGTGGTTCGGGCAAACAGGGCCGCGCGGTGATCGACGGCCTGCCCGCCGATGTGGTGACCCTGGCGCTGGCCGGTGACATCGACGAGATCAGCCGCTTGGGCAAGTCCATCCCGGAGAACTGGCAGACCCGTCTGCCGGACGCCAGCACGCCCTACACCTCGACCATCGTGTTTCTGGTGCGCAAGGGCAACCCCAAGGGCATCAAGGACTGGGGCGACCTGATCAAGAATGATGTCTCGGTGATCACGCCGAATCCGAAGACCTCCGGCGGCGCCCGCTGGAATTTCCTGGCAGCCTGGGCCTACGGCCTGAAAGCCGGCGGTGGCGACGAAGGCAAAGCCAAAGAGTACGTACAGACGCTGTTCAAGCACGTGCCGATTCTGGACACCGGTGCCCGTGGCTCGACCATTACCTTCGTCAACAACGGGCAGGGCGATGTGTTGCTGGCCTGGGAAAACGAAGCGTTCCTGGCACTGAAGGAAGACGGAGGCGAGGACAAGTTCGATATCGTCGTGCCTTCGCTGTCGATCCTGGCCGAGCCGCCGGTGGCCGTGGTCGACAAGAACGTGAAGAAGAAGGGCAACGAGGCAATCGCCGAAGCCTACCTCAAACACCTGTACAGCCCGGCTGGCCAGGAAATCGCTGCGAAGAACTTCTATCGTCCGCGCGACAAGGACGTGGCAGCCAAGTATGCGAAGCAATTTCCAGCGCTGAATCTGGTTACTATCGACAAGGATTTCGGCGGGTGGAAAACCGCACAGCCCAAATTCTTCAACGATGGTGGGGTGTTCGACCAGATTTATCAGGCTCAATAAGATTCGTTGAGGCGACTGGCCTCTTCGCGGGCAGAGCCCCGCTCCCGCAGGTCACCGTAAAGCCTGTGGGAGCGGGGCTCTGCCCGCGAAGAGGCCCGATTGTGTAAACCGTATTCATCAAGGACCTCTATGTCGCGTCGTATCTCCCCCGTCATACCCGGCTTCGGGCTGACGCTGGGCTACACCGTCGTGTACCTCAGCCTGATCGTGCTGATTCCTCTGGCCGCCATGTTCGTGCATGCCGCGCAGCTGACCTGGGAACAGTTCTGGACCATCGTCACCGCACCCCGCGTACTGGCCGCGCTGAAACTCAGTTTCGGCACGGCGTTGTGTGCGGCGATCATCAACGGCGTGATCGGCACCCTGCTGGCCTGGGTGCTGGTGCGCTATACCTTTCCCGGACGCAAGATCATCGATGCGATGATCGACCTGCCGTTCGCCCTGCCCACGGCCGTGGCAGGCATCGCCCTGACGGCGCTGTATGCACCCAACGGCTTGGTTGGGCAGTTCGCCGCCGACCTGGGTTTCAAGATCGCCTACACCCCGTTGGGCATCACCCTGGCCCTGACCTTCGTCACCTTGCCGTTCGTGGTACGCACGGTGCAGCCGGTGCTCGCCGACATTCCGCGTGAAGTCGAGGAAGCCGCGGCCTGCCTGGGCGCCAGACCGCTGCAGGTGTTCCGCTTCATCCTGGCGCCGGCGCTGTTGCCTGCCTGGCTAACCGGTTTCGCCTTGGCGTTCGCCCGCGGCGTGGGTGAGTACGGATCGGTCATTTTCATCGCCGGCAACATGCCGATGAAGACCGAAATCCTGCCGCTGCTGATCATGGTCAAACTGGACCAATACGACTACACCGGCGCCACGGCCATCGGCGTGATGATGCTGGTGGTTTCCTTCATTCTGCTGCTGCTGATCAATCTGTTGCAGCGGCGCATCGAAACCCCTTGAAGGAGGCTCCGCACATGTCTGCATCTTCCATTGCTGCCTCCACCAATGCGGCCCGACGTGGCAGCGCAACCTCGCGGCGGGTGCTGATCGCGCTCGGCTGGCTGGTCTTCGCCGTGTTTCTGTTGCTGCCGTTGCTGATCGTCGTGTCCCAGGGCTTGAAGCAGGGCCTGGGGACCTTTTTCGCGGCGATCTTCGAGCCCGATGCGCTATCGGCGCTCAAGCTGACGGTGTTCGCCGTGCTCATTTCGGTGCCGCTGAACCTGGTGTTCGGCGTCAGCGCCGCCTGGTGCGTGAGCAAGTATTCGTTTCGCGGCAAGAGCATTCTGGTCACCCTGATCGACCTGCCGTTTTCGGTGTCGCCGGTCATTGCCGGTCTGGTCTATGTGCTGATGTTCGGCGCTCAGGGGCTGTTCGGCCCGTGGCTGCAGGATCACGACATCCAGATTGTGTTCGCCTTGCCGGGTATCGTGCTGGCCACCATCTTCGTCACCGTGCCGTTCGTGGCCCGCGAGCTGATCCCGCTGATGCAGGAACAAGGCACGCAGGAGGAGGAGGCGGCGCGTTTGCTGGGCGCGAACGGCTGGCAGATGTTCTGGTATGTCACCGTGCCGAACATCAAGTGGGGGCTGATCTACGGCGTGGTGCTGTGTACCGCGCGGGCCATGGGCGAGTTCGGTGCCGTGTCGGTCGTGTCCGGCCACATTCGCGGCGTGACCAACACCCTGCCGCTGCACGTGGAGATTCTCTACAACGAATACAACCATGTCGCTGCCTTTGCCGTTGCGAGCCTGTTGCTGATCCTGGCGCTCTTCATCCTGCTGCTCAAGCAGTGGAGCGAGTCCCGTATTGACCGCCTGCGCAACAGCGCCGCGGAGGAATGATTAATGTCGATCGAAGTTCGTAACGTCAGCAAGCGCTTCAATGCCTTCCAGGCCCTGGACTCCATCAATCTGGACATCCAGAGTGGCGAGCTGGTGGCTCTGCTGGGCCCTTCCGGCTGCGGCAAGACCACTTTGCTGCGCATCATTGCCGGCCTGGAAACCCCCGACCAGGGCAGCATCGTGTTCCACGGCGAGGACGTTTCCGGCCACGATGTACGGGATCGCAACGTCGGTTTCGTGTTCCAGCACTACGCGCTGTTCCGACACATGACGGTGTTCGACAACGTCGCGTTCGGCTTGCGCATGAAACCCAAGCGCGAGCGGCCCACCGAAACGGTGATTGCGCAGAAAGTGCATGAGCTGTTGAACATGGTGCAACTGGACTGGCTGCACGATCGCTACCCCGAGCAGTTGTCCGGTGGCCAGCGCCAGCGTATTGCCCTGGCCCGTGCCCTGGCGGTGGAGCCCAAGGTGCTGCTGCTCGACGAACCCTTCGGTGCCCTCGACGCCAAGGTGCGCAAGGAGCTGCGTCGCTGGCTGGCGCGCTTGCACGAGGACATCAACCTGACGTCGGTCTTCGTGACCCACGACCAGGAAGAAGCGATGGAAGTAGCGGATCGCATCGTGGTCATGAACAAGGGTGTCATCGAGCAGATCGGTTCGCCGGGCGAGGTGTACGAGAACCCGGCCAGCGACTTCGTCTATCACTTTCTGGGTGACTCCAACCGCTTGCAGCTGGGTGGCGAGGAGCATGTGCTGTTTCGTCCGCACGAAGTGTCGCTGTCGCGCCACGAGCTGGACGACCATCACGCCGCCGAGGTGCGTGACATTCGCCCGTTGGGCGCGACCACGCGGGTGACGCTCAAGGTCGAGGGGCAGAGCGAGCTGATCGAGGCCGAAGTGGTCAAGGACCATGACAGCCTGAGTGGCCTGGCGCGGGGCGAGACGTTGTTCTTCAAGCCCAAGGTCTGGCAGAAGGCGTCTGGGCTGTAGCGGCGGCGCGAGCCGCGTCCGGATTCAACGCGGAGCGTCAGAGACACCGCGTGCACCGCCGACGCGGCTCGCGGCGCTGCTACAGAAAATCACCCGCACCTTGTAGCAGCGTGGGAGCGGTCATCGGCCGCGAAAAGGACAGCGCGGACCGGCTGATGCCCTGCGGTGCTGATTCGCGGCCACGGACCGCTCCCACAGGAAATCCGGACGGCTTATTGCTCGATTTTTGGTTATTAATAAATAGCTTCTTATTCCTTAACGGATATAAATCCTTTCCCTATACTGGCCTCCAACGCAACGTTTGCAGGAGGCGCATCCCATGCGCAATGAGTCGATCCGCTATCTGATCGTGCCAGGCTGGCAGGGCTCGTCCGATGATCATTGGCAAAGCCATTGGCAACGAAACCTGCCCAACAGCGCGCGGGTCGAGCAGGATGACTGGCTCACGCCACGCCGTGAAGACTGGGTCGCGGCGCTGGACCGCGCGGTGAATGCCAGCGCCGATCCGGTGATTCTCATTGCTCACAGCCTGGGATGCGTGACCGTTGCCCACTGGTCGGCCCATGCCTCGCTGGTATCGTTGCGCAAGGTTCGCGGAGCCCTGCTGGTGGCGCCTGCAGATGTAGAGCGACCAGCCTGCTCGCCGGCCTTGCGCAACTTCGCGCCCATCCCCAAACACCTGCTGCCATTCCCCAGCCAAGTGGTGGGCTCGGACAACGACCCTGCAGCCAGCGCCCCGCGAGCCTTGCAACTGGCCCGCGACTGGGGCGCCGAAGCCGGCATTCTGGCCGGTGCCGGGCATATCAACGTCAAGTCCGGGCATCAACGCTGGGAACAGGGGTTTGCCTACCTCTATCGCCTGCAGAGTCGCATGGACCAGCACATCCAGCTGCGTGCCTGAATGCCCGACAACCGAGTACGCCGCCTGCAGCCAGGCCGGTGGGAGCCTTGCCCATGACCGCATACAATGACACCTTCGGCCAGCCGCTGCTGACCTTTCCCGACGCCGACAAGAGCCCGCTGAGCATCCGCGCCAAGGCGCTGGTGTTCGTCGATCCGCGCTCGCGGCGTTTGCGCGAGGAGCTCGAACGGCTCGCGCCCAAGGCACTGCCGGTGCTGATCCAGGGTGAAAGCGGCACCGGCAAGGAACTGCTCGCCCGGCACATCCATCGCGGCAGTGATCGTGGCGGCCTTTTCGTCTCGGTCAATTGCGGCGCAATCAGCCCGACCTACGCCGATGCCGAGCTGTTCGGCTACAGCGCAGGCGCCCACAGCGGCACGGCCAGCAGCCGGGCGGGCTGGTTCGGCTCGGCCAACGGCGGCACCCTGTACCTGGACGAGATCGCCGACCTGCCGCTGGCCATTCAAACCAAGCTGCTCGCGGCGTTGGAAACCCGTGAAGTGACCCGCGTCGGCGCGGCCCAGCCCAATCCGGTGGACGTGCGCCTGGTGGCGGCGTCGAGCATCGATCTCGGCCAGGCCGTGGCCGCGGGGAAATTCAACGAACGGTTGCATGCCTATCTGGGCGAAGGCCGCCTGACATTGCCGCCCTTGCGCGAGCGGACCGGCGATATCCTCGCCCTGGCCGAGTATTTCCTGGGCATCTACAGCCATCGTTTGAACCTGACCGTGCCGCTGATCAGCGCCGATGCGCAGCGAGCGCTGGAACGCCACGATTGGCCCGGCAATACCCGCGAGCTGGAAAACGTCATCCATTTTGCCCTGCTGGTCAGCCGCGGCGACGAGATCCTGCCCGAGCATCTCAATCTGCCAGCGGCCGCGAACACGGACTTGCTCGTGCATCTCGAGCAGCTGTTGACGCAGGCCGCCGAGCACGCCGACCCGACTGTCTTGGCAGCGCTGTTGAACCGCAGCCTGGAATATCTGGGCAAAAAGGCATAAGCAGCAAACTAAAAGGTATTTGTAGGAATATTAATTCCGGGTATTGTCCGCGCAAGGCTAGCCGATCGCTGCCGCCACCACCCAATTTCAAGGACTTAGCATGAAAAAGGCTTTGCTGTTCACCGCCCTGGCGGCCTCCCTGTCTTTCGGCCTGGCCAACGCGGCAGAAAAACTAGTGATCGCCGCCACGCCGGTTCCGCACGCCGAGATCCTCGAGCTGATCAAGCCGACCCTGGCCAAGGAAGGCGTCGAGCTGGACATCAAGGTGTTCACCGACTACGTGCAACCCAACGTGCAAGTAGGCGAAAAGCGTCTGGACGGCAACTACTTCCAGACCCTGCCGTACCTGGAAAGCTTCAACAAGGGCAAGGGCACCAACCTGGTCACCGTGATCGGCGTGCACGTCGAGCCCTTCGGTGGTTACTCGAAGAAGATCAAGTCGCTGAGCGAACTCAAGGACGGCGATACCGTCGCCATCCCCAACGAGGGCAGCAACAGCGGCCGCGCGTTGATCCTGCTGCAGAAAGCCGGCCTGATCACCCTGAAGGACCCGAGCAACGCCCTGGCTACCCCCAAGGACATCGCCAGCAACCCCAAGAACCTCAAGTTCAAGGAGCTGGAATCGGCCATGCTGCCGCGCGTGCTGGATCAGGTCGAGCTGGACATGATCAACACCAACTACGCACTTGAAGCCGGCCTGAACCCGGCCAAGGATGCCTTGGTGATCGAAGGCTCGGATTCGCCTTACGTGAATTTCCTGGTGGCCCGTCCCGACAACAAGGACAGCCCGGCCATGCAGAAACTGGCCAAGGCGCTGACCAGCCCCGAAGTCAAAGCCTTCATCGAGAAGAAGTACAGCGGCGCGGTATTGCCGGCGTTCTGATTCCCGAGTGTGACAACGGTTCACCTGAGCGCCGACAGCTTGTACAGTGTCGGCGTTTTGCTTTGTCCGGGCAGGGCCATTCCCGGCAAATGAACCTCGCACCACGGCCACAGTCGCATACACACCTGGCATCACAGCGCACGCAAAGGAGCCTGCATGGCTGGTCCTCGTTGGAAGGTTGTAGGGGTATCCCTTTTGTTGGTTGCGCTGGCGGGATGTGGTGAAGACAAGCCCATCGAGCCGACGCATCCGCGTGTGCGCGTGGAGAATGTGCAGAGCGGCGAGTTCGCCGCTGCGGTCAATCTCACCGGCGATGTGCAGGCGCGCATCCAGACCCAGTTGTCGTTCCGCGTCGGTGGCAAGATCATCCAGCGTTTGGTTGACGTGGGCGATCACGTCAGCGCGCGGCAAGTGCTGGCGCGCCTGGATCCCAAGGACCTGCAGACCAACGTCGATTCGGCCAAGGCCGCGGTGGCTGCCGAGCAGGCCCGTGTGAAGCAGACATCGGCGGCCTTCGTGCGCCAGCAGAAGCTGCTGCCCAAGGGCTACACCAGCCAGAGTGAATACGACTCCGCCCAAGCGGCGCTGCGCGGTGCGCAGAGTTCGTTGGCGGCGGCCAGCGCCCAGTTGGCCAATGCCCGTGAACAACTGAGCTACACCGACCTGGTGGCCGACGCCCCAGGCGTGATCACCGCCCGCCAGGCCGAGGTTGGCCAGGTGGTACAGGCCACTGCGCCGATCTTCGGCCTGGCCCGCGATGGCGACCGCGATGCGGTATTCGACGTGTACGAGTCGCTGTTTGCCCAACCCGGCGGGCAGCAACCGATTACTGTCAGCCTGCTCGACGATCCGGCGATCAAGACCACCGGTACCGTGCGCGAAGTCACCCCGGCGGTGTCCGCGCAGACCGGTACGGTGCGCGTGAAGATCGCCCTGCAAGGCCTGCCCAAGGGCATGGACCTGGGCTCTGTGGTCAACGCATCGCTCAACGGTCCGGGCAAGACCAGCGTCGAGCTGCCCTGGTCGGCGTTGACCAAGGACATTGCCGAGCCTGCCGTGTGGGTGGTGGGGGAAGGTGACAAGGTCAATCTGCACAAGGTCGAGGTGGGCCGTTACCTGACCGGCAAAGTGGTGATCGCCAATGGCCTGAAGAATGGCGACCGCGTGGTCGTCGCCGGCGGGCAGTTGCTGCACCCGGACATGCAGGTGGAAATTGCCGAGGAGCGTCAGCCATGAAAGCGGTGATCGCGTTGTTCGCGGCCGTGCTGTCGCTGGCCGGCTGCTCGAAGGAAGAGCAAGCCCCCGAGCCGATTCGTCCGGTGCTGTCGGTCGAGGTCAAGGGCCTGGATCAGCAGAGCCTGGGGCGTTTTGCCGGCAATATCCAGGCGCGCTACGAGAGCACGCTGGGTTTTCGGGTGTCGGGACGCATTGCCCGGCGTGCGGTGGATGTCGGCAGCCAGGTGGAGAAAAACCAGCTGCTGGCCACGCTCGATCCGACCGACCAACAGAACCAGTTGCGCTCGAACCAGGGTGATCTGGCCCGCGTGCAGGCGCAGTTCATCAATGCCCAGGCCAACGCGCGGCGCCAGCAGGAGCTGTTCGACCGTGGCGTCGGTGCGCAGGCAGGGCTGGACATTGCCCAGACCGACCTGAAGACCGCCCAGGCATCGCTCGACCAGGCCAAGGCCGCCGTCAGTCAGGCCAAGGACCAGTTGGGCTACAGCGAATTGCGCGCCGACCACGCCGCCGTGGTCAACCAATGGAAGGTGGAAGTCGGGCAAGTGGTGAGCGCCGGTGAAGAGGTGGTGGTCCTGGCCCGCCCCGACGTCAAGGAGGCGGTCATCGACCTGCCCGCCGGGCTTGCCGAAACCCTGCCCGAGGGCGTGGAGTTTTGTGTGCAGTCCCAGCTCGACCCGAGCGTTGCCACCACCGGCACCCTGCGTGAGCTGGAGCCACGGCCCGACAGTGCCACGCGCACCCGTCGCGCACGCCTGACCCTGCGCGAGAGCCCTGCCGGCCTGCGCCTGGGCACCGCGATCAGCGTGACCCTGAGTTCGAGCATCGCGCAACGCCTGGAGCTGCCGGAGACCGCCGTGCAGGAGGTCGACGGCAAGACCCAGGTGTGGCTGGTGGACGTCCAGAACAAGACCGTCAACCCGCGTCCGGTCACTGTGCTCAGCCGCGACCGTGGCGTCGTGGTGGTCGGCAGCGGTGTGCAGGCAGGCGAGCGCGTGGTCAGCGCTGGCGTCAACAGCCTGAAACCCGGGCAGAAAATCAAACTGGACGAGGCGAGCCGGCAATGAAGGGAAGTTTCAACCTGTCCGACTGGGCACTCAAGCACCAGTCCTTCGTCTGGTACCTGATGTTCGTCGGCCTGCTGATGGGCGTGTTTTCCTACTTCAACCTGGGCCGTGAAGAGGACCCGGCGTTCGCCATCAAGACCATGGTCATCCAGAGCCGCTGGCCAGGGGCGACTCAGGAGGAGACGCTCAAGCAGGTCACCGACCGCATCGAGAAGAAGCTCGAAGAGCTGGACTCTCTGGACTACGTGAAAAGCTACACGCGCCCTGGAGAGTCCACGGTGTTCGTGTACCTGCGCGACACCACCAGTGCCAAGGCAATTCCAGAGATCTGGTATCAGGTGCGCAAGAAGGTCGACGATATTCGCGGCACCTTCCCCCAGGGCCTGCAGGGGCCTTCGTTCAACGATGAATTCGGTGACGTGTTCGGCTCCATCTATGCTTTCACCGCCGACGGCCTGAGCATGCGTCAGCTGCGCGACTATGTGGAACAGGTGCGTGCCGAGATCCGTCAGGTCGACAACCTGGGCAAGGTGCAACTGGTGGGTCAGCAGGACGAAGTCATCTACCTGAATTTCTCCACGCGCAAACTCGCCGCGCTCGGCCTGGATCAACAACAGGTGGTCGGCGCGTTGCAGGCGCAGAACGCAGTAACGCCGGCCGGTGTGATCGAGGCGGGCCCCGAGCGCATTTCGGTGCGAACCTCGGGGCAATTCAAGTCAGAGAAAGACCTGGAAACGCTCAACCTCAGGCTCAACGACCGCTTCTATCGGCTGACCGACATTGCCGACATCGAACGTGGCTACAAAGACCCGGCTGCGCCGATGTTCCGCTACAACGGCCAGCCCGCCATCGGCCTGGCCATTGCCATGAAGGACGGCGGCAACATTCAGGAGTTCGGCACCGCGCTGCATGCGCGCATGAACGCGTTGACCGCGCAGTTGCCGGTGGGCGTGGGCGTGCACAAGGTTTCGGACCAGGCCGAGGTGGTCGAGAAGGCCGTCGGCGGGTTCACCAGCGCGTTGTTCGAGGCCGTGGTCATCGTGCTGATCGTCAGCTTCATCAGCCTGGGCGTGCGCGCTGGCCTGGTGGTGGCCTGCTCGATTCCGCTGGTGCTGGCCATGGTCTTCGTGTTCATGGAGTACAGCGGCATCACCATGCAGCGTATTTCCCTGGGAGCGTTGATCATCGCCCTCGGCCTGCTGGTGGACGATGCAATGATCACCGTGGAAATGATGGTCACTCGCCTGGAAGCAGGTGACAGCAAGGAGGAGGCGGCTACCTTCGCTTACACCTCTACCGCATTCCCGATGCTCACCGGCACTTTGGTCACCGTGGCCGGTTTCGTGCCGATCGGCCTGAACGCCAGCTCGGCCGGTGAGTACACCTTTACTCTGTTTGCCGTGATCGCGGTGGCCATGCTGGTGTCCTGGGTGGTGGCAGTGCTGTTCGCACCGGTCATCGGCGTGCACATCCTGAGCAAGAACGTCAAACCCAAGCCGGAGCAGCCGGGGCGTGTCGCGCGCTGGTTCCACAGTGGGCTGCTGGGCTGCATGCGTCATCGTTGGCTGACGATCATCGGCACGTTGCTGCTGTTCGCTGCGGCGCTGTTCTGCATGCGTTTCGTGCAGAACCAGTTCTTCCCCTCGTCCGACCGCCCGGAAATCCTGGTGGACCTGAACCTGCCGCAGAACGCTTCGATCAACGAGACGCGCAAGGCAGTCGACCGCCTCGAGGCCACGCTCAAGGATGATCCGGACATCGCGCGCTGGAGCACTTACATCGGTCAGGGCGCGATTCGTTTCTATCTGCCGCTGGACCAGCAGTTGGAGAACCCTTACTACGCCCAGTTGGTGATCGTCAGCAAAGGCCTGGGGCAGCGTGGCGCGCTGACCGAGCGCTTGAAGAAGCGCCTGCGCGAAGACTTCGTCGGCATCGGCACCTATGTTCAGGCGTTGGAGATGGGGCCGCCGGTGGGCCGGCCGATCCAGTACCGGGTCAGCGGCAAGGACATCGACCAGGTGCGCAAGCATGCCATCGAGCTGGCCACGCTGCTGGACCAGAACGCACACGTCGGCGAGATGATCTACGACTGGAACGAGCCGGGCAAAGTGCTGCGCATCGACATCGCTCAGGACAAGGCGCGGCAGTTGGGCTTGTCGTCCGAAGACGTGGCGAAGCTGATGAACACCATCGTCAGCGGCTCGGCGGTGACCCAGGTCAATGACGATATCTATCTGGTCAACGTGGTCGGTCGTGCCAACGACGCCGAGCGGGGTTCGCCGGAAACCCTGCAGAACCTGCAGATCGTCACGCCCAGCGGCACGTCGATTCCGCTGCTGGCCTTTGCCACCGTGCGCTACGAGCTGGAGCAGCCGCTGGTGTGGCGGCGTGATCGCTTGCCGACCATCACCTTGAAGGCGGCGGTCAGCGACGATATCCAGCCGACCGATCTGGTGGCCCAGCTCAAGCCCGAGATCGAGAAATTCGCCGAAGGCCTGCCGGTGGGCTACAAGGTGGCCACCGGTGGTACGGTCGAGGAAAGCGGCAAGGCGCAGGGACCCATCGCCAAGGTGGTGCCGTTGATGCTGTTCCTCATGGCGACCTTCCTGATGATCCAGCTGCACAGTGTGCAGAAGATGTTCCTGGTCGCCAGTGTGGCGCCGCTGGGCATCATCGGTGTGGTGTTGGCGCTGGTGCCGACCGGGACGCCCATGGGTTTCGTGGCGATTCTCGGGATACTGGCGCTGATCGGCATCATCATCCGCAACTCGGTGATTCTGGTGACCCAGATCGATGCCTATGAACGCGATGGCTACAAGCCTTGGGATGCCGTGCTGGAAGCAACCGAGCATCGCCGCCGGCCAATCCTGCTGACGGCGGCAGCCGCCAGTCTGGGCATGATCCCGATCGCCCGCGAGGTGTTCTGGGGCCCGATGGCCTACGCAATGATCGGCGGAATCGTGGTGGCAACCTTGCTGACGCTGTTGTTCCTGCCGGCGCTGTATGTGGCCTGGTACCGGATCAAGGAAGATGAGGGCGAAGGTAAGCAGGCTTGATCCAATCTGATGTACCGCGGCGCCCTTTTCGCGGCCGCTGACCGCTCCCACAGGGTTAGGGTGCTGGTGCTGCGGGTGGGTCTGATGGACTGCCTGCTCCCACAGAGGTCGATGCGATCTTCTGTGGGAGCAGGCAGCGGCCGCGAAGGGGCCCCGCGGTCTGACGACTAGCGCTTGTTGAGCACCCGCGCCAGCCGGTCGCCACCGAACTGGATCAGGGTCACCAGGGCCACCAGCAGCACGATGACCGTGAGCATGATCTGGCTGTCGAAACGCTGGTAGCCGTAGCGATAGGCGATGTCGCCCAACCCGCCGGCACCGATCGCGCCGGCCATCGCCGATGAATTGATCATGGTCACCACGGTGATGGTGAAGCCGGCCACGATGCCCGGTCGCGCTTCGGGCAGAAGCACGTGCCAGACGATGTGCCAGCGTCGGCAGCCCATGGCCTGCGCGGCTTCGACCAGGCCATGATCGACCTCCCGCAGGCTGACCTCGGCAATGCGCGCGAAGAACGGCGTCGCAGCGATGGTCAACGGCACCACGGCTGCCCACACGCCATAGGTCGTCCCGACGATCAGCCGGGTGAACGGGATCAGCGCCACCATCAGAATGAGAAACGGCACCGAACGGAACAGGTTGACGAACGCGCCCAGCACCCGGTTAAGCGCCGGCGCCTGGTAGATACCGCCCCGGTCGCTGGTGACCAGCACCACGGCCATCACCACACCCACCGGCAGCGCGATCAACGAGGAAACGCCCACCATCAGCAAGGTGTCCAGGGCGCCCTGCAGCAGACGATCAAACCACATAGCCCAGCTCCTCTACCTGTTGTGCCCATTGCCCGGCGCGTTGCAGCAGATGCTCGCGGTCATGGGGCGAATTGCTCACCGCCACGACCAGGTTGCCCAGCGCGCGGCCTTGAATGCGTTCGATACCGCCCTGCAGCAGGCTGACCTGCCCACCCAGCAGGTTGAACAACGACGACAGGTCCGCCTCGCCGGCCTGTGCCCCGGTCACGCGCAGTCGCAATACCAGCGCTGCGCCAGGCGTGGCAGGCGTGCTGCGCAGACGGGCGCGCAATTCTTCGGGCAGGCCGTGTTGCAGCGGTGCCAGCAATGTCCGACTGATCTCATGCTGGGGGTTGCCGAACACCTGCCACACCGGGCCCTGCTCCACCACCTGGCCGCCCTCGAGCACCACCACGCGGTCGCAGATGGCGCGGATCACGGCCATTTCGTGAGTGATCAGAATGATCGTCAGCCCCAGCCGCTGATTGATGTCGCGCAACAGGGCGAGGATCGACTCGGTGGTTTCCGGGTCCAGCGCCGAGGTGGCTTCGTCGCAGAGCAGAATCTGCGGGTCGTGCACCAGCGCTCGGGCGATGCCGACACGCTGCTTCTGCCCGCCGGACAACTGCGCCGGATAGGCGTCGCGCTTGCCTTGCAGACCGACCAGTTCGAGCAGCTCACCGACCTTGCGCCAGCGCTCGGCCTGGGGCACACCAGCGACCTTGAGTGGCAACTCGACGTTCTGCCACACGGTTTTCGCCGACATCAGGTTGAAGTGCTGGAAGATCATGCCGATGCGCCGTCGCAGGGCCACCAGGCGGTCCTCGTCGAACTCACCGATGTCCACCTGATCGACCAGCACGCGCCCGCTGCTGGGCTGTTCCAGCCGGTTGATGGTGCGGATCAGCGACGACTTGCCAGCGCCGCTGCGGCCGATGATGCCGAACACTTCGCCACGCTCGATGTTCAGGTCGATGCCCTGCAGGGCCTGCACCGGACCCTGGGCACCCTGGTAGGTCTTGCCGACGCCGATGAAGCGCACCAGTGCGTTGGTCAGCTGTGGATGCAATTCCAGAGGCTCGGTAGGCTGCCGGGTAATGCCGGCAGTATCAGCCAACCTGCGTTGAGCATTAGTGGTGGGCATGTTCACTCCTTCCAGCCGACTTGGTAGAGCTTGCCGTTAACCTTGTCGAGCGAGGCGCGCACCACTGGCGAATGCTGGTAGATGTCGATGAACTTGGCCAGGCGTGGATCGTCCTTGCGCTCGGGTTTGATCACGAACTGGATGACGTATTCAGGATGATCCAGACCATCGAACAGCAGCGCCGAACCTGCGTCGAAGGTCTTGGACAGGCGAATGTAGGCCGGGTAGCCCTGCACCAGATCGGCGTCGTCGTAGGCGCGCACCAGCTGCACCGCCTCGACCTGGAGAATCTTCAGGTTTTTGGGGTTGGTGAGAATGTCCTCTTCGGTGGCCTTGTAGCCAACCCCCGGCTTGAGGGTGATCAAGCCAGCCTTGGCCAGCAGTTGCAGGCCTCGGCCGCTGTTGATCGGGTCATTGGCAATGGCGACAGTCGCGCCCTTGGGCAGCTCGTCGAAGCTTTTGTAGCGTTTGGCATACAGGCCGACGTTGTTGATGATGCCCGGCGCATAGGGCACCAGGTTGGTGCCGGCCTGGGTGTTGGCGTTTTCCAGGAACGGCATGTGCTGGAAGTAGTTCACGTCGATGTCGCCGGCGGCCAGGCTGACGTTGGGCGCGATCCAGTCGGTAAATTCCACCAGCTTGATGGTCAGGCCCTGTTTCTTGGCTTCCTCCACGGCGCTTTCCAGGGGGATGGCGAAGGCGGCGGTGGTGCCGACGATGAGGGGCTTGTCATCGGCGGCATGGGCCAGGCCGGTGAGGAGGGTGAGGGCGAGTAGCAAGGTGGGTTTGAGCATGTTGGGTTTCCAGTGATTTTTTGTGTTGTTTGGGGTGGCCGCGAAGAGGCCCGATCAGGCACCGCGCTTCTAACTGAACCCAGCATGCCCTTCAGGCAGCCCAGGGCCATTACCGAAGACCTTTTCGCGCAGCGTGCCCTGGGCATAGGCGGTCTTGTAGGAACCACGCGCCTGCAGCACGGGAATCACCAGGTCGATGAAGTCCGCGTAGCTTTCCGGAGTCACTGTGCGGGTCAGGTTGAAACCGTCCAGGCCGGTCTCGGCGATCCAGGCTTCAAGTTCGTCGGCGACCTGTTCCGGATCACCGACCAAGGTGATGTAGCGCCCGCCCAGGGCGTGCTGATCGAGCAGCTTGCGCCGGGTCCAGTCGTTGTTCTGCAAGGTCTTGGTGGCCGACTCGATGGCATTGCCCTTGACGTACTGAATGGGCTCGTCGAGTTCATAGCGGGCGAAGTCGATTGCCGTAGAGGCGGCGAAGTGGGCGACACCGGCCTCGGCGCTGGCGTAGCTGCGGTACTCATCATGCTTGGCCCGGGCCTGTGCCTGGGTGGCAGCGACGATGACCGTGATGCCCATGAAGACCTTCACGGCCTGGGGATCGCGGCCGGCTGCGCGTGCGGCGTTGCGGACCTTGTCCACCTGGGCGCGGGTGGCCTGCTTGTTCTGTCCGCTGATGAACACGCATTCGGCATGCTGACCGGCGAACTGCAGGCCGCGTGCCGAACTGCCAGCCTGGAACAATAGCGGCGTGCGCTGCGGTGAGGGTTCGCACAGGTGGTAACCCTGAACCCGGTAGAACTCGCCTTCATGCTCTACCTTGTGGACCTTTTCCGGCTGGGCGTAGATACGCCGTTCGCGGTCCTCGATC
Organism: Pseudomonas sp. CFBP 8770; assembly: GCF_014841705.1. NCBI lineage: Bacteria > Pseudomonadati > Pseudomonadota > Gammaproteobacteria > Pseudomonadales > Pseudomonadaceae > Pseudomonas > Pseudomonas sp. CFBP 8770. Next base: position 69,963 of record NZ_JACYUL010000003.1, read on the forward strand.
ACGGCATCGTCTTCCCAGCTGCCTTCCCAGAGTTTGTAGAGCACCTCCAGGTATTCGTCGGCCTGATCGTAGCGGCGGTCGTGCTCCACCTGTTGGGTCAGGCCCATGGCCTTGGCGGCGCTGTCCAGATAGCCGGTGACGATGTTCCAGCCCACCCGGCCACGGGTCAGGTGATCGAGCGTGGACAGGCGCCGGGCGAACAGGTACGGCGCCTCGTAGGTCAGGTTGGCGGTCAGGCCGAAACCCAGGTGGCGGGTGACCGCGGCCATGGCCGAGACCAGCAGCAACGGGTCGTTGACCGGTAGCTGGATCGACTCCTTGAGCGTCACGTCGATCGAGTCCTGATAGATGTCGTAGACCCCGACGATGTCGGCGATGAACAGGCCGTCGAACAGGCCGCGCTCCAGCAACTGGGCCAGTTCGGTCCAGTATTCCAGGGTCTTGTACTGGCTCGAGGTGTCCCGTGGATGGGTCCACAAACCATGGTTGATGTGGCCCACGCAGTTCATGTTGAAGGCGTTGAGCAGGATCTGCTTCTTGCTCATCAGATCGTCCCCCGGCGTGGTGGCAGCTGGTCGTTGAGGTAGTAGTTGCCGATGGCGTGGTACTTCCAGCGCACAGGGTCGTGCAGGGTGTGTACGCGGGCATTGCGCCAATGCCGGTCGAGGCCGTGCTCGGCCAGGGTGGCCTGGCTGCCGGCCAGCTCGAACAGGGTGCTGCCGGCGGCCAGGGAGATTTCGGTACTGAGCGCGCGGGCTTCGGCCACGGCGATCGAGGCGGCGCCGACGTGTTCGGCGGTGGGCTCGGCCTGTGCCTTGTCGAGCACCTCGCCGGCACGCTCGAGCAAGGCTTCGGCAGCATGCAGACGGATCGCCAGATGACCGAAGCTTTTCAGTGACAGCGGATCTTCTACAGCCTTGTCACTGGTGGCGTCGATCCATGGCCGAGTGCGGGTGCGGACGAACTGCAAGGCGTCCTCGAACGCTCCGCGGGCAATGCCGGTGTCGATTGCAGCGTGGAGGATCTGCGCGAACGGGCCGACCGTGGTGGGCCGTTCGAACGCGCTTTGAAACGGCACGATGGCGTCGGCGCTGACCCAGACATTGTCGAACACCACCGAGCCGCTGCCCGTGGTGCGCTGGCCGAAGCCGCTCCAGTCATCGACGACCTCTACCCCGGCGCTGTTCGCAGGCACGAAGGCCAGTTGTTGCACGCCCTGTTCATCGACCACCGAGGTAGGAATGCACTGGGCATACAGCGCGCCGGTGGCGTAGAACTTGCGACCATTGATGCGGTAACCCTCGCCTTCGCGGGTCAGGCGCGTGGTGCGGTCATGGGCGGTTCGCGTGCCCAGTTCCGCCAGGGCGTTGCCCAGTCGCTGGCCTGCCAGCACGTCGGCGTACAGGCGCTTTTGTTGCGCCAGGCTGCCGTTGATGCGCAGCACTTCCAGGGCATAGAAATGATTCTGTGGGATCTGCCCCAGCGAGCCATCGGCGGCGGCCAGCAAGGCGATGACCTGGGCCAGGGTTACGCTGGACACGCCGGCACCGCCGAACGCCTTGGGCACGCTGATGCCGCCCAGGCCGGAGCGCGAGAACAGCGCCAGTTCGGTGTGCGGCAGCTGCCGCTCGCGGTCGCGCAGGGCGCTGTCGCGTTGCAACCGCGGGGCCAGTTGGCGGGCAACGTCGAGGGCCTGCTGGTCGTTGGCGATACGTGCAACGCCGTCGAGGGGGTGGGGCAATGAGCTCATGCTGATCTCCAGCGGTCTGGTCAAATCCAGGAATGGCGCGCAGGTAGGCTGCCGTTCAGGCGGTAGGCGCCGATAGCGTGGTATTTCCAGCGCACGGGATCGTGCAGGGTGTGCACGCGGGCGTTGCGCCAATGGCGGTCGAGGTTGAACTCGGCGAGGCTGGCGCGGCTGCCGGCCAGCTCGAAGAGCTTTTCGCTGGCGTGCAGGGCGATTTCGGTGGTGATCACCTTGGCCTCGGCCACGGCGATCGAGGCTTGCCCGGCAAGGGCGGCGTCCAGTGGCGCCTGGCCGAGCTGGTCGAGCACGCGCGCAGCCTTGCGCAGCAGCGCCTGGGTGGCGTGCAGCTCCAGCTTCAGGCGACCGATGTCGGCGATCACGAAAGGGTCGTCGCTGGCGCGCTCGACCCCGGCATCGATCCACGGGCGGGATTTCTCGCGCACGAAAGCGATGGTGTCGTCGATTGCCGCAGCGGCAATGCCGGCGTCGATGGCCGCCTGCATCAGTTGCGATACGGCGCCCTGAATGTTCGGTTGTTGCGCCTGGCGCCAGATCTCCACGACATGGGTCCTGGGCACTTGCACGTGGTCCAGCACCACAGTGCCGCTGGCGGTGGTGCGCTGGCCGAAGCCGGACCAGTCGTCGATGATTTGCAGGCCGGGCGTGCCGCGCCGCACGAAGGCCATGACCAGGCGCTGGTGCTCATCCACGGCCTTGACCGCCACCCAGTGGGCGAACAGCGCGCCGGTGGAGTAGAACTTCTGTCCGCTGATCTGCCAGTCGTCACCGTCGCGGACGATGCGAGTCTTGATCTCCAGGGTGTTGCGGGTGCCGCGTTCGGGGCCGCCATTGCCGATGCGCGCGCCTTGCAGCACGGCGCTGAAAAGCGTCTGCTGCTGTTGCGCGGTGGCAGTGCCGCGAAGCATCTGCAGGATGCCGAAATGGTTCTGCGGAATCTGCCCCAGGGCCGGATCGGCGGCGCTAATGAGGCGGAATACCTCGGCCAGGGTCTCGAAACTGACGTCCGGGCCGCCGAAGGCGCGTGGCACGGTGATGCTGCCCAGGCCGCTCGCGGTGAATTGCTCGATCAGTTGCCAGGGCAGTTCGCGGTACTGGTCGCGCCGGGCCGCGTGAGTACGGGCGCTGGCGGCGAGGGCTCGCGCGGCGTCGAGCGCGTCGAGGTCATTGCGCAGTATCTGCGCAGGCACGAGCGCCGGGCCGTTGTCGGCCGGGGTGGGTTGAGAGTGTTCGAGGGAAATCGAGTGGGTGACCATACCGTCCTCACGTCATGCACGGCGTATGTCGCCTTGCTTGGGTGTACGCAGGTCCGGTGGTCCGGTGTATATACCCTAATCGTTTGTTAAATTTAAATGAACTAACGATTGGGAATATGGATAGATGGGTTTTTCCTTGGAGCCCTACAGTGACTCTTGTGGGAACAGGCTCTACGGTATACCAGGCACACCGCAGTGTATTTTTCGCGGCCGATGACCGCTCCCACAGGGGGGGGTATGGGGATTCATGTGGGAGCGGTCCGTGGCCGCGAAGGGGCGCTGCGGTGTATCAGGTACACCGGGGTGTCCTTTTCGCGGCCGATGACCGCTCCCACAGGGGGGTATGGGGAGTCATGTGGGAGCGGTCCGTGGCCGCGAAGGGCGCGCTGCGGTTTATCAGGTGTACCGCAGTGTGTTTTTCGCGGGCAGAGGGCTCGCCGCCCGCCCCGCTCCCACAATAGAGGGTCAGGCGGGGCGGGTGAGGGTCTTGACGCCTTCGGCGGTGCCCAGCAGCAGCACATCGGCCGGGCGGGCGGCGAACAGGCCGTTGGTGACCACGCCGACGATGGCATTGATCTGGGTTTCCAGCGCCACCGGGTCGATGATCTGCATGTTGTACACATCGATGATGATGTTGCCGTTGTCGGTCACCACGCCCTCGCGATAGACCGGGTCGCCGCCCAGCTTCACCAACTGGCGCGCGACGTGGCTGCGGGCCATGGGAATGACTTCCACCGGCAATGGAAACTCGCCCAATACCGGCACCAGCTTGCTGCCATCGGCGATGCAGATGAAGGTGGTGGCCACGGCCGCGACGATCTTTTCGCGAGTCAGCGCGGCGCCGCCGCCCTTGATCAGGTTCAGGTGCTCGTCGCTTTCATCGGCGCCGTCGACATAGAACTCCAGGTCACCGACGCCGTTGAGTTCGTACACCGGGATGCCATGGCCCTTGAGCCGCGCAGCGGTTGCCTCGGAACTGGCCACGGCGCCGTCGAATGCGCTCTTGTGCTGGGCCAGCGCATCGATGAAGCAATTGGCGGTGGAACCGGTGCCGACACCGACAACGCTCTTTTCGCCCAGCTTGGGCAGAATGAAATCCACGGCAGCCTGGGCGACGGCCTGTTTGAGTTGGTCCTGGGTCATGCAAGCTCCGCAGCGGCAGTTGGGGCTCTGGTGGATTCGGCCCCGAAGGCGCGCATTATAAGGGCAAAACCTTGGTTTTGCGGTGGGCGTTGGCTTAGACTCGTCGGTCCCGCCCGTTATCGTCAGTGATGTCTGCCATGCTCGAACAGTACGTAAAGATGATCCTCACCTCGCGCGTCTACGACGTCGCGGTGGAAACCCCTTTGCAGCCCGCCGGGCAGCTGTCCGAGCGCCTGAACAACAAGATTCTGCTCAAGCGCGAAGACCTGCAGCCAGTGTTCTCGTTCAAGATTCGCGGCGCGTACAACAAGCTGTCGCAGCTCACCGCGCAGGAAGCAGCGTGCGGCGTGGTCACCGCGTCGGCCGGCAACCATGCCCAGGGCCTGGCGCTGGCGGCGCGCGAGCTGGGCATCAAGGCCACCATCGTGATGCCCAACACCACCCCCGAAATCAAGATCGCGGGTGTGCGCTCGCGTGGCGGCATCGTGGTGCTGCATGGCGATTCGTTCGCCGAAGCCCTGGCCCACTCGCTCAAGCTGGTGGACGAGCAGGGCATGGTCTACATACATCCCTACGACGACCCCTACACCATTGCCGGGCAGGGCACGGTGGCCATGGAGATTCTGCGCCAGCATCCGGGCGACCTCGACGCGATCTTCGTACCGGTGGGCGGTGGCGGGTTGATCGCCGGCATTGCCGCGTACGTCAAATACCTGCGTCCAGGCATCAAGATCATCGGCGTCGAGCCGGACGACTCCAACTGCCTGCAGCAGGCCATGCACGCTGGGGAGCGCGTGGTGCTGCCGCAGGTCGGGCTGTTCGCCGATGGCGTGGCGGTGGCGCAGATCGGTCACTACACCTTCGAGATCTGCAAGGACCATGTGGACGAGGTGATCACCGTCAGCACCGACGAGATCTGCGCGGCGATCAAGGACATCTACGACGACACCCGTTCGATCACCGAGCCTGCGGGTGCTCTCGGGGTCGCCGGGATCAAGAAATACGTCGAGGCCCGGGGCGTGTCGGGACAGACCCTGGTGGCGATCGATTCGGGCGCCAACGTCAACTTCGATCGGTTGCGCCACGTGGCCGAGCGGGCCGAGCTGGGCGAGGGCCGCGAGGCCATCATTGCGGTGACCATTCCCGAGCGGCCCGGCAGCTTCAAGGCGTTCTGCGAGGCCATCGGCAAACGGCAGATCACCGAATTCAACTACCGCTATCACACCGGCCATGAAGCGCACATTTTCGTCGGCGTGCAGACCCATCCCGAACGCGACCCGCGCGCGGTGCTGCTGCAGACCCTCGAGGCGCATGGCTTCCCGGTGCTGGACCTGACCGACAACGAGCTGGCCAAGCTGCACATCCGCCATATGGTCGGCGGCCATGCGGTCAGGGTCAGTGACGAGATGGTGCTGCGCTTCGAGTTTCCCGAGCGTCCGGGCGCGCTGTTCAACTTCCTCGACAAGCTGGGCGGGCGCTGGAACATCTCGATGTTCCACTACCGCAACCATGGCGCCGCCGATGGCCGTGTGGTGGCTGGGCTGCAGGTGCCCGAGGATGAACGCCATCTGGTGGCCGGCGCGCTGGCCGAGATCGGCTATCCGTTCTGGGATGAAACGGATAATCCGGCGTACCAGTTGTTCCTGGGGTAGTGATGCGGTGCACTGGCTTGAGTCCGCGGTGTGCCATTCGCGGGCAGAGCCCGCTCCCACAAGGGTAACTGGGTGTACCAGTTGTTACAGGGTCATGTCTCGCTGCGCTGAACTCGATGGCTGCTACGCTTGTCGATGATGCATCGTAATGGCCCACGGGGATCACGCGTCATGGAAAGCCTGGCGGTTCTGAAAGTATTCCACGTCGCTGCCACCGTTGTGCTGCTGGGCAGCGTGGCGGCCGTCATCTACCGAGCCTGGCGCAGCTGGAAGGGCGGCGAACGGCTCCCGTTCGCCAGCACCCTGCAACGGCCCTGGGTGTATGCCTGGCTGGTCATGGCCCTGAGCCTGGTGAGCTTTCCCGTCACGGGATGGTGGCTGGTGCACAGGGTGGGCTGGCCACTGGGGCAAACCTGGATTCTCACTGCCGCGGTGTTGTACGTGATCGGCGGTGGGGTCTGGTTGCTGCTGATCAACCGGGTTAACCGCCTGCGTTTCGCGACTGGGTTGAACGAAGGCGTGATCGCGGCCAAGCGCCGCAATGTGCTGATCATCGCGGCGGTGGCCGTAGTGGTATTGCTGTCGATCATCGGCTTGATGGTGACCAAGCCCGTTTGACACCCGCTGCGGAGCGATCCTGTGGGAGCGGTCCGTGGCCGCGAAGGGGCGCTGCGGTTTGTCAGGTACAGCGCGGTGTGGCTTTCGCGGCCGATGACCGCTCCTGCGGGTATCAGCGCAGGGAGATTTCTTTCCAGCCGCGGCGTTTGGCTTCTTCGTGCAGGCGCGGGTCCGGGTCTACTACCACTGGGTGGGCGACTTGCTCCAGCAGGGGCAGGTCGTTCATCGAGTCACTGTAGAAATAGCTGTCCTGCAAGTCGTAGCCGTGCTCTTCCATCCAGCGGTTCAAGCGCGTGACCTTGCCTTCCTTGAAGCAAGGCACGTCGAAGCTGTGCCCGGTGTAGCGGCCGTCAACCATTTCGACTTCGGTTGCCAGCAAGGTCTCGACACCCAGCCGCGCGGCGATCGGGCCAGTGACGAAGCGGTTGGTAGCAGTGATAATTACCAGCTTGTCACCCGCATCGCGATGCTGTTGCAGCAGGGCCGCGGCCTTGGGCAGCATGATGGGCTCGATGCAATCGCGCATGAATTCGCGATGCCATTCATCCAACTGCGCCACATCCGTCGCCGCGAGGATTTCCAAGGTGAAATCCAGGTACGCGTTCAGGTCCAGGCGGCCCGCCAGGTAATCTTCGTAGAACTCATCGTTGCGTGCCTTGTACGTGTCGGCATCGAGAATGCCGCGCGTGCACAGATAATCACCCCAGGCATGGTCGCTGTCGCCGCCGAGCAGCGTGTTGTCGAGGTCGAAGAGGGCCAGGCGCATGAAATGACTCGCATGAAGTAAGGAAAAGGCCCACAGAATACGGACTTTTCACATGCGTGCACATAAGCTACGCGGCGTCGTTGCTGCCTTCACAGGCTTTGTGGAACAATGCCAGAACATGCGTTTACGAGGTTGTTGCCGTGATCGACCCCGATGGTTTTCGCCCTAACGTTGGCATCATTCTTACCAATGACGCCGGTCAGGTGCTATGGGCTCGGCGTATCAATCAGGACGCCTGGCAATTCCCGCAAGGGGGTATCAACCCTCAGGAAACGCCGGAAGAGGCCTTGTACCGCGAGCTGAATGAAGAAGTCGGGCTGGAACGCCAGGATGTTGAAATACTTGCCTGCACCCGCGGCTGGTTGCGTTATCGTCTACCTCAACGCCTGGTGCGTACGCACAGCCAACCGCTGTGCATCGGCCAGAAACAGAAGTGGTTCCTGCTGCGCCTGGTGTCCAACGAACAGCGCGTGCGCATGGACTTGACCGGCAAGCCCGAGTTCGATGGCTGGCGCTGGGTCAGCTATTGGTATCCGCTGGGCCAGGTGGTGACATTCAAGCGCGAGGTCTACAGACGCGCGCTCAAAGAGCTAGCCCCGCGCCTTCTCTCGCGCGACTGACGACGGAGTTCGACCCCGAGCCATGCTCAATACGCTGCGCAAGATCGTCCAGGAAGTCAACTCCGCCAAGGATCTCAAGTCGGCGCTGGGGATCATCGTGCAACGCGTCAAGGAAGCCATGGGCAGCCAGGTCTGCTCGGTGTACCTGCTGGATCTGGAAACCAACCGCTTCGTCCTCATGGCCACCGAAGGCCTCAACAAGCGTTCCATCGGCAAGGTCAGCATGGCCCCCAACGAAGGCCTGGTGGGCCTGGTGGGCACGCGCGAAGAACCGCTCAATCTGGAAAATGCCGCCGGCCACCCGCGCTATCGCTACTTCGCCGAAACGGGTGAAGAGCGCTACGCGTCGTTTCTCGGCACGCCGATCATCCACCACCGGCGTGTGGTGGGCGTGCTGGTGATCCAGCAAAAGGAGCGGCGTCAGTTCGACGAAGGCGAAGAAGCCTTCCTGGTCACCATGAGCGCGCAACTGGCGGGCGTCATCGCCCATGCCGAAGCCACCGGCTCGATCCGTGGTCTGGGGCGTCAGGGCAAGGGCATTCAGGAAGCGCGTTTCGTCGGTGTGCCTGGCTCGCCCGGTGCGGCGGTCGGCACCGCGGTGGTGATGCTGCCGCCGGCCGATCTGGACGTGGTGCCCGACAAGAGCGTCAGCGACATTGATGCCGAGCTGGCGTTGTTCCAGAACGCGCTGGAAGGCGTGCGCAACGACATGCGCACCCTGTCGGCGAAACTCGCCACGCAGCTGCGCCCCGAAGAGCGGGCTCTGTTCGACGTCTACCTGATGATGCTCGACGACGCCTCGCTGGGCAGCGAAGTGACCAACGTGATCAAGACCGGGCAGTGGGCCCAGGGTGCGCTGCGTCACGTCGTGACCGAGCACGTCAACCGCTTCGAATTGATGGACGACGCGTATCTGCGCGAGCGCGCCTCCGACGTCAAGGATCTGGGGCGGCGCCTGTTGGCCTACCTGCAGGAGGCGCGTCAGCAAACTCTGGTCTACCCCGACAACACCATCCTGATCAGCGAGGAACTGTCGCCGGCAATGCTCGGCGAAGTGCCGGAAGGCAAGCTGGTGGGCCTGGTGTCGGTATTGGGCTCGGGCAACTCCCACGTCGCCATTCTGGCTCGCGCCATGGGCATCCCGACGGTGATGGGCCTGGTTGATCTGCCGTATTCCAAGGTCGACGGCATCAAGATGATCGTCGATGGCTACCACGGCGAGGTCTATACCAACCCCAGCGACATTCTCAGCAAGCAGTTCGCCGATGTGGTCGAGGAGGAGCGGCAACTGGCGCTGGGCCTCGACGCTTTGCGCGAGCTCCCCTGCATTACCCTGGATGGCCACCGCATGCCGTTGTGGGTCAACACCGGCCTGCTGGCCGATGTGGCCCGTGCCCAGCAACGCGGCGCCGAGGGTGTGGGGCTGTACCGCACCGAAGTGCCGTTCATGATCAACCAGCGCTTCCCCAGCGAGAAGGAACAACTGGCGATCTACCGTGAGCAGTTGGCGGCCTTCCACCCGCTGCCGGTGACCATGCGCAGCCTGGACATCGGTGGCGACAAGTCGCTGTCGTACTTCCCCATCAAGGAAGAAAACCCGTTCCTGGGCTGGCGCGGGATCCGCGTGACCCTCGACCACCCGGAAATCTTTCTGGTGCAGACCCGCGCCATGCTCAAGGCCAGCGAGGGCCTGAACAACCTGCGCATTCTGCTGCCGATGATTTCCGGCACCCACGAGCTGGAAGAAGCCCTGCACCTGATTCACCGGGCCTGGGGCGAAGTGCGCGACGAAGGCACCGACGTGCCGATGCCGCCGGTGGGGGTGATGATCGAAATTCCCGCAGCGGTGTACCTGACCAAGGAATTGGCGCGGCAGGTCGATTTCCTCTCGGTCGGCTCGAACGACCTGACCCAGTACCTGCTGGCCGTGGACCGCAACAACCCGCGCGTGGCCGATCTCTACGACTACCTGCACCCGGCCGTGTTGCAGGCCTTGCAGCATGTGGTCACCGAGGCGCACGCCGAAGGCAAGCCGGTGAGTATCTGTGGCGAGATGGCTGGCGATCCGGCGGCGGCGATCTTGTTGATGGCCATGGGGTTCGACAGCCTGTCGATGAACGCCACCAACCTGCCCAAGGTGAAGTGGATGCTGCGCCAGGTGAACCTGAGCAAGGCCAAGGAGCTGTTGGCGCAGTTGAGCAAGATCGACAACCCGCAAGTTATCCACAGCTCGCTGCAGCTGGCCCTGAAGAACCTGGGCCTGTCGCGGATGATCAATCCGAGCACGCCGAAGAAGCACTGAGGCGTGCCTCGAGAATTCTGAAAGCGGCCGAAAACCGCTCTCACAGGTGACTTTGTATCCGTGGTAGCGGTCAGCGGCCGCGAAGGCATCCCTGCCGATCAAATGAAACACCGCAGTGCTCATTTCGCGGCCGAAGACCGCTCCCACAGTTGATCCTGTCTTCCTGCGCTCGCCGCTAATACCCGGCGCCTGGCTCGACCAGGCCTACCATGGGTTCCCCTCGCTGATGCCTGCGGATGTTCTCCAGCAGCACCTCGAACGCTGTGTGCGGATCGGTCATGGCGCCGATGTGCGGCGTCAGCCAGATTTTCGGGTGGCTGAGGAAGGGGTGGTCGCTGCGCGGTGGTTCCTCTTCCAGCACATCGACGATTGCATGGCCTAGATGGCCTGAATCCAGCGCGGCCAGCAGGTCGGCTTCCACCAGATGACCACCGCGGCCCAGATTGATCAGACTGGCGCCGGCCGGCAGCGCGGCGAAAGTCTGCGCATCGAGGATGCCGGCGGTGTCAGCGGTCAAGGGCAACAGGCACAGCAGGATGTCACAGCTGCCGAGAAAGTCCGGCAACTGCTCACGTCCGCCATAGCACTGCACGCCGGGCAGGTTCTTGAGCGTGCGCGACCAGCCACTCAAGGCAAAGCCGAACGGCCGCAGCGCATTCAGTGCCGCCTGGCCCAGATTGCCTAGGCCCATGACCCCGACGCGGCGCTTGCCAGCCGCCAGCAGCGGGTGAGTTTTCCACGTGCTCTGGCGCTGTTGCTGCAGATAGGTCGGCATCTGTCGATGCAGGGCGAGCACGGCGAAGCCGGTGTACTCGATGATGCCTTGGGCAATGCCAGGGTCGACCATGCGCACTACGCTGACCGACCCGGGAACGTGCGCAAGGTCGAACTGATCAACCCCTGCGGACGTGGCGAAGACCACCTGGAGTTGGGGGAATCGGTCATACAGGTCCGCTGGCGGCTGCCAGGCGGCGAAGTAGCGGACCTGCGCCGGGTCGCCGATGTCCGGCCAGAAACGCACGGGGATATCCGGTGCATGTGTGGCGAACAAGGCTTTCCAGGCCGATGCACGCTCGTCGGGGACTTTGAACAGCAGCGTCATAAGGCAGGTTCTCATGGACGATCGGGATGAACACCGACGATGCCAGATTGCCGCGCAACATTCTTCCGAATCGAGTGGGTAAAACAGAACAAGTTGACCGTAGCAGCGGTGCTGTGTGGGAGCGGGGCTCTGCTCGCGAAAGGGGCGGTGCGGTGTGTCAGGGGTACCGCGGCGCCTGGTTCGCGGCCGATGACCGCTCCCACAGAGGGTGCCGCTCCTACGGGGTTATCTCAACAGGCGGCGGCGATGGCTTCGCCCAGGGCACGGGTGGTGCCGGTGCCGCCGATGTCGGCGGTCAGCGGCGCGTGTTCCGGGCCCATCGCCAGGACCTTCTCGATGGCCGCCAGAACCGCCGCGCCAGCCTCCGGATGGCCGAGGTGTTCGAGCATCATGGCGCCGCACCAGATCTGCCCGATGGGGTTGGCCACGCCCTTGCCGGCGATGTCCGGCGCCGAGCCGTGCACCGGTTCGAACAGGCTGGGGAAGTTGCGTTCCGGATTGATGTTGGCCGACGGTGCGATGCCGATGGTGCCGGTGCAGGCCGGGCCAAGGTCGGAGAGGATGTCGCCGAACAGGTTGCTCGCCACCACTACGTCGAACCAGTCCGGATGCAGCACGAAGTTGGCCGTGAGAATGTCGATGTGGTACTTGTCGACGTTCACTTCCGGGTACTTCTTGCCCATCTCGACCACGCGCTCGTCCCAGTAAGGCATGGTGATGGCAATGCCGTTGGACTTGGTGGCCGACGTCAGGTGCTTCTTGGGACGGCTCTGCGCCAGCTCGTAGGCAAACTTGAGAATGCGATCCACGCCGACCCGGGTCATCACCGTTTCCTGCAGGACGATCTCGCGGTCGGTGCCGGGAAACATCTTGCCGCCCACGCTGGAATATTCGCCTTCGGTGTTCTCGCGCACGACCCAGAAATCGATGTCGCCAGGCTTGCGGTTGGCAAGCGGCGCCTTCACCCCCGGCATCAGCCGACAAGGGCGCAGGTTGACGTACTGGTCGAACTCGCGGCGGAACTGCAACAGCGAATCCCACAGCGACACATGGTCGGGCACCACGTCGGGCCAGCCCACGGCACCGAAGTAGATCGCGTCGTAGCCCTTGAGCGTTTCGAACCAGTCGTCCGGCATCATCTTGCCGTGAGCCAGGTAGTAATCGGCGCTGGCGAAGTCGAACCAGTCCCACTGCAAGTTCAGGTCGTGGCGGGCAGCCACGGCATCCAGCACACGGACCCCTTCGGGCATGACTTCCTTGCCGATGCCGTCACCGGGGATCACTGCGATCTTGTAATTGGACTTGCTCATGGTGCCACTCCACGGGTTGATGAACTTGCCGACTCAGTGTAATCAGGGTGCGGGGATTAATAATTGGCCTGTTGGTTAAGCCATTCTTAGATTCAGGTAAACAATCCATGAGCATGATCGACGACCTGAGCTTCTTTCAGCAGGTGGCCACCCGCGCCAGCCTGACCGCGGTGGCCCGCCATCTTGGCCTGTCGCTGCCAGCGGTGAGCAAACGGCTGAGCCAACTGGAACAGCGCCTGGGTGTGCAGTTGCTGCAACGCACCACGCGACGCTTGTCGCTGACGCCCGAAGGTGTGCTGTATCTGGAGGGCGGGCGGCCGATCCTGCGTCAGCTCGGTGAACTGGAAAGCGCGCTGGGCACGCGTCAACCGACCCTGCACGGGCGACTGCGGATCAACGCCACACTGGGCTTCGGCCGACGGCATCTGGCTCAGGTGATCTCGGCGTTCGCGCGCCTGCATCCCGAACTGGAAGTATCCCTGGAACTGAGCAGCCAGCCCATGAGCCTGCTCGATGATCAGTTCGACCTCGGCGTGTTCATGGGCGAGCCGCCCGATTCGCGGCTCATCGCCGTGCGCCTGCTGGAAAATCCGCGCGTGCTGTGCGCATCACCGAGATACCTTGAAGACATGCCTGCACCCACCCGGGTGGCCGATCTGGCCGCCCACAACTGCATCGTGCTGCGTCAGTTCGGCAGTGATTACGCCATCTGGCGCTTTCGCAAGGATGGCCAGGACTACGCGCACAAGGTGACCGGGACGCTGTCGAGCAATGATGGCGAGGTGGCGCTGGGGTGGGCACTGGACGGCCACGGTTTGATTTTGAGGTCGCGCTGGGACGTGCAGGCCCATTTGGCAAGTGGCCGGCTGCAGGCACTGCTGACCGATCATCAGGCGCCGCAGGCCGACGTGTTTGCGATGTACCAGCAACGGCGCCATACGCCCCAGCGCATCACCGCATTCGTGAACCACCTGCGCGATGCGCTGGGCCAGCGGCTGCCGTTTGCGGTAACCGGAAAACCCCTGTAGCCGCGTCCGGGTTGTCGCGGTGGGTCAGATGTGGGAGCGGTCATCGGCCGCGAAAAGGACCCCGCAGATGATCTGATGCACCGCGGTGCCCGGTTCGCGGCCAAAGACCGCTCCCACGGAGCATCGGCAGGGACACGGTGACGTGGGTCTGTCGATAACCTGAAATCATGGTGGTACTGACTAATGGTGCATTGTCGCGCAGGCTTCGCCTCTTGTACCTTCCAGCGGTCCCGCTCGGTCAAACAAAAATACAGAACCGGTGCAAACATGGGCTACCCGTCGAGGTTTTTGTCGCTGCCGAATTAATCTACCCCCAGGATGATTTGCCATGAAAACCTTGTCTTTCGGTTCTGTCCTATCCCTGTTGTACGTGGCCATGGCGTGTTCCACCAACGCCCAGGCCGAGCAGATTACCTTCGTCTCCCAAGGTGGCGTGTATCAGGAGGCGCAGACCAAGGCCATCCTCGATCCTGCCGCCAAGTTGCTCGGCATCACCATCAAGCAGGACAGCGTTCCCGACGCCTGGCCCATGGTCAAGGCTCAGGGCGAAACCGGCAAGCCGGTGTGGGACGTGATCGACACCCCGCCTTCGAACTGTATCCGTGGTGGCCGCGAAGGCCTGATCGAACCGCTGGACCTGGCGAAAATGCCCAACGTCAAGGGCATGCCCGAGGCCTATCGCACGCCTTACTCGGTGGCCTACGAGTTCTATTCCTCGGTCCTGGGCTACAACACCAAGAGCCTGAAGAAGGTCCCGCAAAGCTGGGCCGACTTCTGGAACGTCAAGGATTTCCCCGGCACCCGCGCATTGCGCAACGACCCCATGGGTACCCTGGAAGCGGCGCTGATTTCCGATGGCGTGCCGCGCGACAAACTCTACCCGCTGGACGTCGACCGCGCCTACAAGCGCCTGGCCCAGATCAAGCCGGACATCGCCGTGTGGTGGAGTTCGGGCGGGCAGTCGGCGCAGCTGCTCAACGACGGCGAAGTGGACATGCTGATGATCTGGAATGGTCGCGTGGGCGCGGTGAAGAAAGACAACGTCGATGTCGACTTCACCTACAACGACGGCATCCTGCAGAACACCCAGCTGTGCATCCTCAAGAACGCGCCGAACCTGGCCCAGGCGGTCAAGTTCGTCGACACCGCAGTGTCGCCCGATCTGCAGGCCGATCTGCCCAAGTACATCGATTACGGCCCTGGCAACCCCGCCGCGTTCGCCACTGGCAAGCTCAGCGCCGAACGGGGCAAGGAACTCCCAAGCTCGCCGGAGAACGCCGCCAAGCAGGCGCTGATGTCCGAAGAATGGTGGTCGTCGGCCGACGGTATTGCCGCCAAGGACCGCTGGTTGAAATTCGTCCAGTAAGGCGGCCGCAAGCGTGATCGACTATCTGATTCTCGGCGGCGGCAGCGCGGGGTGCGTGCTGGCCGCGCGGCTGTCCGAAGACCCCAGCAAGCGCGTGTGCCTGGTGGAAGCCGGGCGTGACATTGCGCCGGGCAAGATGCCCGCGGCCATTGCCAGTCGCTACCCCGGCCGCGCCTATCTGGATGGGCGCAACATCTGGCAGCGCCTGACCGCTCGCATGGCCGCTCAGGGCAGTCGTCGCTATGAGCAGGCGCGCCTGCTCGGCGGCGGATCGGCGATCAATGCGCTGATGACCAACCGCGGGGCGCCGGATGACTACGACGAGTGGGGGCGGCTCGGTGCCGAAGGCTGGAGCTGGGAAAACTGCCTGCCGTACTTTCGCAAACTGGAAACCGACTGCGATTTCAGTGGGCCGTTGCACGGTAGCGACGGACCGGTACGGATCCGGCGTACTGCACCGGCTTTTCTGTCGCCCTTCGTGAAAGCGGTGATGGGAGAGCTCGGGTCTCGTGGCCTGCCCACCCGCCCGGACCAGAATGGGGAGTGGCAGGATGGCGTCTACGTGGGTGCCATCGGTGTCAGCGAGCAGGGTGAACGGATTCCGGTGTCGGTGTGCTATCTCACCGACGAGGTGCGTGCCCGCCCCAACCTGACCCTGCGCACCGAGTGTGTGGTGGACCGAGTGCTGTTCCGCGGCACCCAGGCGGTGGGCGCGCGTTTGCTGGACCAGGCCGGCGTGGCCGAGGACGTGTTTGCCGAGGAGGTGATTGTCTGCGCCGGGGCGATCCACAGCCCTGCGCTGTTGATACGCAGTGGGGTTGGGCCGCTGGACCAACTGCTGGACCTGGGCGTGCCGTTGGTGGTCGACCGGCCGGGCGTGGGCGGCAATCTCATGGAGCATCCGTCGATTGCCGTGTCGGCGCTGCTGACGGCGCAAGGACGGACGCCCCACGTCGACGAGCATCACGAGCAGGCCATCGTGCGCTTTTCATCCGGGTTGCCGGGCACGGTGCCGGGTGACATGCACGGTGCGATCCTGTCGCGTTCCGGCTGGCACTCGGTGGGTTATCGCTTGGGTACGATGTTCTTCTGGGTCAATAAATCCTACTCACGGGGGCGCGTGCAGGTGACGTCGCTGGATCCGTTGCAGGAGCCGGAGGTCAGTTTCTCGATGCTGTCCGAAGCACGCGACCTGCAGCGGTTGAAGCAGGCTTTGCGCATGGGTGCCGAGACGTTGTCGGCACCGGGGCTGGGGGCTCTGCGCAGTGTGGTGTTTCCATCCAGCTACTCGCCACGGGTGGCCAAGGTGGCGATGCCTGGCCGTTTCAATGCCATGCAGCGTGGGCTGTTGAGCGTGCTGCTGGACATCGCCGGCCCCTTGCGCGGGCTGTTGGTGCGAGGCCTGGTGACCCAAGGGGTGACCCTGAAAAAATTGCTGGCCGACGACAAGGCGCTGACCGCCTTCGTACGCGCCAATGTGGGCGGTACCTGGCATCCGTCAGGCACCTGCCGCATGGGCCGTGCGGAGGATCCCCAAGCGGTGACTTTGGGTGACGGGCGGGTGATCGGGGTAACGGCATTGCGGGTGTGCGATGCGTCGTTGATGCCGTCGATTCCATGCGCCAACACCAATGTGCCGACCATCATGATGGCCGAGCGCATCGCCGATCTGATCAAGGCGGGGTGAGGTCGCGTTCCTCCAGGCAGACCGCGGCGCCTGATTCGCGGCCGGTGACCGCTACCACAGGTGGTCGCGATTTCCTGTGGCAAGAGCCGTTGTGGGAGCGGTCCTTGGCCGCGAAGGGCGTGCTGCGGTGTTTCAGGCAGACCGCGGCGCCTGGTTCGCGGCCGGTGACCGCTCTTACAGGTGGTCGTGATTTCCTGTGGCAAGAGCCGTTGTGGGAGCGGTCCTTGGCCGCGAAGGGCGCGCTGCGATGTTTCAGGCGTCCCAGCCAACGATACCCTTCACCTCCAGGAACGCTTCCAACCCCCATTCGGCATATTCGCGGCCATTGCCGGATTGCTTATAGCCACCGAACGGCGCCGCTGCGTCCCAACTCGGGTAATTGATGTAGACGCTGCCAGCGCGCATCTGCAAGGCAACCTGGCGTGCCCGCGCAAGGCTGGCGGACTGCACGTACGCGGCCAGCCCGAACACGCTGTCGTTGGCCATGCGTACCGCGTGCTGTTCATCGGTATAGGGCTGGATCACCAGCACCGGGCCGAAGATTTCCTCGCGGGCAATCGTCATCTGCGCATCCACCCCGGCGAAGATCGTTGGTTGCACGTAATACCCGAGGTCCAGCCCGGCCGGTCGGCCTAGGCCGCCACACACCAACTGCGCGCCTTCCTCGATACCGATGGCGATCATCCGCTGGATTGCCTGGTATTGCCGGTCACTGATCACCGGGCCCAGGGTCGTGGACGGATCGTCGGGTGCGCCGACTCGATGGGCCGATGCCGCCGCGCGCGCGATCGCCACTGCCTGATCGTGCAGCGCGGCGGGCACCAGCATCCGCGTGGGCGCGTTGCAGGACTGGCCACTGTTGCCGAAGCACCCGTTGACCCCTGCCGTCACCGCTGCGTGCAGGTCTACATCGTCGAGCAGGATATTGGCCGACTTGCCGCCCAGTTCCTGGTGCACCCGCTTGACCGTTGGCGCAGCCAGCCGCGCCACCTCCACGCCGGCCCGGGTGGAGCCGGTGAACGACACCATGTCCACGTCGGGGTGGCTGGCCAACGCTGCGCCCACGCCAGGTCCGTCGCCATTGATCAGGTTGAACACGCCCGCCGGTACTCCGGCGCTGTGCATCACTTCGGCAAAAATGATGGCGTTGATCGGCGCGATTTCGCTCGGCTTGAGCACCAGCGTGCAGCCGGCGGCCAGTGCCGGTGCCACCTTGCAGGCGATCTGGTTGATCGGCCAGTTCCAGGGCGTGATCAACGCCACCACGCCGACTGGCTCCTGGTTGATCAGCGTGGTGCCGCGCCGGGTGCGGAACTCGAAGCTGTCCAGGGTGCGCAGCATCTGCTCCAGGTGACGCTTGCCGATGCCGGCCTGCCAGTCGTAGGCCAAGGCTTTGGGCGCGCCGACCTCCTGCATGATGGCAGCGGCGATGTCGTCGTAGCGGGCCATGAAGGACTCGAGAATTCGTTCGAGCAGCGCCTTGCGTTCGGCCGGAGTGGTAAACGCAAAATCGGCAAAGGCACGCCGCGCCGCCGCGACGGCCGCATCGACATCGGCCTGTTCACCCAGGGCGATTTCGGCAAAGGCCTGTTCGCTCGCCGGGTTGATCACCGCCAATCGGCGCGCGCCTGAAGGCTCGACCCATCGGCCGTCTATATAGAACTTCAACGCATTGTTCAAAAGTCGCTCTCCACCAGTGATAAAAAAGGCCGATGCGCCTGCGTACCCGTAGCAGCGGCGCTAGCCGCGTCCGGGTTGGCTGCGGTCGGTCAGACACACCGCATATGCCGACAGCGCCGCAGGGAAAAAGGGTTACATGCCGTCAGAATAGGAACGGTTTTCCTGTCAGGGCAATTTACTAATAGTTTTCCCAGGCATAAACTCAGGTCATGTCCAACCTTCGCAGAAAACTGCCCAGTTCCGGTTCCTTGTTCGTTTTCGAGGCAGCCGCCCGTTGCGGCAGTTTCACCCGTGCGGCCGACGAACTCTGTGTCAGCCAGCCCGCCGTGAGCCGCATGCTCTCGCGCCTGGAAGAACACCTCGGGGTGCAGCTGTTCGAACGCGTTCGTGGCGGCGCGCGGCTCACCGAAAGCGGGACAATTCTTTACCGCCGGGTCCAGGAAGGTTTCGACACCATCGAGTCGGCCATCGGCGAAATCTCCGCCCGCGCCACCGGCATGGAAACCATCACCCTGTCGGTGTCCACCGCGTTCACCACGCATTGGCTGATGCCGCGCATGAGCCGTTTCAGCGAGCGCTTTCCTGCGGTGGACATGCGTTACCAACTCATGTCCGGACGCATCGGCGGGCCGTTGATGGATGTCGACTTGGGTATGCGCTATGTCGACGCCGGCAGCGTCAAAGCCGCAGACAGCCTGGTTCTTCCGGAAATCACCCTGCCCGTGTGCAGCCCGCAGTACCGCGCCGGCGTACCGAGCGGCAAGGGCAAGAATGCAATGCCCGCGCTGATCCACATGGACAACCAGGACCGTACCTGGGCGGCGCCTTTCGACCAGGGTGGACGCGCAGACAATGCCCTGGTGTTCTCCGATTATGCGGTGGTGGTGCAGGCCGCCCTGCTTGGCCAAGGCATGGCACTGGGCTGGCTCAACGTGGTCTCCCACTGCCTGGCCAACGGGCAGTTGCTGCCGGTGGGTGACGAGGTCACGGTCAGTGCCCGGCACTGTTGCCTGGTGACGCCGGCCAACCGTCCGAACCGCCCCATCGTCGAAAGCGTGCGTCAGTGGATCATCGAAGAAATGCAGGCCGACATCGTGCGCGTCGACGCGCTTTACCCACAGTTATGCCTGGCTCGGAAGATCGCGGAGGCGTCATGAACACAGGTATGCCGCCATCGCGGGAAAAACGGTAGGTTATGCCCTGAGGTAAGGACAAAACAGAACATATGGCGATTCACCCGGCTGATAATTGAACCACACCTTGCACCTTCCCTGGTTCATCATGCGGAGCGCCCTATGTCATTCAAGCAGTTCAAAGCCCTGACGTTCGATGTCGTCGGCACCCTGATCGATTTCGAAGCCGGCATTCTCAACCATGTGCGCGAAGTGGCTGGCGAAGCGGGCAAGGCGTGCAGCGACGACGACATCCTCAAAGCCTACCGCGATGCCCGCGCCATGCCCGATTCGGGCTGGTGGCCGGATGACCTGGAGCGCTGCTATCACTTGATCGCCCGCCAGCTTGGCCTGCCCGACAGCGACGAATACGCCCGCGGCCTGGCCCTGGCGGTGGAAAACTTTCCAGCCTTCCCCGACTCGATCGAGGCGCTGAAGCGTCTGCACAAGCACTTCAAACTGGTGGCCACCACCAACTCGCAGATCTGGGCCTTGAACCACATGGCCAAGACCCTCGACGAGCCCTTCGATGTGCGCGTGACGGTCGATGACGTGCGTTTCGAGAAGCCCGATCCGCAGTTCTTCGCCTACACCCGTGGGGTGCTGGCCACGCAGGACATCGTCTTCGAAGAGATTCTTCACGTTGCGCAGAGCCAGTACCACGACATTGGCGTGGCCATGCGCCTGGGCTACCAGACCTGCTGGATCGAACGTCGCCACGCGCAGAAAGGCAGCGGCGGCACCCTGGAATCCGAGCACACCAAGCCGCACTACCATTTCACCTCGTTGGCGCAACTGGCCGACGCGGTCGAACAGGAACTGGGCTGACAACAGCGGCGCTTGCTCCGAGCGCCGCCTTCTGGTGGAAACCGGCTATGACTGCGAAGAGTTTATGGGCGGCCACCGCCCGACCGGCCCCGGCATTGCAAGCATTGCAGGGCGAGCGGCAGTGCGACGTGGTGATCGTCGGTGCCGGCTACACCGGGCTGTCTGCGGCTCACCACATTGCCCTGAGCGGCCGCGAGGCGTTGATTCTGGAAGCCAATACCTTGGCCTGGGGCGCCAGTGGCCGTAACGGCGGCGTGGTATCACCCAAGTTTCGCGTCGGCTTTCCTGCGCTGATGCAGCGCTTCGATCGCGACACCGCTCTGCACATGTACCGCACCGGCTATGCCGCCGTGGACAGCCTGGTGGAAATGATCGACAGCCTGGGCATCGAGGGCGCGCAGTTGCACATGGGTGGGCACATTGCTGCGGCCCACAACGAGCTTGCCCTGACCGGGCTGCGCAACACCGCTGACTGGATCAAGCGCGAAACCGGCGGCGAGTCGTCGCGCATGATCGACGCGGGCCAGGTGCGGGAAATGACCGGCTCGACCCTTTTTCATGGCGGCCTGCTGACACCGAAGGCGGGCGGTATCCATCCGCTCAACTATGCCCGGGGCATGGCTCACAGCCTGAACGAGCGCGGCGTGAAAATGTTCATCAACAGCCCGGCGTTGCAGGTCCGCCAGGAAGGCGACCGGGTCATCGTGCAGACGCCCCAGGGGCGGGTCAGTGCCAGACAGGTGGTGTATGCCACCAACGGCTATTCCGACCAGAGCGCCGCGACCGACACTCTGCACCGACGGCTGATTCCCTTTCGCAGCGCCATCATCGCCACCGCTCCGCTGCCCGCCGATGTCCTGGCCCAACTGATGCCGGGCGGCCAGGTCTGTGGCGATACCAAACGCATGCTGCGCTGGTTTCGAGTGGTCGGCGACCGGCTGATCTTCGGCGGCCGCGGAGCGTTCGGCAAGGATGATTCGCACAGCGCCTTCGCCACCCTGCAACGCAGCATGGGCGAGGTGTTTCCGGTCCTGCGCGACCAGCCCGTGGCGTTTCGCTGGTCTGGGCTGGTGGCCATGACCCTCGATTACCTGCCCCATGCAGGTCAACTGGACGCGCGCAGCTTCTATGCCATCGGCTACAACGGCGGTGGCGTGGCGATGTCCACCTACATGGGCAAGCAACTGTCGGCCATGACTGCGGGCGAGCCGGTGAAACTGGGACTGCTGGCGGGCGACACGTTCAAACCCATTCCCCTGCATGCCTTTCGCGCGCCGGGTGTACGCTTGGCCGCAGGTTGGCAACAACTGTTGGACGCCATCGGCCGCTGAGCCGCGAACTTCTTCATTGCCAAGACGAGACCTATGCCCCCGATCCTGCATTATTCACAGCCCCCCCTCGAACGCCGTCTACCCGTCGCCGCCTTCGCGTTGCAGGACGACCCCCTGGCGGCCGGCCGTACCGTGCATTTCCATGACCCCCACACGGGCTACGCAGTGGGCGCCTCGACCAGCGTCGGCGCCAATCTGTCGATCGATGATTTTCCCTGGGTCGAACTGGGGATCGTGGAGGCCGGCGAGCTGACTCTGCAGGGCGAGGGTTTCGACCTGCGCCTGAAGGCCGGGGATTGTTTCGTGGTGCCTCGTGGTGTCGCGGTGCGCTGGCAGCATCGCGGGCAGCTGCGTCGCCTGTTCATGGCTTTTCCCGGCTTGCCGCCGAGCAATGACATGCCTCGCACGCCGCTGAAGATCGACTTCGCTCAATCACTGCCGCCCAGCGAGCCGCCGTCGGCGACGGTGCTGCTGACCCCGGCTCCGAAAGCCTGGAGCGAAACGCTGTTCAGCGCGGCCAACTTGCGCATCGGTCTGTGGCAGTGCGAGCCCTATGCACGCAAGCAGGTGCAGCCAGGCTACAGCGAGCTGATGTTCATTCTGGAGGGCGCAGTGACCTTGACGCCCGAGCAGGGCGATGCCTGCACTGTCAGCGCCGGCGAGGTCGTGGTGGTGCCGGCGGGGGCGACCAATGCCTGGTCGAGCGAGCAGACAGTGCGCAAGGTGTTTTGCATTTTGAGTTGAGGCGGCGTAACGGCCGGACGCGGCATGGGATGTAGGGTGGGCGGGCGTGGACACCGGCCCTGTAGCAGCGGCGCAAGCCGCGTCCGGGGTCACCGCGGTGCGTGAATCAAACCGCGCGTACCAGGCTGCGCAACGGCACAGCGCTCTTGAGCACAGGGCTCTTGATGACGATGTAGCTGAAATACTTGTCGATACCGATGTTCTTGTCGAGGATCGACTCCATCAGCTCCTGGTAGTGCTGGATGCTGCTGCACAGGAACCGCACCAGATAGTCATACCCGCCGCTGATCAAATGGCATTCGAGCACCTCGTCGATGTTGCGGATGCTCGATTCGAACTTCACGAAATCGGCACGTTTGTGGTCCGACAGGGTCACCTCCGTGAACACCGTGACGGAGCTGGCGAACTTGGCCAGATTGACATGCGCTTCATAGCCACTGATGTAGCCCGCCGACTCCAGGCGTTTGACCCGTTGCAGGCAGGGGCTGGGTGACAGGCCAACGGCTTCGGCGAGGCTGACGTTGGTCATGCGCCCGTCCTTCTGCAGTTGCACCAGGATATTGATGTCGATGCGATCCAGTTTCGTTGCAGCATCCATGGGGTGGACCTCGTCAAGTCAAAGCATGAACGTGGGCCTCAGGCGTGCAATGCCGTTTGATGGGCATGGGCGAGGTCCGCAAGGCTGGCGTATTCACAGCGCTTGCCGTCCAGAGCCTGGGGCGAAAGATTCCATGGCTGGCGGTGGTCACGGTGCAGGGTACACACCGGAAAATCCACGCGCAGGTTCCAGGGGTCATCCGTTTCGGTACTGCGCACCGGCAGCAACTGCGAGCGCTCCAGGCCCAGGCGCTGCAGCTCGATGGCGAGGCTGCTGTGCCAGTCATCGTTGCAAGGCTCGATGACCGCATCGAATGCCACCGGCAAGCGTTGGGTCAGCGCGCCGACATCGATGCCGTGGGGTGGGGCGATCAGTATCAACCGGTAGAACTTGCTCAGGTACTGCAGGGCGCCGGGGGCGTCTTCGAAGATCGGCCAATGGGCCGACGAGCTACCGAAGGCAACACTTTCATCCCAGCCGGGAATCACATGCAATCGGTGCGCCATGCGCTGGTACAGCTGGCCGTGGAACGCGCTGGCACTGGGGTTGCCGCCTGCCTGGCCGAGCTCTTGGGCGATGGCGCGGTAGGCCGTCAGCAGTTGCGCGTCGCTGCCGGGCATTTCGCTCTGCACCGACAAGGGTCGCAGACCTTCGAGAATGCCCCGTTCACGGTCGACCAGGGTGGCATAGGAGAACCCCAGGGCCTTGTACTGTGTGACTTTCATGGATTGCTCCTGAGCGACGGTATGAATGGCTTCCCTGCAGACGCCTACAGCTTTTCCACCGTAGGAGCGGTCCGTGGCCGCGAAGAGCGCGCCGCCCGCCCCGCTCCCACAGTCAGGCCCCGGCTTTTGCCAATGCCTTGTCGAGCATCTGCAGGGCTTCTGCCACCTGTTCGGCGCTGGTCACCAGCGGCGCCAGGAAGCGCACCACGTTGCGATACAGCCCACACTTGATCACCAGCAACCCCGCCTGGCGCGCTTCGTCGATGACCCGCTGGGCGAGATCGGCATCGGCGCTGTGCGCGGCGTCGTCCTTGACCATCTCGATGGCCAGCATGAAGCCCAGGCCCCGCACATCACCGATGCGCGGATAGCGTTGCTGCAGCCCCAGCAAGCCCTCGCGCAGCTGCACCGCGCGCTGCTCGCCCTGCGCCAGCAGGTCTTCGTGCTCGAACAGGTCCAGCACCGCCAGCGCGGCCGCACAGGCCACGGCGTTGCCCCCGTAGGTACCACCCAGCCCACCGGGGGTCGGCGCATCCATGATCTCGGCCCGGCCCACCACGCCCGACAGTGGCATGCCACCGGCCAGAGACTTGGCCACCGTGACCAGATCCGGCTGGATACCCGCATGCTGGAAACCGAACATTTTCCCGGTACGGCCGAATCCGGCCTGGATTTCATCGGCGATCAACACGATGCCATGCTGCGTGCACAGCGCGCGCAGCGCCTGGAGAAACTCGACCGGTGCGGCCAGGAAACCGCCGTCGCCCTGCACCGGCTCGATCAGGATCGCCGCCACCCGATCCGGCGCCACGTCACTGGCGAACAGCTCGTGCAACTGCGCCAGAGCGTCGTCGCTGCTGATGCCGCGATAGGCGTTGGGGTAGCTGGCGTGATAGATCTCCGCCGGGAACGGGCCGAAATTCTGTTTGTAGGGCTGGCTCATGCCGGTCAAGGTCACACCCAACAGGGTGCGTCCATGGAAGCCCCCGCGAAACGAAATCACCGCTGGCCGCTGGGTGTAGCCGCGGGCGATCTTGATCGCGTTTTCCACCGCTTCGGCGCCGGAAGTGAACAGCACGCTCTTGTAGTGTTCGTCCCCGCCGATCAACGCGTTCAGCCGCGCGGCCACGTCGATGTAGGTCTCGTAGGCCGCCACCTGGAAACTGACATGGGACACCTTGCCCACCTGGCTGCGCACCGCCTCGACCACGGCCGGGTGATTGTGGCCAACATTGAGCACGCCGATGCCGCCGACGAAATCCAGATAGCGCTTGTTGTCCACGTCCCACAACTCGGCGCCCTGGGCACGCGCGGCGACGACCGGGTGGGCGGTGGCGATGCCACGGGGCACGTGTTGTTCGCGCAGGGCAAGCAGGCGTTGATTTTCGGTCAGTGCAGAATTCATCTCGATCTCCGTGAGCGCCGAGCGTGGCGGGTGATGTGATCAGGATAAGGAGTGGCGCAAATCACAAGCACCGAAGTTGCGGGTTGCGCTGGGGTGTTTGCGTTTTTTTTGCGGGTGGGGCGGTAGATTCGGTTGTTTGGGTGGTGGGGTGTCAGTGCTGGCCTCTTCGCGGGCGGCGAGCCTTCTGCCCGCGAAGGGGCCTGCACTGACCTCCTCAAACCCCGGCGCGCGGCACTACGATGGTGTCTTCCGGATGCAGGCGCATCAGCATCGGCGAGCCGATCGGCGGCAGGCTCAGGTTGCCTTCGTGGTGGCTGGGCTGGCGCAGGCTGACCGTGGGCCCACCGTCCAGATCGACGAAGACCTTCAAGCTTTCGCCCTGAAAGACGATGTCGGCGACGCGCCCGCTCAGACGGTTCCATTCAGGCCCGGCGCTGGCGCTGTCCAGCAGCAGCTTTTCCGCTTGCAGCGCCAGGAATACATCGCCCGTAGCGGGCACCGGGCGCGTGGTGCGCAGGGCCGTGGTGCCCAGGGTCAAACCGTTGTTCGCGCTGCGTTGCAGCGGCACCAGCGTGCTTTCGCCGATGAAGCTGGCGACGAAGTCGTCCGAAGGGTGGTCGTGCAGGCGGCGCGGCGTGTCGACCTGAACCAGTTGCCCGCCGCGCATGATGGCGATGCGGTCGCTCATGGTCAGCGCCTCACGCTGGTCGTGGGTGACGTAGATCATGGTCGCGCCCAGGCGCTTGTGCAGGGCGCGCAGCTCGATCTGCATGGTCTCGCGCAGCTGCTTGTCCAGCGCCGACAGCGGCTCGTCCATCAAGATCAGCTTGGGTTCGAAAACGATGGCCCGGGCCAGTGCCACGCGCTGGCGCTGGCCGCCGGAAAGCGCGGCAATCGAGCGCTCTTCGTAGCCACTGAGTTCCACCGTGGCCAGGGCCTGTTTGACCCGCTCCCGGCTCTTGCCCACGCTTTCGCCGCGGGCACGCAACGGGAAGGCCACGTTCTCGCCCACGGTCATGTGCGGAAACAGCGCGTAATTCTGGAACACCACGCCGATTTCGCGCTTGTGCGGCGGCATCAGGGTGACGTTGCGCTCGCCGAACAGGATGTTGCCGGAGCTCACCCGAATGAAGCCACCCAGAATGCTCAGCAGGGTGGTCTTGCCCGAACCCGAAGGGCCCAGCAACGACATGAACTCGCCGGCTTCGACCTTGAGGTTGACGTTGTCCAGCGCCTTGAGGCTGCCGTAGTGCTTGCTGACCTGGTTGACGCTGACCGATTCGAAACCTTCAGTGAAATTCATCTGTGGTGCTCCAGGAGATCAAGAATGTCGTTTCGGGAAGATGTCAGGGGTGGCCTCTTCGCGGGCAGAGACCCGCTCCCACAAGACGTGCACACAACCCTGTGGGAGCGGGTCTCTGCCCGCGAATGAGGCCCGTCATGACCCCGCGCCTTCAACCCAACCCACCGATGTGCCAGGCCTTCACTTCAAGGAATTCGTCCAGGCCATACTTGGACCCCTCGCGGCCGGTGCCCGATTGCTTCATGCCGCCGAAGGGCGCCACTTCCATGGAAATGATCCCGGTGTTCAAGCCGACCATGCCGAACTCCAGGCGCTCGCCCACGCGCCAGGCGCGGCGCATGTCCTGGGTAAAGTAATAGGCCCCCAGGCCATAGGGCGTGGCGTTGGCCAATGCCAGCGCTTCGTCCTCGGTATGGAAGCGGAACAGCGGCGCCACCGGGCCGAAGGTCTCCTCGCCGGCCAGCAGCATGTCGGCGTTGGCGTCCAGCAACACCGTGGGCTGCACGTACAGGCCATCGTTTTGCGGCAACCCACCAATGGCAACGGTGGCGCCTTTCTCCACCGCATCACTGATGTGACGGGCCACCTTGTCCACCGCCGCGGCGTTGATCAACGGGCCGATAGTCACACCCTCAGCCAGACCGTCGCCGACCTTCAGCTCGGCCACGGCCGCCTTCAAGCGTTCAGCGAAACGCGCGTAGATGCCGTCCTGCACCAGAATGCGGTTGGCACACACGCAGGTCTGTCCGGCGTTGCGGAATTTGCTCTGCATGACCCCGGCAATGGCCAGGTCCAGGTCGGCGTCATCGAACACGATGAACGGCGCGTTGCCGCCCAGCTCCAGGCTCAGGCGCTTGATGGTCGTCGCGCATTGGCTCATCAACAGTTGGCCGACGCGGGTGGAACCGGTGAACGACAGTTTGCGCACGGCCGGATTGCTGGTCATCTCGCCGCCCACGCCTGCCGGCAGGCCGGTGAGCACGTTGAACACCCCGGCCGGAATGCCTGCGCGTTCGGCCAACACCGCCAGGGCCAGAGCCGATAGCGGGGTCATCTCCGACGGCTTGACCAGCACCGGGCAACCGGCTGCCAGGGCCGGTGCGCACTTGCGCGTGATCATGGCGTTGGGGAAATTCCACGGCGTGATCGCCGCGACCACGCCGATTGGCTGCTTGAGTACCAGGATGCGGCGGTCGGCAGCAGGCGAGGGGATGGTGTCGCCATAGATGCGCCGCGCTTCCTCGGCGAACCATTTGACGAAGCTTGCGCCGTAGGCGATTTCGCCGCGCGACTCGCCCAAGGGTTTGCCCTGTTCGGCGGTCATGATCAAGGCCAGGTCTTCCTGGTTGTCCATGATCAGTTGGTACCACTTCTCCAGCAGCTTGGCGCGATCGGCGGCCGGCACTTCGCGCCAGGTGACGAAGCAAGCCTCGGCGGCGGCAATGGCGCGCCGGGTTTCGGCCGCCTGCAAGGCCGGTACGTTGGCGATCACGCTGCCATCGGCAGGATTGGTCACGGCAAGGGTGGCGCCGTCATCGGCGCTGATCCACTGGCCATTGGCGTAGGCGCGCTCGACGAGCAGGGAAGGGTCACGCAGTGAGTGCTTCAACATGATCAGGGTGCCTTTGCAGTCCGAACGATGGCCTAGTGTAGAAATGTCCACGCAGCGGGCGATGCCGAGATGGGCCGCGCGGCGCGGCGTGGATGCTGAATTGCGATGGGGTGGCGGCAGGCTGTGCTGGGAGGTGTTACCCCTGCTTGTTGCGCCCAGCCACCACCACCAGAATCAGCGACGCCAGAATCAGGATCGAACTGATCGCCGCAATCGTCGGGTCGATCTCGTCGCGCAACGCGGTGAACATGCGCTTGGTCAGGGTCTGGTTGTCGCCCCCGGAAATGAACAGCGCCACCACCGTTTCATCCAGCGAGGTGATGAACGCGAACAAGGTTGCCGAGACCACGCTGGGCTTGATCTGCGGCAAGGTCACCGCCATGAACGCGCGAAAGCGGTTCATGCCCAGGCTGCGCGCGACCATCTCCTGCGACATGTCGAAATTGCGCAGCCCGGCGAGCAGGGCAATGATCACGTAGGGCAGGGCCAGCATGATGTGCGCCAGTACCAGGCCGGTCAGCGAGCTGATCAGCCCCACCCGCGCGTAGACGAAGAACACCCCCGCTGCGATCAGGATGATCGGCACCATCATGGGCAGCAGCAGCACGATCTGCAGGGTGCGGATCACCTTCAGGTTCGAGTTGTTGATGGCGTAGGCCGCAGCCATGCCGATCGGCAGGCTGACCGCAGTGGTCACCACCGCCGTGATCAGGCTGACCCGCGCCGCCGACATCCACTCGGCACTGTGGAAGAAGGCTTCATACCAGCGCAGCGACCACTCCTTGGGCGGGAACTGCAGGAAGCGCGCCTCGGAGAACGACATCGGTACCACGATCAGCACCGGGATGATCAGGTACAGCAGAATCGCCGCGACCAACACGGTGAACAGCACATGCGACAGGCGTAGCTGGCGCAGGTAGGCAAGCGTATTCATCAGCGTGCTCCCAGGATGCGTTCGATGGGGATGAAGCGGTTGATGCCCCAGAAGATCAGGAACACCACGAACAGCAGCACCAGGCCCACCGCACTGGCGGCGCCCCAGGCGTGATAGAGCTCGACGTTGCGCTGTACCAGCATCGACACCAGGATGGTACGGCCGCCGCCCAGCAGTTCAGGGGTGATGAAGAAGCCCAGGCAGATCACGAAAACCAGGATGGAACCGGCCATCACACCCGGCGCCGCCATCGGCAGGAACACCCGGCGAAAGGTGTAGAAGGGCTTGGCACCCAGGCTTTCGGAAGCCTGCATCAGGTCCTGGGGAATCTTCTTCATCACCGAATACAGCGGCAGCACCATGAACGGCAGCATCACGTGCAGCGTGCCGATCACCGTGCCGGTGGTGTTGTGCATCATGTTCAGCGGCTGGTCGATGATGCCCATGTCCAGCAGCGTCTGGTTGACCACCCCGCGCCGTTGCAGCAACACCAGCCAGGCGTAGGAGCGCACCAGCACGCTGGTCCAGAACGGCAGGATCACGCAGATCAGAATCAGGTTGGCCCAGAAGCCCTGCAGGCGCGAGGCGGCGTAGGCAATCGGGAAGCCCATGACGATGGACAGCAGGGTCACGATCAGGCTGATCTTGAACGTCAGGTAGAACGTATCCCAGTAGATCCGCTCTTCGAAGATGCGCGCGTAGTTGGCCAGCGAAAAGCCGTCTTCGGTCTGTACCGACTGGAACGCCAGCCAGCACATCGGCAGGATCAACAGCACCACCACCATGAACAGCGCCGGGGCGAGCAGCAGCAACATCGAGGTGTTCTCCCGACGCTCCTCGCGCGCCAGGGCATCGGCATTGCTTGCAGGCGGCTCGCTGTGAGCGTCAGGCATGGATTTGGCGAGATAGGCGTTGGACATGGAACATTCCCTCACAGCCGTGCGCCGATGGGCCGGCGCACGCAGCATGTTGTTGGTCGGTCAGCAACCTGGCGCGGTCAATCGCGGCCCGGCACTACACCCCTACTTTTTCTGCACAAAGGCCAGCCAGCGCTCTTCGGCCTTTACCCCTTCCTGCGACGCCCACCACTTGGCCGACAGCAGCGCCTGGCGCGAGATGTTTTCGGGCGAGGACGGCAGCTTGGCCGCGCGCTCGGCGGGAATCGTGCCGGTCTTGAAGGCTTCCGGGTTCAGCGGGCCGTAGTCGATGATCATCGGCAGCGCCGCCTGCAGCTTGGCATCGATGGCCTCGTTGACGAACTTCATCGCTGCCGTTTTGTGCGCCGTGCCCTTGAGCACGCACAGCGAGTTGGTTTCCAGCACGCCCTGGTTGTAATCGAAGGCCACCGGCGCACCGTCGGCCTGCACCGCCGTGATGCGACCATTCCAGGCCTGGATCATGTCCACTTCACCGTCACTGATCAGCTGCGCCGACTGCCCGCCGGACGTCCACCAGGTGGCGATGTGCGGCTTGATCTCTTCGAGCTTCTTGAAGGCCCGCTCCACGTCCAGCGGGTACAGCTTGTCGGGCGCCACGCCGTCGGCCATCAAGGCAATCTCGAGGGTGGGGCGCGGCAGGTTGCGCAGTGAGCGCTGCCCAGGGAATTTCTTCGTGTCCCATAAATCCGCCCAGGTCTTGGGTACGTTCTCGCCCTTGAAGGCGTCGGTGCGGTAGGCCAGCACGGTCGAGTAGCTGATGTAGCCGACGGTGTAGTCGTCTTTCAGCGCTGCCGGCAGCTGCGCGGCGTTGGGCACCAGGGCTGGGTCGAGCTTTTCGAACAGGCCTTCGGCTTCGCCGCGCAGGCAATCGCCGGTCGGCAGGTCGACCACGTCCCAGCTGACCTTGCCGCTTTCCACCTGGGTCTTGATGATCGGGTAGGCCTTGGGCGAGCTGTCCTGCTTGAGGGTCAGGCCCAGCTTCTTGGCCGCCGGCTCCAGGATGGCCTTGCTCTGTGCCTCCTGGTAGGCACCGCCTTGGGAAACGAACGTAATGTCCTCGGCCCAAGCCTGCCCAAAGGCGCCGACCAGCAAAGCCAGGCCGGTCAGTTTGAATGCGCGCAGCGTCGTCGATGTCATGTACAGGACTCCTGAAGGTTGGCAGGTTGGAGGCGAGCTGGCTGTTGTCGCTCGGTCGTTCTGCTGGACCGCTGCTGTCCAATCTACCGCCAGGGGCTGCGCGCAAGCGGCCACAAATCGCCGTCGCCAAAGCGTTTTATTGCGAAAACACGGGGTGGCGCAGCAGGAACTGTTTTGCCTGCGCAAAGCTATCGAGAGGAGTGGAGGAGCGCGCGCTCCGCGCAGGGATTTTTTGCACTCTGCAGGTCAGGCCGGGTCTGCTCTTAACCTGCCCCTACAGAAGGTCTTCGTCATGATCACCGTTCACCACCTGAACAACTCACGCTCGCAACGCATCATCTGGCTGCTCGAAGAGTTGAACGTACCCTACGAGATCAAGCGCTATGAGCGTGACGCGAAAACCAACCTAGCGCCGGCCGAGCTCAAGCAGGTCCATCCGCTGGGCAAGTCGCCGATGATTCAGGACGGCCCGCACACCATCATCGAGTCCGGCGCCATCGTCGATTACCTGATCCGTCGTCACGGCCAAGGCGCCCTGCAGCCTGACCCGGCCAGTGCCACCTACGACGAGTACGTGCAGTGGCTGCACTTCGCCGAAGGCTCGGCCATGCTGCCGTTGATGCTCAATCTGTACGTCGGCCGTCTGGGCGAAGCCGGCGCGCCGCTGCATCCGCGCATCGAATCCGAACTCGATAACTACCTGGGCTACCTGAATACCGCCCTCAGCCTGACGCCTTACCTGGTGGGTGAAGAACTGACCGGCGCCGACGTGCAGATGAGCTTCGTCGGCGAGTTGGCCAAAGCCCAGGGCAAGCTGGACGCCTACCCGCACCTGGCTGCCTGGGTCGAGCGCCTGCAGGCACGGCCCGCGTATCAAAAAGCGCTGGAGCAGGGCGGCGAGTACAAGTTCGCCAAGTGAGCGTGACACGCGTGGCGTGTGGATGAGTGCACGGCAGATCAGCCTCCCGGCTTGGCTCCCTGGGAGGCTGACGCGGCACAGGTCCAGCTTGTGTAGGCAGCTGACCGTCTTCTTTCAGCCAACATCCGGGCATCAATTCCTGTGAATATGGTTATTCGTTAATCGTATTTAAAGTAAATTTCTTATACCCCTATAGTCGGCTCCAGCCCCCCTTGATTCTGTCGCTTGGAGCCTCTATGTCTCGACCCACGTTCAATCGCCTGGCCGCCGCAATCGGCCTGGGTTTCAGCCTGCTCGCCGGTGCCGTGGTCGCACCCGCACAGGCTCATGCCGAGGGCGAGATTCGTATTGCCGAACAGTTCGGTATCGTTTATCTACTGCTCAACGTGGTGCGCGACCAGCACCTCATCGAAAAGCACGGCAAAGAGGCCGGCATCGACATCAAGGTCGACTGGACCCAGCTGTCTGGCGGCTCGGCGGTCAATGATGCGTTGCTGTCAGGCGCCATCGATATTGCCGGTGCGGGTGTCGGCCCGCTGTTGACCATCTGGGATCGAACCCACGGGCGGCAGAACGTCAAGGCGGTCGCCTCGCTGGGCAACTTCCCGTACTACCTGCTCAGCAACAACCCCAAGGTCAAGACCATCGCCGACTTCACCGAGCAGGATCGTATCGCCGTGCCCGCCGTGGGCGTGTCGGTGCAATCGCGGTTCCTGCAATACGCGGCGGCCAAGCAATGGGGGGACAAGGAATTCAACCGCCTGGACAAGTACACCATCGCCGTCCCGCACCCCGATGCAACGGCGGCGTTGATTGCCGGCGGTACCGAACTCAGCGGGCACTTTTCCAATCCGCCGTTCCAAGATCAAGCCCTGACCAACCCCAATGTGCACGTGGTACTCAACACGTACGACCTGCTAGGCCCCAACTCACCCACCGTGCTGTTCGCCACCGAGAAATTCCGCGAGGAAAATCCCAAGACCTACCAGGCGTTCGTCGAGGCCCTGGCCGAAGCGGCTGACTTCGCCCAGAAAGACAAGGGCGCGGCCGCCGATACATACATTCGCGTGACCGGCGCGAAAATCGACCGGGCCGCGTTGCTGAAGATCATCGACAACCCCCAGTTCGAATTCTCCATAACGCCGAAGAACACCTACCCCTTGGCGGAATTCATGCACCGCGTCGGCGCGATCAAGAACAAGCCGGCTTCCTGGCAGGATTACTTCTTCGAGGATGCCAAGCCGCTGCAGGGCAGTTGAGGGTTGGACAGTCAGTAGATACGAGCTGCAAACGGCTCGATCAGCGGTTGCTCGCGGTGCTCTGCCTGCCATAGATCCCAATCAGCCTGAACGGCCAGCCAGGTGCGTGCTTTGCCAATTCCAGCACGCTCCAGGCGAACGGCCAGGTCCGGGCTGATGGGGGCATGACCGTGCAAGATCCGTGAAAGGGTTTCCCGGGCATAGCCCAAGCGCCGGGCGAACTCCGCGATCTTGATGTCCAGGGCCGGAAGTACATCTTCCAGCAACGCTTCGCCGGGATGAGGAGGGTTGTGCATAGGCATGGCGCAGTAATCCTTAGTGATAGTCGAGGTAATCAAGCAATTCGACGTCGCCGTCATCGAAGCGAAAGATCAACCGCCAATTACCGCTCACTGTCACCGACCAATATGTCACCAGATCGCCCTTGAGTGGATGCAGCCTCCACCCCGGCATGTCGACATCGCCAGCATCAATGGCGCGCTCCAGAATCGGCAAGATGCGAGCAAGGCGTTTGGCATGATCAGCGCGTATGCCCTTGGTTGATCCGGTTTCGAAGAAAGCCTTCATGCCGTTGTGTCGAAAGCTTTTTATCATGCTTATTCCGTGATGTAAACGATCACGCTTCCTGCGTATCGGCATCTCAGAATAACGACATTGTGCGAGGTCTTCGAACACCCCGCTGTTTCCAAATGTGGTCTGGAGCCAAGCGCCCGGTACAAAAAAGCCCCGTCCATCACTGGCGGGGCCTGGGCCGATCGCGTTGCGATTTACTTCTTCTCGGGCGCCTTGATCTCGTCCGGCACGTCCGAGGATAGTGCCTGATGGCGGTCTTCGGTCACGCGCTTCTCGCGGGCCTTGTCGTGTTCTTCGGCGGCTTCGGCTTTTTCCTCGGCGGCTTGGGCTGGCTTGCCTTCGGCTTGCTTCTGAGCGGCGGCTTCAGTGTGCTCGTTGGCTTTCTGCACATGGTCTTCGGAGGTCTTGTCACAGGCCGCCAGGCCCAGGGCGGAAATCATCAGCAGAGCGAGGGAAAGTTTCTTAGGCATGGAGGTGCAACCATTGTTCGGGGTGAATCCCTTTGAAACCGGCGCACGGCGATTGGTTCACCGCCAATCCCGTGCGCGACGCTCTGCCGCAGGCGCTCAGCTCACGTTCAAACGGTCGAGCAGGCTGTACCAGGCCACGCCTGCGCCGATGTAGAAGCGTTGCAGGCCATGCATCGGCAGCTTCTGCAGAGGGCTCACCGGGTAGGCAAAATCGGCACGGCTGTCACACAGGCTGGCTGCCAGCTGTTGCCCCAGGCTGGTACACAGGGCGATGCCGCGGCCGTTGCAACCCAGCGCCAGGGTCAGGCCAGGCGCAGGTTGGTGCACGTGGGGCATGAAGTCTCGGGTGATGGCGATGCGTCCGGCCCAGCGGTATTCGAAATCCAGCTTGCCCAGCTGCGGGAAGAGCAGCGCCAGCGAGCGTTCCAGATGGCCGAAATCCTGCGGCGCGCCGGGGTCGCTGAAGGTGCCGCGTCCGCCCATCAGCAGGCGCCCGTGGCTGTCCTTGCGAAAGTACAACAGCAACCGTTGCGCCGTGGACACGGTCTCCTGCCCGACCAGAATGCTCTGTGCCGCCGCGCCCTGCAGCGGTCGGGTCGCAACGATGAAACTGTTCGCCGCCAGGACGCTCTGCGCCATGCCCGGCCACAGGCCATCGCTGTAACCGTTGGTGGCGAGCACCACCTGGGCTGCGTTGACCATGTGGCCGCTGGCGGTCTGCACCTGCCAGCCCGACGCGACTGGCTGCAGCCCAGTCACTGGGCTCTGCCCATGAATGCTGGCGCCAGCCGCTTGCGCTGCGGTGACCAGCCCACGGGCATAGGCCAAGGGCTGAATGGCGCCGGCGCGGCCATCCAGCCAACCGCCGGCGAACGCCTGGCTGCCCATGCGCGCGGCGACATCGCCAGCATCCAGGCGCTGCACCGGCACCCCGCGTTTCTCCCACTGCGCGGCGCGAGCGTGCAGGCCAGCCACACCCTTGTGCGAATAGGACACCTGCATCCAGCCCTTGCGCACCGCTGCACACTCGATGCCGTGGCGCTTGATCAGGTCGAACACCAGGTCGGCCGAGCGCGACACGGTGTCGATCAACGGTTCCGCCACGGCCTCGCCGTACAGCCTCACCAGTTCGTCCGGGTCATGCTTCAAGGTCGGGTTGACCTGCCCGCCGTTGCGCCCCGAAGCACCCCAGCCCGGTTCCCGCGCCTCCAGCACGCACACGCTGACGCCACGCTCGGCCAGGTGCAGCGCAGTGGACAGGCCGGTGTACCCGGCGCCGACGATCACCACATCGTACGTACCCGACTCGCGCAATGGAGGGGTGACCCGCGCAGGCGGCGCGGTCGCCGCCCACAGTGAAGGCACGTCGATCATGGCTGGCTCCGGGTGCTGGTGGTCGGATGCAAGACCCGGCGCAGGAAATCCTGGGTGCGCGGGTGCTGCGGATTGCCCAGCACCTCGTCGGCCGGCCCGGTTTCCACCAGGTAACCGCCGTGCAGGAAGCACACGCGGTCGGCGACCTCGCGGGCAAAGCCCATTTCATGAGTGACGACGATCATGGTCATGCCCTCGTCGGCCAGGGTGCGCATCACCTGCAGCACATCGCCCACCAGTTCCGGGTCCAGCGCCGACGTCGGTTCATCGAACAGCATGGCCTCAGGCTTCATCGCCAGCGCGCGGGCGATGGCCACGCGCTGCTGCTGGCCACCGGACAACTGCTCCGGGTAGGCATCGGCCTTTTCCGCCAGGCCGACCTTGTCGAGCAATGCCAGCGCCTCGCTGCGCACCTGCGCGGCCGGTTCGCCCTTGACGTACAACGGCCCCTCCATCACGTTCTCCAGCACCGTGCGATGGGGGAACAGATTGAAGCGCTGGAACACCATGCCCATGCGGCTGCGCAGGGTGTGCACCGTCTTGCTGCCGCGTTGTACGGTCTCACCGAAGGCCTGGATCGAGCCACCTTCATAGGTTTCCAGCGCATTGATGCAGCGCAGCAACGTCGATTTGCCCGAACCCGACGGGCCGATCAGGCACACCACTTCGCCTTTCTGCACCTCGAGATCGACCCCGTGCAACACGCGGTGGTCGCCATAGTTCTTCTGCAACTGGCTGATCTTGATCATGCCTTCTTCCTCCGGCTCAGACGCTGCTCCATGCGCCGCAACCCGTACACCAGCGGCAGGCTCATCAGCAGGTACAGCAAGGCCACCAACGTGTAGACGGTCATGTTCTGGAAGGTCGACGAGGCAATCAGCTGGCCCTGGCGGGTCATCTCGGCCACGGTGATGGTCGACACCAGCGAGGAGTCCTTGAGCATCATCACCAACGTATTGCCGTAGGGCGGCAGCGCGATACGAAACGCCTGTGGCAGGATCACCCGGCGCATCATCATGAACGAACGCATGCCCAGCGCTTCCGACGCTTCGCGCTGGCCCTGGTCGACGGCAATGATGCCGGTCCGAAAGTTCTCCGCCTGGTAGGCCGAGTAGGCGATGCCCATGCCGATCACGCCGGCCTGGAAGGCGGTCAGATGAATGCCCATCTCCGGCAGCACGAAATAGATATAGAACAGCTGCACGATGATCGGCAGCCCGCGGATCACGTTGATCACCGTGCTCGCCGCCCACGACAGCGCGCGGATCGGCGACAGCTTGAGCAGCGCCAGCACCAGCCCGAGCACGCTGCTGAGCAGAAACGATAGCACCGTGATCTGGATGGTCACCCACGCACCCTGAAGCAGAATCGGCAGGAAGTCCTGCGCGTTCTGCAAGAATTCAGCAAGCTTCATGGTCGCTCCTCAGCCTACACGCCCCACTTCTGCACGATGCCCTGCAGCGTGCCGTTGGCCTTGATGGTGTCGATGGCCTTGTTCAGGCGCTCCAGGGTTTCGCTGTCACCCTTGCGCACCACGAAGCACACATCGCCGACTTTGGCCGGCTTGTAATCCGCAGCCAGCTTCACCCCTTTGAAGGTGTTCTGACGAATCTGGTAGGCCACGATCGGCTGGTCGGCCACGGCGGCCTTGATGCGACCCAGGGACAGGTCACGGACCATCTCGGCAATCGAGTCGTAGGTGCGCACTTCCTTGAAGATGCCCAGCTTGTTGACCAGGTCGTAGAAGGCGGTGCCCGCCTGGGCGCCGATCACTTCACCCTTCAACGCATTGAGGTCGGGGTAGGCGGTGTTGTCGTCGGCACTGACGATCAGGCCTTCGCCGTAGGAATAGACCGGCGTGCTGAAGTCCACCACCTTGGCGCGCTCTTCGGTCTTGAGCATGCCTGCCGAAATGAAGTCCAGCTTGCCCGACGTCAGCGACGGGATCAGCGCCGCGAAATTGGTCTGTTCCATCTGCGTGCCGAAGCCACCGGCCTCGCCGACTGCTTTGGCGATGTCGACCATCATCCCTTGAATGCTGTTGCTCTTGATGTCCAGAAAGGTAAAGGGCGAACCCGTCGCGGTTGCACCAACCTTGTACATCGGTGCCTCGGCAGCGTGCACCAGGGAGGCACCAAGCGTCAGGCAGATACCGAGCGCGAAACGGCGAAACAGGGGGGAAAGGCTGTTCATCGGGTCACTCCAGAAGGAATCGGAAGGTGGGCACCGCCATGCGGTCCTGGGGAAGGTCGCAAGCTCTATGCCATTACAGGTCTCTGCTATCAATTTACGTAGCTGAAAAATCGTTTAACGAAGGTTTCGTATCGCTATACGATTTTCAGGCCCGGTATTTGCTGTCTGATAGCTGTCGTCCGGGTTCAATCGCTGCTCATTTCCTTGAGGCCCTCATGTCCGAAGATCGCAACAGCCTGTTCAACCAGTCCCTGGAAAAAGGCCTGGCCGTACTGCGTACATTCAGCGCCAAGCGCCGCAGCATGAGCCTTGCAGAGATCGCCGAAGCCGCCCACATGACCAAAAGCTCGGCCCAACGCATGGTGTTCACCCTGGAAAGCCTGGGTTACCTTCGGAAACACTCGCGCACTCGGCATTACCAGTTGACCCCACATGTGCTGGAACTGGGCTTCAGCTACCTTGATGCTCATTCGCTGATCGAGGTGGGCAATCCGTTTCTCGCCGAACTCACTCGGCTGACCGGCGAGACCGCCTGCCTGACCGAGCCCACCGGTGTGGAAATGACCTACATCGCGCGCTTCGTCAGCGCCCGCTTCGTGCCCGTGCACATGCCCATCGGCAGCCGCGTGCCGATGTACTGCACCGGCTCCGGCCGTGCCTACCTCAGCGCCCTGCCACCCGCCGAGGCCCTGGCCCTGGTGCAAAGCAGCGTACGCGTCGCGCACACCCCGCACACCCACACCGACGTGGACGAGATCATGGCCTCGCTGCAAACCGTGCGCGAATGCGGCTACGCGGTGAACACCCAGGAACTGTTCCTCGGCGACATGACCATCGCCGCCCCCGTCATCGGCGGCAACGGCCGCCCCGTGGCCGCCGTCCACGTGGTCGCCCCCACCAGCCGCTGGACCCGCGCCGACGCCGAAAGCCAGCTGGTGCCGGCGTTGATGCAGTGTGTGCAGGTGTTGAGCAATTCGGCGCGGAATTTGGGGTAGGGGAAAATTGAGGCTCCAGCCTAGTATTGTGATATCGCCAAATTGGCGATACTGAACCTTATACTCATTGGATCGGGATAGTCGCGGTTTAGCTGTCTCACTGAAGGAGTGGAAGAAATGGCATTGATGAAACGCCCCCGCCTGCGGGCTGTGCAGGCACATCCAGGCGCCATACTTGATCTGACGTTTACCAGCGGTCAGCAATTGCGCCTCAACATGCATGACGATTTGAAAAGGTACCCTGGCCTGTGCGCATTGACCAAAGGCAAAGCTTTTGAAGGCGCCGTGATGGGCGACGCAGGTTGGACGGTCGAATGGCCTGCGCTCGATATTCAGATCGGCGCCGACACGCTATTTCTGGACGCGCTGGCGCAATCGGCGCCGGACGAAAATACGCGTCTCTTTATCCAGTGGCGATTGAAACACCGCCTTACACTGGATCAGGCTGCCGAGGCTCTAGGTGTTAGCGCTCGCAGCATCAGCCGATACAGCAGTGGCCGAGAGGCAGTGCCGCGGACCTTGGCGCTGGCGTGCCTGGGCTGGGAAACGCTGGATCATCCGGATGCGGCTTGAAGGGTAGGTCTTCTTTCAGGGCTTGGGATGTTCAGTTTGTTCTAACGCGATCTCATAGCGCGTACTCCTACCCCCACCTGGCAACCGTTGCAGCAGGCCCTTTTCCAATAGATCGGCGAGGTGGCGGGTGGCGGTTGCCTTGCTGACCTTCGCTACCGCTTGATACTGCGCGGCGCTGATCCCCTCTTCGAATCCCTTGGCACCGCCATCGAGCAAGCGATTGATCACGTTCAGCTGCTCCTTCGACAACGGCAGCGCACGGTGCGCCTGCCAGAAGCGCGCCTTGTTCAGCACTCGATCGATGTTCGAGATCGCTGCGGTAATTGCTGCGAGCAATGTCTGAAGAAACCACACCAGCCACGGCGTGACGTCCATGTCGGCTTTCTGCGTTTGTTCCAGAACCGCGTAGTAACCTGCCCGGTTGTCCAGAATGCTGGCTGACATCGCGTAGAAACGCACCGCTTGATGGTCACCCTGGGCAAGCGCCAGGTCGGTGAGCGCGCGGGTCAGACGACCATTGCCGTCGTCGAAGGGGTGCAGAGTGACGAACCAGAGGTGAGCGATACCGGCTCGCAGAAGGGGATCCAGCGAGGCAGATGCCACATTGAACCAGTCAACGAACGTTTCCAGCTGCTGCTCCAAGCCACGCCGGGGTGGGGCTTCGAAGTGCACCGTTGGCCGATCCAGCCTGCCCGACACCACCTGCATCGGCTCATCGCCACGCAACTCACCCACACGCACCGGCGTGTGCAGCTGACTCGAATCGTCCGCTGGAAACAGCAGCGAATGCCACTGCAGCAAGCGCTCCACGCTCAAAGGTTGAGCGTGATTGCACGTTGCATCGACCATCAATTGCGCCAGACCCTCGCTGCGCGAAGTTCTCTGCGCCTCTTTGGGCTCGAGTACACCCAAGCGGCGAGCCAGGGAAGATCGAACCGAACCGGCATTGAGTGCCTCACCCTCGATTGCCGAGGACGTGACGATGTTCTGCAGCAGCGTATCGAGCATGCCCTGTCGGCTGCTCTCATCACCAACGGCGCCAAGCCTGCCCAACAGCCGTCCTTGCTCACTTGTGCATTGACGCAGCAGGTCAGCTAGCTCTTCGGGTTGCCAGGAGAATAAAGGCCATTGAGGTTGCTGCCAGATCCACTGGGGCATGAGCGTTTTTGCCTTGATGAGCCGATTGGGAATCTTATTCGGCTCATATTATGAGCCGAATGTTGAGTCTATTCGGCTCACGCTAGATATCAAGGGCCGTTTTGGATGCTTACGATACGGGCCAATCACGGCTCGTTTTTAGAGCACCTGACGAATCCGCTCGCCCGCCCACTCCAACCGTTCGCACAACGGCTCGAGCAGGCAACGTATCTTGTCGGCGTCCAGCGCCGTGGAGTGGTCGGCACCCAGCAACTGCCCGGTCAACGCCAATGCATCGGTAACATCCACCACTTGCTGAATCGCAGGCTGGATGCTTTCCAGTGCCTGACTGAGGGCATTGACCTCGCTGAGCCACTGCTGGAGCGTGGCTTGGGGGACTGGGTTGGGGATGTCCAAGTGTTTGAGCATTGAAGCGTGGAGATTGGTGAGGTGAGTGGTGGCGGGCATGGGGGCGTTCCTTGCGAGATGGTGAGTGGGACTCTACGGCGGGTCGCGTTGGCCTTGGCATTCATTGCCCAGCCTACGAAAAATCACTGCTGAGCCCGCCTTGATTTTGGAATACTAAGTAATGCTTAGTATATTTTCAATCAAAATCTAAGATTCTCTTAGCCTTCATGGAGGCTGAGAAATGAGCATTTTTTGCAAGCGTTTGAAGGATGCGAGGAAAGCAGCAGGAATATCGCAAGAGCGGCTGGGACTTTTGGCGGGGATCGAGCCTGCGTCGGCCAGCGCCAGGATGAATCAGTACGAGACAGGCAAGCACGCGCCTAATACGTCGACGGTTTCACTGATCGCAGGTGTGCTGAATGTGCCGCCTTCGTATTTCTACAGTGAGGATGATGAAGAGGCGCGGCTGTTGGTGCTGTTTCACCGTATGGACGAAGCAGGACGGATGCAGGTTTTGGAGCTAGGTGGGCAGTTGGAGAATGGGTTACGGCGTGTATAGGGTGGCAGGCTGTGACCTGTAATGCTTTTATCTAGCGCTGTTGCCCGTAGGACGCAACGTTATGATCTAGATGCAGGCATTGGAGCGGCTTACCCCTAAAATCCGACTAGCATGCTTTGGCGTTGAGATGGTTTAGCCAGCGACAAGATATGCGCCTAAGTCTCCGTATCGTTCAATACGCTTAACTTTCTATTCCTGACTCGACGAACGCCGGACCGTCGGCTATAGCTTATTCAGGCAGCGTACCGCGACCGGTACCCCTCCGGAGAAACTAAACATGGCTAAGAACGAAAAAACCAGCAAAGAGGTTGCATCGAAGGCAAGCGAGCAATTGAAAGACAAAAAATCTTCTTCGAATGAAAAGTCGGTGGCCGGATCTGCATTGACTCAAACGTCAGACAAGAAGAAAAAGTAGTTTATAGGCCTCAATGTTGTCGAATTTTTAATAGATGATCCACTGTACCTAACATGGTGAGCGCTTCACTGCGGGCTGGCGCATATTCGACCACCATCTCTGCAATGGACACCACACGCGTGTCACTAATGCTTGCCCCTAGGCATCGAGTGGCACGCGGCCATTTTGGTAGAGTCCGCTGCTTTCAGGTCACACTGCGCATCGAGTCGGCTAATCGTCAACGCAGCTGGTTTCACCTGCACGAATCCTATAGTTGAAAACGCGCCGTAGAGTCGGTCAACGTCCTGCTTGAAGTGACCACAGCGTTCACGTCCTTGTTGGCGATGCTGACCGATTCTGCAGACGCATTGACCATGTTGGCGATCAGCTCCACGTTTCGTGCAACACTGCTGCTCGCCTCGCTCTGTTCCGAAGTCGCCGCTGCCATTTCCCGTACCTGCGCCAGCGTGGCCGACGACTCCGTACTGATATCGCGCAAGGCCACCGTCGCCTGGTCTGCCAGTGACGCCGCCGTTTCCATTTTTGGCTTGACGGCCGCCATGCCTTTTACGGCATCGGACGTATCATTCTGGATGTCGGCAATCATGGTGGTGATTTCTTCCGTCGCCTGGGCGGTTCGTTGTGCCAGGTGCCGCACTTCATCGGCCACCACTGCAAACCCCCGACCTTGTTCACCTGCGCGCGCGGCTTCGATGGCCGCATTGAGCGCCAACAGGTTGGTCTGGCTGGCGATGTTTCTGATCACGCTGGTGATGCCGTTGATTTCATCTGCGCGGGTAACCAATCCGGCTATCTGTTCGGAAGAACGCGCCACCTGTTCTGACACATCGGCAATGGCAAAAGTGACCTCCGACACCAGGCGTTCGCCCTCTACGGCAAGGGCCGCGGAGCGTTCCGAGTTGACTTGGGTCATGCGCGCATTGCTGGAAATATGGTCGATGGTGACGGACATCTCCTCTACTGCAGCAGCCGTCATCGTTGTGGCTTCGGATGTATGTTGCGAAGCTTCATCGATGTTCTGCATCTGCTCGCCCAGGCTCGAAGAACTGCCTTTGAGTTCTTCGGCCACATGTTTGATGTCAGTGATCATGCTCCTCAGCCCAGTCTGCATTTGAGCCACGGCGGCCATCAGGCTGGCAGGCGGATACTTATCCTGCATCACGTGGCGCAAGTCGCCGTTGGCAATGTTGCTGGTCACACCGGCCACTTCCCTCGGCTCACCGCCCAGGGCGTTGTAGATACTGCGAGACATGCGGTAGGCCACCGCGATCACGACTACCAGAACAAACAGGCCGGCCCACATGAACTTGAGCGCCAACTGCCAATAGGCGTCGGTGATGTCATCGGCGTATACGCCGAAGCCCATGATCCAGTTCCAGCCAGGCACCTTGGTGACGCCGTTGATCTTGGCCACCGGAACGGTGTCCCCGGATCGGGCCACCATGTCATCGAAAAACGCGAAACGCTCGCTGCTCAAGCGGTCCAGGTAATTCTGCCAAGTGGTCTTGCCATTGGGCAGTCTCGCGCCAAAATCGATCTTGCCAATCAAGGCTTGGTTGGGGTGAACCAGGCTCAGCGCGCCTTCGGTACGCGTCCAGATATACGCGTTCTTGCCATCGCGCAATGCGGCCAACGTTTCGATGGCGCGGGCCTGGGCCTGTTCGGTACTCAAACGCCCAGCCTTTTCTTCGTTCTGAAAGTACTCGACCTGCTTGGCGGCCAGATTCAGCACGGTATGAATTTCGCGCCGCCGGTCGTCCAGCATGGTGTTGTGCAACGTGCTCAGTGCAAACACTGCGATCGCGACAAGCCCCGCACAGGCGCAGGCGGAAATAACGAACAAACGATGGGAGACTTTCATCTGACTGATCCAAGGAGTGGTTAACGCCCGCCCCTGATGGAGCTGGTTCGTACAGCACGCCCGAGAATCCTGTCTTGCGAAGAGTGCCGCCTGCGCTATCGGCAGCGGGTTGCCGAGCTTGAGCAACGAGCGGTAGAGCTGGATCGCTGGTCGATAAACGGCAGCGGGGACGTCTGGTGCCCGTGTAATGAGTGCTTTTGCAGAGCGCCAGCTCAACGGCCCAGCTTTTCCAAAGCCGCATCGGTCAAGAAAGAA
The DNA here is from genome assembly GCF_014841705.1 of Pseudomonas sp. CFBP 8770. NCBI lineage: Bacteria > Pseudomonadati > Pseudomonadota > Gammaproteobacteria > Pseudomonadales > Pseudomonadaceae > Pseudomonas > Pseudomonas sp. CFBP 8770. Next base: position 113,976 of record NZ_JACYUL010000003.1, read on the forward strand.
GAACGACTTTTCACATTGTGCTCACGAACGAACCGGTCGATCTGCGAAATCACGAAACCCGGCAGCGTGACATTGACCTTCTCAGTCTTGCCCAGGTAAGGGGTTATATCGACATCAAGCATTCCCCAGCCCATGTCCGCGTATTCAGGGTCGCTTCGAAGGCCGGACATCGCGCTGGGGAGAGGAACGCTTGCCCCCCGAGTTGCGATGTCTTGCAACATGATATGAGCGATCTCGATCGCTGCGCTGTAGGCTTCTTCGAACGTGTCGCCAGCGGTGATAGCGCCAGGAATGTCAGGTACTTGAATACCGACGGCTGTATTTTCATCACTCCATTCGATGCAGATTGGGTAGCGCATGGATATCTCCTCATGAGTCCGCCGTAGCCTAGGTCAACCCGGCAAGTTTTCGAATGGCTCTGACCGTGCCAACCGGCAGATCCTTCTTGGGATGTGGAACCGGAACTGTTTGAGCCCGCCTCGGGTGCTTGAACATGTGATGACTTCCGGCGATACGATCAAGTACCCAGCCGGCCTGCTCCAGCTCGCGTATTAGCTGTCTGCTCTGCACTCAGCACTCCTTGTGCATGAGGATTTTATAACCCTAGGGGCATGTATTTTCAACCCCGAGAAGACTGAGCAGAATATCGAAGCCGACAGCTCGACTAAAACCCTCAAAGTTTCTGAAAATTTCGGTCAGCACTCCCCCTATAAACCCGACCACCTGCTTCAAGTCCCCCTTCCCAAGGCCGATAGGAGAACCAATGCAAGCCACGCCCCGCGTGCGCTGTGCCCCCTTCTAGCGAGCCCAGTGATGAACCTTTTCAAACGCTTCAACAATGCCCGCGCAAACAGCCAGGGCGCCGTGAGCCTGAGCTGCACGGCTGCCGAGCTGGACCGCGCCCTGGCCGGTTTGCGCGCGGATCCTGTGCTGGTGACAGGTTTTGTCTCGCCCCACCTGGACATCGACAAGGTCGCGGCCAGCGTCAGGCAGCGCTTTCCCAACGGCACCATCAGCCTGTGCACCACCTCGGGTGAGCTGTGCAACAGCGCCGATGGCTTGTACTGCGCCGCGGGAGAGCATTGGGACCGTATCGTCCTGCAATGCTTCGAGCGCAGCGTGATTGCCTCGGCGGAAGTGGTCATGGTGCCGCTGGAGTGCGAAGACATCCGCAAGGGCGGCAAACGCATGGAGATGCGCGAGCGCATCGAAAAGCTGGTCAACAACATCAAGCGCGTGCAGGTCAGCACGCCCATCGACCACCGCGACACTCTGGCCTATGTGGTGTTCGACGGGCTGTCGGCGTCGGAGTCGTTCTTCATGGAGGCGCTCTACGAATCCGGTCGCTTCCCGTGCCTGTTCGTCGGCGGCTCCGCCGGCGGCAAATCGGACTTCCAGAAAACCCTGATCCACGACGGCAAGCGCAGCTATCAGAACCATGCGCAGATCGTCTTTCTGAAGACGGCTCCGGATATCCGCTTCGGTGTGTTCAAAAGCCAGAACTTCGAACCGGTCGGGCTGACGTTCAGCGTGCTCACCGCCTCCGTCGAAGACCGCACCATCGACCAGGTGATCGACAGCAACGGCAACATCATGAGCATGGTCCAGGCCCTGTGCAACGCCTTCAAATGCGATAGCCACTCCCTGGAAAAGAACCTGGCCGAGTACTCCTTTGCCATCCGCGTCGGCAGCGAATTGTTCGTGCGCTCCATTGCCCGCATCGACCACACCCAGCAGATCATCCAACTGTTCTGCGACGTCGCACCGGGCGAAGAACTGGTCATGGTCAAGCGCACGCCGTTGCGTCAGGCAACCGAGACCGACTACCGAAAGTTCCTGCAAGGCAAGGGCGGCCAACCGGTCGCCGCCATTCTCAACGACTGCATCTTGCGCAGGCTCAACAACGCCAATGACCTGGGCAGCATGCGTGGGCTCTTTGGCGACGTGCCGGTGGTGGGCTTTTCGACCTTCGGCGAAATCCTCGGCCTGAACCTTAACCAGACCCTGACCGCGATCTTCTTCTTCCACGTCGCCAAAGGCGCCTCGTTCACCGACGAATACGTGGACCGCTTCATCGCTCACTACGGCGAATTCAAAGCGTTCTTCCTGCGCCGCCAACTGAAGAAAATGGTTGGCTTGAATCACGTGGTGGTCAAACAGATCGAAGCCTTCAAGCGCAACGACTTCACCAGCGCCCTCGACACCCGCGGCCTGGACAACGGCATCCTTCCTGTCTTCAAAGGCCTCGCGGCCTTGGGCCAGGTGCTCGCCGACGCGGGCGAACAACAGGAGCAGATGGCCACCCAGATCAAGCATTACTCCGGCGAACTGCACCTTTCCATGGACGACCTGGCCGCCACCATCGACCGGCAGAACACCGTGTCCAGCCAGGCCGGCAGCACCGTCGAAGACCTTGCCCGGCAGGCGGACGAAGCGGTCGTGGGCGCACGTGCGCTGGCCAGTTCGAGCCTGCAGATTCAGTCCATCGTGCAGGTGATCCAGCAGATTGCCGGGCAGACCAATTTGCTTGCGCTGAACGCTGCTATCGAAGCAGCCCGCGCTGGCGAACTGGGCAGAGGGTTTGCAGTGGTGGCCGACGAGGTGCGCAAGTTGGCGGAGATCACCCGCAAGAATGCGGCGGATATCGGCGTGGATGTGGACTTGCTGTCGAGCGAGATTCAGCGAGTGGCTCAGCAGATCGAAGACCAGTCCACCGGGGTGGGCGCGCTGAGGGAGATGCTGGATACCCTGGAGGCATCGAGCCAGGCCACGGAAGGCACGGCGAGGCGGACCAAGGGGATTGCGGATACGTTGACCGGGCTGACGCGGGGGTAGGGGAGCTTTGCGCAGGTTGGGGATCGGTCATGACGTCGAGTCTGCTCCGGTACTCAAAGCCTGAACCCCTCGACGATATGCTCGGCCAACGCATCGATCATCGGCGACCGGGTATCGGGGTTGCGCAGCAGCATGATGCTCGCCAATGGCAATAAGGGCATGCCCTCGGCTTCGCCGATGATCCGCAGCCCCGGCGTGATCAGGCTCTGCAACTGTGCGGTGACCGCCAGGCCAACGCCGACCGCGGCCATTATCGCCGCGAGGCTGGGGCTGGAGTAGGCGATCCGGTACGGCTTCTGCGCGGCGTCCAAGGCATTGCACGCCCATATCCGGCAAAAACAGTCGGTATTGAACATCGCCAGTGGCACGGGCGTTTGTTCATGGAGAAAAAAGCCCTCGGCTTCGGCCCACACGAAGCGTTCCTGACGCAGCAGCTGGCCGACTTCGCGCCCGGGCTCACGGGTAACGATCGTCAGATCCAAATCCTTGCGTTGCATCAATTGCCGGGAGCTCTCGCAATGGACCTCCACCTGCACCAGCGGAAACGCCTGGGCGAAGCCGGACAAGATCCCCGGCAGAAAGCGCATGGCGTAGTCGTCCGGAGTGCCGATGCGCACGGTGCCGACCATGTGCGGCTCGCGCAGGGTGGTGAACACTTCGCTGTGCAATTTGAGAATGCGGCGCGCGTAACCCAGCAGAATCTGCCCTTCAGCCGTCAGCTTCACCTGCCGGCCATCACGTTCGAACAATTGCCGACACAGCACGTCCTCCTCGAGCCGCTTCATCTGCATGCTCACTGCCGATTGAGTGCGGTTAACCCGCTCGCCGGCCTTGGTGAAACCGCCTTCATCGGCGATGGCCACGAAAGTACGCAGGACTTCCGAGTCGATGCTCTGGTAATGGGACATTGATCAATCTCTGAGATGCACAGCATTCAAAACATTCGTTGGATTGATGTTAAGCCTGAACAGAGAATCAAGCCATCAACCTGGAGGATGAGCAGATGAAAGGTCAAACAGTGAATGCCTGTGTTTCGAACGACGGCTGCACCCAGCATAAGTCGTTAGGGCCTCTCGCCAATCTCTGGAAGCGCATCGCGCGCTGGTATGAACTGACTCGGCAACGGCACCAACTGGAGCAGATGAGCGATGCCGGGCTCAAGGACCTGGGCTTGAGCCGGGCGGATATCTATAAAGAGATCGAGCGCCCGTTCTGGGACGATCCGTTCTGCAAGTAAATCGGTTTGGCCATCGCCAGATCAAGACAAACGACGCCGTCATCCGTCTTATGGGCATGCGAGAGCATTCTCCACCGCGCAGGTGTGCCGGTCGGCTTCTTTGACGTCGACGATATCCGCTTGCGGGCCTGCCCAACGAGGACCGTCTGAAATCATGATTCGTAAAGTAATTGCAGTGTTCACCGCCTGGCTTGTTGGCGCGGCGATGGCCGCTCATGCGCAGCCGGTCACGCTGGACGGTACCGAGCAATGGACCATGCAAAGCGAAGGCGGGCTGGAATACCGCATCATGATCAGCCTTCCCGAGGGTGACGTGCCCTATACCGGCGGTTATCCAGTCATCTATCTGTTGGACGGCAATGCCTATTTCCCGGCGTTTCATGCCGCCAAACGCGCACAGGCCAAATTGCGCGGAGCCATCCTGGTGGCCATCGGTTATCCGAGTGACACGCCCCTGGACTTTGCCAGGCGCGCGTTCGACCTCACACCGCCTGCGCCCGCCGATCGCAACACACCTCCACAAGGCGGCCAGGATCTGTTTCTCGATTTCATCCAGACGCGCCTGATGCCCAAGGTGTCCGAGCATTTCAAAGTCGACGAAGACCAGCGCAGCCTGGTCGGGCACTCGTTCGGCGGCATGCTGGGCGTGTACGCGATGTTCACTCGGCCCACTCTGTTTCAACACGTTGTAGCGGTCAGCCCCAGCCTGTGGTGGCGCGACCAATTCCTGCTGGCGCCTGAACGCGCCTTTACCGAGCGCGTTCGCACCGGGCAGCTTGATATGACGCAGACCAGCCTGAGTATCGTGATGGCCGAGCGCGATTCGGTTCAGGGCATCCAGGATGCCAGGGCGTTGTTCTCACGCCTGCAGGAATTGTCCGGTACCGGGCTGCGCACCGGCTTTGTGGTCGAAGCTGGCGAGGACCACGCCTCCATACCCTTTCGCATCCCCAACCAGGTGCTGGGTGAGTTGATTGGCGCAAGGCGCTATTGAGCAGGCAGGAAAGCGCAGGCAACAACGCCTTCGCAAGCGCAAATGATTCTCTTTGTGATATTTTCCTGCCCTTGCCACTCCGCCTTTCAAGGTTCCTTCATGTCCGGCCCAGATCTCAAGGCGCTGTACCTCGCCCACCGCAGCGAAATTCAGGATTACCTGGACCGTCGTTTGCGTTGCAAAGAGACCGCCGCCGATCTGACTCAGGACACGTTCATTCGCCTGTCCGAACAGATGGGTCGAACGCCGATTGCGAATTTCCGCGCGTATCTGTTCTCCAGCGCGCGCAATCTGTTCATCGATCACACCCGGCGCCAGGAACATCGCAAGGGCGAGGCCCTCGACCTGCAGGCGACCTCAAGCTTCGAGCCGTCCACGCCAACGCTCGAACAAGCAGCAATTGCCCATCAGCAACTTAATACGTTGAACGTCGTGATCCAGAACATGCCCCCGCCCTGTCGCGAGGTGTTCCTGATGGTGCGCGTGGAAGGTCTGACCTATGTGGAAATCGGCCAGCGCCTGGGTATTCCTGCCAAAACCGCGTATAGCCGCATGGTGCGCGCCCTGGATCTGCTCAAGATCGGTATGTCCGAATGAGCGCCAAACCACCGCCAGCGTTCCCTGAGGCGCACGTCGACGACATAAGCCATCGAGCCAGCGCCTGGTTTGCGTTGATGCAGGGCGGGTCGCCCACTGCGGCGGAACAGGCGGAGTTGGCCGCGTGGCTGGATGCCGACCCCCGACATGCCGAGGCCTATGCCCAGCTCGAGCACCTGTGGGCCGCGTCCGCGCAGTTGCATTCGCTCAACGCGGCACCGGCCGCTGCGCACCTGTCTCGACGGCGTTTCGTCGGCATGGGCATCGCCGCCAGTGCCGTGGCCGTCAGTGCATGCGCCTCCGTGCTATGGCTCAACGATATGGGCCTGCCGTTCGCCGATGTCCGCAGCGCCGTGGGCGAGCGGCGGACGGTCAGCTTGCCCGATGGGTCCACCGTCGACCTTGCCGGTCACACCGCACTGAACGTGGATTTTTCACCGACCCGGCGCGCCGTAGAACTGCTTCACGGCGAGGCTTACTTCACTGTGCTGCCCGCAGCCGCCGGTGAGTTCACGGTCAACAGCCGATCCGGGCAGGTAGTGGCCGCCGAGGGCGAATTCTGTCTGTCATGCGATGACGCCTCGACACTGCTGACGGTAAGCCGCAAGACGGTCCGTGTGGTAACGGCCAACCAGCAGATCGATCTGGCGGAGGGCCTTTCGCTGCGTTTCAGCAGTGATCGGACCGGCCCCATCCAGCACGCCGAACTGGCCCAGGTACTCGCCTGGCGCAGCGGACGATTGGTGTTCTTCGACAAGCCCTTGTTCACGGTCATCGATGAGTTGCAACGCTGGCGCGAAGGCCGAATCTTCATCATGGACAAGCAACTCGCCAGCCGCCGGGTCAGTTTGATCCTCAATCTTAACAAGCCCGAGCAGATGCTCGACGCCATTACCAAAGCCCTGGCCGTCCGTGTGGATCGTTACACCGATCTGATCACCCTGATCTATCCCGCCTGATCCCGCAGAAAAATCTTTTACGCATCCTCAGGGAATCGCGTGCGCTCATGCGTCTTAGCCTGACTGATTGGTATTCGCATTTTCGCGCACTTCCTGGGGTACGACCGCAATGGCAAGGCAACTCAACCATGAATCCAGCATCGACAGCCGCTGGCAGCGCAACGCGCTGGGCACCGCATTGGCGTGCACACTGCTCGTCGGCGCACTTCAGGCTCATGGCGCGCAGGTCAATCCGGCGGCGACGTCCGTAGAGCGGTTGTCACTCAATATTTCCGCGCAACCCCTGCGTCAGGCCTTGCTGCAGTTCAGCCAGCAGTCCGGCCAGAACGTGCTGCTGGACGGCAACCTGGACAGTGCCCTGCGCAGCACTGCCGTAGAGGGCCGCTACTCGTCGGAAGAGGCACTGGCGAAGTTGTTGCAGGGCAGTGGCTACACCTTCGCCCGAACCGATGCCATGACCGTTTACCTGGTCCCGGTGCAGAACACGCAGGCCAGCAGCGAAATCCTCCTGGCGCCCACGCAGATCCAGTATCAAACCTCCGGTGATGTCAGCCCAACCCGCGGTTACCGGGCAAACCCTGTGTCCAGCACCACTCGCCTGGGCCTGAGCGACAAGGAAACCCCGCAAGCGATCACCGTGATTACGCGCGAGCAGATGGACGATTTCCAGCTCAACAGCGTGAAGGACGCACTGCGCAACGCACCGTCGGTGACCGTGGAACAGTTCGAAACCGATCGCACCGCCTTTACTTCACGTGGTTTCAAGATTGAAAACTTCGAGTTCGACGGCATGAGCCTGCCGTTCTCCGGCGGCGTATTGGTCGGCGATCAGGACATGACCGAGTTCGAGCAGGTCGACGTGCTGCACGGCGCCAACGGCTTGATGAGCGGCACCGGCGATCCGTCTGCCACGGTCAACCTGGTGCGCAAACGCCCCACGGACACGTTCCAGGCGCGGGTCGACAGCAGCGTGGGCTCGTGGGACAACCGTCGCTTGAGCTTTGACGTGTCAGGTCCACTCAGCGAAAGCGGAAACGTTCGCGGACGCTTCATCACCTCCCATGACAAAGGCAACTCCTACCTCGATCAGTACGGCCATGAGGTCAACGTCGCAGCAGGCCTTCTGGCTTTCGATCTGTCCGATGCCGACACCCTCACGGTAGGCTTCACCCAGCAGAACAGCTACTCCAATGGCAGCACCTGGGGCGCCTTGCCCATCGCCGACTACCAGGGCAACCGCATTCACTACAGCAGCCGCAGCTCCAGTGTCGGCCAGCCCTGGACTTACTGGGACGTGCACACCCAGCGCGCCTTCGCCGAGCTGACCCACGCGTTCGACAATGGCTGGACCAGCACCCTGACCCTGGCCGGAATGAAGCAGGATTCCGACACCAAGATGTTCTACGCCATCCCCGCCACCGCGGACCAGGTGTACGGTTATATCAACCGCACCACCAGCAAAGAAGAGCAAGTCACCGCCGAAGCGAAACTGTCCGGCCCCTTCGCGCTGTTCGGCAGGGAACATGAACTGACCCTGGGCGCCAACTACGGTCGCACCCACCACGACGAGGTCGGCCACTACAGAGACTCATCCGGCAACCAAATGGTGAGCCTGGCCGACGCGCTGTCCGGCAACGTCGTGCAACCGCCGCTGAACTACACCGACGACCTCAATACCCAGCTGTTCACCGACCGACAAAAGAGCCTGTTCGCCGGCGCGCGCTTCAGCGTCATCGATGACCTGCACTGGATTGCCGGCGCGCGCATGCTCAGCGCCGACGGCGATGGCGCCGGATACGGATCGCCCCACGACACACGGGTGCACGGCAAAGTGACCCCGTACACCGGCCTGGTCTACGACCTCACCCCACAGTGGAGCCTGTACACCAGCTGGACGAAAATCTTCAAACCGCAATACCTGCGCAGCACCAGCGGCGGCTTGATCCTGCCACTCGAAGGCAAAAGCCTGGAAGTGGGTGTCAAAGGCCTCGTGCTCGATGAGCGACTCACCCTCACCGCTGCCGCGTTCAAAACCGATCAGCAAAACGTCGCCGAGCTCACCGGCGAAATCGTCGGTGGCCAGTACCTGTACCGCGGCACCAACGTCAAAAGCCATGGCTTCGAACTGGGCGCGTCGGGAGAAGCACTACCTGGCCTGGACATAGCGGGCGGCTACACCTTCGTGCAGATCGAAGACGACAACGGCGACGACACCCGCAAGTACATCCCCACCCACACCCTGCGCGGCAGCCTGACCTATCGCCTGCCCGAGATGCCCAGCGTCAAGGTGGGCACCCGTTTCCAATGGCAGAGTGCAACCGAGGTCGACACCAACAGCAACGTGCGCCAAGAGGCCTACGCGCTGGTGGACTTGATGACCAGCTACGACATCGACGATAACTGGAGCACCTCGCTGAACCTCAACAACGTCACCGATCGCAAGTACTTGCTGTCGCTTTATCAATCGTCCGGGTCGACCAACTATGGCGCGCCGCGCAATTTGACGGCGTCGGTGACGTGGAAGTATTGAGCGGGCTTGTTCCGGCCGGATGGGCGCAGGTTAGCGTGAAGTGATAGTGAGTCGTCGATCATGAATGCTTGAAGAATATGCGGAGCTCAGTGCGGTCGGTCGAAAGTGAGGTAGCTTTCCTCAAGCACCCAACAAGATACTAGGGTGCGTAAGAAATTCTCGTCCACCGACTGAGTGAGCTTTCATGAATCGCCGCAATTTCATCCTGGGCGCCGGCACGGCAATGCTGATGTTGAAACTGGCCGCCGCTCAGGCCAAAGATCCACCGGCCAACAGCGAAACAGTCGAGCTGTGGAGCGGCGTACCGCCAGGCGGAGGCGGACCGTCGGGAGACAACTCGCTCACATCCCATGGCTCTCTGAGCAACGTCACCCGCCCTTACCTGCAGATCTTCAAGCCCGCCACACCCAATGGAAAAGCAGTGATCGTCGCTGCCGGTGGGGGCTACAAACGAATCGAACTGGGCATTGAGGGATGGCCCTTGGCGCAGTGGCTGAACGAGCGCGGGTATACCGCCTATGTGCTGGCCTACCGCTTGCCGAGCGAAGGCTGGAACGCCGGCAACATCGTCGCACTGCAAGATGCGCAACGCGCGCTGCGCATCGTTCGCAGCCGGGAAAAGCATGTGACCCTGCTGGGCTTTTCAGCGGGTGGGCATCTGATGGGCATGACCGCGACGCTTGGCGATTCTCAGACCTATGCTGCGCAGGACAGCATCGATTCGATCTCCGCCGTCGCTGAGGGGGCGGCGTTGATCTATCCACCCATTACGTTGGAGCGGCCTTATACGTATACCTCGACTCACAAGGTATTGGTCGGGCCAGATGCGTCGGCGCAAGAAGAGGCTGAGTGGTCTGTGCAGAACCGCGTGACTGGAAGCACACCGCCTGAGTTTTTGGTGCAGGCGGAAGATGACTCGGTGGTTGATCCGCACAATACGCTGATCATGGCTGCGGCGTGTGAGCAGCGCGGGGTGGCTGTGGAGATGCATCGGTATGCGACAGGCGGGCATGGGTTTGGGTTGGGGAGGAGGGGGACAGCGGCTGGGGAGTGGCCGGGGAGGTATGAGGCGTGGTTGGGGAGGTTGGGGGTAGGGTGAGGGAGGATGGTTGAAGTGAGCCCCAAGTTTGATCGGCTCATCACATGCTTGTATGTGCACAATATGAGGCATGTAATTATGCTGATTTAGGTACTCGTAGTAGCGGCTACGTATACATCCCTTTGCACATAAACTACTTCGACGGGGCGCATTCTATCGATCAATCCTGAGCTGCCACCGGTGCAGCCGGTCTAAATACTACATATCAACGCGTCTTAATCTTCTGACCAAGAAGGGGTTAACCATGGCTGCACTACTGAATCGAGCTGAGCAGGCGGTTTCTGAGACGGCTATGGCTCGCAACTTTAGCGCGCGCTTGAATGACGTCACTAGCGGCGACATCTCACACTTAGTGATCTTCAAGTACAACGAGCCAGTCGGCGTGCTTGTGGGCATCGACGCCTACCAAGCCATGCAGGACGAGCTTGAAGATCTGCGCTCTGAACTGCTTGCGATCAACCGCCTGCCTAGCCTTGAGAACGACGTTACCGTGAGCCTCGAGGATATGGAGGCTCGGTTCAAATAGGTAATGAAGATGAAGGACTGGACTGTTCGGTTTCATTCACTGATAGACACAGGACTCTAGCTGTTTGGCACTGCTGAAGCTAAGGGAGTGCTGAAGGTCATTCGTGAGCGTATTGCCGAGGGGGAGCCCGACAAAATCGGCAAGGCCTTGCGCGGGCCACTGGCCGGGTACCGCCGGATTCGCACGGGCGATGTACGTATCGTCTGCCGCATCAACGGTAGTGAAATCATCCTGGTCGTGTGCGTAGGTGCCCGGCGTGATGACGAGGTCTACGACGCAGCAGTAAGAAGGGTGTGAACCAAGACCCGCCTCGGCCGGTTTTTTTACGCCTCACGATCAACCAGCAATATGGACATTATGGGGCGATGCGGGAATTTCGGGGGCTTCGGGCCAACCTCGAAGCTCAAGGCACCGAAGCTGCAGCTCGGTGCATGGCTTGGCGGTCAGAGACTTTGCCAACCCGGCCTTCACCTCATCCGATCATGGGCATCTCGCGCCATGCGCATTACCAGTGCAATCAGAGCTGGGCTGGAACGCTTGCATGGCAAGGCTTCCGAGGGTTCGAACCGAAAATTACCTCGGTTACCTGTTTCCCATGGGTCACCATGAAAACAGATCAGCCACGCTGGGAGGGGCTCGTTGATGGCTGCGCGCTTGGCGACGGGGCAGTGGTGCTCTGGCGTCTACCCATGCTCCATCGCATGCTTGTTACGTGCGGGACAAAAACAAAGGGCCTGCATCGCTGCAAGCCCTTGTTTTGTATGGTGCCGGCACCAGGAATCGAACCCGGGACCTACTGATTACAAGTCAGTTGCTCTACCATCTGAGCTATACCGGCAAGTGAGGGCGCTGATTATAGCTATTCGATCGGCCGAGTAAACCCCCCTGCGGCATAATTTCTTCGCCTTTAGCTCTTAACCCTCCAGTGCTTATGCACATTTGGCGTGCCAACCTCGGCAACCGCTCGGCGTTTAGGTCGGTTTGATGACATCGTTCGCAAGCTACTGTTTTCGCTGGCGAATCGGACATGAACGAAAAATGACTGATCATCAGTCTGGCGTTCGAACGTCGACCCAGCGCGCCGTGCAACATTTCTACCCACAGAGTTATCCACAGGATGCGCACGCTTCAGTTGCGCTCAGCGATGATCATCAGATTGCGTGGCGTCAGGGTTTCCGGGCAGAAGGTGCCGACCTGTGCGGTGTACCGGCGCTCTTGCAGGTACAGGGCGCGGTCGAGCACCAGCCACAGTTCCAAGGGCTTGCGAAACAGGCCGCGTAGTAGTTCCAGGTTGCGGACTTGGGCAAGTCGTTGCCAGCCGCGTGCTTCAAGCTCAACGAAGTCCACGCCATGCCCGATAGGCACGCTCTGCAGTGCCGCCAACTCGCGGCAGTAATCGGCGAAGGGTTTGTCCAGCCAAGCGGCGGGCAGGGAGGGGCAGGGCAGGTAGTGGTCGATGCCGCGTTGTTCGCGCTGCAGCAGGTCGAAGGCCAGGCGGCGGGCCATGGAGTGGTCACGCTGTCGGCGCACGCGGGCGCCGGCGGTGAAGGTGGCTTCCAGGGGCAGGCCGAGGTCTTCGAAGGTCAGTAAGAGGGCCGAGGGTTCGGCGCACAGTCGGCGATAGGCGCCGTGGGTGCGGTTGTAGCAACAGGGTGCGAAGGCCAGGTGTTGGCAGCCTGCCTGGGTGGCGCGGTGCATGAGCTGGACGTGCAGGTCGCCGCAGGCGTGAAGGGCGACGGGGGTGCTGGAGGCTAATAGACGCAGGTCGTCGGCCATGACGTTTTGCAGTTGATGCTGGGCGAGCAGGGCGTGATGGGCACTGAGCTGGGCGCCGCTGGCCACCAGTGCCGGGTCGTGTTCCAGGCAGGTGAGTTGCTGGCCGTCGCGCAGCAGGCGTCGGCCGAGGTGGCCTTTGCCGGCGCACCAGTCCAGCCAGTGGCTGGTGGAGTTTGCGAAGGGCAGGGCGGCGGCGAAGGCTTCGATCTGTTGCCACTTGCGGCCGGGTACATCGACGTTGAGGCGGTGGCGCGCAGTGGGCACAAAACTGGTCGGCAGCGGGCCTACCGCGGCCAGCGCATGCGCCTGCTGGGCTAAGGCGGGAAAGGGCGCCGGGGCGTCCAGTTCCAGCAACGAGTTATGCACAGCCTCGGCCTCGGCCAGGGTGCGGGCGCGCAGCCAGGTGGCGAGCTCGGGATGTTTCGCTTCCCAGGGCAAGGTCAATTGGGTGAAGGGCTTGGGCCGCCACAGGTCGGCATGGTCAGCCAGGAAGGCGTCCAGTGCGTGAAAGCGCTCACGCAGCTGGTCGCCTTGCAGAGTCAGCGGCCCTGGCACGCGTCCACGCGCAGCCAGCGCTCGAGCAGTTTGAAGCCCTGCACCAGCACGAACGACATGGCCAGGTAGAACATGCCAGCGGCGAAGAAGATTTCCACCGGCAGGTAGGTGCGGGCGATGATCGTGCGGGCCATGCCGGTGAGTTCCAGCAGGGTGACGGTGCTGGCCAGCGAGCTGGCCTTGAGCATCAGGATCACTTCATTGCTGTAGGCCGGCAGGCCGATGCGCGCGGCGCGCGGCAGCATGATGTGCAGCAGTGCTTTGCTGCGGGACATGCCGAGGGCGCGGGCGGCTTCGATCTCGCCCTTGGGTATGGCTTGCAGCGCCCCGCGCAGGATTTCTGCGATATAGGCGGCGGTGTGCAGGGTCATGGTCCCGGCGGCGCACCAGAACGGGCTGCGAAGGTACGGCCACAGGCTGCTCTCGCGCACCGCGTCGAACTGCGCCAGCCCGTAGTACACCAGAAACAGCTGCACCAGCAGCGGGGTGCCGCGAAAGAAGAAGATGTAGGCGTACGGCAGGCCGCTGATGTACCACTTCTTCGAGGTGCGGGCGATGCCCAGCGGGATGGCCAGGATAAGCCCGGCGAGTACCGCGATGGCCACCAGCTCGAGGGTCAGGGTGGCGCCTTGCATCAGGCGCGGCAGCCACTTGATGATCACTTCCCAGTTCATTGCGAAGCCCTCGCGAAGCCGCGCGAGGCGCGTTTCTCCATGAAGTGCAGGGCAACCATGGCGACCACGGTGAGGCTCAGGTACATCAGGGCGGCAACCATATAGAAGGTGAAGGGTTGTTTGCTGACGGTGACGGCGTTCTGCGCGTTGCGCATGATCTCTTCCAGGCTGATGACGGACACCAGTGCGGTGTCCTTCATCAGAATCAGAAACAGATTACCCAGCCCCGGCAGGGCGATGCGCCACATCTGCGGCAGCACCAGGCGGATGAAGATGCGCGACGTGCTCAGGCCAAGGGCCAGGCCAGCTTCGCGGTGGCCTTTGGGAATGGCCAGGATGGCGCCGCGGAATACCTCCGTGGCGTAGGCGCCGAAGCACAGGCCCAAGGCGATGACGCCGGCGGCGAAGGGGCTGAGTTCCAGGCTGCCGACGCCCAGCGCCAGGCCGATGCTGCGCAGGCCGTTGACGGTGCCGAAGTAGATCAGCAACACCCACAGCAATTCGGGAATGCCTCGTACCAGCGTCGAGTAGAAACCGCCGAGCAATTGCAGGGGGCGGTTGCCGGAGGTTTTCGCCAGGGCACCGGCGAGGCCCAGCAGCAGCCCCAGGCACAGAGCGCTGAGGGCCAGTTTGACGGTCATCAGCGCGCCTGCGGCAAGCGCAGGGCCGAAGCCATAGAGATCGATGTTCATGGGCAGGCTTGTTCAGGGGCGGGCATCGGCCGTGTAGGCCGACGCCCGCCGGGCTGTCAGAGGATGCTGAAAGGGAAGTACTTGTCGTTGATCTTCTTGTAGGTACCGTCGGCAATGATTTCCTGCAGCGCGGCGTTCAGCTTGTCGCGCAGGGCATCGCCCTTGCGCACGGCAATGCCGATCTTGTCGCTTTGCTCGACCGCGTCACCCTTGAATTCGAAATTCTTGCCGGCGTCGCTCTTGAGCCAATCGTAGCTGGCGTACTTGTCGGCCAGGATGGCGTCGAGGCGGCCGCTGCTCAGGTCGAGAAAGGCGTTTTCGGAGGTGTCGTACAGCTTGAGGTCGACATCCATGCCGTACTTGTCTTCCAGCCAGGTGCCGGACAGGGTCGCGCGCTGGGCGCCGATGATCTTGCCCTTGAGGCTGTCGCCGTCGGTCTTGAAGTCATCGCCCTTCTTGGCAATGAACTGCAGCTTGTTGCTGTAGTAGGGGTTGGTGAAGTCGACCACTTCCGAGCGCTCGGGGGTGATCGACATCGACGACACCAGGAAGTCGAACTTCTGCGACTGCAATGCGGGAATGATGCCGTCCCAGTCGGAGGTGACGATTTCGCACTCCACTTCCATCTTGGCGCACAGGGCCTTGCCGATGTCGACGTCGAAGCCCACGACCTGGCCGCTGGTGTCCTTGTTGTTGAACGGTGGGTAGGCCGCTTCCACGCCCATTTTCAGTTTTTCGGCAGCCATGGCGGCGCCGTTGACCAGCAGTGTGGCGGCAACCGCCAGGAAGATTTTCTTCATGCTCATATTGTTATTGCTCCGTTAGCGGTTGCTGGACATGAACTGCCTGCAGCGCGCCGACAAGGGGTTGTCGAATACTTGCTCGGGCGTACCCTGCTCTTCCACCAGACCTTGATGCAGAAACACCACCTCGCTGGAGACCTGCCGGGCAAAGCCCATCTCGTGTGTCACCAGCAGCATGGTACGGCCTTCTTCGGCCAGGTTGCGAATAACCGCGAGTACCTCTTGGACCATTTCCGGATCCAGCGCCGAGGTCGGTTCGTCGAACAGAATAACCTTGGGCTGCATGGCCAGGGTGCGGGCAATCGCTGCACGTTGTTGCTGGCCGCCGGAAAGCTCGTTCGGATAGGCGTGGCGCTTGTCGGCGATACCCACCTTGGCCAGCAGCGCCTCGGCTACTTCGATCGCTTCGGCGCGGCTTTGCCCCAGTACGCGGCGCGGTGCCTCGATGATGTTGTCGAGCACGCTCATGTGCGGCCACAGGTTGAAATTCTGGAAGACGAAACCGATCTGGCTGCGCAGCCGGTTGATCTGGCGGCTGTCGGCAGCAATGAGCTCGCCGTTGCGGGCGGCCTTGAGCTTGAGCGCTTCACCGGCCACCAGGATTTCGCCCTGATGAGGGTTCTCCAGCAGGTTTATGCAGCGCAGCAGGGTCGACTTGCCGGAGCCGGACGAACCGAGGATGGAAATCACCGCGCCGTCATTGGCGGCCAGCGATATGCCCTTGAGCACGTCCAGTGCACCGTAGCGCTTGTGCAGGTTACGGATTTCCAGAGCGGGCGTGGCCTGAGCCATGTGCGGTCCTCATATAGGCGGGTGCGGCCTGTCGTCACCAAAGTGAACAGCGAAGCGCAAAGCTAGCATAGCGCGGATGGCGAGGCTGGACTTGCAGCTTGTGTCCGATCTGCCTGGCGCGATGTGCGAAGGCACCGCAGCAGGGACGTCGGACGGGCAGGGCGCGATAAAAAAGGCGCGATGTTGCCAGTTTTGCCCAGAGGAATAAAGCGCGAATGCGGCTTGAATGTGGCAACGCGATAAGAGGGAGGTCGCACGAAGTTGCACCTGAGCCACGCAGTGCCCATGCAAAAGTTGCGCCTTTAGGTTGCACTGTTTTTGTGCGAAGGTGTTACCGGCGTCGTTTTTTGGTGCGGCATATCGCCCCACGCTGAGTAGTTCGGTAATGCGTCTCAGCTCGCAAGGCAAACCTCAACAGATTCAATCTGTTGGCACGAATGCCCGAGAGGTCCGTTTCAGGGCGGCAGGATATACCTTGGTACAATTTGGCGCAATTTTTGCGTAAAAGATAAGGAACGGGGTGTAGCGGACTTTGCACAAGGCTCGCGATCACCGCCGGACAGAACGCTATTCTTCGCAAAGGTAGTTTTATGAGTACGCAGAATTCCACAGGTCTCGCTCAGGGACTCAAGCCGCGTCATGTAACTATGTTGTCGATCGCCGGTGTCATTGGTGCCGGCCTGTTCGTAGGTTCCGGGCACGCCATCGCCGCTGCCGGCCCTGCCGTGCTGCTGGCCTATGCTGCTGCCGGCAGCCTGGTGGTGCTGGTCATGCGCATGCTCGGTGAAATGGCCGTTGCCTCGCCGGATACCGGGTCGTTTTCCACCTACGCCGACCGTGCCATCGGTCACTGGGCCGGTTTTTCCATCGGCTGGTTGTACTGGTGGTTCTGGGTGCTGGTGATTCCGCTGGAAGCCAACGCCGCCGCCTCGATCCTGCATGCCTGGATTCCCGGCGTTTCGCATTGGGTGTTCGCGCTGTTGATCACCTTGGTGCTGACGGTGACCAACCTGTTCAGCGTGAAGAACTACGGTGAATTCGAATTCTGGTTCGCGCTGATCAAGGTGCTGGCAATCATTGCCTTTATCGTCGTTGGCCTGGGCGCCGTGTTCGGCTTCATGCCCAACAGCCAGGTCAGCGGTGTCAGCCACCTCACTGACACCATGGGCTTCATGCCCAACGGGCTGGGTGCCGTCGTCGCCGCCATGCTGACCACCATGTTCTCGTTCATGGGCACTGAGATCGTCACCATCGCCGCCGCCGAATCGAAGAACCCAGGTCAGCAGATCTCCAAGGCCACCAACTCGGTGATCTGGCGGATCTTCCTGTTCTATCTGGTTTCGATCTTCCTGGTGGTTGCCCTTGTGCCGTGGAACGACCCGCGCCTGGCCGAGCTGGGCTCGTACCAGACCGTTCTCGAGCTGATCGGTATCCCCAACGCCAAGCTGATCGTCGATATCGTGGTATTGGTTGCCGTGACCAGCTGCCTGAACTCTGCGCTGTACACCGCGTCGCGCATGCTGTTCTCCCTCAGCAAGCGCGGCGACGCGCCTGCTGCCGCGCAGAAAACCTCGAAGTCGGGTACCCCGTCGGTGGCCGTGCTGATGTCCACCGCGGCCGCGTTCGTGGCCGTGATCGCCAACTACGTCGCCCCAGCGGCGGTGTTCGACTTCCTGCTTGCCACCTCCGGCGCCATCGCGCTGCTGGTGTACCTGGTGATCGCCGTGTCGCAACTGCGCATGCGCCGCAAGCGCGAGTTGGCCGGTGAGAAGATCGACTTCAAGATGTGGCTGTTCCCCGGCCTCACCTACCTGGTCATCCTGTTCATCGTCGCGGTGCTCACCACCATGGCCCTGCGCGAAGACCACCGCGTGGAAATCCTCGCCACCGGTGGCCTGGCCATCGCGGTGGTCGCCGCCGGGCTGATCGTCTCCAGCCGCCGCAAGGCCGGTAATGCGCGAGTTGCGCTAAGCCGCTGATCGATTGGACCGCTGGAATGCAAAGGCCGCTNCGTGTCAGCCGCTCAAGTTATCCAGTTCCCTCGCTTCGGAATCGCTTGTCCGCGCCTTGGCAGGTGGTTTGAGGAACGCTTGTTTCCATTCCGGCCACTGCTCGACCTTCCGCCGGCACAAGGCAAGGTGGTTGAGAAACGCCTGCTTCTTCGAAGTCATGGCTGACTCCTCGCCGATTGACTCCAAAGCGGGCGAGAGGTGTTCGGACTTTTGATCGGCATGCATGCTGACTCCGTGTGCTTGCTCTTGATCCGTCCTTTGATCGTTGGGTGGCTCCCGGTGTTTATCGAGAGATAAGCGCGAAGCCTGAAAGATAGCCGATGAGCCTGTAGGGGGGGGCAGACGTGAATAGGTTCGAGAGGTAACAGCATGTGTGAGCATGGCAGGGGTATAAGGAGGCCACCCAGCCCCCAAATCCCGCCCAATAAAAAACCCCTGAATCTTTCAATTCAGGGGTTTCTCGGTATTAGTGGTGCCCAGAGACGGAATCGAACCGCCGACACGGGCATCAGTGCCGTAAACCCAATGAAATCAAGGGGTTTAGGCCCCTTCGATGTCGCGAAGTGTACCCGTCCTGTGTACTCATATCAATGACCACACCACCCATGCGCCCCCAAGAGGCTCTTTACGAAACAGGGTGACCATTGGATTCGCATAGGGCCTTAGGTACGCTGCCTTGCGGGGGCATTTGTCGGTTACTGGTCACTGCATAGCCTTGGCAATTCGTGTGATGGTCTGATCGCGCTCTTCCTCACTTAGCGGTCTGGCGTGGCACAACTATGGAATTTTAGATGGACGCAGTTGAGGAAGCAGTTGAGAAACCAGTCGGGAAGCGCGTAACGCGGCTCAGTTTTATGTTCGCTCGCCGTGACCAGAAGCAGGCAGAGCGCATTACTTACAGTATCGGACCAATCGACTCCGGTGAGCGAATCGAGAGTATGTGGTGTGACATCTCCTCTGATTTTCTTACGATTACCATGATGGTGACACCCAAGGACCCTGCTGCTGGTATGTCCCGATCAGCGCATGAACTCACCTCGATCATAAAAAGAAGCCACCCGGATCAGCCCATAAAATCGCCCAAGGGCAGCCGTCGCAAGCAGAATCCCAAAGCCGATAGCGGAGAGGAAGTAGCCGAGATGGAAGCAATCTTGAGGAAATTGGCGGCTCAGGTTGAGAGCATTTCCGAGCTCAACGTCGTCTTCCGAATCAACGATATTTCAGGGTCCGATAGACCTTCAAATCTACTCCCCCCATGGGACAAAAAGAGCCTATCGGTTGCAGGCTTGAAGAGGTAGCTGAACGCAACTTTATGGGCATCGAGCTGGACGGTCTGACCGGCCACCCTGAGCACGACCTTTTGTTCGTGGCGACACAGGTGGCCCGTGCGGCTGGCTTGAAGAACCCGAGCATGGCGGTTCAGGGAATGCACAGCAAGGAAACCGGCGTGAAGCTCCAAGTGGGCACGCTATCCCTAAGTTTGAAACATAGGGATGGCCGGGCAGTCCCCTCGAACTCGTGGCTATTCGATCGCCTCGCGTATACACGATGCTGATGCGTGGGCGTGCTCCTTAATCTGAGCCGTTCCGTAAGTGGTCACTGAGGAGGTCCTGCCGACCATCCGCAAGACCGTTCGTTACGACGCTGAACAGTCCACGAATCCAATCGAACAGGGCGTGATGGATGAGCTTAAGGCACTCCGTCAGTACTTCGCGGGCCTGAAGGCTTTCTTGCTGCAAGCTGAGGGCGTTCCAGCTGCGTTCGCTCAGGCGATCATTGGGCACTCGCAGACGGTGGCCTACGACGCATACGGCTCAGGCGTACCCGTAGCGATCTGGCAACGGTTCTCAAAGGCGTCTGGTCACCTGATGGCGCATTTGCTACGGGAGCATTATGACGAGAGAAGCCTCTATCCAACTGAAGTCGAGATGCCTTTCTCAGCTAAACTTTATATCACCGATTACATCATTGGGCGTTATCAACGGCATTTCCGGGAGAACTGGAGAGACCCTTGAAACAGAGTTTGCGATAGCCCCGAGCTGCTGCATACAGACATGTGCATACTCTAAAGAATCCCAAGAGTCCGAAGTGTTTTCCAAGATATTTTTCAGCCGCGCAAATCCTAACTCAGGATCCTTAAAGTACTGCCCCGTGACACGTTCTTTAGTCAGCTGGGCCGGATCACCTGGGAGTGGTAACTTTATCGCTGGCAATAGTTCCCCATGTGGCATCTCAAAAGTGCGAGTGACGGCAAACAATGTTCTGCCCGCGTTTGCTAAGGGAGCCACATGGACTACTAAATCTCTGTAGGCTCCAAGCTCAAAAAGCCATTGACCTGACTCAGCTGAGGCTCGTAGCTCCTTACCTGCGGGGTCTGTAGGCGGTAATCGCTTCCACCTTTTCAAGAGCCCACTCAGAGTAGTTATTTTGGGAGCATCAGAGTCCAAAGGTTTTATCACCACCTCAGAATAAAATTCCGACAAGTAATCTCTAAGCACGCAAGCATCGACAAGAAAGGACTGCAACGCCAGATAGCACAAAGAAGTATATCCATCAAGAAACTGCTTATCGGGCAAAAATGGCTTCTCACGCAGACGACTATTTAATTGCTGCTCGTAGACCTCCGAAAGCTGCCGAAGCCTCCACTCGCAGGCTCTAAGCTGATGTGCAATCCGCGAAGCTATATCGCAAAGTAATCCACTACGCTGCTTAAACGCCGAATGAGCTATAAACGACCATTCATTACATTGATCATTACATAACCATAATGGGTGTCCAGCAATATTCAATGATCGCCACTGTGGCGGATTCAGACCGCTAACCTCGTCACTTGTAGTATAAAAGTCGCACCCAATAACTTTGAGACCCAGACTTTTAACCTCTGAATATAAGCTCCCAAAGCTTTTCAAGGTAATAACAAGACCTCGATCGCTAACCATTTTCGGGCGACAAGTTGTCTTAGGATCACCGCCACTGAGAATCCGAACACCGCCCTGCAAATGAAGCTCTCGCAGCACCATAGGCCATTCCATTTAGCCGCCCTCTGTAGTTGCGTCAGGTTAATCTTGGAAAGATTGCACTTACCACTACTCGTGTCAAACGCTCACACTCACACTCACACTCACACTCACACTCACACTCACACTCACACTCACACTCACACTCACACTCACACTCACACTCCCACGATACGAATAGGCGCGGCGCGTTCTGAGTCGAGCCTGAGCAAATGAGTGCATCTGGTGCTGCTCTACAACCCTTGTAAACCGTGGCCTCCAAAACTCCTCACTTTACCCGGAACGACACCCCGTCGGACCGAGAACTGATGAGGGCAACGAAATGATGTACCCCGATGAGTATCTGGACTACGAACGATGGGCGAACAAGCGCCGTAATGACCCGACACTCTTCTTTGATGCCTGCAAGGCCGCTCAGTGGACCCCGCCGGAGGCTGAAGGAGAACCTGAAGCCGTATCGGGAGAAGCAGCAACCAAGGAACATGCCACCGCGAACCCCCAGCGAGGCAGGCCAAGGAGGAGCACAACAAACCCGGTCGCTCACCGTATGAGCCTCTTGAGCTTTGAAAGACCTCATTGGCTGGACAGCATTATCTATGGATCAACCGCGACAGCCGCTGGTGTGAGCGCTGGTAAGCTCAATGTGCGGCCCGGTTCGGTCATCGCAGCAATGCACCTCAAGGACATTTCAACGGCAGCTGTAAAGACCCCGATGATTTCTGAGCGGACAGCGCAAGCGGTCGCGAAAGCAGCACGACACGCAATCCACGGAGTCTCCAGTTACTTGGATCGTTACCCAGCGATCAAAGCAAAACTGGACCTTGAGCTGAGCTACGATCTGACCGCTGATTAAACGTAGGGAATAGAAAGGTAGATCCCAAGGACCGCTGAGCATCTGAAAGGTCAATACCTCGATTCGTAAAAGTGATCGCTGGTGGACGTATGGGGCAGCTCAACCACGCCGTTCTCTTGTCTGGGGTCTGGATGCTCGGCTGTGGGTGCGACCTGAAGGGCGCTGCCAAAAGGAGAACAGACAATGAACATGACCAAGAACGACACAGCTTCTATCTTCGAGAAAATTACCCAGGCTGGAGTGGTTAGCCCAACGACCCTAAACGGCCTGCCTGGAATGTCTTCGTTGGAGATCGCTGAGGTGACCGGAAAGAGCCACAAGCATGTCCTTCGCGACATCAAGAAAATGCTCAAAGAGATCGGTCCACATTTGGGCCAATGTCAATTCGTCGATACTCAAGCTCCTGATGGCTATGGTCGCTATCAGCCATTGATCGTCCTCGACAAGGAGCTGACTTTTACAGTCCTAACGGGCTATAGCGCTACACTACGTCTGCTCATGAGCCGCCGCTGGTTGGAACTGGAGGGAGTCGGTTTTGAACGTGTACCTGTGCGAGAGGCCATCGTTCATCTCGTGGAGCGCGAGAAGGATAATTACCGCGAAGCTATGCGGCTGATTAAACGTTCCCCTCAAACTCTGGGACCTGCGGCCAAAGCTCACCTCGTTGAGAAGGCAGAAAGGGAGAAGGTAAGCCGACGTATTCGAGCCAACATCAACGCCGCTGGGGGGCAGTGAAACCCTTCATAGCGGTTATCCGTACGCTGGCGACTCACCGTTCCACCTACAGATTCCTTGGGCTCCTTCTGGTGGCCTTTGGGGTCAGTCAGGGCGGGCCTCTTCTGGAGAGCCTTGGGAATGTCGTCTGCGTCGTACTGGGCGGGTGCGGTGAGTAGCATTAGGATGCATCAATCCGGCTACAGCCACCGTTCCCCAAGAGGATGTCCGTAATTGGAATTCAACGAACATTATTATTTCCTTCGAATGTATTCGGTTGACCTGAATGCAGCCGCAGAGGCGTTGAAGGTCTTGAAGCGCTACAGGCGCCCTGAAGTCAGACATGCTCTGCTTCGTGATCTTATAGTCACGTACGTTCGACCCTTTTCGGGAAACCAAGGTAAAGGCACCAAGCACAGACTAAAACCCGATGGTCATGTGCCCACGGACATGCGCTCGCTCCACGACGAACTCGTACGTGTCCGAATGCAGCAATTCGCACACACAGATTTGAGCTATTACACCCCCGTAACGATGGCCTTTCGGGGTTCGAATGGTGAGTTCCACGGATACGGGATGATGTTCAAAGGCTACGACTACGCAGCATTGCTCCGAAAGCTACCGGATATCGCTACGCTCATTAGGGCTGTAGAGACCAGCGTGAACGATGAACTAAGGCGGGAGGAAGAGATTTCGGGAACTGATGGACCGCCCGTGCCGGTCCCGCCAAATCCTTAGGGCCTTGGGAATTTGGAGTAAAAATCTGAGTGACCACCTCAATCTGGGCGCACTCGCGCACTTCCCCCGTGCCTACCCTCGCATGAGCCTTAAAGCGGATGTCTTGGCCCTTACCACGAGCCCGTTCGCGCCTCCAGATGAAGGCCTTGGAAAGGATCAAGGATTGATCACGATTTGACGGTCATTGGTAGTCAATCTCCTCCTCTAAGTGCAGGGGTCGAAGGGCTTGATTTCGTAGTTCTTGGGGTATGCCTTAGCGACCACGTCTGGATGTCTGGACGATTGTGGTTGTTTAGCAGGTGTTGACCACTGTAACGACCACGTCTATAGTGACCACACCTAAACGACTACAGGGCTCCTCTCGATGTTCATCCGTGCTTACCTTCGGGCCTCCACCACTGACCAAGATGCCCACCGAGCTAAGGACCAGCTCACAGCCTTCGCACAGGATCATGGGCAGCGGGTAGCGGCCTACTACATCGAGAACGAGAGTGGTGCCACCCTTCAGCGCCCTCAGCTATTCCGTCTGCTGTCAGATGCACATCCCGGTGATGTCCTCTTGGTCGAACAGGTAGACCGGCTTTCTCGCCTCACGGAGGCCGACTGGCAAAAGCTCCGGGGGATCATCAAGGACAAGGAGGTCCGGGTGGTTTCGCTCGACCTGCCGACTTCACACCAGTTCGTGGGCCAAGGAGCTGGAGCCGCTGACAGCTTCACATCCAGAATGCTTGGGGCCATCAACGATATGCTCTTGGATATGCTTGCAGCCGTCGCCAGGAAGGACTATGAGGATCGTCGCCGGCGCCAGCTCGATGGCATCAGGAAGGCCAAGGCTCAAGGAGCTTACAAGGGCCGAAGCGTGGATCAAGACAAGCACCAGCGGATCATGGAATGCCTTCAAAGGGGAATGGGTATACGAGAAGCCGCGAGGGCGACCGGAGCAAGTACGGCAACAATTCAGCGCGTCATTAAACTCCAAACTGCATGTACCTGAAGGCTATGCCCTCGCAGTGGGATAGCTACAGCCCCAGAAAGTGCTTCGCACGGGTGGATAGTAGTGGTAGTAGCTGAGCGGTGCTTGACACAGTGCACATAGCTGTTTGGAGCTAAGTTACTCTTCAGGCCAGATCATAGCGGGTGTTGGGATATCGTAGCTCGCTACGCTTTTATATGGTTGCGAGCCACTGAGATTCTCTCTTGAATTTTAAATGGACGATCGTTCTATTGAGTGTATTGTTTCTTCGATGCGCTCAATGACTTCCTGGATGTCATGGCGATAATTGCTATAATCTGATTTCAGGTGGATGTATTGCAAAGGTTCGAATATTCCCTTGATCATCCGAGGCATATCTTGGTTTAGTCCAATCTCTTCTATGTGTCGGCAAAGTTCCAAGATGTGCCGAAACGAATGAAGCATTGCGGAAGGATCGATCTGTTCTGCTCGGTCTGCGATTTCAGCCCTGTCCGCGCGCTCTATTCGGCGGGATTTGGAAGTAGTAGAAGAGTTTAGGCGCGCAAGTTGTAAGATTTCTTCCAGTATCTCACGTTCGGGCCGCGTGGAGGCCGCGCCCACGGGCTTGGCAGCGTGGCGCTCCAGAATCTTAGTCACCTTTTCGTTCAGCCTTGGCCACCACATGTCGAACACGGATGTCAGAACATTGTCCTCCAGTCTTTGCTCACCGAGCCCTGAATTTAGGGTTTTCATCAGTTTTCGAATTTCAGACTCGTTGAACGGTGACGCCTGAAACTGTACTAATGGCCCCTCTAAGTCGGCATTGTCTACACCGAATAGGACTGGGCAAACACGGGACGCATCAATTCTTTTAGAGAGAGCGCCAGCTTCAAACATTATCCACGGTTTTAGTAGGTTCTCTTTAGTTAGGCAAAATATTCCATAAGATGAGGTTTCGAGTTCTTGTGCGATATCCTTGCTCCAGCGCGCACCTTTTTCAATATCATTTGGAGTAAAGAAAGGCTTTACACTTTGGAGTACGGCAGGCAGCCAGTCGCGGAGGGCTTCTGCAAGTTCACGGCTCAGTTCACCAGACCAACTCAAGAAAATCTTCATTATAACTCCTTGTATGACAGTATTTGATACGGATGAGGATGGGGTTGATCGCGAGAGTTCTTAGTTATAGTAGGCAGTCTGCGCCCCAAAACGGGCTCAACCGCGCTGCGGCTGGCATAGTGCCACTTGAAAGGCTGCTGGTACAAGCTAATGGTCAATTGGCAGAATCCCAATTACCTGACCGTATCTGTAGATAGTTTGGGAATCGCCTACCGCAAAAGCCCTGCAAGATGAGCGATGCTCGGCAGGCGGCTCAATTGCTCGTACTGGGTCTTCAGCAAGTGACGTTCACCGTAACGTCGACTCACAGACCCATCATCGTGCCCAGTGATTGCGTCATGAGTTTCCTCAGGAATCCCTGAGGTACGGCACATAGTCTTGAAGCTATGGCGGAATCCATGCGAGGGGCTTACAGGTGTCTCAAGCTCGGCAACGTCACGCAGGTACACGCCCCATCGTTTCCCAAAGTTATGGCCGTACCATCCTGTAGGGTTGGGCTTGAGGGCCGGGAAGAGTTGGCCTGAGGCGGGTAGACCATCGACGTAGCCCAAGAAGCCAAGGTCGATGATGTCTTGGTGGATAGCAACCAAGCGGTGACTACCCTTGGTCTTCAAGGTCCTGTCGTCATCCGCCCCGTCCTCAGAGATCCCAAGAAGGTCCAAATACCAGATGCCGTCTTCGGACTTGCGGACCTCATTGGCTTTCATCTGGGCAATCTCCTCCCTTCGTGCGCCCGTGTAGCAGAGCAAGAGAGGTAACCACTTCCAAGCTTCTCCAAACGAGGCCCGAGGGGCGATCCATTTCCCCTTGAAGAGCGGGCTTGAGAAGACCTGAATGAGTTCCGCTTGGGTGTAGCGTTTGCGAGTGGCTGTGCGCGATTGCTTGGCGCTCGCCTTGCGCAGGGACTTCGTGATGCCCGAGGCGACCACTGGGTTCTCTGTGATGTATTCCATCTGCACGGCGTAGGCAAGGACCGAGGAAAGGCCCATCAGCTTGTTCTTGATCGTTGCGCTACTCAGCAAAGGCAGATCAAGCTGTTTGGCTCGGGCAATCTGCTCGTGTGCGTTGAGCCCTTTGAGGCCCTCGCCCTTGGATGGCAACTGACGAAGCAGATTGTAGAACTCTTCAATCGTCCTGCGCTGGATTTGCTTAACTGGGAGGTCGCCAAGCAGCTCAATGAAGCGGACGGTAGTGGTCTGATACTCCCCTGCGGTCTTCTCAACGTCACGCTTCCCATCACCCATGTGACGATGATTCCTCGCCCAATGCTCAAAGACCACGGACAGGGTCTCGCTCGGGCTCGCTGCCTTCGTCTTGTCGATGCTCAAGGGTGCTTCGTGAGGCAACTCAAAGACCGCAGAGTAGTTGCCGTAGTGGCGCTTGTAGGCAATCTCAGACAGCTCCAGATACTGCCCTAAGAATGCTTCGTACAGATACTTGTGGAATGGTGTGCCGGGCAAAGGCATTGGCAGTGAAACCTTCGCCAGCTCATCGGCTACCGTTTGATCGAGGTGCTGTCGAGCGCGTGGTTCCAGACCATCAGGGCCCAGAAGGGCTTTCGGGTTTCTGACGCTGAAGTGATCGCGCAGGGTCTCGTGGCCTAAATCATCCGAGCCGATGAGATATCCCTCAAATCGTCCGGTTGATTCCATGTGGTCAAGCTCGCCCTTCGCCCATCTTGCAGCGAGCTGGATGGCGTCTTGAAGGGTAGGGGTGTGAGTGCCGGAAACCTGAAGGCGAGTGTTCAGGAAGATTTCTTCAGATAGACCCCATGCGGCAGCGAAGAGGGTCTTGGCCTCTCGGGCATCTTTGGTGCCCAGCGAGCGCTTGTGAAACTCACCTGCGTCTGGAAGGAACGGCTTGATGTCCTTCGGGATACGGCGGCGGATGTAGTAGGTCCCGGTGCGGGGATCTTTCCAAGGTTGTGCCATAAATCCCATCGTGTACCCGCCATGTGTACTCATGCGTGACGGGTTACAGCTACTCCAGATAGTAAAAACCCCCGAGACCTTGCGGAATCAGGGGTTTTCGGTATTTGGTGCCCAGAGACGGAATCGAACCGCCGACACGGGGATTTTCAATCCCCTGCTCTACCGACTGAGCTATCTGGGCAACGGGGCGCATTAAACTGGTTTTTCGACGGGTCGTCAAGCGTGATGTCGAAAAAAATTTTAATCATTACCGTCGCTTACGATTTTGCTGGGTTATTCGGCGGGTGGTACGTAGCCGTCGGCCTTGGCGTATTCCTCGCCGGACAGGTACTTGTCCATTTCGCCCTGAAGGAATTTGCGGTCTTCGGCGTTCATCATGTTCAGGCGGCGCTCGTTGATCAGCAGCGTCTGGTGTTTCTGCCAGTCGCCCCAGGCTTGCTGGGAGACGTGGTTGTAGATGTCTTCGCCCTTGGCGCCGGGGTAGGGGGGGCGTTCCAGGCCAGGCAGTTCTTCTTTGTACTTGCGGCACAGTACGGTGCGGGTCATTACAGATCTCCTGCGTTCAAGGCGTCGGCTGCGTGTTGCAGCAGCTTCTTCACCGGGGCTGCAAGGCCCAGGCGCGGCGGTGTGGCGAGGTTATACCAGAGCCAGTCGGCCTCGGCCACGTGGTGGGCGGTCTGTTCGACCTGCACCAGCCAGGGGTCGATGGCCAGCTGGAAATGGCTGAAGGTGTGCGTCAGGGCCGGCAACTGGCGGCGACCCAGCAGGTGCAGTGCGTGCTGATCGGCAAGGTGGTCGAGGTCACTCAGGTCGTCGAGCTGAGGAAGGCTCCACAGGCCGCCCCACAGGCCTGTCGAGGGCCTGCGGTAGAGCAGGATGGCGCCGTCGCGGTTGGCGAGCAGGGGCATCAGCGTCGCGCGCTGCGGAATGGTCTTGCGCGGCTTGGGTATCGGGTAGCGGATTTCCAGGCCGAGCATGTGCGCCTCACAGCTCTTTTCCAGCGGGCACAGCAGGCAGCTGGGCTTGCTGCGGGTGCACAGCGTGGCGCCCAGATCCATCATTGCCTGGGTGTAGTGGTTCACCCGGGTCTGCGGGGTCAGGCGTTCGGCGGTGGCCCACAGCGCCTTGGCCACCTTCGGCTCGCCTGGGTAACCTTCCTGCGCGGTGTAGCGGGCGAGCACGCGCTTGACGTTGCCGTCGAGGATCGGCGCGCGCAGGCCCATGCTGATGCTGGCAATCGCGCCGGCCGTGGACAGGCCGATACCGGGCAGCTCGACCAGCTTCTCGACGTCGCGGGGAAACTCGCCGCCGTGCTCGGTCATCACGATTTTCGCGGTTTTCTGCAGGTTGCGCGCGCGGGTGTAGTAGCCCAGCCCGGTCCACAGGTGCAGCACTTCGTCTTCCGGCGCCTCGGCCAGCGCCTGCACCGTGGGCAGTGCGGCCATGAAGCGGTCGAAGTAGTTCAGCACTGTGCTGACCTGGGTCTGCTGCAGCATGATTTCCGATACCCATACCCGGTATGGGTTGATGCCCTGCTGCCAGGGCAGATCATGCCGGCCATTGCGGTCGTACCATTCCAGCACGGCGCTGGAAAACTGCTCGGGGCTCATCGGTTGAACAGACCTCGCAATGCGTCTTTGAGTTTTGGATCGACCTTGTCGCCCAGTTTTTCTTCGAGCTTCTCGTCGATCTTGTCGCGAATACGGTCGCCGGCCAGCTTGGCGGCGACCTGACCCAAGCCGTCACGGTCGATCCGGCAGGCTTTGGCGCCCATCTCCAGCGGGCCGCGGCAGCGCAGCGGCAGCTCGACGCCGACGAAGCGCTCGCCCACCTGGCAGGCCGGGTCGGCGCTGGTGCCTTGTTCGCCGTCGACCACCACACCAATGCGGTAGTCCATGCCCAGCACGCGCAGATCGACGTCGCCGTTGCCCTTCACGGTCAGGCCGGGGATGCGCACGAGCAGGTCCTGGTTGCTGGCCACACCGTTACGGAACACCAGGCTGCCCTTGAGCTCCTTGAACGGCGTGTCCTTGCCGCGCGGTTCGCCGTTGAGCGTTTTGCGGTTGAGCACCGAGATGCCGCGGCAGATCTGCTGCTCGAGGTTGGCGTTGACCAGCACGCCGTCGTTGAGGACGAAGCTGGCGGTACCGTTGAGCGATTCGACCAGTGCTTTCTGGCTGTTGCCTGAACCGCTGAGGTTGCTGTTGAGGTTCAACAGGCCGCGCAGCGGTGGGTTGGCGTTCTGCGTCTTGATGAAGTTTTCAACGGGCACCTTGTCGATGCGTGTCTGCAATGCCAGCACCGGCATGTCCGGGCGCACGTCGAGCGTGCCCTGGGTGTTGAAGCTGCCGTTGTAGAGGCCGCCTGCTAGGGTCTGCAGGGTCAGCATGCCGCCCTGGCCCTGCGCCTTGAGGGTGGCGTTGTGCACAGGCAGGCCCTTCAGGGTCAGTTGGCCAATGGTCAGGTCGGCCTGCACGTCCAGGGCGCGCAGACGCTCCACAGGCAGCAGGCGGTCATCGCTCCAGGCGCCGCGGGTCGGGGGTTCAGGCAGCGGTGATTCGCCCGAGGCGACTGCGGCCGCTTCGCTGTTCTGCACTTCGGCCTGGCGCGCCGCGCTGGCATTGGCGGCCTTTTCGGTCTTGGTCGGCAGGTAGCGATCGGCGTTGAAGGTGTCGCCCTTGAGCTGCATGCGCAGGGCCTGGCGGGCAAAATCCTCTACGGCGATGCGGCCGGTGAAGGTGCTGTCGTCCAGTTTCAGCGTCAGGTCTTCCAGGCCAAGGCTGTCGCGGGTGCCCTGCAGACGGCTGACCAGCTCGAACTTGCCCAGGCTGCCCGCTGCCATTGCCGGCAGCGGTTGGCCGATGCCGTCGAAGAAGGCGCGCAGGTCGAACTCGGCAATCGACAGGCCGCCGGTGAGCTGAGGGTTGCTGTCCAGATTGCGCACGCGCAGTTCGCCCAGCGCGCGCAGCTGATTGGCGGCCAGCTTGAGGCCGGTCCATTCGGCGACGTTGGCGGACTGGTCGAGCAGCAACTGCCCCTGCGCGCTGAAGGTCACGGTCTTGCCCTGCAGCGGGTCGCCCGAGGCTTCACCGCTCAGGCGCATGTCTTCGAGCTGGTAGCGCTTGAGCACGCGGTCGAAGCGAAGCTCGCCGGCAAGCTCCGTGCGTGCCCGCACGACCGGCTGGTTGGTGCCCAGGAAAGCGGTCAGTTTCAGCGGAATGTCTGCGCCTTCATGGACGGCGCCGGTGCTCAGCTGGATGCTTTCGGCGGTGTACATGCGGCCTGTGCGCACGTCGTTGTACTGCACGCGGGCGTTGTTCACGGTCAGGCTGTCGATGTCGAGCTTGACCGGGCGCGAGGGCGCCTGCGGTTTGCCCGGCTCGGTGACTGCCGGTGCGTTCGGGTCGGTGGCGTCGGCCGTGGTGGCGGGCAGCGGCTTGCCGATGTCTTCCCAGTTGCCGTGGCCGTTGGCATCACGTTCCAGGGACAGGTTCAGACCTTCGACCCGTACGTCGCTCATCTGCACTTCCTTGCGCAGCAGCGGCAGCACGCGCACGGACAGCCCGAGCATCTGCAGGTCGGCGAAGGGCGCCTTGGGGTTGGCAAGGGTGGCCACGCTGGCGTCGTGCAGTTCCAGACCCAGCCATGGGAACAGGCTCCAGCCGATGTCCCCGTTGAGGGTCAGCTCGACGTGAGCCTTGTCCCGTGCCAGTTGGCGAATCTCGTCCTTGTAGTCGTTGGGGTCGAACAGGTGGGTGAGGGCGAAGCCCAGGGCCACCAGAATCAACAACAGACCGAGAATGCACAGGCCGAGGATTTTGCCGAACGCTTTCATGGGCGAGTCCTTTAGTCCGAATTTTGGAAGTTAGCGGGAGAGTATAACGTTGTGCGACTGGCGATGTGGGCGGTCCGTCGGTGCCATTTCACTAGGCACCTACGGCTGCTTCATCCGGGTAGCCCAAGGGCTTTGGGGCGCGGGTTTCGCCGGTCCGTCAGGCGACTGCAGAGCCATCCAGGAGGATTTTGCCAACCACCCGGCAGTTCATCGCAATAAAGGGATAGCAGTTTGCTTCCATTGGTTACATCTAGTGGTAATCTCCGCCCCTTCAACTGTCCGCTGCGACTTTATGTCGCGATTTGCCAAGTGCTGCCGATAAAACAATCGATCGCCAAAGCGCGTGAAGAATGTGGGCGCATTTGTGTGCAGACAGCTGAACTACAAAAATCAACGGGGGTTACAAAATGAGCAGTAGTCTTTCGGGCGGCGGCGTGGGTGCCCAGCCAGGATTCCTGTCCAAGGAGCGGATCATCGCCAAGCCTGGCTTCAACCGCTGGCTGGTTCCACCAGCGGCGTTGGCCATTCACTTGTGCATCGGCATGGCGTACGGTTTTTCGGTGTTCTGGCTGCCATTGTCCAAGGCGATCGGTATCACCGCGCCAGTGGCGTGCGCGCCCGACATGAGCTTCTTCAGCCAGGTATTCTCATCGTCCTGTGATTGGTCGGTGTCGATGCTGAGCTGGATCTACACACTGTTCTTCATCTTCCTGGGCTGCTCGGCAGCCATCTGGGGCGGCTGGCTGGAACACGCCGGGCCGCGCAAGGCCGGTGTGGTTTCGGCACTGTGCTGGTGCGGTGGTCTGGTCATTTCCGCGTTGGGTATCTACACCCACCAGATCTGGCTGATGTGGCTGGGCTCGGGCGTGATCGGCGGTATCGGCCTGGGGCTGGGCTACATTTCCCCGGTATCGACCCTGATCAAGTGGTTCCCGGACAAGCGCGGCATGGCTACCGGCATGGCGATCATGGGCTTCGGTGGCGGCGCCATGGTCGGCGCACCGCTGGCAGCGGTCCTGATGGGTCATTTCGCCTCGCCTACCAGCGTCGGCGTGTGGCAGAGCTTCCTGGTGATGGCGGCGATCTACTTCGTCTTCATGATCGGCGGCGCACTGTCCTACCGCGTACCGCCTACCGGTTGGAAGCCTGAAGGCTACGTCGCTCCGGCGAAGAAGGCCAAGGGCATGATCACCAACCGCCACGTGCACGTGAACGTGGCCTGGAAGACCCCTCAGTTCGCCCTGGTGTGGCTGGTACTGTGCCTCAACGTTTCCGCAGGTATCGGCATCCTCGGCATGGCTTCGCCGCTGCTGCAGGAAGTGTTCGGCGGCAAGCTGCTGGGCGTGGACCTGGCGTTCAACCAGCTGGACTCGGCGCAACTGGCGCAGATCGCTGCCATCGCGGCGGGCTTCACCGGCTTGCTCAGCCTGTTCAACATCGGTGGACGCTTCTTCTGGGCGTCGTTCTCCGACTACA
Organism: Pseudomonas sp. CFBP 8770; assembly: GCF_014841705.1. Taxonomy (NCBI): domain Bacteria; kingdom Pseudomonadati; phylum Pseudomonadota; class Gammaproteobacteria; order Pseudomonadales; family Pseudomonadaceae; genus Pseudomonas; species Pseudomonas sp. CFBP 8770. Next base: position 146,689 of record NZ_JACYUL010000003.1, read on the forward strand.
TCGGCCGCAAGGTGACCTACTTCGTGTTCTTCGCCCTGGGCGTGGCACTGTACGCCTCGGTACCGACGCTGGGTCATTCGGGTAGCATCGCGCTGTTCGTGGCAGCCTTCTGCATCGTGCTGTCGATGTACGGCGGCGGCTTCGCCACGGTTCCGGCCTACCTGGCCGACCTGTTCGGCACGCAGATGGTCGGCGCCATCCACGGTCGCCTGTTGACCGCATGGGCCGTGGCCGGTGTGCTGGGTCCGGTGCTGGTGACCAACCTGCGTGACTACCAACTGGCGCAGGGTGTTCCCCGCGCGGCCGTGTACGACACCACGTTGTACATCCTCTCCGGTTTGCTGGTGCTGGGTTTCATCTGCAACGCGCTGGTGCGTCCGGTGGCCGACAAGTACTTCATGACCGATGCCGAGCTCAAGGCCGAGCAGGCGCTGGGCCATGACAAAGGTGCGGACGGCACGACCGTGCTGGAGTGGAAGGCCAATCCGGCTTCCAAGCCACTGGCCATTGCTGCCTGGCTGGCCGTAGGCATTCCGCTGGCGTGGGGTGTGTGGGTGACCCTGCAGAAGACGGCGGTGCTGTTTCATTGATGTAGATGCTTGAATCGGCGGTGGCCCGTTCGCGGCCGATGACCGCTCCTACGACATCCCGTAGGAGCGGTCATCGGCCGCGAACGGGCGCACCGCCAATCCCCCTCTGAACCTCTCTGTTCCCGTTTCCCGCCTGCGTGCCTATAATGATCACCTTTTTCGCCCAACGATTTTGCGGAGCTGGTGATGGCCGAACGTATCGCGTTCGTCGAGCGCAACACTCTGGAAACCCAGATCAAAGCCTCGATCAACCTGGATGGCACCGGAAAGGCCCGATTCGATATCGGCGTTCCTTTTCTTGAGCACATGCTTGACCAGATCGCCCGGCACGGGCTGATCGACCTGGACATCGAGTGCAAGGGCGACCTGCACATCGACGACCACCACACCGTGGAGGACGTCGGCATCACCTTGGGCCAGGCATTCGCCAAGGCCATCGGCGACAAGAAAGGCATCTTTCGCTACGGCCACGCCTACGTCCCGCTGGACGAAGCGCTGTCGCGCGTGGTCATCGACTTCTCCGGCCGCCCCGGCCTGCAGATGCACGTGCCCTACACCCGCGCCACCGTTGGCGGCTTCGATGTCGACCTGTTCCAGGAGTTCTTCCAGGGATTCGTCAACCACGCCAACGTCTCCCTGCACATCGACAACCTGCGTGGGCACAACACCCATCACCAGATCGAAACCGTGTTCAAGGCCTTCGGCCGCGCGCTGCGCATGGCCGTCGCGGTCGACGAACGCATGGCCGGGCAGATGCCGTCGACCAAGGGCGTGCTCTGATGCAGACCGTCGCGGTAATCGACTACGGCATGGGCAACCTGCACTCCGTGGCGAAGGCTCTGGAGCATGTCGGTGCCGGCAAGGTGCTGATCACCAGTGACGCCAATGTCATTCGTGAAGCCGACCGCGTGGTCTTTCCCGGTGTCGGCGCCATTCGCGACTGCATGGCTGAAATCCGCCGCCTGGGCTTCGATGCGCTGGTGCGCGAAGTCAGTCAGGACCGTCCTTTCCTGGGTATCTGCGTTGGCATGCAGGCCTTGATGGAGCACAGCGAAGAAAACGCCGGCGTCGACTGCATCGGCGTGTTTCCCGGCAAGGTGCGCTTTTTCGGCAAGGACCTGCACGAAGGTGGCGAGCACCTGAAGGTCCCGCACATGGGCTGGAACGAAGTGCAGCAGGCGGTGGATCACCCGCTGTGGCACGACATTCCCGACCTGGCGCGTTTCTACTTCGTGCACAGCTATTACATCGAGGCCGGCAAGCCGGGCCAGGTGGTGGGGCGCGGCCATTACGGTTGTGATTTCGCCGCGGCACTGGCCGAAGGGTCACGTTTCGCCGTGCAGTTCCACCCCGAGAAGAGCCATACCCATGGCCTGCAGCTGCTGCAGAATTTCGCAGCCTGGGATGGACGCTGGTAATGGCCAAGGCCAGCAAGCCGCCCATTCTTAGCCTGACCCCGGAGCAGGAGAGCGAAGCGGCCGAGAAGATCAAGCGGTTCATGCGTGACCGCTTCGATCTCGACCTGGGTTCGTTCGAGGCCCTCGAGGTGCTCGAGCTGTTCACCCGCGAAATGGCTCCACACTATTACAACAGGGCGATTTTCGATGTGCAGGCGCACCTCAGCGAGAGGTTCGAAAGCATCGAGAGCGACCTGTGGGCGCTCGAGAAGAACTGACTTCCGAGCATCGCCGTTCACCGACTTCGAAGGTTTTTGCAGATGCTGATTATCCCCGCTATCGATCTTAAAGACGGTGCCTGCGTGCGCCTGCGCCAGGGCCGCATGGAAGATTCCACGGTGTTCTCGGACGATCCGGTGAGCATGGCCGCCAAGTGGGTCGAGGGCGGCTGCCGTCGCCTGCACCTGGTCGACCTCAACGGCGCCTTCGAAGGCCAGCCGGTGAACGGCGAAGTGGTCACTGCCATTGCCAAGCGCTACCCGCACTTGCCGATCCAGATCGGCGGCGGCATCCGCTCGCTGGAAACCATCGAGCACTACGTCAAGGCCGGCGTAAGCTACGTGATCATCGGCACCAAGGCGGTCAAGCAGCCCGAGTTCGTCGCCGAGGCCTGCCGTGCATTCCCCGGCAAGGTCATCGTTGGTCTGGACGCCAAGGATGGCTTCGTCGCCACCGACGGCTGGGCGGAAGTGAGCACGGTGCAGGTCATCGACCTGGCCAAGCGGTTCGAGGCCGATGGCGTGGCGGCGATCGTCTACACCGACATCGCCAAGGACGGCATGATGCAGGGCTGCAACGTGCCCTTCACCGCTGCTCTGGCGGCCGCGACCAAGATCCCGGTGATCGCCTCCGGCGGTATCCACAACCTGGGCGACATCCGTGCCCTGCTGGATGCCAAGGCGCCGGGCATCATCGGCGCCATCACTGGCCGCGCCATCTACGAAGGCACCCTGGACGTCGCCGAGGCCCAGGCATTCTGCGATTCGTACAACGCGTAACGGCTGGACGCGGCCCCCTGTAGCAGCGGCGCAAGCCGCGTCCGCCAGCACCTCGCTCCCCATCCAATCGGAGATTCCTCATGGCCCTGGCCAAACGCATCATCCCCTGCCTGGACGTGGACAACGGCCGAGTGGTCAAGGGTGTCAAGTTCGAGAACATCCGCGACGCCGGCGACCCGGTCGAGATCGCCCGGCGCTACGACGAGCAGGGTGCCGACGAGATCACGTTCCTGGACATCACCGCCAGTGTCGACGGCCGTGACACCACCCTGCACACCGTCGAGCGCATGGCCAGCCAGGTGTTCATTCCCCTGACCGTGGGCGGCGGCGTACGCACGGTGGCGGATATCCGTAACCTGCTCAATGCCGGTGCGGACAAGGTCTCGATCAACACGGCTGCGGTGTTCAACCCGGAGTTCGTCGGCGAGGCGGCTTCGCGCTTCGGCTCGCAGTGCATCGTGGTGGCCATTGATGCGAAGAAGGTCTCAGGGCCCGGCGAAGAGCCGCGCTGGGAGATCTTTACCCACGGTGGGCGCAAGCCTACCGGCCTGGATGCCGTGCAATGGGCGCAGAAGATGGAAGGCCTGGGCGCGGGTGAGATCCTGTTGACCAGCATGGACCAGGACGGCATGAAGAACGGCTTCGACCTGGGCGTGACCCGCGCCATCAGCGACGCGTTGGGCATCCCGGTGATCGCCTCCGGCGGGGTGGGCAACCTGCAGCATCTGGCCGATGGCGTGATCCAGGGCGGCGCGAGCGCGGTGCTGGCCGCCAGTATCTTCCACTTCGGCGAGTACACCGTGCCCGAAGCCAAAGCGTTCATGGCCAAGCAAGGCATCGTGGTCCGCTGACCCCGTAGCAGCGGCGCGAGCCGCGTCAGGCCTCACCGCGTTGCGCCAGGTTCACTGCGCTGCCCGCCGACGCGGCTCGCGCCGCTGCTACAAGGAATCTGTCGTTGCGGCAACCGCGTTCGGCGTCCGGGTAATGACGATCGCCGTCACGGTAACCGCGTCCGGCATCACCGCTACCCTGTAGCAGCGGTGCGAGCCGCGTCGGCGGACACCGCGGTGGGACGGTCAATCGCGTCGGCGTTTGACGCGGCTTGCGCCGCTGCTACAGGGGTAAGGAGTTTGTATGTACCATGGCGAACGAATGAACGCCTGGACCCATTTGGTCGGCGCCGTGCTGGCGGCGGTCGGTGCTGTCTGGCTGCTGCTTTTGGCGGCGTTTCAAGGTGACCCCTGGAAGATCGTCAGCGTGTGCATCTATGGCAGCACGCTGATCCTGCTCTACAGCGTTTCCACGATCTACCACAGCGTGCGCGGGCGCGGCAAAGCGCTCATGCAGAAGCTCGATCACCTGTCGATCTACCTGCTGATTGCCGGCAGCTACACGCCGTTCTGCCTGGTCACCCTGCGCGGGCCCTGGGGCTGGAGCCTGTTCGGTGTGGTCTGGGGGCTGGCGGTACTGGGCATGTTGCAAGAGATCAAGCCACGCTCCGAGGCCCGCGTGCTGTCTGTCGTGATCTACGCGGTGATGGGCTGGATCGTGCTGGTCGCGATCAACCCACTGCTGCGCCTGCTGGGCCCCGCTGGATTCGCCTGGCTGGCCGCAGGCGGCGCGCTGTACACCGTGGGCATCATCTTCTTCGCACTGGACAAACGCCTGCGCCATGCCCACGGTATCTGGCACTTGTTCGTGATCGCAGGCAGCGTGCTGCACTTCATCGCGATCTTTTTTTACGTCATCTGAACCCTAGAAATCACCCCACAGCTGCTGCGCCACCGCCAAGGCGACCACCGGCGCGGTTTCGGTGCGCAATACGCGAGGGCCAAGGCGGGCTGCGTGAAAGCCGGCGGCCTTGGCCTGCTCCACTTCGGCATCGCTCAAACCCCCTTCAGGGCCGATCAGGAACGCCAGGCTGGCAGGTTTTGCATGGCTGAGCAGCGGCTCTGCAACGGGATGCAGCACCAGCTTGAGCTCGGCGTGGCTGGCAGCGACCCAATCGGCCAGCGCCTGCGGCGCATGAATGACCGGCACGCTGGAACGGCCGCACTGCTCGCACGCGCTGACCGCTACCTGGCGCCAGTGCGCCATGCGCTTGTCGGCGCGCTCGTCCTTGAGGCGCACCTCGCAGCGTTCGCTCACTAGGGGGGTGATTTCACTCACGCCCAGTTCGGTAGCTTTCTGGATCGCCCAGTCCATCCGTTCGCCACGGGACAGGCCCTGACCCAGATGGATGGCCAGCGGCGAATCGGGCTGGCCGGCAAACTGTTCGTCGAGGGTGACGCTGACGCGTTTCTTACCTACTTCCAGCAAGGTGCCGAGGTATTCCTGACCGCTGCCGTCGAACAGCTGCACCTTGTCGCCGGCGGCCATACGCAGCACGCGGCCGATGTAGTGGGCCTGGGCTTCGGGGAGTTCGTGTTCGCCCAGGGCGAGCGGGGCGTCGATGAAAAAGCGGGACAGTCGCATGGGGTGTCTCTGGTGATTTTGTGGTGTTTATTCGGGCCTCATTGCGGCCACTGGCCGCTCCTACGGTTGCATCGTGTGCCCCTGTAGGAGCGGCCAGTGGCCGCGAAAGCGTTGGTACAGGCGACGCCCTACTCAACCCGGATCGCGAAACCCAGGGTGGAAATCTTCGGTTACCTGCACGCTCACGCTGCTGCGCGTGGCGATATCGATCCCCTCGCTGGCCACCTCGGCCAGGAAGTCGATTTGCTCGGGCGTAATTACGTAGGGCGGCAGGAAATACACCACGCTGCCCAGCGGCCGCAGCAACGCGCCACGTTCGAGTGCGTGGTTGAATACTTTCAATCCGCGCCGCTCCTGCCAGGGGTAGGCGGTCTTGCTGGCCTTGTCTTGGACCATTTCGATGGCCAGGACCATGCCGGTCTGGCGCACTTCGGCCACATGGGCATGATCGACGAGGTGCGCCGTGGCGCTGGCCATGCGCTCGGCCAGGGCGCGGTTGTTCTCGATGACGTTGTCCTGCTCGAAGATGTCCAGTGTTGCCAGCGCCGCGGCACAGGCCAGCGGATTGCCGGTGTAGCTGTGCGAATGCAGGAAGGCGCGCAGTGTCGGGTAGTCGTCGTAGAAAGCGCTGTAGACGTCATCGGTGGTCACACAGGCGGCCAGCGGCAGGTAGCCCCCGGTCAGCGCCTTGGACAGGCACAGGAAATCCGGACGGATGCCGGCCTGCTCGCAGGCGAACATCGTTCCGGTACGGCCGAACCCCACCGCAATTTCGTCGTGGATCAGGTGCACGCCGTAGCGGTCGCACGCCTCGCGCAACAGCTTGAGGTACACCGGGTGATACATGCGCATACCGCCAGCACCCTGGATCAACGGTTCGATGATCACCGCAGCAATGCTTTCATGGTGCTCGGCCAGGGTGTGTTCCATGGCTTGGAACAGCGTGCGCGAATGCTCCTCCCAACTCACCCCTTCGGGCCGCAGGTAGCAGTCCGGGCTCGGCACTTTCAAGGTGTCGAGCAGCAGCGGCTTGTAGGTTTCGGTGAATAGCGGCACGTCACCGACCGACATCGCCGCAATGGTTTCGCCGTGATAGCTGTTGGTCAGCGTGACGAAGCGCTGCTTGTTCGGCTGACCGCGGTTGACCCAGTAGTGAAAGCTCATCTTCAGCGCGACTTCGATGCACGACGAGCCGTTGTCGGCGTAGAAACAGCGGGTCAGGCCTTCGGGCGTCATCTTCACCAACCGCTCGGACAGCTCGATCACCGGCTGATGGCTGAAGCCGGCCAGAATCACATGTTCCAGCTGATCGACCTGATCCTTGATGCGCTGATTGATGCGCGGGTTGGCGTGCCCGAATACATTGACCCACCAGGAGCTGACCGCATCCAGGTAACGCTTGCCTTCGAAGTCCTCCAGCCATACGCCTTCACCGCGCTTGATCGGGATCAGCGGCAGCCGCTCGTGGTCTTTCATCTGGGTGCAGGGGTGCCACAAGACCTCGAGGTCGCGCTTCATCCACTGATCGTTGAGTCCCATCTTTTTCTCCCGCGGCAACACGCTTGGCAAACAGTCGCGCAAGCCTATGCAATGAGGCCTCGGCTCACAACCCAAACATGCTCGATGGCGGCGCTGGCGGGCAGTATGGCGCTGGCGTATGCTGCGCGGCACTTTGCCATTGCCGGGGCATGATCCGGCCATATCGCTTGCTCTGCCGGAGTTCTCTGCATGTCTGCTGGTTGGTTGCGCGCTTGGGCGCTGATAGTGGTGGGGCTGTTCAGCGCGCAGGCGTTGGGCAATGACAAGGCACAGACGGCGATCGTCGTCGGCGGCGGTCTGGCGGGCCTGACGGCTGCCTATGAGCTGCAGGCCAAGGGCTGGCAGGTGACCTTGCTCGAGGCGCGCCCCAGCCTTGGCGGCCGCTCGGGCCTGGCCACCAGCGAGTGGATCGGCGGCAGCAAGATTCAGCCGGTGCTCAACGGCTATGTGAACACCTTCAAGCTGGCCACCCAGCCAGCACCGGAATTCGTCCGCAACCCCGGCTACCTGATCGACGGCGAGTACTTCAGCGCTGCCGACCTGGCCACCAAGCAGCCAGCGACGGCGGAGGCGCTCAAGCGCTACGAGAAAACCCTGGATGACCTGGCCCGCTCGGTCAAGGACCCGGAAAACCCCGGTGCAACCAGCACCTTGTTCGCCCTGGACCAGATCAACGTGTCCAACTGGCTGGACCGCCTGCAACTGCCCGCCACGGCACGGCAGCTGATCAATCAGAAAATTCGTACGCGTTATGACGAACCATCGCGCCTGTCGCTGCTGTATTTCGCCCAGCAGAGCCGCGTCTACCAGGACATCGACGATCGCGATCTGCGCGCTTCGCGCTTGATTGGCGGCAGCCCCGTGCTGGCTCAGGCCTTCGTCAAACAGATCAAGACCATCAAGACCGATTCACCGGTCTCGGCCATCAGTCAGGACAAGGACGGCGTGACCGTCAAGGTCGGTGCCGTGGGTTACCAGGCCAGTTACGTGGTGCTGGCCGTACCCTTGCGTGCGCTGGGCAAGATCGCTTTCACGCCGGCGCTGGACAATCGTCAGCTGGCGGCGATCAAAGGCACCAACTACGGTTGGCGCGACCAGTTGCTGCTCAAGTTCAAGACGCCGGTGTGGGACAGCAAGGCGCGCATGTCCGGCGAGATCTACAGCAACACCGGGCTGGGCATGTTGTGGATCGAGCCGGCCTTGAAGGGCGGCGCCAACGTGGTGATCAACCTGTCCGGTGACAACGCTCGCCTGCTGCAGGCCTTTGGCGACAAGCAGATGGTCGACCAGGTGTTGATCCGCCTGCACGCGTTCTATCCTCAGGCGCGCGGTGCCTTCACTGGCTATGAAATCCGTCGCTACAGTGTCGATCCTTCCTATGGCGGCGCCTACCTGGCTTACGGGCCGGGGCAGATCAGCAAGTTCTGGAAGGTTTGGGAAAAGCCTCAGCAGCGCATCGCTTTCGCCGGTGAACATACCGATGCGCTGTACCCAGGCACGCTGGAAGGTGCGCTGCGCAGTGGCCAGCACGCCGCGGGCCAGGTTCTGGACCTGGCGGCAGGTAAATCTTTCGAGCCGGTCAAAGTGGCTCTGCCAGTGGCTGTGCCAGCGAAGGCCGTCGACAGCAAGCCTGGATTCTTCTCCAAATGGTTTGGTGGGGGCGAGACGCCCGTGGCCAAGCCGGTCGAGCCAGCACCTGCGCCTGCTCCTGCGCCAGTACCGGCGCCAGCGCCTGTTCCAACGCCCGCCCCGGTGCCTGTGGTGGTGCCTGCGCCAACGCCGGCCAAGGCCGAGCCTGTGAAGAAGGCTGCACCCGTGAAAAAGGTCGACGCCAAGAAGCCAGAGACGAAGAAGGCCGAGGTGAACAAGCCTGCGGCCAAGAAGCCGGTCGAAACCAAAAAGCCGGTTGAACCGAAAAACAAGACCGAAGCGAAAAAGCCTGCGGTACAGCCGTAGGTTTCGCACCCTCGCCGTCGCCTTCTTCGCAGGTTGGCGGCGAGCCTTCTACATGCAGAAGTCGCGACCTTGTCACTGACATCCCTGCGCTTAATACTGACTTAATCGACTTTATCGATATTTCAAAGCGAGATTTTCCGCTTTAATTCGATAAGTGAGTCAGTCATCTTGAGCGCAGTTCTTACAGGGTCCAGGCACATGCAACTACGTAATTCTCCCTCTCGCTATGGCTGGGTCAGCATCGTTCTGCACTGGGGCGCCGCGCTGACCGTGTTCGGGCTTTTTGCCCTCGGTCTGTGGATGGTTGGCCTGGGCTACTACGACCCATGGCGCAAGGCTGGCCCCGACCTGCACAAGAGCATCGGTCTGGTGCTGTTCTTCTTCATGCTGCTGCGCGTGGTCTGGCGCTTCATCAGCCCGCCGCCGCCACCCACGCCCAATCAAGGCAAGCTCACCCGCACTGCGGCTCATCTGGGCCACCTGTTTCTCTATGTGGACCTGTTTCTGGTGATGAGCGCCGGTTACCTGATCTCGACGGCCGACGGCGTGGGAATTCCCGTGTTCGGACTGTTCGAGATTCCGGCATTGGTCAGCGGGTTGCCCGATCAGGCTGAAACCGCCGGTACCGTGCATTTCTACCTGGCCTGGGTATTGGTGATGTTCGCCGTATTGCATGGCCTGGCCGCATTGAAACACCACTTCATCGATCGTGATGCAACCCTCATTCGCATGCTGGGTCGCAAAGCTTGACTGCCGTACCTATAAATCTATTCGAGGAATATTCTGTATGTTGAAAAAGACGCTCGCCGCACTTGCCATTGGTTCTGCCTTGTTCACCGCAGGCCAGGCCATGGCCGCCGACTACAAGATCGACAAGGAAGGCCAGCACGCTTTCGTCGACTTCAAGATCAGCCACCTGGGCTACAGCTTCATCACCGGTACCTTCAAGGACTTCGACGGCTCGTTCAGCTTCGATGCAGCCAAGCCTGAAGACTCGAAGATCGACGTGACCTTGAAGACCGCCAGCGTGTTCACCAACCACGCCGAACGCGACAAGCACATCAGCAGCAAGGACTTCCTGGACGTCGCCGCGTTTCCCGAGGCTACCTTCAAGTCCACCAGCGTCAAGCCGACCGGCAAAAGCGCCGATGGCAAGACCACTGCTGACGTGACCGGCGACCTGACCCTGCACGGCGTGACCAAGCCAGTCGTGATCAAGGCTACCTTCCTGGGTGAAGGCAAGGATCCATGGGGCGGCTACCGTGCCGGTTTCGAAGGCACCACGTCGATCAACCGCAAGGACTTCGCGCCCAAGTCGATGGACCTTGGTCCACAGTCGGACACCGTCGAGCTGTACTTCACGTTTGAAGGTGTGAAAGCGAAGTAAGTTATTCGCTGACACAAAAAAACGCCGCAGNGCCCGCTCCCACAGGGCTGCGAGCCTGCCTACCTCATGCTCAGCCTTCGCGATTACGCGTCAGCAGCGCAGGCTTTTCACCCCGTGGCCGGCTTGGCAATTGCTCCAGCTGCTCGGCGGTGGGGAAACGATCGATCTTCGATTCCTTGTGCACGATCACCGGTTGGCTCGGGTTGCGCGAGTCAGCTACCACCGGTTCCTGGCGTGGCTGCTCGTCACGTGCCGGGCGGCGGTTGCGCGGGTTGCTTTCGCGACGGGGCTGGCCGTCACGCGCGCCACCCCCGTTGCTGCGCGGGCCACGCTTGGCACCGGCGTTGTCACCAGTGCCAGCCGGACGCGCGGCGCCACCGCTGCGCGGCGCACCACCGGCAGGACGACCCTGGCGAGGCGCGGCTGCAGGCGCGGCAGCACCGGCCGGAGCCGAGGCGCCCGGACGACGACCACGGCCCTGGTTCTTGCCCTGATAGGGGCTGACGTAATCCGCGCGGTTGCCGAAGTTGTCCACTTCGTCATCGAGGAATTCGTCCGGCGCACGGTTGGCGGAAACAGTCGGTTCTACGGCCGGGCGCGCAGCTTGGGGCTGACGGGGCTTCTGGTCACGGGGTTGGCGTTCAGAACGCGCCCCGGCGGGCTTTTCCTTGCCTTTGTCCTTCCCTTTGTCCTTGCGTCCACCACCGGCATTGCTGCTGCCGTCGCCGCGTGGCGCGCGAGCGCCGCGAGCATTGTTGGCCTGAGGGCGTTCACGCACCTCGGGTTTTTCCGCTTCCACGGTGCTGGCATCGAAGCCCATCAGATCACCGTCCGGGATCTTCTGCCTGGTCATGCGCTCGATGCTCTTGAGCAGCTTCTCTTCGTCCGGCGCGACCAGCGAGATCGCCTCGCCACTGCGGCCGGCACGGCCGGTACGGCCGATACGGTGCACGTAGTCTTCGTCGACGTTGGGCAGCTCGAAGTTGACCACGTGCGGCAACTGGTCGATGTCCAGGCCACGGGCAGCAATGTCGGTGGCAACCATGATGCGTACGGCACCGGCCTTGAAGTCTGCCAGGGCCTTGGTGCGTGCGTTCTGGCTCTTGTTGCCGTGGATCGCCACGGCGCTCAGGCCATGCTTCTCCAGGTACTCGGCCAGGCGGTTGGCGCCGTGCTTGGTACGGGTGAACACCAGTACCTGCTCCCACGCGCCCTGAGTGATCAGGTGCGCCAGCAGCGAACGCTTGTGGCTAGAGGCCAGGCGATAGACACGCTGTTCGATGCGCTCGACCGTGGTGTTGGGCGGCGTGACTTCGATGCGCTCGGGGTTGTGCAGCAGCTTGCCGGCCAGGTCGGTGATGTCCTTGGAGAACGTCGCCGAGAACAGCAGGTTCTGACGCTTGGACGGCAGGCGCGAGAGTACTTTCTTGACGTCGTGCACGAAGCCCATGTCGAGCATGCGGTCAGCTTCGTCGAGCACGAGGATTTCGACGTGGGACAGATCGACACTGCCCTGGCCACACAGGTCGAGCAGGCGGCCGGGGCAGGCCACCAGCACGTCGACACCGCGGGACATGGCCTGAACCTGCGGGTTCATGCCGACACCGCCGAAGATGCAGGCGCTGACGAATTTGAGGTCGCGGGCATAGGTCTTGAAGCTGTCGTGAACCTGGGCGGCGAGTTCGCGCGTCGGAGTCAGGACCAGCACGCGCGGTTGGCGCGGGCCATGACGTTGGGATTTGTCCGGGTGACCACCTGGGAACAGCCGTTCCAGAATCGGAAGGGCGAAACCGCCGGTCTTACCTGTACCTGTCTGAGCGGCAACCATCAGGTCGCGGCCTTGCAACACGGCGGGAATGGCCCGCTGTTGCACCGGGGTGGGCTGGGTGTAGCCCGCTGCCTCGATGGCGCGGACTAGAGCCTCGGAGAGACCGAGGGAAGCAAAGGACATGAGTAATCCTGTTCTAGTAGGGGCTTATGCCCGAGGGATAATCTTGCCTGGCGCGACGGGTGTGTGATGACACTGCCGCGTCCGGTCCTGCTGGGGTTGCAAAGGGGGCATCACGAAGCGGTGCGCGGGCGCAAGCCCAGCTGGCAGGTGCTTCGGGAGGCCTTGGCAAGGCCGAGCGGCCGGACGTAAGCCTGGCACAAGGGCCGAGTATAACAGAGCAATCACATTGCGCTGCTTTCACGCTGCCCAGCGGTGTCCGCAGGCGATTGCCGGAGGATATGCGGCGCAGCGGAAGGTAGCGTTTTACCACTCATTGGCGCATCGGCATAGCGTGCCAGCAGCTGCGCGTAGGCTGGCTCCTGTTTGAACCGGCGCAGTTCGGCGGCGAAGCGCTGCACCAGCAGGTCCATCCCGGCGCCGCGGCGTACCGCCAGAAACTGCGGGTTGCTGCCGATCTCCATGGGCAGGCGACTGACCCGCTGCTCAAGGCCCAGACGCTTGACGGTGTATTCCCCGACCCGGCGGTCGGTGATCAGCAGGTCGATGCGTGCCTTGGCCAGCTTGCCGAAGTTGGCTTCCTGGCTGGGTCCGCTCTCGCGGATCACACCAGGTGCCTGGGCGAACTCGTCACCGTAGTCGTACCCGGCCGTGATGCCCACGGTCAGCCCCTTGAGGTCGGTCATGCTCTGCACTGGGTGAGGGCGATCGTTGGCCTGGTAGAACACCCATTCCACCTCCGACAGCGGCTCCCTGGGGTAGAACAGGCTGGCGTCGCGTTCGTTGGTCTGGAAAATATCGAGGATGCCGTCGGCCTGGCCTTGATCGAGCATGGCCAGACAGCGTTTCCACGGCAGGAACTGCCATTGCACTTGAATGCCCAGGCGCTCGAAGATCAGCGCGGTGATGTCGTAGTCGATTCCCTGCGCCTTACCGTGTTCCTCGAAGGCGTAGGGCGCCCACGAATCGGTGACGATACGCAGCGTTTCGCCGTGGGCCTGCAGGCACCAGCAAAGGAGAAGCGCAGAGGGCAACGAGCGGAGGATGGCAACCATGGGCCGGAGATTACGACGGCTGGCTCCGCTTGAAAAGGTCTGCGCCGGGCTTTCAGGACTTTTGCCGGCTCGTCAGGTGCTGATAGATGGAGCTGCGGCGGCGGCCCAGCAGTAAACGAACGCCGGGATGCCCCAGCCACTGCTCCAGTTGCCTGGGCTGCAGCGGCGTGCGCATGCGCCGCTCGACGTTGTCCTGGGCCTTTTCCCACCAGACGGGTGCGCAGGCCTGGTCGAATTCGTTGGCATGGGGGTAGCAGCCATACAGCACTTCGCGCACGAACTGCCGCTGATGACCGGGCAGCAGCAGGGTCACGGCCTTGAACAGCAAGCGTTGCGCGGCGGGCGGACGCGGCAATTGGGCGGTGACTTGCTGGGTATCGTCCAGCGCAGCGGGGTCGAGCGGCACGTCCTGGTGCTTGCGCAGCCACGCCATGACCTTGGCCCGGAACAGCTGCTTGCGGCTCCAGTAGTGGTGGATCAGGTCGGGGCACTCGCGCAGGGCGTAGTGCCGGTAGGCGGCGATGCCCAGGCAGAACTCCTCGAGAATGTAGGCGCCCTGGGCCCGCGGGTACAGATCGTCCATCAGCTCGATCGAGCGCTCCAGCAGGCAGGCATTGTCGGCATGCAGGCCGATCACCCCGGAGTTGATCAGGGGCATCTGGTCATCGGCCAGGCCGCGCGCCTGCAGTTCTTCGCTCAATGCGCTGTACAGCACGCTTTCCCGGCAGTCGCCATAGCGGATACCGATCGCGTTGCACAGCAGGCTCCCCGGCGCGATACGCTCGAACAGCGCCAGCGGCGACTGATGGAAGAAGGTGTCGGTGTCTATCAGCAGGGCGACTTCGGATTCGCGCAGCACTTCGAGCAGCGCCATGTGCTTGATGCGGAAGTGGTAACCGTGCGGCTGCATCCACGCCTTGCGGGTGGCCGCGTCGAAATTGCGTACGCGCACCGGCAGGTCGCCGTAGGGTGCGGGGTCGTCGGTGAACACCTGGATGTCGATGCTGTGACCGGGCGTTTCACGTAGACGAGCCAGGGCACTGCAGATGCTGAAGATGGCTTCCCGGTGATAGGTGTCGGCACCGAACACGAGGTAGACCAGCTGCGGACGAGAAGAGCGGGTTTGAGTGACCATGGACCTGATTCTGATGCTGATGAACGACAAAAAAAGGCCCCGGCAATGTGCCGAGGCCCTGAGGCCGTCTGAGAAGACTCAGCTGCTGAGTTTCAGATTGTTCCATACGGCCAGGCTGGGTTCTGCCTGGTTAAGGGTATAGAAGTGCAGGCCCGGTGCGCCGCCCTGCAATAAACGCTCACACATCTGCGTGATCACTTGCTCGCCGAACGCCTGGATGCTTTTCACGTCATCGCCGTAGGCTTCCAGCTGCTTGCGCACCCAGCGCGGGATTTCCGCGCCGCAGGCGTCGGAGAAACGCGCCAGCTTGCTGTAGTTGGTGATCGGCATGATGCCGGGCACGATCGGAATGTTCACGCCCAGCTTCTGCACGCGCTCGACGAAGTAGAAATAGCTGTCGGCGTTGAAGAAGTACTGAGTGATTGCGCTGCTGGCGCCGGCATTGGCCTTGCGCGCGAAGTTGACCAGGTCATCTTCGAAATTGCGCGCCTGCGGGTGCATCTCGGGGTAGGCCGCCACTTCGATGTGGAAGTGGTCGCCGGTTTCGGCGCGAATGAACTCGACCAGGTCGTTGGCATGGCGCAGCTCGCCGCTGGACATGCCCATACCCGAAGGCAGGTCGCCGCGCAGGGCAACGATGCGCTTGATGCCCGCCGCCTTGTACTGGTCGAGCAGGCCACGCAGTTCTTGCTTGCTGTCGCCCACGCACGACAGGTGCGGAGCGGCGGGAACATTGACTTCGTTTTCCAGCTGCAGAACGGTGTTCAACGTGCGGTCGCGGGTCGAACCGCCAGCGCCGTAGGTGCAGGAAAAGAAATCGGGTTTGTAGGCAGCCAATTGGCGGGCAACGCCCATCAGCTTTTCATGCCCGGCATCGGTCTTGGTCGGAAAGAACTCGAAGCTTAAGGGACGATCTTGAGACATGGCAGTTTCTCGGTAAACCCATCGAGCGGGCCAGTGTTGGCTGGCCCGCCGTGTCAACGGTGCAGAAGCTTAGTAGCGGTAGGCTTCTGGCTTGAACGGACCTTCGACGGTGACGCCGATGTAGTCGGCCTGCTTCTGGGTCAGCTGGGTGACCACGCCGCCGAAGCCGCGGACCATTTCCAGAGCCACTTCCTCGTCGAGTTTCTTTGGCAGCACTTCGACGGTCAGGCGCGCAGCCTTGCCGTTGGCGTCCAGGTCGGCGTACTTCTGCTCGAACAGGAAGATCTGTGCCAGCACCTGGTTGGCGAACGAGCCGTCCATGATGCGGCTTGGGTGACCGGTGGCGTTGCCCAGGTTAACCAGACGGCCTTCGGCCAGCAGGATCAGGTAGTCGTCGTTCTGCGCGTCGAAGCTGCCGGCACCGGTGCGGTGGATCTTGTGCACCTGTGGCTTCACTTCTTCCCATGCCCAGTTCTTGCGCATGAAAGCGGTGTCGATTTCGTTGTCGAAGTGACCGATGTTGCAGACCACGGCACGCTTCTTCAGCGCCTTGAGCATGTTGGCATCGCAGACGTTGACATTACCGGTGGTGGTGACGATCAGGTCGATCTTGCCCAGCAGGGCCTTGTCGATGCTCGCTTCGGTGCCATCGTTGATGCCGTCGATGAATGGCGAAACCAGCTCGTAGCCATCCATGCAGGCCTGCATGGCGCAGATCGGGTCGACTTCGGAAACCTTGACGATCATGCCTTCCTGACGCAGCGACTGGGCCGAGCCCTTGCCCACGTCACCGTAGCCGATCACCAGCGCCTGCTTGCCCGACAACAGGTGGTCGGTGCCGCGCTTGATGGCGTCGTTGAGGCTGTGACGGCAGCCGTACTTGTTGTCGTTCTTGCTCTTGGTCACCGAGTCGTTGACGTTGATGGCCGGGATCTTCAGTTCGTCCTTGGCCAGCATGTCCAGCAGGCGGTGCACGCCGGTGGTGGTTTCTTCGGTCACGCCGTGGACCTTGTCCAGCATGGCCGGGTATTTCTTGTGCAGGATTTCGGTCAGATCGCCGCCGTCGTCCAGGATCATGTTGGCATCCCATGGCTGGCCGTCCTTGAGGATGGTCTGCTCGATGCACCACTCGTATTCTTCCTCGGTTTCACCTTTCCAGGCGAACACCGGGATACCGGCGGCAGCGATGGCTGCAGCGGCCTGATCCTGGGTGGAAAAAATGTTGCACGAGGACCAGCGCACTTCGGCACCCAGCGCGACCAGAGTCTCGATCAGCACGGCGGTCTGGATGGTCATGTGGATGCAGCCCAGGATCTTCGCACCCTGGAGCGGCAGCTGGCCGGCGTATTTGCGGCGCAGGCCCATCAGTGCAGGCATTTCCGACTCGGCAATGATGGTTTCGCGACGGCCCCAGGCAGCCAGGGAAATGTCGGCGACTTTGAAATCGGAAAAACCAGCAGGCGTAAGTACAGCGCTCATTAAGAGCCTCCATTCGTAAGGTTCGAATGGGCGCCGTTGTGTGCGTTTGGCGTCCCCAGGCAAGGCCGGAAAGGACAACGCCCCATCCGAGCCTGACAGGTCGAGCCTGCTGCAGCGCCCCTCGGACGGGTGGCGGGAACGGCCGGGAGTGAAAAGGGCCGTTGGGTGAATCGGTGGCGATTATATAGCGATGTGCCCAGCTGCCAAAGTATTTCTGACGATCAGCGCCGGATCGATAATGGTATTCATAGGCAAAGCTCAATGGAGCCGGGCGCCGCGGTCTGCCATGATTCGAGCCACTTAAGGTGAAGAACAGAGGAGCCAGCATGAATTTTCATACGCGCAAATGGGTAAAACCCGAAGACCTCAACCCCAACGGCACCTTGTTCGGTGGCAGCCTGCTGCGCTGGATCGACGAGGAAGCGGCCATCTACGCCATCGTCCAGTTGGGCAATCAGCGCGTGGTGACCAAGTACATCTCCGAGATCAACTTCGTCAGCGCTTCGCGCCAGGGCGACATCATCGAGTTGGGCATCACGGCGACCGAGTTCGGGCGGACCTCCATCACCCTGACGTGCGAAGTGCGCAACAAGATCACCCGCAAGAGCATCCTGACCGTGGACAAGCTGGTGTTCGTCAACCTCGGCGAAGATGGCCTGCCGGCGCCTCACGGACGCAGCGAAATCCGCTACATCAAGGATCAGTTCGACACCGTGGGCTGAGTTCCTGGGGGGGGGCGACGGTCAGGTCCGAAGCCGCGTGCTGCCTGGCTTCTGGCCGACCGGTGGCGTTGCTGGTGGGCCGGTATTTCTGTACTGTACATAAAAACAGTATCGGGAAATTTCATGCAATTGATCGATAAGCTCAGCATCCTCGCCGACGCCGCCAAGTACGATGCCTCGTGCGCCAGCAGCGGTGCGCCCAAGCGCAGCTCGGAAGGCAAGGGCGGACTGGGCTCGACCAATGGCATGGGCATCTGCCACAGCTACACGCCGGACGGCCGCTGTGTATCGCTGCTCAAGATCCTGTTGACCAATTTCTGCCTGTTCGATTGCCAGTATTGCGTCAACCGCCGCTCCAGTGACGTGCCGCGGGCGCGCTTCACGCCTGAGGAAGTGGTGCGGCTGACGGTGGATTTCTATCGCCGCAACTGCATCAGCGGGCTGTTCCTGAGCTCGGGCATCATTCGCTCGGCCGACTACACCATGGAGCAGTTGATTCGCGTCGCACGCCTGCTGCGCGAGGAACATCAGTTTCGCGGTTACATCCACCTCAAGACCATTCCCGAAGCGGACCCGGCGCTGATCGCCGAGGCCGGTCGCTATGCCGATCGCTTGAGCGTGAACATCGAGCTGCCCACCGATGCCAGCCTGCAGACCCTGGCCCCGGAAAAAGACGTGGCTTCGATCAAGAAAGCCATGAGCACCATCTACACCGGTCAGCAGACCGTGCTCAACGAGCCGCGCGCGCCGCGTTTCACACCGGCTGGGCAGAGCACGCAGATGATCGTCGGTGCCGACCAGACCGATGACAGCACCATCCTGCACAGCGCCGAGTCGCTGTACGGCAACTTCGGCCTCAAGCGGGTCTACTATTCGGCGTTCAGCCCCATTCCCAACAGTCCCAAGAGCGTACCGCTGGCAGCGCCGCCGCTGATGCGCGAGCACCGCCTCTACCAGGCCGACTTCCTGCTGCGCAGCTATGGCTACAAGGCGGACGAATTGCTGTCCGGTCCGGGCGACCTGGCGCTGGACATCGACCCGAAACTGGCCTGGGCGCTGGAAAACCGAAGCGTTTTTCCGTTGGACCTGAACCGTGCCGAACCGGCGCTGATCGCGCGCATACCCGGTATTGGCCTGCGTACCACCAAGCGCCTGGTGGAGCTGCGCCGGCAGCGGCGGATTCGCTATGAAGACCTGACCCGCCTGCGTTGCGTGCTGGCCAAGGCCAAGCCGTTCTTCATCACCAGCGACTACCACCCGCAGCAGGCCGAGATTTCCACCTTGCTGCTGCGCGACCAGTTGCGTGATCGCCCGCAACCCCAGCAGTTGGGGCTGTGGGGATGATATGCCTGGACTGCGACAACCTGTTCGCGACCTGGCGGCAACAGGCGCGCTGGCTGCTCAGCCATCAGATCGATCCGAGTCATGTGGGCTGGAACACCGTGGCGGACCTGTTCGCCACGGACGAGCACTACCCGGCGGAAATCGGGCCATTCCAGGCGCGCATTCCCGTAGCCCTCATCGAGCTTCTTGAAAGCGCCGCGCAGTACCGTGGCGAGCAACGCTGGAGCCTGTTGTACGAAGTGCTCTGGCGCGTCAGTCACGGCGATCGCACGGCCATGCTGGCGGGTGATCGCCTGGGCAGTGAACTGCACCGGCGCATCAAGCAGGTGCGACGTGAAAGCCATCATCTGCATGCCTTCCTGCGTTTCGTCGAGCTGCCGGTGGCAGCCGAGGGGCCACCGGGCCCCGAGTACGTGGCCTGGCATGAACCGGCCCACGACATTCTGGCCCTCGCCAGCGAGCATTTCATCGGCCGCATGGGGCGCAGTCGCTGGCTGATCGCAACGCCCCAGGACGGGGTCTATTACGACGGCACTCAGTTGATCCACGAACGGCAATGCCCGCTGGAATGGCAACAGCTGGCGCAGCAGGCGCACGACCCGCAAGGCGAACTGTGGCTGACCTATTACAGCCACATCTTCAATCCTGCGCGCCTGAACCCCAAGGTCATGCAGGGCCACCTGCCCACCCGCTTCTGGAAGAACCTCCCCGAAGGGGCATTGATTCCCGGCCTGATCAGCGATGCGCGCACCGGCAAGCAGCGCGATGGCCAGGCCAGCGACATCGGCAAGCGCCAGGGCAAACGCATCGGCCGTTCGGTTTAGCCGGCAACTGGCTAGACCGATTGCAGGCGCACTTCGCCCAGTGCGCTGCCCAGTGGGCCGAAACTGCGCTCGATCATTTCCCGGCGACCTGCAGCATCGACGATGACCACGGTGCTGGCCCGGGTCCCGTAGCTGGCGCCGGTAATGAATACGCTCGACAGCAGTCGCTCGGTGGCCAGGCCCACGCCGGTGTCGGGCAATGCATGCTCGGGCGCCTGGGCCGGGTCGGCCAGCATGTCCAGCAGCGCATTGGGCTGGCTGCCCAATGCTTCCAGCCCCTGACGGGCCTTCACCAGCTTGGGCCATGGCGTATCGAGCCCGGCATTGGACAATCCATAGGTGCCCGCCGACAGATACTGTGGGGTACCCTCGGCCGAGTGCAGGTAGCACAGGCGCTGGCCATCGCCGAGCAGCAGATTGAATCCGGCATATTCGTCCAGGCGGTCCATGACACGCTGCAGGTACTCGTCGATCGACCCTGTGCCGGTGAGAAACCCTGCGACCAGATCACCTCTGGAGCGCCGAGCGGGCGGCTGGCCAGGTCGGCGGATATTGGTCAGGGCGGCGATGCGCTGCTCGGGCCCGATGCCCAGCCAGGTACCGCCGGCTTCCAGATCCCGCCCGGCATGGACGCCGGGGTGTTCCCGCCACTGGCACAGGGGCGCCGTGGGCCGTGCGTGGAATTCGTCACGGTTGCCCGCCAGCACCAGCGGGTGGGCGTCACCGGGCTGCCAGGTGAAAACGATCAGGCACATACGTGGAAATCCTTGTAGTTTGGCTTCACTCTACCGATCCCCGGCGCGCCTATCCATCGCTGCAAGGTGGAGCGTGGGGCACCGGTTCCGGTACCATGCCGAACTGTTTACGGGGGCAACCATGGAATTCGCGCTGTATCTACTGCTCGGTGCCTGCGCTGGCGTACTGGCCGGCCTGTTCGGCGTGGGCGGCGGTATCATCATCGTGCCCGTGCTGGTGTTCAGCTTCACCTTGCAGGGCTTCGATGCCTCGGTACTGACGCACCTGGCAGTGGGCACCTCGCTGGCCACCATCGTGTTCACCTCGATCAATGCCATTCGTGCCCATCACCAGATGAAAGCGGTGCAGTGGCCTGTGGTCGGCTGGATGACCCTGGGCATCGTGGTGGGCGCAGGCATCGGCGCGTTCACGGCGTCGTTGATCCAGGGCCCGCACCTGCAGAAAATCATCGGCGTGTTCGCCGTGCTGGTGTCCATCCAGATGGCGCTGGACTTCAAGCCCAAGGCCACCCGCCAGGTACCCGGCAAACTGGGTCTGGGCGTGGCCGGCACGGTGATCGGTTGGGCTTCGGCCATATTCGGCATCGGCGGCGGCTCGTTGACCGTGCCCTTCCTGACCTGGCGCAGCGTGCCGATGCAGCAGGCCGTCGCGACGTCCTCGGCGGTCGGCTTGCCGATCGCCCTGTTCAGCGCGACAAGTTTCATGGTGCTGGGCTGGCACGAGCCGGGCCTGCCAGCGCATAGTTTCGGATTCGTCTACCTGCCGGCCCTGGCGGGTATCGCCGTGACCAGCATGTTTTTCGCCAAATACGGTGCCCGCCTGGCGCACAAGTTATCGCCACGCGTGCTCAAACGCCTGTTCGCCGCGCTGCTGTTCAGCGTCGGCATGAGTTTTTTGCTTAGCTGAGGAATTGCAATGCTGCCTTACCCGCAGATCGACCCGGTGGCACTGGCCATCGGACCGCTGAAAATCCACTGGTACGGCTTGATGTACCTGGTGGGCATTGGTGGCGCCTGGTTGCTGGCCTCGCGCCGGCTCAACGGTTTCGACCCGACCTGGACCAAGGAAAAGCTCTCGGACCTGGTGTTCTGGTGCGCAATGGGGGTGATCCTCGGCGGCCGCCTCGGCTACGTGCTGTTCTACGATCTGGAGCAATACATCGCCAACCCGACTTTGATATTCGAGGTGTGGAAGGGCGGCATGTCGTTCCATGGCGGGCTGTTGGGCGTGATGCTGGCCGCGTGGTGGTTCGGCAAGAAGAACGACAAGTCGTTTTTCCAACTGATGGATTTCATCGCCCCGTTGGTGCCGATCGGGCTGGGCGCCGGGCGTATCGGCAACTTCATCAACGCCGAGCTGTGGGGCAAGGCTACCGACGTGCCATGGGCCATGATCTTCCCGCCCTTCAGCGATCCGGCACAGCTGCCCCGTCACCCCTCGCAGCTTTACCAGTTCGCCCTGGAAGGCGTCGCGCTGTTCATCATCCTCTGGTTGTTCTCGCGCAAACCGCGGCCGACCATGGCGGTATCCGGCATGTTCGCGCTGTTCTACGGAATCTTCCGTTTCATCGTCGAATTCGTCCGTGTGCCCGATGCGCAGCTGGGCTACCTGGCATGGGGCTGGCTGACCATGGGACAAGTGCTGTGTCTGCCGATGATCCTGGGCGGCCTGGGGTTGATCTGGTGGGCCTACCACCGCACGCCGGCGGCTCCGCGTCCGGCCGTTTGATTCTTTTTGCCTGGGCGTGACTGCGGTTGCGCCCTGAACGATGCAGGTAAGTCATGAAGCAATATCTGGAACTGGTCGCCCACGTCATCAAGAACGGCACCTTGCAAAGCAACCGCACCGGCGTGCGCACCATCAGTTTCCCGGGTGCCATGCTGCGGTTCGACCTGCAGGAAGGCTTTCCGGCGATCACTACCCGGCGGCTGGCGTTCAAGTCGGCCATCGGCGAAATGGTCGGTTTTCTGCGCGGGGTCAACAATGCCGCGGAATTCCGCGCCCTGGGCTGCAAGGTCTGGGACCAGAATGCCAACGAGAATGCCCAATGGCTGGCCAATCCGTTCCGCCAGGGCGAAGACGATCTGGGCGAGATCTATGGTGTGCAGTGGCGCCAGTGGCCGGCCTACAAGCGCATCGCCCTGAGCAACCCGGCGGCAATCGAGGTGGCCACCAGCCAGGGCTATCGGCAGATTGCCCAGGCCGAGGAAAACGGCGAAAGCTTCGTGGTGCTGTACAAGGCCATCGACCAGATTCGCCAGTGCGTCGACACCATCATCAAGGACCCTGGCAGCCGGCGGATCCTGTTCCACGGCTGGAACTGCGCCCAGCTCGATGAAATGGCGCTGCCGCCATGCCATTTGCTGTACCAGTTCCACCCCAACCCGGAAACCCGCGAGATCTCGCTGACGTTGTACATCCGCTCCAACGACCTGGGCCTGGGCACGCCGTTCAACCTCACCGAAGGCGCCGCGCTGCTGTCCCTGGTTGGTCGCCTGACGGGCTACACGCCACGCTGGTTCACCTACTTCATCGGCGACGCCCATGTGTACGAGAACCATCTGGACATGCTCAACGAGCAGATGAAACGCGAGCCACTGCCAGCGCCCAAGCTGGTGATTTCCGACCGCGTGCCCGAGTTCGCCAAGACCGGGGTGTACCAACCCGAGTGGCTGGAGCTGATCGAACCCAGCGATTTCTCCCTCGAAGGCTACGAACACCACGCCCCGCTGACCGCACCGATGGCAGTGTGATCATCCCCTGATGAGGGGACAAACCAATGTGGGATACCCCGTGGGAGCGGTCATCGGCCGCGAAAGCCTCGCTGTGGTGTGTCTGACACACCGCGGCGTCCTTTTCGCGGCCACAGACCGCTCCCACGGGGTTGTGTGATCCCCTGTAGGAGCGGTCATCGGCCGCGAAAGTCTTGGCGTGGTATGCCTGACGAAACGCAGCGTCCTTTTCGCGGCCACGGACCGCTCCCACGGAATTGTGTGATCTCCTGTGGGAGCGGTCATCGGCCGCGAAACAGACACCGCGATTCGACTACCTTAGTGCCCTTGTGAAGATATTCATCCCCCCAACGTCAGTCTCGATCTGCTCCCAGCCAAGCCGCCGGTAGTACGCCGACTTTTCTTCGACGGCGCACAGATACACCCGTTCGACACCCGCCGCCTTCGCTCGCTGCATGCCGGCTGCAAGCAACGCCGCGCCAACGCCCTGGTTGCGGCTTTCGGCCTCTACCCACAGCGCCGCCAGCCAAGGTGAGTACTGCGTTCGTTCATCCATGTCCGAGAGGATCAGCGATACCGTGCCCACGAACCGCTCGCCTGCATGAGCGACCAAAGTGGTGGGAATGGGCTCGGAATGCAGACTGTTATCCAGAAGCGTCAGCACATCCTCCAGGGTATAGCCGTCTTCCTTCCACCAGGCTTGCCACAGCCGCTCGCCCACGACTGGAAGAAAACCAGGTTCAGCGTGCAGATCGGATATTTGAAAGGGGGTTGCAGTGCGATTCATAACGGGTTCTTTTTGTTGGACATGTGCAACGAACCTATAGGCAGGCTTTGCAATAGCGAAACCAGCATTGTTTCAAAACCTTGCTCGCTGATTCAGTTAAGAGATCTGAAAATCCGCATGCAGCTGTTGCCAATGCTGGCGCAGGATCGCTTGCTGGTCCGGCCTCATAACGCTGGCGGCTAGTGCTTCAGGCCAAAGCGTTCGTGCCGCGTCCAGCGTTTGTCGTAGATGAGCGAGCACGGGTCGCCAAGGTATTCCAGAGGTCTCGGCCCAACGTCTGAAGTGTTCGAGAGAGACGTCATACCAGGCTTTCGTATCGGCCATGTTCAGCGCGTACTGGCTCTCGCCGGGAATAAACACCTTGGTCGCGACGATGTCGTAAGCCGGGGACAGTTCTGCGTTCAACGCATCTGGATAGATCAGGCTCCAGTTCTTCAGGTGGGCGTCGCCGTTGGCCAGCAGCACATTGACCAGCAAACGCACAGCCATTTGCGTGACATCCCGTTGGCCATGGCGGGTCTGGGTGTAGAGCAATTTGGCGATCTGTTCATAACGACCGCCATGGTATTTATCGTGTGCGTAGGCGTAAAGCACCTGGGCGAAGTCTTCTGAATGAACGCGCTGACCTCCAGCAAGTCGATCATAACGACGCATGCCATACGCCCATTGCTCGTCGGGTAGGTTGATTCCGGGCAGGCTGTCGATCATGTCCATGCCGACCAGGCGTATTTCAGGAATGTCGACGCCTGCCAGTTGTGCCAGTTTCATGCAGGTGTATTCGTTGAGCGGCACGAATGGATGAACGGTGGAAGGCGTCTTGATGATCCAGTCTCCCGGCGCCGTAGGATCGGCGGTTATGTAACGACCATCCCGGTCGTGCATGGAGAATTTCATCTGTACGCCGGCCAGCGAGAAATGCGAGCGATGGGCGGGCGTGTCGATGGATACTGGAGTGATCTTGCCGTGGTTGCCCAGCGCACAGGCTGGTATGTGTTCGGCAGACACGGGAGTGGCGACCAATGCACCCGGTAAGTCCTGACCAAGCCAGCTCAACAAGGGAAATTCACTGTCTGGATGCACTTTCATGGCTTGTGCAACCAGGCCACGCAGCGCGCCTTCCGGAAGTAGATTGCTCAACACCGGGTGCAGCCGGTGATGGGTGATGTAGGGGTGTTTGTTTGCCAGTTGACGCCTGAATATGCCCGGATTGAGGTGAGATAAGGTCAGCGTGCGGCGGTGTGGATCATCGATGTAATCCGGCGCCAAGGTAAGTACATTCTTGCCATTCGAATGGCCGGTGACATAACCGACTAGTTGCGAATGCAGCGTCAGCTTCAAGGCCGCTACGGTCTCGATACTCATGGCAGATCGTCCCAAGGATTTTCCGGATAGTTATCCACAGGGCGATCGTCCTCGAAGTACACCGGTGCGCCTGCCAGGATCTTTTCGATCAGCTTGAGTTGATCCTTGGGTACCAGGACCATGCTGGCGTCCAGACCTTCGGCAATCAGGTCGAGGGTGTTGAGCCGCGGGTTGCCGTCTTTCTCGATTTTTCCGTATTGCTGGCGGGTGAGGCCTGTGCGCAAGGGCATGTCCTGGATCTGAAGGCCCAGTTGTTGGCGGCGGTTGCGGATCTGTTGCAGAAGTGTGGTTAGCATGGATTGAGTATGAGCTGTATATGGTTCATGTCAAATTTAATGAGCCATATACTATTCACACTCCTTACAATATTCGAATGGGGGCGTGTATCCGATGAGCCGCGCCGTTTGCTTCGCGGCCGCAGACCGCTCTTACGAGGTTTTGTAATCTCTTGTGGGAGCGGGCTCTGCCCGCGAAGGCCGCGCCGCGGTATGCCTGACGAAACGCAGTGCTCTTTTCGCGGGCAAAGCCCGCTCCCACAGGCTGTGTTCAGTCGTTCAATGCCCGTGGCTGCGGCCTACATGGGAGTGTTCGGCATCGGGAACGGTGACGGCGCCGCTGATTTCCAGGCGCTGAAGGATTGCGCAGTGTTCTTCGGCAGTGCCGCCATGGCATTTCTGGCGCAGGGCAACGAGTTGGTCCTGCAAGGCTACCAAACCATCTATGCGTGCCTTGACATGATGAATGTGCTCGTCGATCAGGTCGTTGACGCTCTGGCATTGGTCCTGGGGGCTGTCGCGCAGGGTCAGCAGGTCGCGGATTTCATCCAAGGTCATGTCCAGGATGCGGCAATTGCGAATGAAGGTGAGCCGCTCGACATGAGCCTGAGTGTAGAGGCGGTAGTTGCCATCGCTGCGGGCCGGCAGGGGCAATAGCTTTTCGCGTTCGTAGTAGCGGATGGTTTCGACCTGACAGTCGGTGATTTTCGCCAGTTCTCCGATTTTCATGCGCGTACCGTCCGAAAAGATGCTTGACCCTATAGTGGCTACAGGGTGTTCACTTGGCAACCTGCACTTCAGGGAATTGCGACCAATGAGCCACCCCACCTCCGGCCATGCCCACGATCATAAGCACGAGCACGAGCACGAGCACGAGCACGAGCACGAGCACAGCCCTGCGCCAGCCAGTCATTGCTGCGCAGGCAAGGCAACGGCGCCCTCGACCGTCCAGCTCGCGCCCGGCGACAGCCAGGATGCTCGGCTGAGTCAGTTCCGCATCGAAGCCATGGACTGTCCGACCGAGCAGACGCTGATCCAGAACAAGCTGGCCAAGCTGGCCGGCGTGCAACAGCTGGATTTCAACCTGATCAATCGGGTGCTCGGCGTGCGCCATTCGCTGCCCGATACCCAGGCGATCGAGAGCGCCATCAAATCGCTGGGCATGCACGCCGAACCCATCAGCGGGGACGAGCCCACCGCCAATGCGCTGCCGGCGCCACGCAAGCCCTGGTGGCCGCTGGCGCTGTCGGGCGTGACGGCGGTCGCGGCCGAAGTGGTCCATTTCACCCAGGCGGCGCCGACTTGGGTCGTGGCATTGCTGGCATTGGTGTCGATTGCCAGTTGCGGTCTGACCACCTACAGCAAGGGCTGGATCGCTCTGAAGAACGGCAACCTCAACATCAATGCGTTGATGAGCATCGCGGTGACCGGTGCAGTGTTGATCGGCCAGTGGCCGGAAGCGGCGATGGTGATGTTCCTGTTCACCGTGGCCGAGCTGATCGAAGCCAAGTCCCTGGATCGCGCGCGCAATGCGATTGGTGGTCTGATGCGGCTTACGCCGGACACGGCGACGGTCCGTCAGGCGGACGGCCAGTGGCTTGAGCAGGACGTGAAAGCGGTCGCACTGCAGGCCATCGTGCGTGTACGTCCGGGTGAGCGTATTGGCCTGGATGGTGAAGTGACCTCTGGTCACTCCAGCATCGATCAAGCACCTATTACCGGTGAGAGCTTGCCGGTGGAGAAGGGTGTTGGTGACAAGGTGTTCGCCGGCACCATCAACCAAGCGGGTTCGCTGGAGTTCCAGGTCACTGCCGCTGCTGGCCAGTCAACATTGGCGCGGATCATCCATGCGGTCGAGCAGGCGCAGGGTGCGCGGGCGCCTACCCAGCGCTTTGTGGATAACTTTTCACGAATCTATACGCCGGTGGTGTTTGCCCTGGCTTTGCTGATCGCGGTAGTACCGCCGCTGGTGGGCCTTGGCGCCTGGTTCGACTGGATCTACCGCGCGCTGGTACTGCTGGTGGTCGCCTGTCCCTGTGCGCTGGTCATTTCTACCCCGGTTACCATCGTCAGTGCGCTGGCTGCGGCTGCGCGCAAAGGCATCCTGGTCAAGGGTGGCGTGTACCTGGAAGGTGGCCACAAGCTGGATTATCTGGCGCTGGACAAGACCGGCACGCTGACCCACGGCAAGCCGGTGCAGACCGACTATGCGCTGCTCGATCAGGCCTTCGAAGGCCGCGCGCAGGCGATAGCCCAGGCCTTGGCGGCGCGCTCGGACCATCCGGTGTCACGGGCGATTGCCGGTGATCACAATGGGACAGATACGACCGTGATCCTGGATGATTTCCAGGCATTGGTCGGGCGCGGCATCAAGGGCCAGGTGGACGGGCAGACCTATCACTTGGGCAATCACCGGCTGGTGGAAGAGCTGGATCAGTGCTCGCCGGTGTTGGAGGAGCGTCTTGATCGACTGGAGCGTGAAGGCAAGTCGGTGGTGGTGTTGCTCGGGCCGCAGGGTCCGGTGGCGCTGTTCGCGGTGGCCGATACCGTCAAGCAGACCAGTCGCGAGGCCATAGCCCAGTTGCATGCCCTGGGCATCAAGACGGTGATGCTGACCGGGGACAACCCGCACACTGCCAAGGCGATTGCCGCCCAAGTAGGTATCGATCAGGCCATTGGCGATCTGTTGCCTGCCGACAAGCTCAAGGCCGTGGAACAGCTGTACGCCCAAGGACATCGGGTTGGCATGGTCGGTGACGGCATCAACGATGCGCCGGCGCTGGCGCGGGCCGAGATCGGTTTCGCCATGGCGGCAGCGGGCACCGATACCGCGATCGAAACCGCCGATGTCGCATTGATGGACGATGATCTGCGCAAGATTCCGGCATTCATCCGACTGTCGAAGCAGACCCGTTCGGTGTTGTTGCAGAACATCGTGCTGGCGCTGGCGATCAAGGCAGTGTTTCTGCTGATGACCGTGGCCGGTATGGCAACGCTGTGGATGGCGGTGTTTGCCGACATGGGTGTGAGTCTGCTGGTAGTGTTCAATGGGCTGCGGTTGCTGCGCAAGTAACCGCGGCGTCAGAGCTGCTGGGCCAGCGCTTCGATCTGCTCTTCGCGCTCGCGCTGGGTCAGGTGCTTGTGGCCGTTGAGCGAGGACCATTGCGGATAGGCGCGAGCCTTGTTCAGGGCGTCTGGCAGCTTGCCTTCGCGCCAGGTCTGCTCTTGTGGCGCCGCCACTTCGATGGTGCCCATGGCGGCATGGCCACGGGCTTCGAGGGCTTTCACCAGCTGCTTCTGGCGCAACGCCAGCAGCCGCAGCACGTTGTCGTCCACGGTCAGTTCGCGCTCGCCCTTGAACTTGCCCAACAAGCGTGCGCCATAGCCCCGTGCGGTTTGCAGCGCGCCGCCGGCAATGGCCCCAGCGATGGCCGCCATGCCCAGGGTCAAACCGCCCACCAGCAGGTCGACGCCAGCGCCAGCCGCTGCGCCGGCCGCAATGCCGCCGCCGACCTTCACCCCCAGCTGCTTGAGCGTATCGGGGTTGAACAGATCGTCTCCCCAGCGCCCATCCGACAGCGGTAGGTCGCCCGCCGAGGCATCCTGGCTGCGGAAGGCATACAGTTTGAGCAAGGCTTCCACGCAGCGCTGCTCGCGTGTGCGCACCGCTTTGCGGAGGTCTTCGATGGCGCCCGCCGCTGCATCACTGGTAACGCTGCGACGACAGGCCGCGCAGTCGATCAGCAGTTCGGCAATCAACCGTCGCGCGCTGCCCTGGCGCACCAGTCGTTGCGCCTGCTGATCGTCGATCAGCCGCTGCAGGGCCGGACGGGAATGTTCCAGCAGCAAGGCCAGGCTTTCATAAAGACGCCGTTCACCGTCTTCGGGCGGCGCCACGCTGTCGAAGCGCACCAAGGCATGCAAACCAAGGCGAGCCAGGGCCTCGCGCCAATCCCCCTCGCGCTGCAGGCTGCTGCTGACGAAATTGAGCACTGGCAGTAGCGGTTTCCCGCAGCTGGCCAGCACTTCCAACTCATCCCGGTACTTGGCCAGCACCGGCTCGCGTGCGTCGATCACGTACAGGCCTGCATCGGAAGCCAATAACTGGCGCAGCACCTTGGCCTCCTGCTCGAAGCGTTGACGGGCTTCGCTGCCCTGCAGAAACCGCTCGACCCGCGCCGGACCGTCGAGACGCTCGCCGGGGCGATCCAGACGCTCCACGAATTCCAGCAGGGCAATGGCATCTTCCAACCCAGGGGTGTCGTAGAGCTCCAACAAGGCATCGCCATCCACTGAAAGACGTGCGCCTTCCACATGTCGTGTGGTGCTGGGCCGGTGCGACACTTCGCCAAAACCCACGTCGCGGGTAAGCGTACGCAGAAGGGAGGTCTTGCCGACGTTGGTATGGCCGACCACGGCCAGGGTCAGGGGTTTACTCATGGCCTGTCTCCAGCCAGCTCAACGGGGTCGATTCATCGGCCGGCAGGCCCAGTGCATCCAGCCCCGCCTGCCAATCTCCACGGCGTTGTGGGTCGAGAACCTGGCCGGGTGGCGCGGGTAACAACCACACTCGGGTAACGCTGGCGCACCGGGCCAGTTCGGCAATCAGGCCGAGGCTGCCGCGATCCGGCGAGCGCCGCGGATCGCAGGCGATCACCAGCCGCGCAGGCGGGAAGCGGGTCATCTGTTCCAGCAGCCGCTGGCGCGACTCGCGGCTGTCGAGCACGCCGGCATCCTGAATGCCGGGCGCCAGGGCAGGCGGCCACGGATGCTGGCCGTCGAGTTCCAGTGCTACCAACACAGCCCCGCTGCTCGACTCGCTGGCTGCTTGAGTGGTGACATGCGGCAACGCGTCTGGCGCCTCATCGCGCACGCCCAAGCGTTCGCTGCTGGGCATCAGCCGTTCGCGCAGCTGGCTGTAGCCGGGCAGGCTGGTATCCAGGGTCAAGCCCGCGCGGCCTCGGCGCCAACGCCATTGGCAGAACGCGGCCAGCACCAGGCGCGGGCCGATACCGAACACCAGCAGCACACCGACCAGCCAACCGGCCCAGGCCTGGCGTGCGCCTTCGATGTTGGTCGCCTGATCGCCACTGGCGCGGATCATGTCGATGTCCGGCACACTGAAACCCAGCAGCGCGGGCACGGCGCCCAACAGCTGAGTCAGGTCGATGAAGGTGTCCGCGCCCAGAATGGTGGTCTCCCAGACGAAACCATAGCGCCGGGTCGCCAGCAGCAGCAGCAGCACGGCCAGTGCGCTGAGCAAGGCCAGTAGCCACAGCCCATGCACCAGCATACCCAGGGCCCAGCGGTTGAGTCGTCGCCGCTGCAGCAGCAGTACCAGCGCCGGCGCCAGATGCACCGCTTGTGCATCACGCGCCAGTTTCTGGCTGAGCCATAACCACAGACGGCCCAGCACCGCACCGTGCCCACCAGACGCGACCAGCCCCAGCAGCCAGCTCAGCAGCAGAATGAGGTTGAGCCCCAACAGGCTGCCCAGCGCCCAGAACACATTGACGAGCTGCAGGCCATCGCCCAGCGCCGCGAATGCCAGGCCTGCGCCGCTGAACAAGGCCAGTACGCCCAGCAGCAGCATCGCCAGTCGCGCCCCCTGTAACCAATGGCCCAGGGCCTGGCGCTGGCCATCGCGTTCGGCCAGCAGCAAAGCGCGATGCTCGATGCGCGCGGCCAGGTCGCCGCCTTGCTGGCGTGCCCGGCGGTTGGCTTCCAGGTCTTCCAAAGGGCCTGCCTGCTCTTCGCGCAGGCGGATGGCTTCACTGAGCCAGAGTCGATGCAATGCAGTGGGTGCGCTCACGCGTTTTTCCAGGCGGCCGATTCGTCGTGAGCATAACCCAAGGAGGCTCTGCTATTCTGCCGGCCATGAAGACATCTCTCCCTTTAAGCCTGATCGCGGCGCTCGCCGAAAACCGCGTGATCGGCATCGACAACAGCATGCCCTGGCACCTGCCGGGGGATTTCAAGTATTTCAAGGCAACCACCCTGGGCAAGCCGATCATCATGGGTCGCAAGACCTGGGACTCGCTGGGCCGCCCCCTGCCGGGGCGCCTGAACCTGGTGGTCAGCCGACAGCCGGACCTGCAACTGCCGGGTGCCGAAGTGTTCATTTCTCTGGAGGCGGCCATCGAGCGTGCCGAAGCCTGGGCTCGCGAACAGGGCGCAGAGGAAGTGATGCTCATCGGTGGCGCGCAGCTGTACGCGCTGGGCCTTGCTCAGGCGGATCGCCTGTACCTGACGCGGATAGCCTTGCAACCGGAAGGGGACGCCTGGTTTCCCGAATTCGACGAGAACCAATGGCAGAGGGTGTCGAGCGTGCCTAATCAAGCGGTCGACGACAAGCCGGCCTACGCGTTCGAGGTATGGGAGCGCAGCTGATCGGGCGGCCTGTTCGCGCCGCCTGTTCCAGAGGGCGTCCACGAACAGGCAGCACCGGTTACGCCGAAGCCAGTTCCTTGTGCTCATCGGCTGCCAGCAGAGCCTGGTCGGTCTGACCCATCACTTGGCTGGTAATGGTGCCCGCCGCCATCGACCCGCTCACGTTCAGTGCGGTGCGGCCCATGTCGATCAACGGTTCGACCGAAATCAGCAGCGCCACCAGGGTGACCGGCAAGCCCATGGCTGGCAGTACGATCAATGCAGCGAAGGTCGCGCCGCCGCCCACCCCGGCCACGCCGGCCGAACTCAGGGTGACGATGCCCACCAACGTGGCGATCCACAGCGGATCCAGTGGATTGATCCCAACCGTGGGCGCGACCATCACCGCCAGCATGGCTGGATACAGGCCAGCGCAGCCATTCTGGCCGATCGTCGCGCCAAAGGAGGCGGCGAAGCTGGCGATCGCTTGAGGTACGCCCAAGCGACGAGTCTGCGCCTCAATGCTCAATGGAATGGTCGCTGCGCTCGAACGGCTGGTGAAGGCGAAGGTCAGCACCGGCCAGACCTTGCGGAAGAACCGCAGCGGGTTGACCCCGGCAAGGCTCAACAGCAGCCCATGCACCGCGAACATCAATGCCAGGCCGATGTACGACACCACCACGAAGCTGCCCAGCTTGACGATGTCCTGCACGTTGGAACTGGCGACCACCTTGGCCATCAGGGCCAGCACACCGTAGGGCGTCAGCTTCATCACCAGCCGCACCAGCCGCATGACCCAGGCCTGCAGCACGTCGATCGCACCCAGCACTTTCGCGCCTTTGTCGGCATCGTCCTTGAACAGCTGCAAGGCCGCCATGCCCAGGAACGCGGCAAAGATCACTACGCTGATGATCGACGTGGGTTTGGCCCGTGCCAGGTCGGCGAAGGGGTTCTGTGGAATGAACGAGAGCAGCAGTTGCGGCACATTGAGATCGGCGACCTTGCCCGCGTAGTCGCTCTGGATCGTCGCCAGACGTGCCGTTTCCTGGGTCCCGGCCACCAGGCCTTCGGCGGTCAGGCCGAACAGGTTGGTCAGGCCGATACCGATCAGCGCGGCGATTGCGGTGGTGAACAGCAGCGTGCCAATGGTCAGGAAGCTGATCTTGCCCAGCGAAGAGGCGTTATGCAGACGCGCCACTGCGCTGAGGATGGATGCAAAGATCAGCGGCATGACGATCATCTGCAGCAACTGCACATAACCGTTGCCGACCAGTTCCAGCCAACTGATGGTGCTTTTGAGCACAGGGTGGCCGGCACCGTAGACGGTGTGCAGGCCGATACCGAACAGAACGCCCAAGGCAAGGCCCAGCAAGACCTTCTTGGCCAGGCTCCAGTCGGTGCGACGCGTTTGTGCCAGACCCAGCAGCAAGGCCGCGAAGATCAGCAGGTTCAACAGCAGGGGCAGGTTCATGTCAGCTCCGAAATTGACGACCGCGGCTCTACGGACGCTGGTCAATCGCGAATGCTAACACCCTGAATCGAAAGGTAATTAATATCGGAATGGAAGATCGTTAGGCGTTTTTGGAATAAGCGCTTGAGCCCCGACAGCACAAGGCCGGTCTTCACTTGAGGCTGCGTGAAGACCGGCCCATACGGTCGGGCTGCCAGAGAGCGTCTTAGAGCCCGTCGAGCATCGCCTTGTTGCGTACCGCACCCTTGTCGGCGCTGGTGGCCAGCAGGGCATAGGCCTTGAGTGCAGTGGTCACCTTACGTGGACGCACCTCGACCGGCTTCCAGCCTTTCTTGTCCTGCTCGGCACGACGGGCAGCCAGTTCGGCATCGTCCACCAGCAGGTTGATCGAGCGGTTGGGAATGTCGATCAGCACCTTGTCGCCGTCCTGCACCAGGCCAATGGCACCACCCGCCGCCGCCTCAGGCGAGGCGTGGCCGATCGACAGACCGGACGTGCCGCCCGAGAAGCGTCCGTCGGTGAGCAGCGCGCAGGCTTTGCCCAGGCCCTTGGACTTGAGGTACGACGTCGGGTACAGCATCTCCTGCATGCCCGGCCCACCCTTGGGGCCTTCGTAACGGATGATCACGATGTCACCGGCCTGCACTTCGTCGGCGAGGATGCCCCGCACCGCGCTGTCCTGGCTTTCGAAGATCTTGGCGTTGCCCTCGAACACATGAATGGACTCATCCACGCCGGCGGTCTTCACCACGCAGCCATCCATTGCGATGTTGCCGTAGAGCACGGCCAGGCCACCTTCCTGGGAGTAGGCGTGTTCGAAGCTGCGGATGCAGCCGTTTTCGCGGTCGTCGTCCAGGGTGTCCCAGCGGGTCGACTGGCTGAAGGCGGTTTGCGTCGGGATGCCACCGGGGCCGGCCTTGAAGAAGTGGTGCACCGCTTCATCGGTGGTCTGGGTGATGTCCCACTTGGCGATGCCTTCGGCCATGCTGCGGCTGTGCACGGTCGGCAGGTCGGTGTGCAGCAGGCCGCCACGGGCCAGCGAGCCGAGGATGCTGAAGATGCCGCCAGCGCGGTGCACGTCTTCCATATGGTATTTCTGGATGTTCGGCGCGACCTTGCACAGCTGCGGCACGGTACGCGACAGGCGATCAATGTCGCGCAGGTCGAATTCGATCTCGGCTTCCTGGGCAGCGGCCAGCAGGTGCAGGATGGTGTTGGTCGAACCACCCATGGCGATGTCCAGCATCATGGCGTTTTCGAATGCCTTGAAGTTGGCGATATTGCGCGGCAGGACCGACGCGTCGTCCTCGCCGTAGTAGCGCTTGCACAGCTCGACGATGGTGCGGCCCGCCTGCAGGAACAGCTGCTCGCGGTCACTGTGGGTCGCCAGGGTGGAACCGTTGCCCGGCAGGGCCAGGCCGAGGGCTTCGGTCAGGCAGTTCATCGAGTTGGCGGTGAACATGCCTGAACACGAACCGCAGGTCGGGCAGGCGCTGCGCTCGTATTCGGCGACCTTTTCATCCGAAGCGGTATCGTCGGCGGCAATCACCATGGCGTCGACCAGGTCCAGGCCGTGGCTGGCCAGCTTGGTCTTGCCGGCTTCCATCGGCCCGCCGGAAACGAAGATCACCGGAATGTTCAGGCGCAAGGCGGCCATCAGCATGCCAGGAGTGATCTTGTCGCAGTTGGAGATGCACACGATGGCATCGGCGCAGTGGGCGTTGACCATGTACTCGACCGAGTCGGCGATGATCTCGCGGCTGGGCAGGGAATACAGCATCCCGTCGTGGCCCATGGCAATGCCGTCGTCCACGGCAATCGTGTTGAATTCCTTGGCCACGCCGCCGGCGCGCTCGATTTCGCGTGCAACCAGCTGACCGAGATCCTTGAGGTGCACATGCCCCGGCACGAACTGGGTGAACGAGTTGGCAATGGCAATGATCGGTTTCTTGAAATCGTCGTCCTTCATGCCAGTGGCACGCCACAGCGCGCGGGCACCGGCCATGTTGCGACCGTGGGTGGACGTTTTCGAGCGATAGTCAGGCATGGAACGACTCCGGGCGGCTAATCGGGTTGCAATGAGGGATTGAGCTTTTCCTGGTCCGCGGCACGCTCGGGCGGTGTGTTGCCGTGCTTGCGGATGAGGCCGGTAACGCTGCGGGATCGCCACGCGTTCGGCCGAGCTCATAAACCCGCCGGGGGATGATTGGCGATGAGTAGGGCGATTCTACACCCATGGGGGAAGGATGGAACGTGGGGCAGGGCAAGTAATCGGCAGTAAGGCCTGACGCGGCCAGGCCCTCTTGATTCTCCGTAGGAGCGGTCCGTGGCCGCGAACCAGGCGCCGCGGTACGTCAGCCTGTGCGCGTCGTCCTTTTCGCGGCCGATGACCGCTCCCACGGTCGACACAATTCTCTGTAGCAGCGGCGCAAGCCGCGTCAAAAACCCCGCTGCATCAGCTATTAGGCAACAACCGGCACGTAATGCTCTTGATGTACCGCGTTTCCGGAATCGCTGGATGCACCGGATGGTCCGGGCCCTGGCCGCCGCGTTCCAGCAGCTGGATGTTGCGATCCAGATGGCGGGCGCTGGTCAGCAGGATGTTCTGCAGGTCGTCTTCGGGCAGGTGCATGGAGCACGACGCGCTGACCAGGATGCCGTCCTTGCTGAGCAGACGCATGGCTTGCTCGTTGAGACGGCGGTAGGCGCCTTCGCCGTTCTTCAGGTCTTTCTTGCGCTTGATGAACGCGGGCGGGTCAGCCACGATCACGTCGAAGCGTTCTTCGGCGGCCTTCAGCTCTTTCAAGGCTTCGAACACGTCGCCTTCCACGCAGGTGACTTTTTCGGCGAAGCCGTTGAGCGCGGCATTGCGCTCGACGCCATCGAGGGCGAAGCCCGAAGCGTCGACGCAGAATACTTCGCTGGCGCCGAAGGCACCGGCCTGCACGCCCCAGCCGCCGATGTAGCTGAACAGGTCGAGCACGCGCTTGCCCTTGACGTACGGCGCCAGGCGCGCGCGGTTCATGCGGTGGTCGTAGAACCAGCCGGTCTTCTGGCCTTCCATCACCGGCGCTTCGAACTTCACGCCGTTCTCTTCCAGGGCGACCCACTCCGGCACCACACCAAAGGCGCTCTCCACGTAGCGTTCCAGGCCTTCGGCATCGCGGGCGGCCGAGTCGTTCTTGAACAGAATGCCGCTGGGTTTGATCACCTGGATCAATGCGGCCATGACATCGGCCTTGTAGCGTTCCATGGTGGCCGAAGCCAGCTGCACCACCAGGATGTCGCCGAAGCGATCCACCACGAGGCCCGGCAGCAGGTCGGAATCGCCGAATACCAGGCGATAGAACGGCTTGTCGAACAGGCGCTCGCGCAACGACAAACACACGTTGAGGCGGTGCACCAGCAGCGACTTGTCCAGGCTCAGCTTGACGTCGCGCGACAGCAAGCGAGCGCAGATCAGGTTGTTCGGACTCATTGCGACCACGCCCAGGGGCTTGCCACCCGCCGCTTCGAGAATGGCCTGATCGCCCGCCTGGAATCCGTTCAGCGGAGTGGCGGCCACGTCGATCTCGTTGCTGTAGACCCACAGGTGGCCGGCGCGCAGGCGGCGGTCGGCGTTGGCTTTGAGGCGAAGGCTGGGCAGGGACATGAAGTCGCTCCGGAAAAAAGAGCGGGAGTATAACCCGTCGCCCCAGCCGCCGAGGGCTCATTCGACAAATGACCCGGTGCGCACGGTGGGCGCTGCGAGCCTTAACGGTTAGAATTCCCGGGGTGTCCGAGGCGTCGAGCCTGGGGCACGATTGCCTATCGATCCGCGTTTCGCATCAGGGGCCCCATGCCTGAATTACCCGAAGTAGAAACCACTCGCCGGGGTATTGCTCCGCATCTGGAAGGGCAGCGCGTGAGCCGCGTGATCGTCCGCGACCGGCGCCTGCGCTGGCCGATACCCGAAGACCTGGATGCGCGGCTGTCCGGGCAGCGGATCGTGACCGTCGAGCGGCGGGCCAAGTACCTGTTGATCAACGCCGAAGTCGGCACCTTGATCAGCCACCTGGGCATGTCGGGCAACCTGCGCCTGGTCGAAGCCGGTCTGCCGCCGCTCAAGCACGAGCATGTCGACATCGAGCTGGAATCGGGCATGGCCTTGCGCTATACCGATCCGCGGCGTTTCGGCGCCATGCTCTGGAGCCTGGATGCGCTCAATCACACATTGCTTCAGGGGCTGGGGCCCGAACCGTTGACCGAGCTGTTCGACGGCGAACGGCTGTTTCAGCTGTCGCGTGGCCGCAGCATGGCGGTCAAGCCGTTCATCATGGACAACGCGGTGGTGGTCGGGGTGGGTAATATCTACGCGACCGAAGCGCTGTTCGCCGCCGGTATCGACCCGCGCCGCGCGGCGGGGGGCATATCGCGCGGCCGCTACCTGCGCCTGGCGATCGAGATCAAGCGCATCCTGGCCTACGCGATCGAGCGCGGTGGTACCACGTTGCGCGACTTCATCGGCGGAGATGGCCAGCCGGGCTACTTTCAGCAGGAATTGTTCGCCTATGGCCGGGGTGGGCAGCTGTGCAAGGTCTGCGGTACCACCCTGCGCGAGGTCAAGCTGGGCCAGCGTGCCAGTGTGTATTGTCCGCGCTGCCAGACATGATCCGGCTGCGCGCGGCCTGCACAACGGCGGGCAACTGATATAGTTACTTTTATCCCTGATGACCCCATCGCAAATCGCAGTCGCCCCACGTGAGCAGAAGGATTGTGCCATGAACCTGTTTCGAACCCTGTCGCTGGCGCTGATCGTCAGTTTCGGCCTGCACGTCGTGCCGGCCACTGCCGCTGACTCGAGCATGAGCACGAGCAGCGGTGACCCGACCTACCAGATCCAGAATCCGCCGGCCTATGCCATGATCGGCGATCTGCTGATCGCGCGGCCGTTGCTGGTGGCCGCCACCATCGTCGGCGCGGGGCTGTTCGTGATCGCATTGCCGTTCACCGCCGCCGGCGGCAACGTCGGGGCCAGTGGCAAGGCCTTGGTGGTCGATCCGGGCCGGGCCGCTTTCGTGCGTTGCCTGGGCTGTACGCAGAGCGGCTACGGCAACCGCGACTGAGCCTGCCGCTGGCGCAGCTGCCAGCGCGCTGGAATCAATGCTTGCCGGTGATCTGCTTGTACTTGGCCATCAGCTGTTCCTGGGATTCAGGATGCGCTTCGTCCAGCGGTATGCAATCCACTGGGCAGACCTGCTGGCATTGTGGTTCGTCGTAATGGCCTACGCACTGGGTACACAGGTTGGGATCGATCACGTAGATCTCTTCCCCCTGGGAAATGGCAGCGTTCGGGCACTCGGGTTCGCAGACGTCGCAATTGATGCAATCGTCGGTGATGATAAGGGACATGAAGACTCCGGCCCGAGACAACGGCCCAGGCATGTGAAAACCAATGGCCGCAATTGTGCCGCATTAGCGCCCGCAGTGCACGCGGGCGCAACCTTTGCCGGCTACTTGTTGCTGAAGCGCAGGGTGAGCGCCTCGGCCACGGCCGGGTGGACGAACTTGGTGATGTCTCCACCCAGGGCCGCGATTTCCCGCACCAGCGTCGACGAAATGAAGGAATAGCGCTCCGAAGGGGTGAGGAACAGGCTTTCTACGTCCGGAGCCAGTTGCCGGTTCATGTTGGCCAGCTGGAACTCGTATTCGAAATCGGACACCGCCCGCAGGCCGCGCAGCAGCACGTTGGCGTTCTGTTCCTTGGCAAAGTGCGCGAGCAGGGTCGAGAAGCCCACGACCTCGACGTTCGGCAGGTGCCGCGTCACTTCGCGGGCCAACTCCACCCGTTGCTCGAGGGCGAACAGGGGGTTTTTCTTGGGGCTCGCGGCGACCGCGATGATCACGTGATCGAACAGGCGCGAGGCGCGTTCGACCAGATCACCGTGACCCTTGGTGATCGGGTCGAAGGTACCTGGGTACAACACTCGGTTCATCACGGCGTCCTGGCGGGAATCGGTTGGGGAGTGCGATGGTATCGCAGCCGGAGAGGTGGGCCAAGCCTGCATCCATGGCGCAATGCAAGCAGGATCGCCTGTGGCACGCTGTCGCGGTAGCTGGCCGTCCATTGTAGGATGGCCGATAGCCGCGGCGAGCCGCGTGACGTGGCGTGCCGACTGCTACAGTGATTCATGCCGCGATGGATTCTGCCCGAGCTTTTCCAGCTGCGCGCGGATCTGTCATTCCTCAACTGCCGGAGCCCTCCATGCCCATCGCGCAACTGATCAGCCCACAAGCGCTCGCCGAACATGTCGACTCCCCTGGGTGGGTCCTGCTGGACTGCCGCTACAGCCTGGAAGACGTCGACTACGGCCAGCGCAGCTATGCCGAAGGCCACATTGCCGGTGCCCATTTCGCCGACCTGGGTCGCGACCTCAGTGCGTCTGTGATCAAGGGCGTGACCGGGCGTCATCCGCTGCCCGAGCCTGGGCAATTGCAAGAGCGGTTGCAACGTTGGGGTATCGGGGCAGACAGCCAGGTCGTTCTCTATGACGATGGCCCGGGCGCCTACGCGGCACGTGCATGGTGGCTGCTGGCTTGGCTGGGCAAGCGCGACGGAGTGTTTCTTCTCGACGGCGGCCTGGCAGCCTGGCACGCCGCGGGGCTTCCCTTGAGCCTGGATGCGGCGTCCACGGAGCCTGGCGATTTTGTCGGTAACCCGGATCACGAACGTGTGCTCGATGCGGCACACGTGCAGGCGCGCCTGGACGACCCGCAGCTGACGCTGCTCGATGCCCGGGCGCTGCCCAGGTTTCTGGGCGAGGTCGAACCCATCGACCCTGTCGCTGGGCACATTCCCGGCGCACAGTGCGCAGCCTTCACCGAGAACCTGGGGCCTGATGGGCGCTTCCTGCCGGTGCAGCAGCTGCGTGAACGATTCGACGCCCAACTCAAGGGCCGACCTGCGCAACAGGCCGTTGCCTACTGCGGCTCGGGCGTCACCGCCTGCCACAACCTGTTCGCCATGACCCTGGCTGGCTACCCGTTGGCGACGCTGTACGCAGGCTCCTGGAGCGACTGGATCACCGATCCGCAGCGACCTGTGCAGAAGGGGCCATGAACTCGATCCACTGGTTCAGCCACTGCGGTATGCGCCGTTCCAGGTAATAGCCGGGCTGGCGCAGGCTGCCATCGACGAAGCCGACGTGCCCGCCTCGCGCATGCAGCTCGAACTCGATGCAGGGCGACATTTCTTCGGCGGTGGGCAGGCTGTGGGGAAACACGAACGGATCGTCCTTGGCCTGGATGATCAGCGTGGGTTTCGCGACGCCGCCCAGATAGTAGCGACTCGACGAGCGGCGATAGTAGTCCTGGGCATCCTTGAAGCCGTGCAGCGGGGCCGTGACCTGGCCGTCGAAATCCCAGAAGGTCCTGATGCCCTGCAGCGAGCCCAGCGCTTCGATCGCCGCCAGCCCCTCGTGCTGTCCGTCGTGCTGGAAGCGAGTGCGCTTGTCGGTCAGGTAGCCGAGCATGGCGCGCATGAAATGCGCCTGGTAGACCCTGGAAAAGCCCTGGGTCATGCGGTCGGCACACTGGTCCAGGCGAAACGGCACCGATACCGCCACCGCGGCCTGCAATGGGCTGGCCGCTCCGCTTTCACCCAGATGCTTGAGCAGGATGTTGCCGCCCAGTGAATAACCCACGGCGTAAAGCGGCGCCTGGGGGCGCTGCTTACCCAGGTGTTCGAGCACGTGCAGCAAGTCTTCGCTGGCGCCGGAGTGGTAGCTGCGCGCCAACAGGTTGGGCTCGCCGGAGCAGCCGCGCCAGTTGACGGCCACGCTGGCGCAACCGTGCTGCCCCAACTGGCGTTGCAGGCCGGCGACGTAGGGCGAATTGGATGATCCGGTCAGGCCGTGCAATACCAGCACCAATGGCGCATGGGGGGCGTGTGGGCCGTGCCAGTCGAGGTCGACGAAATCGCCATCCTCCAGCCACAGCCGTTCGCGCTCCCGCGCCAGCGCCGGTTGCTTGCGCCACAGGGGGCCCCACAGCGTCTGTATATGCGGGTTGCCCAGCCCAAGGGCCGGACGGAAGTAAGGATGTGCTGCGTTCAACGTGACTGCCCCGGCAAGCCTGTGTCAGCCGCGCTGCCACAGGGAGTAGTAAACCTGTCCGGCTTTCTTCTCGCGGTGAAGGCGCCATGTTGCCGGCAGCTGCAGCGCCGAGGGCGGTGCTTCGCTTTCCGTGTAGATCCAGGCACGCTCGGCCAGCCAGCCTTTTTCTTCAAGCAGCGTGCAGGTGGCCGGCAGCAGGTTCTGGTGGAAAGGGGGGTCGAGGAACACCAGGTCGAATGCGCTTGGCGTCTGGGTTTCCAGGTACTTGAGCGCATCGCTTTGCAGCAGTTGGCCCACAGCACACCCGAGCAGGTCGAGATTGTGCCGAAGGCTGGAAATGGCACTGGCATTGGCATCCAGCGCCAGTGCCATGCCGGCGCCGCGCGACAGCGCTTCGAGGTACAGGGCGCCGCTGCCGGTGAAGGCGTCCAGCACCTTTGCACCTTCGATGTGCGCGGCCAGCCAGTTGAACAGCGTTTCACGCACCCGATCAGGGGTGGGGCGCAAGCCAGGCGCTTCCGGGAAGCTCAGCTTGCGGCTGCGCCACTGGCCGCCAATGATGCGCAGGTGGCCTTGGCCGCCATGGGGTTGCTTGATTTTGACGCTGGCCATCAGTGCTCCGGTACGCCGAGCGGTTGCTCGTTGGGTGTGTCCGTGGGGGCCGGCAACGGTTGCTGCGCAACCTTGGGGCCAGCCGTGACGATCACCAGTTTATCGGCATCCAGATGTTTGTTCATCGCAGCTTTTACCTGCTCAACGGTCAGTGCCTGGGACTGCTGCAGGAAGTCTTCCATCCAGGTCAGCGGCATGTCGTAGAAACCGGTGGCGCCCAGTTGCGCGACGATGCTCGCGTTGCTGGCATTGGACAGCGGGAAGCTGCCAGCCTGCTCGCGCTTGGCGTTGTCCAGTTCTTCCTGAGTGGGACCGGTCTTGAGGTAATCGCGCAGGATGTCCTGCACCAGCTTCAGGGTACCGTCGCCGAGCTCGGCACGGGTCTGCAGGTTGATCAGGAACGGACCGCGCACCTGCATCGGCGTGAAGCCCGAGTACACCCCATAGGTCAGCCCGCGTTTTTCCCGCACCTCGCTCATCAGGCGGGTACCGAAGGAACCGCCGCCCAGGATCTGGTTGCCCATGGACAGCGCGGCGAAATCCGGGTCCTTGCGGTCGATGCCCAGCTGCGCGATGAACATCTGCGTCTGCTTGGACGGGAAGTCGATATGGGTCACACCGGCTGCGGGCGCGGCTGGTTGCGCCGGCTTGGCCAGCGCAGGGCCCTTGGGCAGGGCGCTGGATACCTGTGCGGCGATCTGCTCGGCTTCGCCGCGCGACAGATCGCCGACGATGGCGATGACCGCGTTGCCTGCAGCATAGGCACGCTTATGAAACGCCCGCAGCTGCTCGATGCTCAGGCCCGGCAGGCTCTTGGCGTCGCCTTCGCTGGGGTGCGCATACGGATGGTTGCCATACAGCTGCGTGAACAGCTCGTTGCTGGCCAGCTTGGCAGGGTTCTGCTTCTGGAACTCGAAGCTGGCGAGCAGTTGGTTCTTGATGCGTACCAGGGCGTCTGCCGGAAAGGTCGGTTTGCCGACGACATCGGCGAACAGCTTGAGCGCAGGGGTGCGCTTGTCGGTATCGCTGAGGCTGCGCAGCGACGCCACGGCCATGTCGCGATAGGCGCCGTTGGAAAAGTCCGCGCCCAGGCCTTCGAAGCCTTGGGCGATGGCGCTGACGTCCTTGCCGGCCACGCCTTCGTTGAGCATGGCATTGGTCAGCAGGGCGATGCCGGGATGGTTTTGATCCTGGCTGCTGCCGGCGGCGAAGGTAAGCCGCAGATCGAACATCGGCAGCTCGTGGGCCTCGACGAACAGGACCTT
Organism: Pseudomonas sp. CFBP 8770; assembly: GCF_014841705.1. Classification (NCBI taxonomy): domain Bacteria; kingdom Pseudomonadati; phylum Pseudomonadota; class Gammaproteobacteria; order Pseudomonadales; family Pseudomonadaceae; genus Pseudomonas; species Pseudomonas sp. CFBP 8770. The sequence continues at coordinate 190,244 of NZ_JACYUL010000003.1, forward strand.
GGCGCCTTCGGTGGTTTTCCAGCTCTGGATGTCGAGGCGGCGATGGCTGGGTGCGGTGTTGCCCAGTTCGCTCACCGATTGCAGGCCGCGCGCGGGTTGGCCAGCGCCGGTGGCGTCCGCAGCCTGGACTGCGAAGGTGGCCAGGCAACCGGCAAGCACCAGAAAAGTCGAGCCAACCAGGAAACGACGGGGGGTGGTGGGCTCACTCATGAGCGGCTTCCTCTGGCAGAACGTGGGCGATACTCAAGCGATCGCGGGTGAAATAGGTGCGTGCGGCGTTCTGGATGTCCTGCGGCGTCACGCTCTTGAGGTCTTCGAGCTCGCTGTCCATGAGTTTCCACGACAGCCCCACGGTTTCGAGCATGCCGATGGTGGTGGCCTGGCTGCTGATGGAGTCGCGGCTGTAGACCAGGTCGGCGATGACCTGGGCGCGCACACGCTCCAGTTCGTCGGCCGAGGGTGGCGTGGTCTTGAGTTCGTCGAGCAGCTTCCAGAGGCCTTTCTCGACATCGGCGAGGGTCTTTTTCTTCTGCGCATTCGGCGTCGCGGAAATGAAGAACAGGCTGTCGCCGCGGGTGAAGGCGTCGTACCGGGCACCACCGCTGGAGATCAGTTCCTGGCCGCGTTCCAGGCGCGTGGCCATCCGCGCGCTGTAGCCGCCGTCGAGGAGGGCGGAAATCAGCCGCAGGGCCTGGACGTCGCGCGGCTTGTCGGCAGTGGCCAGGGCTGGGACGTTGAAGCCGTAGAGCAGGCTCGGCAGTTGGGTGCGTACATGCAATGTCGCCAGGCGTTGACCGGGGCTGGCCAATTCCAGCGGGATCTTCGCCGGCGGAGTGGGACGCCGGGCAATATTGCCGAAGAAGCGTTGGGCCAGGGCCTTGACCTCGTCCGGGTTGACGTCGCCCACCACCACCAGGGTGGCGTTGTTGGGCACGTACCAGGCCTGGTACCAATGGCGCAGCTCTTCGACCTTCATGCGTTCCAGGTCAGCCATCCAGCCGATGGTAGGCGTGTGGTAGCCACTGGCCGGGAAAGCCATGGCCTTGAAGATCTCGTACGCCTTGGCACTGGGCTTGTCGTCGGTGCGCAGGCGGCGTTCTTCCTTGATGACTTCGATTTCCCGGGCGAATTCTTCGGCGGGCAGGCTGAGGCTGGCCATGCGGTCGGCTTCGAGGTCGAACGCCACGGCCAGGCGGTCCTTGGCCAGCACTTCGTAGTAGGCGGTGTAGTCGTCGCTGGTGAAGGCGTTTTCTTCGGCGCCGAGGTCGCGCAGGATGCGCGAGCCTTCGCCGGGGCCCAGTTTGTCGGTGCCTTTGAACATCATGTGTTCAAGGGCGTGGGACAGGCCGGTCTGGCCGGGGGTTTCGTAGCTGGAGCCGACCTTGTACCAGATCTGGGAAACCACCACCGGGGCGCGGTGATCCTCGCGCACGACGACCTTGAGGCCGTTGTCCAGGGTGAATTCGTGCGTGGGCTGTGTATCGGCGGCAAAAGCTGCCAAAGGCAGGCTGAGCGTGCAGAGCAGCAGGCCTGCGGCGCGGCGGGCGAGGACATTCATGGGATTCAGAACCTTGAGAGCTGCCCGCGTGGTCTTAGCGTCTACGGGCGAGGAGGTGCTAGGATACTGATCCGGTCCGCTGGGGGCCATGCCTGGATGGCATGAACCTGCCCGGGCAACTCGACAAAATGTTGCGCGTGAACGAGCCGGCGTAAAAGCAGTCTGTGTTGCGTCTTCGAATTTTTTTCCGACTCGCCGCCTGGCGCGTCGCTACCTTGAGATAGCCGTCTTCCATGTTTGGTTCCAACGACGACAAAAAGACCCCGGCCCCGGCCGGTGAAAAGAAAGGCCTGTTCGGATGGCTGCGCAAGAAGCCGCAGACACCTGTCGCCGAGCAGCCGCCAACCCCTGCCGCCCAGAATTTGCCCGCAGAAGCCGACGCCGCTGCCGAGGCGATCCCGCAGGCTTCCGTCGAAGCCGCAGTCGCGCTCGCACCGGAGCCGGTTCTGGCGCCGCAGGTCGAACCCGCTGCCGCACCTGCCGAACAGCCTGCCCCGCACGGCCTGGTGCTCCCGGTGCCCGAGGAGCCCGTGGCGCTGGTCGAGGACGATGCCCCGCAAACGCCGCCGGTCATCGCTCCGCGGCCGGAAGTGCCGGCCCCGGTGGCCGTCGAGCCTGCTCCTGCCCCTGTTTCGCCGCCAGCTCCTGCGGTGCCCAGCGCGCCAGCCCCGGTACCTTCGCCAGTGCCAGTGCCCGCGGCAACCGTAGTTCCGCCCCGTGTCGAAGCGCCAACGCCTGTCATTGCTGCCGCGCAACCTCCAGGGCAGACCAAGACCGGCTTCTTCGCCCGCCTCAAGCAGGGCCTGGCCAAGACCAGCGCGAGCCTTGGCGAAGGCATGGCCAGCCTGTTTCTGGGCAACAAGATCATTGATGACGACCTGCTCGAAGAACTGGAAACCCGCCTGCTGACCGCCGACGTCGGCGTCGAGGCCACGGCGGTGATCATCCAGAGCCTGACCCGCAGGGTCGCGCGCAAGGAGCTGACCGACGCCGCCGCCTTGTACAAGGCTTTGCAAAGCGAGCTGACCGCCCTGCTGCGGCCGGTCGAGCAGCCATTGGTGATCAAGGCCGAGCACCAGCCATTCGTGATTCTGGTGGTGGGCGTCAACGGCGCCGGCAAGACCACCACCATCGGCAAGCTGGCCAAGAAGCTGCAGCTCGAAGGCAAGAAGGTCATGCTGGCGGCGGGTGACACGTTCCGTGCCGCAGCTGTCGAGCAGTTGCAGGTGTGGGGCGAGCGCAACAACATCCCGGTCATCGCCCAGCACACCGGTGCCGATTCCGCTTCGGTCATCTTCGATGCCGTGCAGGCCGCCAAGTCGCGCGGCATCGATGTGTTGATCGCCGACACTGCCGGGCGTCTGCACACCAAGGACAACCTGATGGAAGAGCTGAAGAAGGTCCGTCGGGTGATGGGCAAGCTCGACGAGCAGGCACCGCATGAAGTGCTGCTGGTGCTCGACGCCGGTACCGGGCAGAACGCGATCAACCAGGCCAAGCAGTTCAACCAGACCGTGGCCCTGACCGGCCTAGCCCTGACCAAGCTCGACGGCACCGCCAAGGGCGGAGTGATCTTCGCGCTGGCCAAGCAGTTCGGCCTGCCCATCCGCTACATCGGCGTGGGCGAGGGCATCGACGACCTGCGTACCTTCGAGGCAGAACCCTTCGTCCAGGCATTGTTCGCCGAGCGGGAGCCTTCATGATTCGATTCGAACAGGTTGCCAAGCGCTACCCCAACGGCCATGTCGGTCTGCATGAACTGAGCTTCCGGGTGCGGCGTGGCGAATTCCTGTTCGTTACCGGTCATTCGGGCGCGGGCAAAAGTACCTTGCTGCGCCTGTTGCTGGCCATGGAACGACCCACCAGCGGCAAGCTGCTGCTGGCCGGCCAGGATCTGGGGCAGATCACCAATGCGCAGATCCCGTTCCTGCGCCGCCAGATCGGTGTGGTATTCCAGAATCACCAGCTGTTATTTGACCGTACGGTGTTCAACAACATCGCCTTGCCGCTGCAGATTCTCGGCTTGAGCAAGCCGGAAATCGCCAAGAAGGTCGATTCGGCGCTCGAGCGCGTGGCATTGGCGGACAAGGCCGACCTGTACCCCGGCGACTTGTCGACGGGCCAGCAACAGCGCGTGGGCATTGCCCGGGCCATCGTCCATCAGCCAGCCTTGCTGCTCGCCGATGAACCCACCGGCAACCTCGATCCGCGTCTGGCGGCCGAGATCATGGGGGTCTTCGAAGACATCAACCGGCTAGGCACCAGCGTGCTGATTGCCAGCCACGATCTGGCGCTGATCGCGCGCATGCGTCATCGCATGTTGACGCTGCAGCGCGGACGCCTGATCGGTGACGGAGAGGCAGGACAATGAGTGCGACACGCAGCCCCAAGGTCGCGGACCGGGTAGCGCCCAAAGGCGGCGAACCAACACCGCAGAAGCCGAAGAAACGCCAGCGTGACGAAGACGACGGGCCGCCGTTCAGCAGCTTGCTGCGCGCCTGGGTCGAAAGCCATCGCGCCAGTTGGGTCGACAGCCTTCGCCGTCTGGGCAAGCAGCCGATCGGCAGCTTCTTTACCTGCCTGGTCATGGCCGTGGCCTTGAGTTTGCCCATGGGCCTGTCTTTGCTGCTCAAGAACGTCGAGCGACTGGGCGGTTCGTGGCAGCGCGCGGCGCAAATCTCCTTGTATCTGGAACTCGATGCCGGCGAGCGCGAGGGCCAGGCCCTGGTGACGCAGATCAAGGGGCTGTCGGGCGTGGCGCAGGCCGAGTTCATCAGTCGCGAGCAGGCGCTGGGTGAGTTTCAGCAGCAGTCCGGGCTGGGCGAGGCGCTCAAGGAACTGCCCGAGAACCCACTGCCCGGCGTAGTGGTGGTCACCCCGCTGGAAATCGACAAGGCCGGCCTGGAAACCCTGCGCCAGCAACTCGCCGAACTGCCCAAGGTGCAGCAGGCGCAACTGGACCTGGTGTGGGTGGAGCGGCTGGCGGCGATCCTCAAGCTGGGCGACCGGTTCGTGTTCGGCCTGACCCTGCTGCTGGTTTCGGCGTTGCTGCTGGTGATCGGCAACACCATTCGTCTGCACATCGAGAACCGACGCATCGAAATCGAGGTCATCAAATTGGTAGGGGGCACGGACAGCTACGTGCGTCGACCTTTCCTGTACATGGGTGCGCTGTACGGCTTTGGCGCGGGCATTTTTGCCTGGGGTATCCTGGCGTTCGGCCTGGATTGGCTCAATGATGCGGTCACCGGGCTTTCCGGCTTGTACGGCAGTGACTTCGCCTTGGGTGGGGTTCCCGTCGCCGACGGTTTGTCGCTCTTGCTAGGCGCGGTATTGTTAGGGTATATCGGTGCGTGGATTGCGGTCTGGCGGCACCTGCGCGAACTGGCGCCGCGTTAGCCTGCAACAGATATGTGTGCTGTGTGAACGTGTATTCAAGTTAATTTTATTGTCATTGGCCGTTAAAGCGTCATAGGGAACTTGTCTACTGGTTTCCGGTCAATTTTTCGCAGTGCCCACGGGCACGAGTCATGTGAGTCGGAGGTTTTTTCGTATGACCACTTCTTTGCAACCTGCTTATGCGCTGGTGCCGGGTGCAAACCTGGAAGCCTATGTGCACACGGTGAACAGCATTCCCTTGCTGACACCCGAGCAGGAGCGTGAACTGGCCGAGAGTCTCTACTATGAGCAGGATCTTGGAGCGGCTCGGCAGATGGTGCTCGCTCACCTGCGTTTCGTCGTGCACATTGCGCGCAGCTATTCGGGCTACGGCCTGGCTCAAGCCGACCTTATCCAGGAAGGCAACGTTGGCCTGATGAAGGCCGTGAAGCGTTTCAACCCGGAAATGGGTGTGCGCCTGGTGTCGTTCGCCGTGCACTGGATCAAGGCTGAAATCCACGAGTTCATCCTGCGCAACTGGCGCATCGTCAAGGTGGCGACCACCAAGGCGCAGCGCAAGCTGTTCTTCAATCTGCGCAGCCAGAAAAAGCGTCTGGCCTGGCTGAACAACGAGGAAGTGCACCGCGTGGCCGAAAGCCTCGGTGTGGAGCCGCGTGAAGTCCGCGAGATGGAAAGCCGTCTGACCGGCCATGACATGGCCTTTGATCCGGCTGCCGAAGCAGACGACGACAGTGCGTTCCAGTCCCCGGCCAACTACTTGGAAGACCATCGCTACGACCCGGCGCGCCAACTGGAAGACGCCGATTGGAGCGACAATTCCAACACCAACCTGCACGAAGCCCTGCAGGTGCTGGACGATCGCAGCCGTGACATCCTCTACCAGCGCTGGCTGGCCGAGGAAAAGGCGACGCTGCACGAGCTGGCCGAGAAGTACAACGTGTCGGCCGAGCGCATTCGCCAGCTGGAGAAGAGTGCGATGAACAAGCTGAAGGTTTCGATCGCGGCTTGATGTGATGTGTTGAATTGAAAAGCCCCGACTGATTCGGGGCTTTTTGTTGCCTGGCAGGAAGTCTTTGCGGGAGAGGGCTTGCCGTACTCCCACACAGACGTGGCCTAATCCGCCCAGGGCGCCGGGCGCGGCATGTTCAGGCGCAGAAGATAGTCATGGCCGCCCAGCTGGCCCATCTGCTGGCGGATCCAACCCGCGCGGCGAGCCACGTAAGGGCTGGGCCGGCTGGCACTCCAGTTGCGTGGGTTGGGCAGTACGGCGGCCAGCAGGCTGGCTTGCTGCCGGGACAGTTGAGCCGCGCCAACGCCAAAATGGTGCCGCGCGGCCGCCTCGGCGCCGAACACGCCGTCATCCCATTCCGCACTGTTGAGGTAGACCTCGAGGATGCGCTGCTTGGACCAGAAGATCTCGATCAGGCCGGTGAACCACGCCTCCAGGCCTTTGCGCAACCAGCTGCGGCCCGACCATAGAAAGACGTTCTTCGCCACCTGCTGGCTCAGAGTGCTGGCACCGCGCAGCGAGCCACCTTCTTCGTTGTGCGCAAACGCCGCACGGATGGCGGCGATGTCGAAACCCCAATGCTCGGCGAAACGTTGATCTTCACCAGCGATCACCGCCACCTTGAGATCGTCGGCGATGTTCGCCCAGGATTGCCAATCGCGTTGCAGGTCGATCGGCTGGCCGTCGATCAGGGATTCGATCTTGCGTTCGGCCATGAGCATGGTGCCCGGCGGTGGGATGAAGCGAAAGATCACCACCACGGCCACGCTTGCGGCGACGAACCAGAGCAGGGTCTTGCACAGACGGCGGAAGAAGAATTGCAGCATGAAGGGCTTGGCCTGGCCGGGTGAGCGGGCCATTATACAGACCCTGCGGTGCAACACGGCTTTATGAGGACACACCTGGATGCTGCGTACGTTCATGATGCTGGCTGCGTTCTTCGGCTTTACCGGTGTGGCGCTCGGTGCCTTCGCCGCCCACGGTTTGAAGAACCGCCTGAGCGCCGAGTACCTGGCCATTTTCCAGACCGGCGTCAGCTACCAACTTATCCACACATTGGCGTTGTTCGGGGTCGCGCTGCTCAGCGTCCATGTGCCAGGGCGCCTGGTGGGCTGGGCGGGCGCGCTGTTCTGTCTGGGTATCGTGTTGTTCTCGGGCAGCCTGTATCTGTTGACCCTGACCGGCGTCAGCAAGCTGGGTATCGTGACCCCGTTCGGCGGCCTGGCATTGCTCGCCGGTTGGCTGTGCCTGGGTATGGTCGCCTGGCGCCTGGGCTGATCGCGCGGGTGGTCGGCTTGGCCTTGGGAATCCTCGGCGATCGGGCTAGAATGGCGACCCCCAAAAAATGATGGCTGCCGACCGCATGCGCATTCAATTGAACGGCGACCCTTTCGAACTTCCCGACGGCGAAACCGTTGCCGGGCTGCTGGTCCGTCTCGAGTTGGTCGGCCGTCGCGTGGCCGTCGAGCTGAATCAGGACATCGTCCCGCGCAGCCAGCACGGCGACACCGTACTGGGCGAGGGTGACCAGATCGAAGTGGTTCACGCCATCGGCGGCGGCTGATCGAGTCGCCGGCACCTTCCACGTTCGTATCTTTACCTCAGCAGAGGAATTCCGATGAGCAATGCTCGCATTGACAAGCCATTCACCCTGGCCGGTCGCACCTTCGAGTCGCGCCTTCTGGTCGGCACCGGCAAGTACCGCGACCTCGAGCAGACGCGCCTGGCCATCGAGGCTTCGGGCGCCCAGATCGTCACGGTCGCCGTGCGCCGTACCAATATCGGCCAGAACCCCGGCGAGCCGAACCTGCTCGACGTGCTGCCGCCGGACCGCTACACCATTCTGCCCAACACCGCCGGTTGCTACGACGCCGTGGAAGCGGTGCGCACCTGCCGCCTGGCCCGCGAGCTGCTCGATGGCCACAACCTGGTCAAGCTGGAAGTGCTGGCCGACCAGAAGACCCTGTTCCCCAATGTGATCGAAACCCTCAAGGCCGCCGAAGTACTGGTCAAGGACGGTTTCGACGTGATGGTCTACACCAGCGACGATCCGATCATCGCTCGCCAGTTGGCCGAGATCGGCTGCATCGCGGTCATGCCACTGGCTGGCTTGATCGGCACCGGCCTGGGTATCTGCAACCCGTACAACCTGCAGATCATTCTGGAAGAAGCCAAGGTCCCGGTGCTGGTCGATGCCGGCGTGGGTACCGCGTCCGATGCGACCATTGCCATGGAGCTGGGCTGTGAAGCGGTGCTGATGAACTCGGCCATCGCCCACGCGCAGGATCCGATCATGATGGGCGCGGCCATGAAGCACGCAATCATTGCCGGGCGCATGGCCTATCTGGCCGGGCGCATGCCGAAAAAACTCTATGCCAGCGCCTCTTCGCCGCTGGATGGCCTGATCAAGTAAGAGCCCCCGATGACTGACTCGCAAGAAACGCCAACGTCCAACGAAGGCGAACCGCGCCAGCACCGCGCTATCAAGAGCTTCGTGATGCGCGCCGGGCGCATGACCGAAGGCCAGCAGCGTGGCCTGGACCAGGGCAAGCCGCTGTTCGTGCTGCCACTGACCGATGCGCCGGCCGATTTTGACCAGGTGTTCGGTCGCAGTGCGCCGCGCACTCTGGAAATCGGCTTCGGCATGGGCCATTCGCTGCTCGAAATGGCAGCGGCCTCGCCGGAACTCGATTTCATCGGTGTTGAAGTACACCGGCCTGGCGTTGGCGCACTGCTCAACGGCGTCCTGACCCAGGGTTTGAAAAACCTGCGGGTCTACGACTGCGATGCCATCGAAGTGCTCAAGCAGTGCGTTGCCGACAACAGCCTGGATCGCCTGCTGCTGTTTTTCCCGGACCCTTGGCACAAGGCGCGCCACCACAAGCGGCGCATCGTCCAGCCGGCGTTCGCCGAACTGGTGCGCAGCAAGCTGAAAGTCGGTGGTGTGCTGCACATGGCGACCGATTGGGAACCCTATGCCGAGTACATGCTGGAAGTCATGAATGTCGCGCCCGGTTACCGCAACCAGGCGGCCGATGGCGGTTGCGTACCGCGTCCGGCCGAGCGGCCGGTGACCAAATTCGAACGCCGCGGCGAGCGGCTCGGGCATGGAGTGTGGGACTTGAAGTTCGAGAAGGTTGATTGAAGAGGGTGTAGAAGTCTTCGCAGCCAATGGCTGTTCCTACAGGTCTACGCGTGGCCTCGTAGGAGCGGTCAGTGGCCGCGATGAGTCCGTCAGTGCTCACGCATCACTTGCGATCAGCGACAATCCCAAGCAGCACAAGCACCACCAACAGCACCGGCGCCAGGCTGTAGTTGTTGAACTGGCTCAACCCCTTCAGCACCCAGGGCGTGGCATAGATCAAGGCCGCGCCACTGCCGATCACGCACATCAAGGCGATCAGGGGCACCCGCAGCATGCCTGAGAGCGAGCCCAGGCGGCCTTCGGCCCACGCCTTCACATCGGCGCCGAACAGCACCAGCACACAGCCCACCAAGGCCAGGGAGATCTCCGAAAGGTTGCCTCGGCCCCAGCGAGACACGGTGGCGAGCAGATCGAGCACGAAATCCATCAGGACAATCCTTATACCAGGAAGTATTGCAGCAGGTCGTTGAGGAACAACTGCCCTCGGGCAGTGGCGACCAGACGCGTCGGTTCGACCTGTAAAAGGCCCTTTTGTTCGGCGCTGGCGCGTGCCGTCGCCAGTGACTGCAGGGACAGGCCGGTGCGTTGCGCGAACAGAGTGGCATCGACGCCCTGGGTAAGGCGCAATGCATTCATCAGGAACTCGAAGGGCAACTCGTCTGCGGCCAGGCCCTTCTCGCCGGCCTTGAATGGCTTAGCGGGGTTCAGGTAATCCTTGGGCAGGCGGGTCTTCCAGGTACGCACGATGCGTCCATCAGGGTGGCTCAGCTTGCCATGGGCACCGGCGCCGATGCCGATGAAGTCGCCGAAGCTCCAGTAGTTGAGGTTGTGCCGCGCTGCCTTGCCTGGCCTGGCATAGGCCGACACTTCGTACTGGCCGAAGCCATGCTCGGCCAGCAGGGCCTGACCGGCCTCCTGGATGTCCCAGAGAATATCGTCCTCGGGCAGCACGGGTGGCTGGTTCCAGAACACCGTGTTGGGTTCCAGGGTCAGCTGGTACCAGGACAGGTGCGTGGGCGCCAGGGCAATGGCCTGGCGCAGATCGTCCAGTGCCTCTTCCAGGGACTGATCGGGCAGGCCGTGCATCAGGTCCAGGTTGAAGTTGTCGAAACCGGCGCGGCGCGCCATTTCGGCAGCGCGCAAGGCTTCGTCACCGGTGTGGATGCGGCCCAGCGCCTCGAGCTTCTGCGGCTGGAAGCTCTGGATGCCGATGGACAGGCGATTGATCCCCAGTTTGCGATAGGCGACGAACTTGTCCTGTTCGAAGGTACCGGGGTTGGCCTCCAGGGTGATCTCGATGTCGGGCGCGAAGGCGATGCGTTGCTCGACGCCGGCCAGCAGTCGGCCCAGGGCAGCCGCGCTGAACAGGCTGGGGGTGCCACCGCCGAAGAAGATCGAGCTCAGCGGGCGTCCGTAGACAGCGGGCAAGTCCTGGTCCAGGTCGGCCAGCAGCGCATCGACGTATTCTTCTTCAGGCAGAACCGGGCTGGCGGTGTGGGAATTGAAGTCGCAGTACGGGCATTTGCGCACGCACCAGGGGATGTGGATGTACAGCGCCAGGGGTGGCAATTGCGCCAGCGCCTGGTCGGGACGCGGTACCGGCGGATAAAGCAGTTGGTCGTTCATGCAAGGCTCAGGCGTTGGCGCAGCAAGGCCATGGCACGGGCGCGGTGGCTCAGTTGGTTCTTTTGCGTAGGGTCGAGTTCGGCGCTTGAACAGTTGCGCTCGGGCACCCAGAACAACGGGTCGTAGCCGAATCCGTGGGCACCGCTGGCGGCGTGCAGGATGCGGCCGTGCCACAGCCCTTCGCAGAGGATCGGCAGCGGGTCGTCGGCGTGCCGCACCAGGGCCAGGACGCAGACGAACTGCGCGCCGCGCTGCTCGTCGGGAACGCCCTGCAAGGCGTCGAGCAGCTTGGCATTGTTGGCGGCATCGCCCTGGCCATCGGCATAGCGTGCCGAATAGATGCCCGGTGCACCGCCAAGAAAGTCCACGGCCAGGCCGGAGTCGTCGGCCAATGCCGGCAGGCCGGACAGGCGTGCGGCGTTGCGTGCCTTGAGGATGGCGTTCTCGACGAACGACAGCCCGGTTTCCTCGGGCTCGACCTGGCTGAATTCGCCGACCGAACGAAGTTGCACCGCACCGCCGAGCATGGCCTGCAGTTCCTTGAGCTTGCCGGCGTTATGGCTGGCGAGGACGAGTTGGGTGAAGGTGGTCATGGTTGTGAATATATCTCGAAGGTTTCAAAGCGCCAGTTTAGGCGGAGTGCCTGACGTATCCAGTCGTCTGTTTCGCGGCCGCTGATCGCTCCCACAGGTGTCGAAGAGCCAATGGGCTGGCAGATCCTCTGTGGGAGCTGTCTGTGGTCGCGAATAGAGACCTACACCGCCACCCGATGCTCGCGCAGCCCGGGGCTGCTGACCCGGTAGATGCCGATCTCGCCCAGAAGGTTGGGCCAGATCTTGCTCGCCCACCCGTGCCTGTGCTGTTGATCCACCGCCAGGCGGTTGAGCACCTGCGCGCGGCGCTCGCTGCACAGGGCCTCGAAGTCGGCAAAGGTGCAGAAGTGGATGTTCGGCGTGTTGTACCAGGTATAGGGCAGGAACTCGGACACTGGCATGTGGCCCTTGCTGGCCAGGTACCAACGACAGCGCCAGTGGCCGAAATTGGGAAAGGTGATGATGCACTGGCGACCGACCCGCAGCATTTCGTCAAGAATTCGGTCCGGGTATTCCACGGCCTGCAGCGCCTGGGTCATGACCACGATGTCGAAACTGTTGCTGGCGAAGTTGCCCAGGCCTTTGTCGAGGTCCTGCTCGATGACGTTGATGCCCTTGCGCACGCATTCGGTGATGTTGTCGGCATCGATTTCCAGGCCGTAGCCGGTGACCTGCTTGTGGTCGCGCAGCCAGGCGAGCAACTCGCCATTGCCGCAGCCCAGGTCGAGCACGCGGCTGCCGGCGGGAATCCAGTCCTGGATGATTTCTAGGTCAGCTCTCATGGATGCCTCACAGTGCAATGCGGTTCATGTAGCTGCTGAACGCCTGCAGATACCGTGGAATGGGGATCAGGAAAGCGTCATGCCCCTGCGGTGCATCGATTTCCAGGTAGCAGACGTCTTTCTTCGCCGCCATCAGCGCATCCACCAGCTCGCGCGAGCGCGCTGGCGAGAACCGCCAGTCGGTGGTGAACGACATCACGCAGAACTTGGCCTGCACATGGGCGAACGTGGCGGCCAGATCATCGTCGTGAGCTGCGGCCGGGTCGAAGTAGTCCAGCGCTTTGGTCATCAGCAGGTAGGTGTTGGCGTCGAAGCGACCGGAGAATTCCTCGCCTTGATAACGCAGGTAGCTTTCCACCTGGAATTCCACGCTGTGGAAATCGTAGTTGAGCTTTTCGCTCTTCAGGCCGCGGCCGAATTTCTCGCCCATCGAGTCATCCGACAGGTACGTGATGTGCCCGACCATGCGCGCAAGCATCAGGCCGCGTTTGGGAATCACCCCGCGGGCCTGGAAATCACCGCCATGGAACTCGGGATCGGACAGGATGGCCTGACGCGCCACCTCATTGAAGGCGATGTTCTGTGCGCTGAGCTTGGGCGCCGAAGCGATTGCCAGGCAGTGGCGGACGCGCTCGGGGTAGGTGATGGTCCACTGCAATGCCTGCATGCCGCCCAGGCTGCCTCCAACCACCGCCGCCCACTGGGTGATTCCCAGGGCGTCCGCCAGGCAGGCCTGGCTGTGCACCCAGTCTTCGACGGTCAGCACCGGGAAATCGGCGCCGAACGGCTTGCCGGTGTCGGGATCGATGCTGCTGGGCCCGGTGGAACCGTTGCAGCCGCCCAGATTGTTCAGGCTGACCACGAAGAAGCGGTTGGTATCGATGGGCTTGCCGGGACCGATGCAGCTGTCCCACCAACCCGGCTTGCGGTCGTCGGTGGAGTGGTAGCCGGCGGCGTGGTGATGGCCCGACAGGGCGTGGCAGATCAGCACCGCGTTGCTGGCACTGGCGTTGAGCTGGCCGTAGGTCTCGTAGATCAGGTCGTAGGCGGGCAGCGAGCGTCCGCAGGCCAGGGCCAGGGGTTCGCTGAAGTGGGCAATTTGTGGAACGACCAGACCGACGCAATCATCGGGAAAGACAGTGGACATCGACCCTGCTCACGCTTGAATGAGGCGTAAGTCTAAAGAGCGCGGGGCACAGGGGCAAGCAGCGCTTGGTGGGGTTCGTGGCAGGCTGGCAAGGAGCGTTTGCCGCCTGCGTGAAAGCCCGCGAGGGCCTTCACGCAGGCGGCGTACAGCGGTCAGATGAGCAGGCGCAGGATCTGCGGCATGCCGGTGGTCATCGCCAGGTTGTTGATGACCAGCATGTCCAGCAGCTTGAGGACCATGAAGGCCAGGATCGGCGAGATGTCCAGGCCGCCCAGGTTGGGCAGGATACGCCGAAACGGCGCCAGCGCCGGCTCGCAGATCTGGTTGACCAGCTCGGCACCCGGGTTGTGGCTCTGCGGTGCGACCCAGGAGAGGATCACGCTGATGATCATGGCGAAGAAGAAGATCTTCAGGAACAGCGCCGTCACCCCGATGATCGACCACACCAGCAGCTGCAAGGGGTTGCCGGTGGTGCCGTAGGCGAGCAGCAAGGTCAGCGCCATGATGATCATCTGGATGACGATGGCCAGCAGCAGCGAGGACATGTCCAGGCCGAACAGGCTGGGGATGATCCGCCGCACCGGCTTGAGCAGCGGCTGCGTGGCGCGCACGATGAACTGGCACAGCGGATTGTAGAAGTCGGCACGCACCAGCTGCAGCACGAAACGCAGCAGCATGATCAGCAGATACAGGCTGCCCAGGGTTTGCACGACATAGATTGCCGCGGTATTGAGACCGTACATGAAAGCTCCTTATTGACCCAGCTGTTCGGCCAGTTCGGCCGAACGCCGGGCGGCGGCGTTCAGGGCGTTCTGCACCAGGGTTTCGAACCCTTCGGACTGGAATGACTTGATGGCCGCCTCGGTGGTACCGGCGGGTGAAGTGACGCGACGACGCAGTTCGGCAGCGTCGACGTCGCTGGCCACGGCCATGTGCGCGGCGCCCAGAGCGGTCTGCAGGGTCAACCGGGCAGCCGTCTCGTGCGGCAGTCCGAGTTTTTCCCCGGCGGCGGTCATGGCCTCGATCAGCAGAAAGAAGTAGGCCGGGCCGCTGCCGGACACCGCGGTGACCGCATCCAGCTGCTGTTCTTCATCCAGCCACAGGGCCAGGCCCACCGCGCCCAGCAGGTCTTCGGCCTGTTGGCGTTGTTCGGCATTGACGTCGTCGGTGGCGTACAGGCCGCTGGTGCCCTGGCGCAAAAGCGCGGGTGTGTTGGGCATGCAGCGCACGATCGGCTGTTGCTCGCCGAGCCAGGCCTGCAGGCTGGCGCAGTTGATGCCCGCGGCGATCGAAACCACCAGTTGACCGGGTGTCAGGCTCGGTGCCAGCGATTGGCACACGTCCTTCATGCCTTGCGGCTTGACGGCCAGCACCACCACGTCGACCCCTGCGATGGCCTCGGCGTTGTCGGCGAACACCTCGATGCCATGTTCGGCCGCTACCTTGTCACGCTGTTCGGCGCCGCGGTCGCTGGCGCGGATGTGGCTGGCTTCGACACCCTGCGCGCGCAGACCGCCGATCAGGCTGGCGGCCATGTTGCCGGCGCCGATGAAGGCAATACGAGTGTTGCTCATGAAGGATCCTTGCTCAAAGGTGAGGAGGCCACAGCGGTGTGCGCCGGGGAGGTGTCTTGGGCGTAGTTGCGCGCGCCGAACAGCGCCGTGCCGATGCGCACCCATGTGGCGCCCTGGGCGATGGCCGCCTCCAAGTCGTGGCTCATCCCCATGGACAAGGTGTCCAGCGGCATGTGCAGGCCCGTTTGCAGCGCGCGAACACGGGCAAAGGCGGCGTCCTGCGCGGCCGGGTCATCGGTGGGCTCAGGTATGGCCATGAGGCCGCGCAGGCGCAGGTTGGGCAGTACGGCAATGGCGCTGGCCAGGGCAGGTACGTCGTCGGGGGCGCAGCCGGACTTGCTGGCTTCGCCGCTGACATTGACCTGGATGCAGATGTTCAGAGGGGCAAGCGCAGCCGGGCGTTGCTCGCTGAGCCGTTGGGCGATCTTGAGGCGGTCCACGGAATGTACCCAGGCGAAGTGTTCGGCGATTGCGCGCGTCTTGTTCGACTGAATGGGGCCGATGAAGTGCCAGATCAAGGGCAGGTCGGCGAGTTCCTGTTGTTTGCCCAGGGCTTCCTGCAGGTAGTTTTCGCCGAAATCATGGATGCCGGCGGCGAATGCCTCGCGTATGGCGGCGGCAGGCTTGGTCTTGCTGACCGCGAGCAGACCGACTTGGCCGGGCTCGCGTTGCGCCTGTCGGGCAGCGGCTGCGATTCGGGCACTCACTTGCGAAATGTTGTCTGCTATCGTGGACATTGAATTCGTGCCGGCGGGTTTCAGGTCTGCGGCATTCTACCTGCTTGTCTGTATTTGGGGAGTCTCATGGACATTACCGAGCTGTTGGCCTTCAGTGCGAAACAAGGCGCATCCGACCTGCACCTGTCCGCCGGCCTGCCGCCGATGATTCGGGTGGATGGCGACGTGCGCCGTATCAACCTGCCGGCGCTGGACGACAAACAGGTCCAGGCGCTGATCTACGACATCATGAACGACAAGCAGCGCAAGGACTTCGAGGAGTTTCTGGAAACCGACTTTTCCTTCGAAGTGCCCGGTGTGGCGCGCTTTCGGGTCAACGCGTTCAACCAGAACCGCGGTGCCGGTGCAGTGTTTCGAACCATTCCGTCCAAGGTGCTGAGCATGGACGATCTGGGCATGGGAGATGTGTTTCGCAAAATTACCGAAGTGCCGCGCGGGTTGGTGCTGGTCACCGGGCCGACCGGCTCGGGCAAGTCGACCACCCTGGCGGCGATGATCGATTACCTCAACAGCAACAAGCACCATCACATCCTGACCGTGGAAGATCCGATCGAATTCGTCCACGAGTCGAAGAAGTGCCTGGTCAACCAGCGTGAGGTACACCGCGATACCCTGGGCTTCTCCCACGCTCTGCGCTCGGCGTTGCGTGAAGACCCGGACGTGATCCTGGTGGGCGAAATGCGCGACCTGGAAACCATTCGGCTGGCGTTGACGGCGGCCGAGACCGGGCACCTGGTGTTCGGTACGCTGCACACCACGTCGGCGGCGAAGACCATCGACCGGGTGGTCGATGTGTTTCCGGCAGAGGAAAAGTCGATGGTGCGCTCGATGCTGTCCGAATCGCTGCAGGCGGTGATTTCCCAGACCTTGCTGAAGAAGATCGGCGGCGGGCGGGTGGCTGCGCACGAGATCATGATCGGCACCCCGGCGATTCGTAACCTCATCCGGGAAGACAAGGTCGCACAGATGTACTCGTCGATCCAGACAGGCGGGTCGCTGGGTATGCAGACCTTGGACATGTGCCTGAAGAACCTGCTCGCCCAGGGCATCATCAGCCGCGACTCGGCCCGCGAAAAGGCCAAGTCGCCGGATAACTTCTGATCTGCAGTTATTCAGTCACTGCGCGGCGCCCCTTTCGCGGCCACAGACCGCTCCTACAGACGACCGCATGCCTTGCGGGAACGGGGGGGTTGGGCTGATCCGCCGCGGTGACTGGTTCGCGGCCGATGACCGCTCCTACAGAGAATTGCGGCCATCCGTGGGAGCGGTCAGTGGCCGCGAAGGGCGCGCCGCCGAAAGAGGGATCAGCGCTGGACGATACGCAGCGCCGGCTCTTTGGGCAGGACGCGCTTGGCGACGGCGTAGTGAGTGTTCCAATACGGTTTCTTCAAGGTGTCGATAGTCACGGCCTTGCCACGACGCGGGGCGTGGATGAAGCGGTCGTTGCCCAGGTAGATGGCGACGTGATTCACCTTGCGGCTCTTGATGTTGAAAAACACCAGGTCACCCGGCTTGAGGTCCTTGCGTTCAACCTTGACGCCGTGGCCTGCGGCCATGGCGTTGGACGTACGCGGCAGATCAACGGCTTTCACGTCGTTGAAGGCATACTTGACCAGGCCACTGCAGTCGAAACCCTTGCTCGGGCTGCTGCCGCCCCAGCGATAAGGGGTGCCAAGCACGTTGACCGCGCGGCTGAGTACATCGCTGCTCTGCTTGGACGAGGCGTTGCCGACCTTGACCGCGGTAACCTTGGCCAGGGCCTGGTTGTTGCCGGCAGGGCGGGTCACGACGATGCGTGGGGCGCGTTGCGATTGTTCGGTAGCGGACTGGGCGGTGTAGCCATTGAAGCCAGCGGGAAGTCGTTGCTCACGATTGGTGGCGTGGGCGGCCAGGGGCAATAATAGGCAGATGGTCAGCCATGTCTTGAAAAATGGACGCATTCGGCAGGGCTCATGTAGGTAGGCGCGCAACTTTATAACAGCTTTTTGTGTGGTTTTTAATCCGCTGGTCGAGGCTCGAGAGTCGCAAATGGCACCAATCGGGCGCAAAATTGTCCCTTGTGCGGCACACAACTCAGGTGCTGCAAGGGTTCAGCCGATGTCGGTCACAGAAATGCCATACGTCGGGACGGGGCAAAAAAGTCACAAAACCGTTCAGAAAATTTTTATATCAGAGGGCGAACATCAACAATGAACAGCTATCGGATCCACGATACCCACAGCAAAGTCATGGGCTACCTGTTGTGGATTTTGGGCTTTACCGGTGCTCATCGCTTCTACTACGGCAAGCCGGTGACCGGGACGATCTGGTTTTTCACCCTGGGGCTGTTCGGCATTGGCTGGCTTATCGACCTGTTCCTGATTCCGGCCATGGACCGGCATGCCGACATGCGCTTTCACAGCGGCCAGACCAACTACAACGTGGCCTGGGTGCTGCTGACGTTTCTCGGTTTGTTCGGGGTGCACCGCATGTACCAAGGCAAGTGGATCACCGGGGTGATCTACCTGCTGACCGGGGGGTTGTTTCTGGTGGGCGTGCTGTATGACTTCTGGACGCTGAATGATCAGGTGTCGATGAAGAACGCGCAGCGCGGGTAGTTGGGTCAGGCTGCAGCCTCCTGCGCTGTGTCAGGCAGGCCGCAGTGAGGCTTTCGCGGCCGCTGACCGCTCCTACGGGGGTGGTGTCGTCTGTAGGAGCGGTGGCGTATCAGCCAGTGAAGCTGATATGCCCATCCACCAAGGTGTAACGCACGGCGCCCGGCAATGTGTGACCGAGGAACGGGCAGTTGGCGCCCTTTGACAACCAGCGCTCGCCGGCCACCGTCGAGACGCCTTCATCGAACAGCACCAGATCCGCCGCTGCGCCCACCTGCAGGCGGCCTGCCGGCAAGCGCATGGCCTCGGCCGGGCCCTGACTCAGGCGCGCGAGCAAGGTCGGCAGGTCGAGCAAGCCGTCCTGCACCAGGGTCAGAGCCAACGGCAATAGCAGCTCGACACTGCTGATACCCGGCTCGGTCGCACCGAACGGCGCCAGTTTGGCATCACGGTCGTGGGGCTGGTGATGGCTGGCAATGGCCTGCACCACGCCCTTCTTCACCGCTGCACGCAAGCCTTCCCGATCCGCCGCCGAGCGCAGCGGCGGTTGCACGTGATACAGGCTGGAAAACCCGGTCAGCGCTTCATCGGTCAGAATCAACTGGTACAACGCCACGTCCGCCGTGACCGGCAGGCCGCGGCCTTGCGCCTGTTCGATCAGCTCGACGCCGCGGGCCGTGGTCAACTGGCTGAAATGCGCACGCACGCCGCTCTGCTCGACCAGCAGCAGGTCGCGCGCCAGGGCGACGGTTTCCGCAGTGGCTGGAATACCCGCCAGGCCCAGGAAAGCGGCGGTGGGCCCATCGTGGGCGAGCCCGCCGGTGGACAGGTCACGGTCCTGGGAATGAAAGATCACGGTCAGGTCGAACGTGGCGGCATATTCCAGCGCGCGACACAGCGTCCGGTTGTTGCCGAAACTGTTCAGGCCGTTGCCGAAGGCAATGCAGCCAGCATCGCGCAGGGCGATCAGCTCGGCCAGTTGCTCGCCTTCCAGGCCCTTGCTCAACGCGCCAATCGGAAACACCTTGGCATGGCCGGCTTCGCGGGCGCGATCCAGGATCAGCTCGGCCACTGCCGAGGTATCGAGGATCGGCTTGGTCAGCGGCGGGCAGCACAGGCTGGTAACGCCACCCGCAGCAGCGGCACGGGTTTCGCTGGCGATGGTGCCCTTGCGGCTGTAGCCGGGCTCGCGCAGCGACACGCTGAGGTCGACCAGGCCGGGCGCGGCTACCAGGCCGCTGGCGTCCAGGTGTTGGCTGGCGGTGAAGTCGGCGGGCGCATCGCCGATGGCCACGATTCGCCCTTGGCCGATGTGCAGATCGCTGATCCGGTCCAGGCCACTGGCGGGGTCGATCACCCGTGCACCGATAATACTGAGGCTCACTGGACGTTCTCCTGCTCGAATTGGCGTTGGGCCGTCTGCCCGCTCATGGCCATCGACAACACCGCCATGCGGACCGCGATGCCGTAGGTGACCTGGTTGAGAATCACCGAATGGGGTCCGTCGGCGACGGCCGATTCGATCTCGACGCCGCGGTTGATCGGCCCTGGGTGCATGACGATGGCATCGGGCTTGGCGCCAGCCAGGCGCGCGGTGGTCAAACCGTAGAGGCGATAGAACTCGCCTTCGCTGGGCAGCAGGCCGCCGCTCATGCGTTCACGCTGCAGGCGCAGCATGATCACCACATCGACATCTTTGAGGCCTTGCTCCAGGTCGGTGAACACCTTGACGCCATACTGCTCGACGCCGATAGGCAACAGCGTCTTCGGGCCGATCACGCGGATGTCCGGGCAGCCCAGGGTCTTGAGCGCGATCATGTTCGAGCGGGCTACGCGCGAGTGCAGGATGTCGCCGACGATCGCTACCGACAGGTTCTCGAAGCCGCCTTTGTGCCGACGGATCGTGAGCATGTCGAGCATGCCTTGGGTCGGGTGGGCGTGGCGACCGTCGCCGCCGTTGATGATGGCCACTTCCGGGCTGACGTGCTCGGCGATGAAGTGCGCGGCCCCGGAGTCGGCGTGGCGTACGACGAACATGTCGGCGGCCATGGCTTCGAGGTTGCGCAGGGTGTCGAACAGGGTTTCACCCTTGCTGGTCGAGGACGTCGACACGTTCAGGGTGATCACGTCGGCCGACAGGCGCTGGGCGGCCAGTTCGAAGGTGGTGCGAGTGCGCGTGGAGTTCTCGAAGAACACGTTGCACACGGTCTTGCCACGCAGCAGCGGGACTTTCTTGACCGCGCGGGCGCCGACTTCAAGGAACGAGTCGGCGGTATCGAGCACTTCGGTCAGCAGTTCGCGGGACAAGCCGTCGAGGGAAAGAAAATGGCGTAGCTGGCCCTGGTCATTGAGCTGCAGCGGGCGCTTGGCGTCGATAGGCGTCATGGCGGGGGCTCTTAAAGGCTGGAGGCGGAAGCGAGGTCCTGGCGCTCGAGGGCGAGCGGGGACGGGCCGAGCAATTTTACCCGTTCATGGGCAGCCAGCGACAGGGTGGCACCGACGATGTCGGGGCGAATCGGCAGCTCGCCGGCGTCCAGGTCGAGCAGGCACACCAGGGTCACGCTGGCAGGGCGGCCATAGTCGAACAGTTCGTTGAGGGCAGCGCGGACGGTGCGGCCACTCATCAGCACGTCGTCGATCAGCACCAGATGCTGGCCCTCGATCTCGAAGGGCAGGGCCGAGGGGCGCACTTGCGGGTGCAGGCCGTTCTGGCTGAAGTCGTCGCGGTAGAAGGACACGTCCAGGGTGCCCAGCGCAGCCTTGCTGTCCATGGCCTGCAGCAACGCTTGAGCGACCCAGACACCGCCGCTGTGAATGCCGATGTAGCGCGGCTCGGCAATGGAGCGCCTGGCCAGATGGGCCTTGAGGTCGACTGCCATCGCGCCGATCAGCTCGGCCGGGTTGGGAAGGCTCATGTGTGCTCCTGTGGTTGAGTTCGTCCGAAGAGAGGGGTGCGGCGTGACGCGAGTTGCGGTGCAGCTGAAGATACTTTGTGGGAGCGGTCAGTGGCCGCGAAAAGAACACCGCGGTGTATCAGGCACACCCCACCGCGTCCTTCGCGGCCGATGACCGCTCCCACGGTATAGGGCGGCGATGCTGTTCGCTGCCATCTTCAGGCGTTGTCACCCAGCGCATTCGCCTCCAGCCAGCCTTGCAGCAGCAGCTTGGCGGCGATGGCATCGACCGGGTTGTCGCGGTAGCTGCCGCGCTGACCGCCACGGGCCATGCGCTCGCCCTTGGCTTCGAAGGTGGTCAGGCGTTCGTCGTGGGTATGCACCGGGATGTTGAAGCGGCCGTGCAGGCGGCGGGCGAACTTTTCCGCTCGCTCGCTCATTTCGCTGGGGCTGCCGTCCATGTTCAGCGGCAGGCCGACGACAATGGCGTCCGGCTGCCACTCCTTGATCAGCGCTTCGACGCGGGTCCAGTCGGGCACGCCGTTCTGGGCCTTGAGGGTACACAGTTCGCGGGCCTGGCCGGTGATCACCTGGCCGACCGCGAAGCCGATCTGCTTGGTGCCGTAATCCACGCCGAGCAGCAGTCTGGGTACGCTCATCAGGCGTGGCCCGCCTGGCTGGTCAGCAGGCTGAGGTTGATGCCCAGACGTGCCGCCGCCGCGCCGAGGCGCTGGTCGCTGTCGGTATTGAACAGGATGTCGGCATCGAAAGGGCAGGTCAGCCAGGCATTGTCGGCCAGTTCGGCCTCCAGCTGACCAGCCTCCCAGCCGGCGTAGCCCAGGGTGATCAGGCTTTGCTCGGGACCTGTGCCATCGGCGATGGCGAACAGGATGTCCTGGGAGGTGGACAGCGAGATCTCGCCCAGCTCGACCGTGGCCTGGAACACCGGGCCGCTGGGGTGCAGGACGAAGCCGCGGTCGGTCTGCACCGGCCCGCCGTTGTAGATGGGCACCTGCTGGCAGGCAGCCGAGGATTCGCTGTCCGGCCGCAACTGCTCGAGTATGTCCGCCAGGTTCAGGTCTTGCAGACGGTTGACCACCAGGCCCATCGCGCCATTGGGTGTGTGCTCGACGATGTAGGTCAAGGTATGGGCAAAATTGGGGTCCGCCATGTGCGGCATGGCGATCAGGAACTGGTTCCTGAGATAGCTCGTTTCGAGGTTTTTCATGACTTATAGTGTGGCGTCGGCTTGCCGGCCTGACAAGCTTGCGGGCGCAGTTTCATGTGCCTCAATTGCTCTGCAGGCGATCGCCCTTGGCGAAGCGCCAGGTACGGATGATCTCCAGACGGTCGACGTCGGCCAGATCGCCGGTGAAGGGCGCGAACGGCGCGGCCAGGCGCACGATGCGCTGGGCTGCCTGATCGAGCAGCGGCTGCCCGGACGATTCCAGCACCAATACCTCATACAGGGAGCCGTCGCTGTTGATCGACACCATCAGCCGCAGGCTGCCGTAGATCTGCTGACGGCGTGCCTCGTCGGGGTAATTGAGGTTGCCGATGCGTTCGACTTTCTTGCGCCAGTCATCCTTGTACCAGGCACCTTTGTCGCGCATGGTCGAGGCCGCGCTCAAACGGTGGATGCGCGGGCGTTTGGCGTAGGCCTGCTGTTCATGGGACAGCTCGGCTTCCAGGCTGGCGATCTCGCTGGACAGCTGCGAGCTGTCGAATTCGGGGGTGGCGGCCTTGGGCTTGGGCTCGGGCTTGACCGGCGGCGGACGCGCCTCGGTCTTCACGGGTTTGGGCGCCGTGGTGGCGATGGCCTTCTTGACCGGCGCAGGCTCGGGCTGGGTGACCGGCTTGGGCGCGGGCGGTGGCGTCACCTTGTTGATCTTGTCGTCCTGGAAGGGCGCAACTTCGGTGGTCTTGGGCACGGCCTTCTTGTCCAGGGTGCCGCTGCCTTGCTGGTTGTCCTGGGCAAGAAAATCCGCATCCTTGGGCGCGGTCTGGCTCTTGAGCGGCGCCAGGGTCACTTCCAGGGTCTTGCTGATCTGGGTGGGCGGCTGCGTGCCGAAGCCCACTCCGACGATCAGGGCAACGTGCAGCAGCGCCGCGAGGAACAGGGTGAAACCCAGCCGATCCGCAGGGCGGGCGCCGATGCGGGTCAGTTCAGCAGGGAGGTCGGCGGGCAGCGTCATGAAAGATCCGGCAGGCGTGCAACCCGGGCGGCGATGCGCGCCCGGCAACTGAAAGGGCGTGCATCATAACCCGGAGCAGGGGCGTAAGGTCAGCGTGCCTTGAGCTTGCGATCGATGGCGTCCATCAATTGGCCACCGATGTCGGTGCCGAACGCCGCGTCGATTTCGCGGATGCAGGTCGGGCTGGTGACGTTGATCTCGGTCAGGTGCTCGCCGATCACGTCCAGGCCGACGAACAACAGGCCCCTGGCGCGCAGCGACGGGCCGACCTGTTCGGCGATCCAGCGGTCCTTGTCGCTCAGTGGGCGCGCTTCGCCACGCCCCCCGGCGGCGAGGTTGCCGCGGGTCTCGCCGCTGGCGGGAATACGCGCCAGGCAGTAGGGCACCGGCTCGCCATCGATCATCAGGATGCGTTTGTCGCCGTCCTTGATCGCCGGCAGGTAGCGCTGCGCCATGATCTGCTGGGTACCCATGGCCGTCAGCGTCTCGAGGATGACCGACAGGTTCGGATCGCCCACCCGATGGCGGAAGATCGAGGTGCCGCCCATGCCGTCCAGCGGCTTGAGAATGACGTCGCCATGTTCGGCGGCGAACTCGCGCAGGATGTCGGCCCGGCGGCTGACCAACGTGGGCGGGGTCAGTTGCGGGAACAGCGTGGCGAACATCTTCTCGTTGCAGTCGCGCAGGCTCTGCGGCTTGTTCACCACCAGTACGCCCGCGGCCTCGGCCTGTTCGAGCAGGTAGGTGCTGTAGACGAATTCGAGGTCGAAGGGTGGGTCCTTGCGCATCAGGATGACGTCGAGATCGGCCAGCGGCGCGTCGAATTCCGACTCGAACTCGAACCAGTGCTGCGGGTCGGCGAAGACCTTGAGCGGACGCATCCGCGCGCGGGCCTGGCCCTGGCCTTGATACAGGTCCTGGATTTCCATGTGGAACAGCGACCAACCGCGTGCCTGGGCCGCCAGCAGCATGGCCAGCGAGCTGTCCTTCTTGTAGGAGATGTTGGCGATCGGGTCCATGACAATGCCGAGGCGAACGCTCATGGGGTAGCTCCTGTACGCGGGACGTGCCGCTTGCGAATGGGTCTTGGAAAGTGGCGTCAGGGTGGCGCCGCATGGCCCGCAGGTCAAGGGGCAGCGGCCGATGGAACGCTGTTGGAGAGTGTGCTAAAAAGGCTCGGACTTCTTTATTGCCCGCGAAGGCGCCCGTCGGGGCAAGCGCACATCAGAGCCTCCATGAAAACGTCCGAAGCCTTCAAGATCATGGTGATCGACGACTCCAAGACGATTCGTCGCAGCGCCGAACTGTTGCTCGAACAGGCAGGCTGCCAAGTGATCACCGCACTCGATGGCTTCGATGCCCTGGCCAAGATCGTCGACGAACGTCCCGATATCATCTTCATTGATGTCATGATGCCGCGCCTGGATGGCTACCAGACCTGCGCGCTGCTCAAGAGCAACAGCGCCTTCAGCGCCATTCCGGTGGTGATGTTGTCGTCGCGCGATGGCCTGTTCGACAAGGCTCGCGGCCGCAGTGTCGGCTCGGATCAATTTTTGACCAAGCCCTTCAGCAAGCAAGAACTGCTCGCCGCGATCCGCACCCATGTGCCGGGTTTCGCCGCGTAGCGAACGTTGTCCAGCCCTGGCGCGTGCCAGGGCCTTTACCGCATGGGGAACAGCATGGCTCGAATCCTGATCGTCGATGATTCGCAGACGGAAACCTACAAACTCACCGGCATGCTGGAACGGCACGGTCATGAAGTGCTCAAGGCCCAGAACGGTGCCGATGGTGTGGCCCTGGCCCGCCAGGAGAAGCCCGACGCCGTCCTCATGGACATCGTCATGCCCGGCTTGAACGGCTTCCAGGCGACCCGCCAGTTGCACAAGGACGAAGAGACCGCGCACATTCCGGTGATCATGATCACCACCAAGGATCAGGAAACCGACAAGGTCTGGGGCACTCGCCAGGGGGCCAAGGGCTACCTGACCAAGCCGGTGGACGAGGACACCTTGATCCAGACGTTGAACACCGTCCTGGCCGGTTGACCCACGCCGATGCTGGAGTCACGCACCGCCTTCGACCTGCTGCTCGATATCGACCAGCGTTGTCGCCTGCTGGCCGCCGAGCTGCCCTCGCAGGAACTGCGCCTGCAGACCTGGAGCGGCATCGGTTTTCGTCTGGCCGGGCACTGGTACGTCGCGCCCATGGGCGAGGTCGCCGAAGTGCTGCCCGAGCCACGCAGCACGCGGCTGCCGGGGGTCAGGCCCTGGGTCGTGGGCGTGTCGAACCTGCGCGGGCGGCTGTTGCCGGTCATCGACCTGGGCGGATTCTTCGGCCATGGCCTGTCGCCGCAGCGCAAACAGCACCGGGTGCTGGTGGTGGACCGAGCGGACATCTTCGTCGGCCTGCTGGTGGACGAGGTCGCCGGTCTGCAGCATTTCAGCTCGGCCAACCACCAGGCATCATTGCCCGAAACGGCGCTGGCTGCCGCCGCGCCGTTCCTGCAGGGCCACTTCCTGCGTGAACACCCCTGGTGCGTGTTCAGCCCGGCCCGGCTGGTACAGGCCCCCGCTTTCCTGGATGTAGCACTCTGAGCATGCCTATGCGTATCCGTACTTCCCCCAGCAGACTCGCCCTACACGGGCCCACATCATGACCAAGCGCTGGCCAGGCAACTCTCTGTTGGGCTCCCGAGCCGGCGCGCAGATCATCGGCCTGTTCGTGGCGTTGGTGATCTTCATCGTTCTGCTGTTCGCCAATTTCACCTACCTCAACACCCAGTCCACCTACGACAAGCAGTACATCGGCCATGCCGGCGAATTGCGCGTGCTGTCGCAGCGCATCGCCAAGAACGCCACCGAGGCGGCGGCGGGCAAGGCTGCAGCGTTCAAGTTGCTGGCCGATGCGCGCAACGATTTCGAGCGCCGCTGGGGTTTTCTCAAGGAGGGCGACAGCGCCACCGGGCTGCCTGCGGCCCCCGCGGCGATGCGCGAACAGATGCGCCTGGTGCAGCGCGACTGGGACGAGTTGCGCCACAATTCCGATGCGATCCTGGCCAGCGAGCAGACGGTGCTGTCGCTGCACCAGGTGGCTGCGACCCTGGCCGAAACCGTGCCGCAACTGCAGGTCGAGTACGACAAGGTCGTCGACACGCTGCTGCGCGGCGCCGCGCCTGCCAGCCAGGTCGCCGTGGCCCAGCGCCAGTCGTTGCTCGCCGAGCGCATTCTGGGCGCCGTCAACACGGTGCTGTCCGGCGACGAAAGCGCGGCCCAGGCTGCGGAGAGCTTCGGCCGCGACGCCAACCGTTTCGGCCAGGTGCTGGGCGGCATGCTCGACGGCGATGCGCTGATCCGGGTGACCCAGGTACAAGATCCGGAGGCACGCGCGCGCTTGCGCGAGATCGCCGAGCTGTTCCAGTTCGTCTCGGGCAGTGTCGACGAGATCCTGGAAACCTCGCCCGAACTGTTTCAGGTGCGAGCCTCGGCCAGCAATATCTTCAATCAGTCGCAGACCCTTCTGGAAGAAGCCTCGCGCCTGGCCAGCGGCTTCGAGAACCTGGCCAGCGGGCGTTCCGCTGGTACCGTCGGCGGCTATGTGCTGGGCCTGGCGGCGCTGGCTTCGATCATTCTGATCGCCCTGGTGATGGTGCGCGAAACCAAACGGCAACTGCGCCAGACCGCAGAGAAAAGCGAGCGCAACCAGGCGGCGATCATGCGCCTGCTCGATGAGATCGGTGGGTTGGCCGATGGCGACCTGACCGTGACCGCCTCGGTGACCGAGGAATTCACCGGTGCCATCGCCGATTCGATCAATCATTCCATCGATCAGTTGCGCGATCTGGTGGCCACCATCAACCTCACCGCCGAAGAGGTCGCTACGGCCGTGCAGGACACCCAGGCCACCGCCCACCAGTTGGCGCGGGCCTCGGGGCATCAGGCGCAGCAGATCAGTGACGCATCGGTGGCGATCAGCGACATGGCCCAGTCGATCGACCGGGTGTCGACCAACGCCTGGGAGTCGGCCAAGGTTGCGGATCGTTCGGTGACCATCGCCAACAAGGGCAGCGAGGTGGTGAACAACACCATCCAGGGCATGGACAACATTCGCGAGCAGATCCAGGACACCGCCAAGCGCCTCAAGCGGCTGGGCGAATCGTCCCAGGAAATCGGCCACATCGTCAGCCTGATCGACGACATTGCCGACCAGACCAGCATCCTTGCCCTGAACGCGGCGATCCAGGCCTCCATGGCTGGCGAGGCCGGGCGTGGCTTTGCCGTGGTCGCCGACGAAGTGCAACGCCTGGCCGAGCGCTCGTCATCGGCTACCCGACAGATCGAGACGCTGGTGCGGGCGATCCAGGCCGACACCAACGAGGCAGTGATCTCCATGGAACAGACCACGTTCGAAGTGGTGCGCGGTGCGCGCCTGGCTCACGACGCCGGGATCGCCCTGGAAGAGATCGAGGGCGTGTCGCAGGATCTGGCCGAGCTGATTCAGGTCATTTCCAGCGCCGCCCAGCAGCAGACCAGTTCGGCAGGGCAGATTTCGCACACCATGTCGGTGATCCAACAGATCACCGAGCAGACCTCTTCAGGCTCCAGTGCAACGGCTGAAAGCATCGGCAATCTGGCGCAGATGGCCAGCGAGATGCGTCGTTCGGTGTCCGGTTTCACCTTGCCGGCGCCCAGTGCCGATGCAACTGCGGAGTGATCATGGCTGAACGGCACGAATACGTACTTCCCGCGTTGTGCGAGGAGTTGCTCAAGGTCAAGGAGCAACTGGACCTGTTCGTGCGCGGTGGTCGCGAGTACACCCAGGAGTTGAACGGCCTGACGGCATCGTTGCGACAGATCGCAGACGCTTTGGCAGTGCTCGGTTTCGGCCAGCCGCGCAAGGTCATCATCGACCAGTTGGCGGTGATCCAGGGCCTGGTGCAGGGGACGCGCGAGCCCAACGATGCAGTCTTGATGGACGTCGCCGGGGCACTGCTCTATGTCGAAGCCACGCTGGCGGGCATGGCGGGACCCAGCGATACGCCGGGGCGCGATGAGCAGCAGACGTCCAGCACCGACCTGGCGCAGATTCGCCAGCTGGTGATGCGCGAAATCCGCTTCGGCCTGCAGGAGGCCAGGGACGTGCTGACCGACTCCACCGACGGCCGCTGGGACCGGCAACGGCTGCGCACATTGGCGCCGCTGCTCAACCAGCTGCGCGGTGCCTTGGTCATGCTGCCGTTGCCCAGGGCTGCAGCCGTGCTGCACGCCTGCAATCACGCCGTTCAAGCGCGCCTGCTGGACGACTCGACGGCATCGGTACAGGTGCCCTTGGAGCAGGTGACGGCTGCGCTCGCGGCGGTCGAGCACTACCTGCAGCGCACCAGCGAAGCACCGCTGCTTGCCCACGAGGGACTGCTGGCGGTGGCAGAGGCTGGCTTGGCAACGGCTGTGCCACCCGCCGAGCCGCACGCCGCGACCGGCCCGGAGCCCGAGCCTGTGGACACCCAATTGCTTGAGATCTTCCACAGCGAGGCCTTGAGCCACCTGAGCGCCCTGGAGCGATTTCTCGCCCTGGACGAGCAGGGCAACGACGTCGCCGTCACCGACGAATTGCAGCGTGCCCTGCATACGCTCAAGGGCAGCGCGCTGGTGGCCGGTGTCACGCCGCTGGCCGAGCTGGCCACGGCCTTCGACGTCATGGCCCGCGAGCTGCGTGCCCACCGGCTGCCGTTCCAGGCCCGAACGCTGGGCCTGCTGGGCGATGCCCACTATCTGATGCGGCAGAAGCTGCTGCAATTGCCTGCGCAGCCGCTGACGCCCATTCCCGCTGCCGTCGAGCTGATCCGGCAGGTACAGGAACACACCACCGAGCGCTTGCAGGGCGTGCAGACGCAGGGCGATGCCCGGCAAGTCCAGGCGCCGCAACTGATCGAGCGGTTGCTCGACGAGGGCATGGATATCCTGCTCGATGCCGAGCGCTTGCTGCAGCGCTGGCAACAGGCGCCGTCCAGCCGTGTGGAGTTGCCGCGGCTGCTCGACCAACTGACCCTGCTGGGCGAACAGGCGCAACTGACGGACGTGCAGGCGCTCGACGAGCTGTGCGAGGCGCTGCTCGATCTGTATGGCGCGGTCGAAGAAAGCAGCCTGAGTGTCAGCGCGGATTTTTTCCAGCAGGCCGAACAGGCCCAGGAGGCCATGATCGGCATGCTCGATCAATTGGCGGCCGGCCAAGAGGTCAAGGCCCAGCCCACTCACGTGCGTGCCCTGCGGGCACTGCTGCAGGGCGCCCTGGCCCCGCACGCCATGGGTGTCGTGCAACGCGAAGGCGGCGCGGTGATCGATCTTGCCCTGCTTGGCAACGTCGCTGCGGCAGATGCCGACGATGAAGGGTCATTCACCGAGGAATCCATCGAGCAGACCCAGCGGCGCTGGTTGAGCGAACCCGGCTACGAGGGGGCGTCCCAGCACCCGCCGCGTCCGGGTCCATCGGAGGCGGGAATCGAGCAGGTTGACGACGCCGACGGTGAATTGCTGGGTATATTCATCGAAGAGGGATTGGACATCGTCGAGAGCGCAGGCGCGGCACTGGTGCGCTGGCAGGCCGAACCGGGCAACCATCTCGAAGCGGAAAACCTGCTGCGCGACCTGCACACGCTCAAGGGCGGCGCACGGATGGTGGAGATCGGTCCGCTGGGCGACCTGGCCCACGAGCTGGAATCGGTGTACGAACGCATCTCCCAGGGCCAGTTGCAGGCCTCTAGCCAACTGTTTGGCTTGCTGCACAAGGGTCACGACCGCCTGGCCCAGATGCTCGACGTGGTCCGCTCGCGGCAAGCGTTGCCGGCCGCCGGAAAGCTGATTGCCGCGATCGCCGAATTCGCCGCCGGCAGTGAGCCAGCCGGGCCCGCCGGGCCAGTTGCTTCGGCCAAGCCCGCAGTTGCCGAAGCGGTGGCCGCCGAACGCGGTCCCGTCGATGTGATCAAGGTCGGCGCCGAGTTGCTCGATGAATTGGGCAACCTGGCGGGGGAAACCGCAATCTTTCGCGGACGCATCGAGCAGCAGGTCAATGACGCCCAGGCGGCGCTGCAGGAAATGGAAACCACCATCGAGCGCATGCGCGATCAGCTGCGCCGCCTGGATACCGAAACCCAAGGCCGCATCCTCAGCCGTCAGCAGGTCGATGGTCAGGCTTACGAAGACTTCGACCCACTGGAAATGGACCGTCATTCACACCTGCAGCAGCTGTCGCGGGCCCTGTTCGAGTCGGCCTCGGACCTGCTCGATCTGAAGGAAACCCTGGCCGGCCGTAACCTGGAAGCGCAGACCTTGCTGCAGCAACAGGCCCGCGTCGACAGCCAGTTGCAGGAGGGCTTGATGCGCACTCGCATGGTGCCGTTCGAGCGCCTGCTGCCGCGCCTGCAGCGTGTAGTGCGCCAGGTGGCCGAGGCGCTGGGCAAGGAGGTCGAGTTCGAAGTCAGCCAGGCCCAGGGCGAGATGGACCGCAGCGTGCTGGAACGCATGATCGCGCCGCTCGAACACATGCTGCGCAATGCCGTCGATCATGGCCTGGAGCCGCTCGAGCAGCGCCTGGCCGCCGGCAAGCCTGCGGCGGGGCACATTCGCCTGGCACTGCTGCACCAAGGCGGCGACATCGTCATCGAAATGAGTGACGACGGTGCCGGGGTGCCCCTGCAAGCGGTGCGCGCCAAGGCCATCAAGCGTGGTTTGCTGGATCCGCACAGCGACCTCAGCGACCACGACGTGTTGCAGTTCATCCTGCAGCCCGGTTTCTCCACCGCGACCAAGGTCACGCAGATCTCCGGCCGTGGCCTGGGTATGGACGTGGTCCACGAAGAGGTCAAGCAGTTGGGCGGCGCCATGAGTATCGACTCGCGGCCGGGGCAGGGCGCACGGTTCCAGATTCGCCTGCCGTTCACCGTGTCGGTCAACCGCGCCTTGATGGTGCAGTGTGGCGAAGAACAGTACGCGATTCCCCTGAACAGCATCGAGGGGATCGTACGGGTCATGCCCGGCGAGCTGCACGATGCCTACCAGTCTGCGCCACCGCGCTACGGCTACGCCGGGCGGGTGTATGACCTGCGCTACCTGGGCACCCTGCTGCACGGTCTCGCCGTCCCCTCGCTGACGGCGCAGAGCCAACCGTTGCCCGTGCTGCTGGTGCGCGCGTTCGATCAGCAGGTGGCGGTGCAGGTCGATGCCTTGGCCGGCTCCCGCGAAATCGTGGTGAAGAGCCTGGGAGCCCAGTTCGCGGCAGTGCCGGGCCTGGGCGGCGCGACCATTCTGGGCGATGGCAGCGTGGTGCTGATCCTCGATCTGCTCGCCCAACTGCGGGCCCGTCAGGGTGTGGCCGTGGCTCGCACCGGTTACCAGCACGGCGCGCAGGTGCGGCGCCTGCAAGTACTGGTGGTCGACGACTCGGTGACCGTGCGCAAGGTCACCAGTCGCTTGCTCGAACGTCACGGCATGCAGGTGCTGACGGCCAAGGACGGGGTCGACGCCATGGCCCTGCTGCAGGAACACAGCCCCGATATTCTCCTGCTGGACATCGAGATGCCGCGCATGGACGGTTTCGAGGTCGCCCGGCGCATCCGTCAGCATCCCACGCTCAAGGACCTGCCCATCATCATGATCACCTCACGTACCGGGCAAAAGCATCGCGAGCGGGCGATGGCCATCGGCGTCAACGAGTACCTGGGCAAGCCCTATCAGGAGAGCCAGTTGCTGGAATGCATCGAACGCTGGGGCCAGGTCCATGCTTGATCGGGCCATCGGCCGTCGCGACAGCCTCACCGCGCTGGTGCTGCCCCTGGCCGATCGAAGCCTGTTGCTGCCCAACGTGGCGGTGGCCGAGCTGATCGACTATCTGCCCGGTGAACCGGTGTTGGGCGCCGCGCGCTGGCATCTGGGAATGATCGAGTGGCGCAACCTGCGCCTGCCGCTGGTCAGCTTCGAAGCGGCCAGCGGTGGCGAGGCGGTGATCGGCGGGCGCGCCCGTATCGTCGTGCTCAATGCACTGGGCGAAACCTCCACGCGCTTCATTGCCGTATTGATCCAGCATGTGCCTCGCTCGTGCCGGGTCGACAGCCAGCTCAGCTACGTTGACGTGCCGCTCAAGCCGCTGGAAATGGCGGCGGTGCAGGTCGGCGAAACCGTGGCCCGGGTGCCCGACCTCACAGCCCTGGAAAACCTGCTGCACAGCGCGGTGTAGACACCTTGTCACGTAATCATTGCAGGGCTTTACAGCCGTCGGCCTGACCGGCACTCTGGCGTTGCCATTGCTGCAGGGACCTCGTAATGCTCGACCGCACCTTTCTCGCCTTTGCCTTCTGCGCTGCGCTGCTCAGTGGCAGCCCCGTGCGCGCCGAGGTCCCGGCAGGCTATTCGATGGTCTTGCTGACCGAGAACTTTCCACCCTACAACATGGCCAGCAACGACAAGAATTTCGCCCAGGAAGAGAACATACGCGGCATCGCAGCGGAGCTTGTGCGTGAAATGTTCCGTCGGGCGGACATCCCCTACAGCATGACCCTGCGGTTTCCCTGGGACCGCATCTACAAGCTGGCCCTGAGCAATGCCGGCTATGGGGTGTTCGTCACCGCGCGCCTGCCCGAGCGCGAACAGGCCTTCAAATGGGTTGGCCCACTGGGTCCGGATGACTGGATCATGCTGGCCCGTGCGGACAGCCCGATCACGCTGGAAACCCTCGACCAGGCCCGGCCCTACCGGATCGGCGCATACAAGGGTGATGCCATCGCCCAGAGCCTCGCCGAGCGGGACATGCGCCCGATCGTTGCCCTGCGCGACCAGGACAACGCGCGCAAGTTGCTCGACGGTCAGATCGACCTGTGGGCCACGGGCGACCCGGCTGGTCGCTACCTGGCACGCCTGGAAGGGGTCAACGGGCTCAAGACCGTGCTGCGCTTCAACAGTGCCGAGCTGTTTCTGGCGCTGAACAAGGACACGCCGCAGGCGGTAGTCGAGCGTTTGCAGCGGGCGCTCGATGAGATGCGCAGCGACGGCTTCGTCGATCGGGTATTCGCCGACTATCTGTGAGCCACGGCACTCCATGAGACACGGTATTGGCGAATCAGTGGTAGATCCCGCCCTTGCCATGGGCAGCCGTGGCGCGGTTGCCACGCTCGCCGATCATTTGCCGGACCGGTATCCACTCCACCCCTCTGGCCTTCAGGCGCGGTAGTTCGCGCTCCAGCACTTCCAGGGTCTGTGGATAGGGATGGCCGATGATCACCACCGTGCCCTGCTTGTGCGCCAGGGCTATGGCCTTTTCCAATTGGCCGATGATGGCTTCGACGGTACGCGTGTCATCCAGGAAAACGTCCCGCGAGAGGCTGGCCAGGCCGATGCCCTGGGCTTTGGCGGCGGCCACGGTGGCGGCGCTGGTGCGGCTGTCGACGAAGAACATGCCGTGCTGCTGCAGTTCGTTCATCAGCAGGGCCATGGCCTCGGGCTGTGAGGTCATGCGGCTGCCCTCGTGGTTGTTCAGGCCCGCGGCATACGGCACGGCGCGCAGCGCGGCCTGCAGGCGGGCGAGTAGTTCACTGGCAGGCATGTCGGGCCGCCAGGCGAACGGGCCGGTCGCAGGATCCATGGGCATGTGCACCATCACGGTCTTGCCGGCCTTGTGCGCCTGACGGGCGAAGTCCGCAGCATGTGGGGTGTCGGGCATGATTGCCAGCGTGACCGGGCCAGGCAGAGCCAGGGTGCGACTGTCGCGAGCCGGGGACTGCCCCAGGTCATCGATGATCAGGCTCAGGTACGCCGGCCCGGCGAAGGCCGGGCCGGCAGTCAGCAACAACACGGCCAGCAACAGGATGCGGCGCATGTCAGTTGCCGCGCGTCACGCTCAGGCCCTTGAGCAGGCTGAGCGCCTGGCTGATCTGGAAGTCGTCGTCCTGTGGCCGGGCCTTGCGGGCGCCGATCACCGGCTTGCCCGAAGGTCGATCGGCGCCGCCGTTACCGTTGCCCAGGTGACCCTGCAGGTCGGCTTCCTTGAAGCTTTCAGTATCGGCATCACGGGTGACCTTGCCCTGACGTACCTCGACATCCGGGATGATCCCCTGGGCCTGGATCGAGCGGCCGTTGGGCGTGTAGTACAAGGCCGTGGTGATCTTCAGCGCGCGATCGTTGTTGAGCGGCAGCACGGTCTGCACCGAGCCCTTGCCGAAGCTGTCGGTGCCCATGAGGATGCCGCGCTTCTGGTCTTGCAGTGCGCCGGCGACGATTTCCGCCGCCGAGGCGCTGCCGCCGTTGATCAGTACCACCAGAGGCACCCGTTCGCTGGCATCGGCAGGGTCTGCCGAGAAGCGCAGTTCCGAGTTGGCGATGCGGCCCTTGGTGTACACGATCAAGCCCTTGGTCAGGAAGTGATCGGCCACTTCCACGGCGCTTTGCAGCACGCCGCCGGGGTTGTTGCGCAGGTCGAGAATCAGGCCCTTGAGCTTGCCGTTGTTGTCCTTGCGTAGTTTCGCCAACGCCTTGCCGACTTCTTCGCCGGTTTTCACCTGGAACTGGGTGATGCGCAGGTAGCCATAACCGTTTTCCAGCAACTGCGCCTTGACGCTCTTGACCTGGATGGTGGCGCGCGCCAGGGTCACGTCGAACGGCGTACCGCCGTCACGCACCAGGGTCAGGGTGATCTTCTCGCCGAGCTTGCCGCGCATCAGGTCGACGGCTTCGGTCATGCTCAGGCCCTGGGTGGGCTGGTTGTTGATCTTGACGATCAGGTCGCCGGCTTCGATACCGGCCTTGGAGGCCGGCGTGTCGTCGATGGGCGAAACCACCTTGATCATGCCGTTCTCGCTGCCTACCTCGATGCCCAGGCCGCCGAACTCGCCACTGGTGCTTTCCTGCAGCTCCTGGAAGTCCTCGGGAC
Source organism: Pseudomonas sp. CFBP 8770 (assembly GCF_014841705.1). Classification (NCBI taxonomy): domain Bacteria; kingdom Pseudomonadati; phylum Pseudomonadota; class Gammaproteobacteria; order Pseudomonadales; family Pseudomonadaceae; genus Pseudomonas; species Pseudomonas sp. CFBP 8770. The sequence goes on from NZ_JACYUL010000003.1 coordinate 225,407, forward strand.
CCAGGTAGGCGGAGTGGGGGTCGAGGTTGCTGAGCATGCCCTTGATGGCATTCTCCAGCAGGGTCTTGTCATCCACAGGCTCGACATAGGCCGCCTTGATGCGGTCCATCACCTCGGCGAAGGTCCGCAGCTCGTCCAGCGGCAACGGTGCGGCGGCCGGAACCGTGCCGACCGACCGGGCGGGCTGGGGTGCCAGATCGGCAGCGACCACTGCCGGGGCAGCATAGGCCACGGCGATCGTCAGGGCCAGCGAGGTAAGGCGGGACAGATGCGGCATGTCTAACAGACTCCTGATACGGGTTCGCGCCTTTGAGGGCTGCTTTTGAACGACTGCGCCAGTCAGCCTCGACACCATTGTGAGGGGTCGGTCGGCTTGCCTTGCTGGCGTATTGCAAAATACAGCGCTGGCGTGCTTTGCCCGCCGCTGGTACCTACGGTTGCGATGGCATCACCGGGCTTGACCACGTCACCGGCCGATTTGAGCAGGGTCTGGTTGTGCCCGTACAGGGTCAGGTAGCCATTGCCATGGTCGAGAATGACCAGAAGCCCGGCGCCGCGCAACCAGTCGGCGAATACCACTCGGCCACCGTGTACCGCATGCACCTGGCTACCGGCCGAGGCACTGATCATGACCCCGTCCCATTTGGTGCGGACATCGTCGCCGCGGGTTTCCCCGAAACGTGCCAACAGTCGACCATCGACAGGCCATGGAAGTTTTCCCCGTGCCGAGGCAAATGCCCCACCGAAGCTCTCGCCGCTGCTCGACACCAACGGGCCGCTTGGCGCGCGAGGGGCCTGCGGCGCGGGTGCCGGCGCTTCTCGGGTGGCGGCTGCCTGCGCTTCGCGCTGGCGACGTTTTTCAGCCTCCTGGGCGGCCAGCAAGGCCTTCTGCCGGGCTTCCTCGGCTTCGCGAGCCTGGCGTGCCAGGGTTTCCTCGATGGTCTTGAGCACCTTGGCCAGGTCTTCCTGGTCCTGCTGACGCGTCTGCAGCTTCTGGTCGCCTTGCTTGTACTGATCGTTGAGCTTGGCCAGGGCGACCTGACGCTCCTTGCGCACCTTGTCGAGGTCTTCGCGCTGGCTGTCCAGATTGCCTTGCTGCACCAGCAATTGCGCCTGCTGCAGATTGATGTCCTTTTCCACGCCCGCCAGCTTCTGCAAGGTCTGGTTGAAGTTCTTCAGCTGTTCCAGGCGGGCCTGGCTCAGATAATCGTAATAGGTCAGGGTGCGGGCGAACTTCTCCGGATTCTGCTGGTTGAGCAGCAGTTTCAGGTATTCCTGGCGCCCGCTCTGATAGGCCGCGCGGGCCTGGATGGCAATGAGACGTTGCTGTTCGACCCGGGCGGCCTGGAGTTTGGCTTTCTCGCCTTGCAGACGCTCCAGTTCGCCCTCAGTCTTTTTTAGTTCTTTCTGCAGGGCCTCCACCTGCTTTTCCAGCTTGCCCATCTCGGTTTCGGTGGTGCGCAATTCTTTCTGCACCCCGGATCGTTCCGCCTGCAACTTGCCAAGGGTTTTCTGCAGCTCGGCGATGTCCTTGCGGGTGGCGTCGATCTGCTGCTGGGTTTGCGCGCGCTCGTCGGCGAAGGCCGGGCCGAGCAGGCATGTCAGGGTCAGGAACATCAGGGCGCGGAGCATGGGTCAGCCTTGTACCAGGATCGAGGTGCCGGTCATCTCTTCGGGCTTGGGCAGGCCCATGAGCCAGAGCATGGTGGGCGCCACGTCGGCCAGCACGCCGCCGGCGCGTACCTTGACGTCACGCTGGCCGACGTAGATGAACGGCACCGGCTCGGTGGTGTGCGCGGTATGCGCCTGGCCGGTGCAGACGTCTTCCATCTGCTCGCAGTTGCCGTGGTCGGCGGTGATCAACGCTTCGCCGCCGACCTTGTCGAGTGCCGCAGCGATGCGACCCACGCACGTGTCCAGGCACTCGACCGCCTTGATGGCTGCAGCCATGATGCCGCTGTGGCCGACCATGTCGCCGTTGGCGTAGTTGACCACGATGACGTCATAGCGCTGCTGCTCGATGGCTTCGACGATGCGGTCGGTCACTTCCGGCGCGCTCATCTCGGGCTGCAGGTCGTAGGTCGCCACCTTGGGCGAGGGCACCAGGATGCGTTCTTCGCCAGGGAACTCTTCTTCACGGCCACCGGAGAAGAAGAACGTCACGTGGGCGTACTTTTCGGTTTCGGCGATGCGCAGCTGGGTCTTGCCGTTCTTGGCCAGGTATTCGCCCAGCACGTTGGTCAGGCCGGTGGCAGCAAAGGCCGCCGGTGCGGGGATCTTTGCCGAATACTGGGTCAGGCCCACGTAGCCGGCCAGTTTGGGCTGGCGATTGCGCGGGAAATCGTGGAAATCGTCTTCGACGAACACGCGGCTGAGCTCGCGCGCACGGTCGGCGCGGAAATTCATGAAGATCATGGCATCGCCATCTTCGACGCGAACCGGCTCGCCGACCGTGGTGGCCTTGACGAATTCGTCGCTCTCGCCGCGCTCGTAGGCGGCCTGCAGGCCTTGCACGGCAGTGGCCGCGTGGAATTCGGAGGCAGCATCGACGATCAGGTTGTAGGCCGCGCTGACGCGCTCCCAGCGGTTGTCGCGATCCATGGCGAAGTAGCGGCCGATCAGGCTGGCGGTGCGCCCACGGCCAAGGCGGGCGAACGTGGCGTCCATCAGTTCCAGCGAGGCCTGGGCGCTCTTGGGCGGGGTGTCGCGGCCGTCGAGGAAGGCGTGCAGGTAGATCTTCTGCGCACCGCGCCCGGCGGCCAGTTCGGCCATGGCCACCAGGTGATCCTGGTGGCTGTGCACGCCACCGTCCGACAGCAGGCCCATGAAGTGCACCGCCTTGCCGGCGGCCACGGCCTTGTCCACGGCTGCGCAGATAGTGGGGTTGGTGAAGAACTCGCCGTCGCGGATGGCCTTGGTCACGCGAGTAAAATCCTGGTACACCACACGCCCGGCCCCCAGGTTCATGTGGCCGACTTCCGAATTGCCCATTTGCCCGTCGGGCAGCCCGACATCCATGCCCGACCCCGAGATCAAGCCATTGGGCTGGCGTGCCATGAGGGCATCGAGCACCGGCTTGCGAGCCGAATAGACCGCGTTGTACTCGTGGTTTTCACTGTGACCGAAACCATCGAGGATGATCAGGACCAAGGGTTTGGGCGTGGCTGTCATGGATCCCACTCGCTATGTCAGAAGAGCATTCAGGAGAAGCCCGGCATTTTAGGGCATTGCGGGCCTGCGTGACGAATCATGGCGGTTTATTTCACCGCGGGTGCAAGAACAACAAGCACAGACCCGCAATCAGGCCGAGCGGTTCCGTCCGGCGGGCTTTGGCCGGACTTGGCGGCTGTGTATACTGGCCGACATTTTAACGCCCTGGAACCCGCTGATGGTCGCTCACCTGATTGAATTCGCCACAAATCACTATCTGCTCGTGACCGCGTTCGTGGTCCTGCTGGTCATGCTGATCATGCTGGAAATGAGCAAGGGCGCCAAAAGCCTCAGCCCCCGCGAGCTGACTGCGCTGGTCAACAGCGATCAGGGCGTGGTCGTGGATATCCGCAACAAAAAGGAATATGCCGCAGGCCACATCGTCGGCGCGCTGAGCATTCCGCAGGACAAGCTGGCCAGCCGCGTCGGCGAGCTGGAAAAATACAAGGGCAAGACCCTGATCGTGGTCGATGCCATCGGCCAGCACGCCGGCACTGCCTGCGCCGAGCTGGTCAAGGCCGGCCACACCGCCGCCAAGCTGGCCGGTGGCGTCTCGAGCTGGCGTGCCGACAACCTGCCTGTGGTGAAGTGACATGAAGCCGATCCTCGTCTACTCCAGCGACTATTGCCCGTATTGCTCGCGCGCCAAGTACCTGCTGGAAAGCAAGAAGGCGCCGTTCACCGAGATCAAGGTCGACGGCAAGCCCGAGCTGCGCCGCGAGATGGCGGCCAAGGCTGGCCGTACGTCGGTGCCCCAGATCTGGATCGGCGAGCTGCACGTCGGCGGCTGCGACGACCTGTTCGCCCTCGAGCGTGCTGGCAAGCTGGACGCGTTGCTGGGGGCCTGATCGGTCCCCTTACCCCCACACCTCTGAAGATCACAAGGATCTGCGATGACCGACCAAGCGAACAATGGCGCTGCTGCCGCCGAAAACGAACCGCAGTTCTCGCTGCAGCGCATCTACGTGCGTGACCTGTCGTTCGAGGCGCCGAAAAGCCCGGCGATCTTCCGCCAGCAGTGGGAACCTAGCGTTTCCCTGGACCTGAACACCCGCCAGAAGGGCCTGGAAGGGGACTTTCACGAGGTCGTGCTGACCCTGTCGGTCACGGTCAAGAACGGCGAAGAAGTCGCGTTCATCGCCGAAGTGCAACAGGCCGGTATCTTCCTGATCAAGGGTCTGGACGAGGGCTCGATGAGCCACACCCTGGGTGCGTTCTGCCCCAACATCCTGTTCCCGTATGCCCGCGAGACTCTGGACAGCCTGGTGACCCGCGGTTCGTTCCCGGCGCTGATGCTGGCTCCGGTGAACTTCGACATGCTCTATGCTCAGGAACTGCAGCGCATGCAGGAATCGGGCGAAGCGCCTACGCCTCAGTAAGCGTTGTCTTGCAGTGAACAAAAAGCGCCTTTCGGGGCGCTTTTTCGTAGGTGCGTGGTGCCCCTTTCGCGGGCGGCGAGCCCGCTGCCGGCGAAGAGGCTCTCAAGCCCTACTCGAACCCCAACTGCCGCCACGCCTCATACACCGCCACGGCCACCGTATTGGACAGGTTCAAACTGCGGCACCCTTCACGCATCGGTAGGCGCAACTTGTGCTGGCTGTCCAGCGCGTCCAGCACTTCGGCGGGCAGCCCGCGGCTTTCCGGTCCGAACAGGAACGCATCGCCCTTCTGGAAGCTGGCATCATGAAACGGTCGCGAGCCCTTCGTGGTGAAGGCGAACACCCGTGGTTGACCCAGGCTTTCCAGGCAACTGGCCAGGTCGGCGTGGCGCTGCAGGGTGGCGTACTCATGGTAATCGAGGCCGGCGCGGCGCAGGCGCTTGTCGTCCAGCTCGAAGCCGATCGGCTCTATCAGGTGCAAGGCGCAACCGCTGTTGGCGCACAGCCTGATAATGTTGCCTGTATTGGGCGGTATCTCTGGTTGAAAAAGGATCACGTGAAACATGCGCGGCACCGAACTGAAGGACGGGCAGCATTCTACTCCTGATCCGAGCGAGCGTTCGCAACTGTGGCCACGGGTTTTGGGCTCGCTGGCGATCATTGGCTTGCTGGTCGGACTGATGATCGGCCGCCTGACCAACTCCGAGCCCGCTCGCCTGGATAACATCGAAGTGCACCGCGACCAGTTGGTGCTGTGGTTCAACGATGAGCCGCGGGTGCATGGCGAGGTGGTGGAAGGAACGGTGGCGATGCTGTTCGACGCTACCGGCGCTCCGGCCAGCGGGCGTCTGCTGGTCAACGGCAAACCGGTGACCTGGCGCATTCAGCGCAGTGATGAGGGGTTGTTGTTGACGGCGGTGGCAGCGCGTCCGTTGCAGATGCAATGGCGCGCGGTGCAGCTCGATGGACGCTGGCAAACCACCGTCGAGCTGCGCGAGCAATAAAAGAGGGGACCCCAGCCTGCCTGTACCAGGGCCCCCCAAGCGGGGTTGAAATACCAGGCCTTGCAGCCGGGCGTTTCGATGTAAAGAAGGGGAGTCCCGGCCTGCCTGTACCAAGGTCCCCAAAACAGTTGTGCGGTATTCCAGCCTTGGCTGGAGTCGCGGTGTAAAGAGGGAATCCCCGGCCTGCCTGTACCGAGGTTCCCGAAACTGGGTAATGATTAGTACGTTGCAGCGTGCGTGCCAGTTTTGTTGCAGAAGCTTTCCAAAAGCCCAAAATATTTGGCAGTGCTTTTTATCTATATGAATTACAAGAATAAAATATCAAGGCGAGATAACAGCTTTCTGATGCGATGAAACGAGGGGAGTGTTATCCAAGCGACAAGCGATGTATGACAGCGCATCGTGCAGGTGCACCGAACAAGGCGAATGCACAAAAGCGGAGAGTTTCTTCAAGCCCCCTGTAGCAGCGGCGCAAGCCGCGTCGGCGGTATGTGCGGTGCATCTGACCCACTGCGGTGAGGCCGGACGCGGCTTGCGCCGCTGCTACAGAGATCGCGTATGCCATGGGGATGTGTGCTGGGCATCTGACATACCCCTGTAGCAGCGGCGCAAGCCGCGTCGGCGGTATGTGCGGTGTATCTGACACACCGCGGTGAAGCCGGACGCGGCTTGCGCCGCTGCTACAGGGATCTGGTATGCCGTGGGGATGTGTGCTGGGCACCTGACATACCCCTGTAGCAGCGGCGCAAGCCGCGTCGGCGGTATGTGCGGTGCATCTGACCTACTGCGGTGAGGCCGGACGCGGCTTGCGCCGCGTTACAGAGGTCGCGTATGCCCTTGGCGGTGTGCGGGACGTCAGGCTTCTTCGACTTCGTCCTCGTCGGCGCCGTCGACCTTCATGCCCAGCTCCTTGATCTTGCGCGTCAGGGTATTGCGGCCCCACCCCAGCAGCACGGCCGCATCACGACGTCGTCCGGCGGTATGCTTCAGGGCAGTCTCGATCATGATCCGCTCGAAGCTGGGCACGGCGCTGTCGAGCAGGCTCGATTGCCCGCGTGCCAGCGCCTGGTCGGCCCATTGGCGCAACGCCTGCTCCCAGTTGGTTACCGGTGCCGCGTCCTGCGGCAGGCTCAGCAGTTCGGGCGGCAAGTCGCCGGTGTGCACTTCGCGGCCCGAGGCCATCACCGTGATCCAGCGGCAGGTATTCTCCAGCTGACGCACGTTGCCAGGCCACGGCAGGTTCTTCAGGTATTCCTCGGTCTCGCTCTTGAGCAGCTTGGGCTCGACCGCCAGTTCCTGGGCAGCGCGGCTGAGAAAATGTCGTGCCAGGGTCGGGATGTCTTCGCGACGGTCGGACAGGCGCGGGATGTGGATACGGATCACGTTGAGGCGATGGAACAGGTCTTCGCGAAACTTGCCGGCGTGCACCAGCGTTTCCAGATTCTGGTGGGTGGCGGCAATGATGCGCACGTCGACCTTGACCGGTATGTGCCCACCGACGCGGTAGAACTCGCCATCGGCCAGCACACGCAGCAGGCGCGTTTGGGTATCGGCCGGCATGTCGCCGATTTCGTCGAGGAACAGCGTGCCGCCGTCGGCCTGTTCGAAGCGGCCTCGGCGCAGGTTGGCGGCGCCGGTGAAGGCGCCTTTTTCATGGCCGAACAGCTCCGACTCCATCAGGTCCTTGGGAATGGCCGCCATGTTCAACGCAATGAACGGCGACGCGGCCCGCGGGCTGTGCCGATGCAGGGCATGGGCGACCAGTTCCTTGCCGGTGCCCGACTCGCCATTGATCAGCACGGTGATGTTGGAGTGGCTGAGGCGGCCGATGGCGCGGAAGACTTCCTGCATGGCCGGTGCTTCGCCGATGATCTCGGGTGTGCGGGTCAGCGCCGGTACTTCGGTCAGGCCTTGCTGTTCCTGGGCATGCTGGTTGGCGCGCTTGACCAATGACACCGCTTCGTCGACGTCGAACGGCTTGGGCAGGTACTCGAACGCACCGCCCTGGTAGGAGGCGACCGCGCTGTCCAGGTCCGAGTGCGCGGTCATGATGATCACCGGCAGGCGTGGATGCTGTTCGCGAATGCGCGCCAGCAGGTCCAGGCCACTGGCGCCGGGCATGCGGATGTCGGAGATGATCACGTCGGGCTGCTGGCGCGCCAGTCGGCTCATGACACCATCGGCGCTGTCGAAGCTCTGGGTGGTCATGCCTTCTTGCTGCAGGGCCTTTTCCAGTACCCAGCGGATGGAACGGTCGTCATCGACGATCCAGACAGTTTCACTACGGCTCATGACGAAGCGGCTCCTTGTTCCAGCGGCAGGAAGATCGAAAACGTGGTGTGGCCGGGGTGGCTTTCACACTCGATCAGGCCCTGGTGCTGACTGATGATGTTCTGGGTAATGGCCAACCCCAGGCCGGTACCGTCGGGACGGCCACTGACCATGGGGTAGAAGATGGTTTCCTGCAATTGCGCAGGAATGCCCGGGCCGTTGTCGGTAATCTCGATCTTGCTGACCAGGCGATGGCGTACATGGCCGATGGTGAACTGGCGCATGGCGCGGGTGCGCAGGCTGATGCGTCCCAGGCGCAGCTCGTTCTGGCCGCTGATGGCCTGCATGGCATTGCGCACGATATTGAGCACCGCCTGAATCATCTGCTCACGGTCGATCAACACATCCGGGATGCTCGGGTCGTAGTCGCGCACCAGAGTGATGCAACCCTGGCTTTCGGCCTCGACCAGGTTGGCCACGCGCTCCAGCACCTCGTGGATATTGGTCATGGCCAGCAGAGGCAGCTTGTTCGAACCCAGCATGCGGTCGACCAGATTTCGCAGCCGGTCGGCTTCCTCGATGATGACGTTGGTGTAGTCCTTGAGGCTTTCCTCGGGCAGCTCGCGCGCCAGCAATTGAGCCGCGCCGCGGATGCCGCCCAGCGGATTCTTGATCTCGTGGGCCAGGCCGCGCACCAGCATCTTGGTGGTCTCCTGCTTGGACAGCTGGGCCTCTTCCTTGGTGATGCGCAGCAGACGGTCACGCGGATGCACTTCGAGCAGCAGCCAGGTCGCGCCGTTGCTCAGGATCGGTGTGACCGCATAGTCCACCGTCAGCGTCTGCCCGGTTAGCGCGGTCAGCATCGCTTCGCGCTTGGTGAAGGGGTGAGCCTGTTCGACTGCCTGGCGCAGCGAGTTGAGTGCTTCGGTGGATTCGGTGAACAGCTCGCTGATGAACTGACCATGGCTGCGTTGGCCACTGATCGCCAGCAGCATCTCGGCTGCGGGGTTCATGTACTCAAGACGCAGGTCGGCATTGAGCAGAATGGTGGCAGTGGTGAGGTTGTCGAGTAACAGTCGGTGCAGGGCATCGCTGATGGTCATGGGGACAGGTGACCTCTTTTGGCACAGGGCGCCCGTGGCAACGCCCGGGTTCGCGCGCGAAACAAACTCGCTGATGCAGGGAAAATGCAAGAACCAAACCAAGGCTCCGAAAAGAAGCGCGGATCCTGCAAATGGGTACCATTAGTGCCCCGCTGCACGAGAGCTGCGCTCTACGCAACGTTGCAGCGACCCAAAATGGCACGGCATGCCTGGCAATGACCAGCATAGCGCACCAAAAAAGTGCGGGAAGGTCTATATCGTTTTCGGCTGCCGCTGCTCAGTCGTCCTCGGGCTTGTCCTTGAGTGGACATTCCGGGCGTACACCGTAATCAGCACTTCGGCAGGGGTGAACCCGGCGTTTCTGAATCAGCGAGATGCGCTGCAAGTGGACCGGCTGGGCCGGCGTGCGCTCGATCACATGGTCGTCCTGATCGATGATCTCGGCGGCCAGGGAGTGGGTGCCGCGGTCGACATTGCTCAAGGCGAACACCGGACTGCGCCCCGGCGCCTGCGCCACTTCGCCGTCGAGCAGCAGGCGGTAGCGATGGTTCGGCTGCAAGGCCGGCTCACTGGTCAGGGTCACGATCAGGGAACCGTCTTCCTCACGCACGGCGGTGTCCGGCAGGGGGCCGAGGATGCGCAGCATCTGATAACGCATCGCTGCGGTTTTGTTCGGCACTGGCACCTTGCTGGTGCGCGGCGGCGTCACGGTAGCCGGGGCGCTGGGCGTGGCGCGTGCAGGCATCGGCACCCGTTCGGCGCCCTTGCGCGGTTGGTCGGTGAAGACCCGGTTGCCATTGGCGTCGACGTAGGTGTACACCGCGGCTTGCGCGGAGGCGGTGATCAATGCCAGCCAGAGCAGGGGCCAGTACCTCACGGCAGGTGAACCCGCTGCACCGTAAAGGTGACGGTGGCGCTTTCCTGGATGACCGCTTCCTGGCTGTCGACCACTTGCACCGCCAGGCCATGTTCGCCGCGATCGACATTCACCAGTTGCAGGCGCGGCACGTTGCTTGGCTGACCATAGGGCTCGCCGTCGAGTACCAGGCGCAGGCGATCGCCCGAACGCAGGCGTGGCACGATCGCCACGCCGACATCGAAGGTGCCGTTGTTGGCCCGTAGCGCTTCGTCGGTCGGCAGGCCGGTCAGTTCCAGTTGACTGTACTGGGTCTGCGGCACCTCGACGGTGGTGCTCGGCAGGGTGGTCGGCGCCGGCTTGCGCAGCGACTCGACGCTGTTGAGCGGCGGCAGCTCTACCGTCTGGCTGGCACGCCCCTGGGGCGGCTGGTTGCTGTAGGCGGTATTGCCCTCGGCGTCGGTGTACTTGTAGATCTGCGCCGCAGCGGGCAGCGCGCACAGCAGCAACAGGCAGGCTAGGGGTGAGCGCATGGAAACTTCTCTGAGTGGCGCTTGCATGGGGCCAGCATAGAGCAATTGAGGGGTCGCGTGCAGCGTCGCCACGCTGAGCGCAGAACGAAAAAAGGCCACCCGAGGGTGGCCTTTCTGTCACATCACAGGGATCAGACGCTGTAGTACAGGTCGTATTCCAGTGGGTGTACGAAGGTACGGACCTTGATTTCTTCTTCGCTCTTCAGGGCGATGAAGGCATCGATGAAGTCATCGCTGAACACGCCGCCCTTGGTCAGGAACGCACGGCCTTTGTCCAGCTCTTCCAGGGCTTCCTTCAAGCTGCCACAAACCTGCGGGATTTCCTTGGCCTCTTCGGGCGGCAGGTCGTACAGGTTCTTGTCGGCGGCATCGCCGGGGTGGATCTTGTTCTGGATGCCGTCCAGGCCAGCCATCAGCAAGGCCGCGAAAGCCAGGTACGGGTTGGCCGCCGGGTCTGGGAAGCGCGCTTCGATACGACGGCCTTTCGGGCTGTTGACGTAAGGAATACGGATGGAAGCCGAACGGTTGCGGGCCGAGTAGGCGAGCATGACCGGCGCTTCGAAACCTGGGACCAGACGCTTGTAGGAGTTGGTCGACGGGTTGGTGAAGCCGTTCAGCGCCTTGCCGTGCTTGATGATGCCGCCGATGAAGTACAGCGCGGTGTCGGACAGGCCGGCATAGCCTTCGCCAGCGAAGGTGTTCTTGCCATCCTTGGAGATCGACATGTGCACGTGCATGCCCGAGCCGTTGTCACCGTACAGTGGCTTGGGCATGAAGGTAGCGGTGCGGCCGTAGGCGTCGGCAACGTTGTGCACGACGTACTTCAGGGTCTGCACTTCGTCGGCCTTGGCGACCAGGGTGTTGAACTTGACGCCGATTTCGTTCTGGCCGGCAGTCGCCACTTCGTGGTGGTGAACTTCGACGACCTGACCCATCTCTTCCAGTGCGTTGCACATGGCGGTACGGATCTCGTGGTCATGGTCGACCGGTGGCACTGGGAAGTAGCCGCCCTTGACGCCTGGACGGTGGCCCTTGTTGCCGCCTTCGACGTCCTGGTCGGTCATCCAGGAAGCCTGTTCCGAGAAGATCTTGAACATGGAGCCGGAAATGTCGGACTTGAACTTCACTTCGTCGAAGATGAAGAACTCAGGCTCCGGACCGACGAACACGGTGTCGCCGATACCGGTCGACTTCAGGTATTCCTCGGCGCGATGGGCGATGGCGCGTGGGTCGCGATCGTAGCCCTGCATGGTGGACGGTTCGATGATGTCGCAGACCAGAATCAGGGTCGGCTCTTCGGTGAACGGGTCCAGCACGGCAGTGCTGTCGTCCGGAAGCAGGATCATGTCGGAGGCTTCGATGCCTTTCCAGCCTTCGATGGAGGAACCGTCGAACATCTTGCCGACTTCGAAGAAGTCGTCATCCAGAGCATCGCGCGCTGGCATGGTCACGTGCTGCTGCTTGCCTTTGGTATCAGTGAAGCGCAGATCAATCCACTTGACGTCATGATCTTTGATGAGTTGAACCGACTTCGACATGTTGTCCTCCGGGGTGGAATGGGGCCGATTGTGAAAGGGGGCCCCTAAATATGAGTGATGCCGGGCCCGATAGTCGGCCAAGGCAACCTGCCTCACAAGGGAGCAATTTGCATGCCAGTGCCCCGTGATGGGCGCAACGCTGATTCTCACTATCCGGATGTTCGAACACATTCCCTTGCAGCAGCGGCGCGAGCCGCGTCACGCTTCGTCCCCGGCATTATATAGGTATGAAGGCGGGACGCGGCGTGCGCCGCTGCTACGAAGGGTCGGGTTGAATAGGGGTGCGCTGGTTTGGTGCGAGGCCTTTTTGGGTGGTCCAGATTGGTGCGTTTGCCCGTTCGTACGATAACTGGTCAAACCTTGAGCAATTTCCGCTATAATCCGCGCCCCTCTTTTCAGGCTGGCATTTCGCGCGCTGTTTTCATGAAACTTATCGTAAAAGTCTTTCCAGAGATCACCATCAAGAGCCCGCCGGTGCGCAAGCGCTTCATCCGCCAGCTCGCCAAGAACATCCGCATGGTGCTCCGTGACCTGGACGCGCAGCTGATGGTCACTGGCGTGTGGGACAACCTTGAAGTCCAGACCAAGCTGACGGACGCCAAGGTATTGCGCGAGATGACCGAACGCCTGCGCTGCACGCCAGGTATCGCGCATTTCCTGCAAGTGGACGAATACCCGCTGGGCGACATGGATGACATCGTGGCCAAGTGCAAGACGCACTTCGGCCCGCTGCTGCCTGGAAAGATCTTTTCGGTGCGCGCCAAGCGTGCCGGCAAGCATGCCTTCAGCTCGATGGATGTGGAACGCACCGTCGGCAGCCAGTTGCGCCGCGAGTGTGGTGCTGCCGGCATCGACTTGAAAAAGCCCGACGTGGTGGTGCGCCTGGAAATCCGCGACCAGCGCCTGTTCGTCATTCATGACCAGCACGATGGCATGGGCGGCTATCCCTTGGGCGCTCTGGAGCAGACGCTGGTGTTGATGTCGGGCGGTTTCGACTCCACCGTCGCCGCCTACCAGATCATGCGCCGCGGCCTGATGACCCACTTCTGCTTCTTCAACCTGGGCGGTCGCGCCCATGAGTTGGGGGTGATGGAAGTCGCCCACTTTCTGTGGAAGAAGTACGGCAGTTCCCAGCGCGTGCTGTTCATCAGCGTGCCGTTCGAGGAAGTGCTGGGCGAGATTCTCGGCAAGGTCGACAACAGCCACATGGGCGTGATCCTCAAGCGCATGATGCTGCGGGCCGCCACGCGCCTGGCCGACCAGCTGAAGATTCCCGCGCTGGTCACGGGCGAAGCCATCTCGCAGGTGTCCAGTCAGACCCTGCCCAACCTGTCGGCGATCGACAGCGCGACCGACAAATTGGTACTGCGCCCGCTGCTGGCGAGCCACAAACAAGACATCATCGATCAAGCAGTTGAAATTGGGACTGCCGATTTTGCCAAACACATGCCAGAATATTGCGGCGTGATTTCGGTCAACCCGACCACCAGTGCAAAGCTGCCGCGCGTCGTCCATGAAGAGAAGTCTTTCGACATGGCCGTTCTTGAGCGAGCGCTGGAGCGCGCCAAGCTGGTGTCCATTGATGAAGTCATCGACCAGCTGGGCCAGGATATCGAGGTCGAAGAGGTCAGCGAGGCGCTGTCCGGACAGGTCGTCATCGATATCCGCCACCCCGATGCCCAGGAAGACCAGCCGCTGTCACTGGCCGGCATCGAGGTCAAGGCAATGCCTTTTTATGCCCTGAACAGCCGCTTCAAGGAACTGGACTTCACTCGCCAGTACTTGCTGTATTGCGACAGGGGCGTCATGAGCCGACTGCATGCTCACCATCTGTTGAGTGAGGGACATGCCAATGTGCGCGTTTATCGTCCGACATAGAGTCCCAGGGTTGAATGGTGGGAGTATCCGCCATCGCCCTCCCGACCCCCAGACAGCGTAGGAACTACTGCGCTAGGCAATGCTGCGTCAGAAACAGGCTCGGAATGTTCATTTACAACCAGTAAACTGTGCTTCCTCGCCTTGCCGTCGCTCGCTACGTTCCTACGCTGTCTGGCCCGGATAGCTTTTTGTTTAATATTCGCCACGTAGAATGCGCGGCAACCGAATCCTCTGATCGAGATACACAAGTGATCGAAAATCTACGCAACATCGCCATCATTGCTCACGTTGACCATGGCAAGACCACCCTGGTAGACAAACTCCTGCGTCAGTCCGGCACCCTGGAGCGCAACGAGCTCAACGACGAGCGCGTGATGGACTCCAACGACCAGGAAAAAGAGCGCGGCATCACCATTCTGGCCAAGAACACCGCCATCAACTGGAACGGCTACCACATCAACATCGTGGACACCCCGGGCCACGCCGACTTCGGTGGTGAAGTAGAGCGCGTGATGTCGATGGTCGACTCCGTGCTGCTGCTGGTCGACGCCCAGGACGGCCCTATGCCGCAAACCCGTTTCGTGACCAAGAAGGCGTTCGAAGCCGGCCTGCGTCCGATCGTCTGCATCAACAAGGTCGACCGTCCAGGCGCGCGTCCGGACTGGGTTCTGGACCAGATCTTCGACCTGTTCGACAACCTCGGTGCCACCGAAGAACAGCTGGACTTCAAAGTCGTCTACGCCTCGGCCCTGAACGGCATTGCCGGTCTGGAACACACCGACATGGCCGAAGACATGACCCCGCTGTACCAGTCGATCGTCGACAACGTACCGGCTCCGAAAGTTGACCGCGACGGCCCGTTCCAGATGCAGATCTCGGCACTGGACTACAACAGCTTCCTGGGCGTCATCGGTGTTGGCCGTATCGCTCGCGGCAGCGTCAAGCCGAACACCCCGGTGGTCGCCATCGGCGCCGACGGCAAGAAGCGCAACGGTCGTATCCTCAAGCTGATGGGTCACCACGGCCTGCACCGCATCGACGTCGAAGAAGCTTTCGCTGGCGACATCGTCTGCGTGAGCGGCATGGACTCGCTGTTCATCTCCGACACCCTGTGCCAGCCGGACAACGTCGAAGCGATGAAGCCGCTGACCGTCGACGAGCCAACCGTTTCCATGACCTTCCAGGTCAACGACTCGCCATTCTGCGGTAAAGAAGGCAAGTTCGTGACGTCCCGCAACATCAAGGAACGTCTGGACAAGGAGCTGCTGTACAACGTTGCACTGCGCGTCGAAGAAGGCGACTCGGCCGACAAGTTCAAGGTCTCCGGCCGTGGCGAGCTGCACCTTTCGGTACTGATCGAAACCATGCGTCGCGAAGGCTTCGAAATGGGTGTCGGTCGTCCTGAGGTGATCATCCGCGTCATCGACGGCGAGAAGCAGGAACCGTTCGAAAATGTCACCATCGACACCCCTGAGGAATCCCAGGGCAAGGTCATGGAAGAGATGGGCCTGCGTAAAGGCGACCTGACCAACATGGTGCCGGATGGCAAGGGCCGTGTTCGTCTGGAATACAACATCCCTGCTCGCGGTCTGATCGGTTTCCGTAACCAGTTCCTGACCCTGACCAACGGTGCTGGCATCCTTACCTCGATCTTCGATCGCTACGCTCCGATGAAGTCCGGCCACATGTCCGGCCGTCAGAACGGCGTACTGGTTTCGGTCGAAACCGGCAAGGCACTGACCTACTCGCTGGAAACCCTGCAGGCGCGCGGCAAGCTGTTCGTCGAGCACGGCCAGGAGATCTACAACGGTCAGATCGTCGGCTTGAACAGCCGCGACACCGACATGGGCGTAAACCCTACCAAGGGCAAGAAGCTGGACAACATGCGCGCGTCGGGCAAAGACGAAACCATCGCCCTGGTTCCACCTGTTCGCTTCACCCTGGAACAGGCTCTGGAATTCATCCAGGACGACGAGCTGTGCGAAGTCACGCCGAAGTCGATCCGTCTGCGCAAGAAGATCCTGGACGAAGGCGAGCGTACCCGCGCTGCCAAGAAAGCCAAGAACTGATTCGTAGTTCCGGTTGATTGAAAAAGCCCCCGGCGCGAAAGCGTCCGGGGGTTTTTTTATGATTGCTGTTAGGCGGGTCTGGCCGCCCGCATGCCTTCCATCGCTCCACCTCTCCAGTTTCCCCGGACCGAGCCGATAGCGCAGGCAATATCGATTCCCTCCGAAGGGGGCCCCGTGAGCCTGCTACCTACCAAGATCATGTCCCGCTTCAGCCTGGGCATCCTGTTCATCCTGCTGGTCACGGCGGTGGCTATCTACGCGGTCATGGTGCTCAGCGGCGAGCCCAAGCTGATCCAGTCCAACACCAAGAGCGCCGAGCAGTCGGCCACGGCCATTGCTCGGCAGCTGTCGATCGAGCTGGCCGAGATCGAGGGGCGCGTGGCCGCGCTGGCCAGCCTTGGCGCCACGCTGCCGGCCGACGTCGAGCTGGTGAAGAGCGCATTGGCACCGATCATCGATTCCCAGGGCGATGCTGCGATTGCCGGCGGTGGCCTGTGGCCCGAGCCCGATGCGTTCAGCGCAGGCGTGCCGCGGCGCAGTTTCTATTGGGCCCGCAGTGGGCAGGGCCTGGGTTATTCCGAGGAATACAATGCCGGCGCCGTCGATGACTATCACGCCGCCGACTGGTACGTGCAGGGCAAGGCATCCGCGCCTGGCCGCTGCGCGTGGTCGGATGCCTACGAGGATCCGGTCAGCAAGATCCTGATGACCACCTGTACCGTGCCCTACAGTCGTGAAGGACGTTTCGCCGGTGTGGCGACCATCGACCTGACACTCACGGGCCTGGCCAACTTCCTCAAGTCCAATGGGCAGGTCACCGGGGGTTATGCGTTCGCCATCGACCCCTCGGGCAAGGTCCTGTATTTTCCGACCACCAACGACAAGCCGGCACCTGCCGACGAGGCGGCGATGCTCGCCGCCTATCCCTGGTTCAAGGGCGTTGCCGATTGGCGCAGCAGCGGCCAGCGCGAAGCGCAGACGTTTCATGTCGATCAGGACGCGCAACTGGGTGGGGCGGGCTACATCAGCCTCACGCGGGTTCCGGCCAGTGGTTGGGTGGTGGGCCTGGCTACGCCGCAGGCACACATGACCGGCATTGCCAGCAAATTGACCGTCGATATCCTCACCACCTTGCTGCCGATCCTGGCGCTGGTGTTCGCTCTCGCCTGGCTGGCCGGGCGTGCGGTGTTCGGTCAGATCAACGAAACCACGGCGCAGATCGACAAGCTCGGTGAGCAGGGCGGTGGTGCCAGCGCCGAGCTGGACGTGGCTCGCGCGGACGAGATCGGCCTGCTGCGCGGGGCGGTCAACCGTTACGCCGGCAACCTGCGCAGCATGCTCAAGGCCATCGCCGATGAGGCGCTGCGCCTGCAGAAACAGTCCGATGACGTTGCTCGGTTGTCGGTGATCATGGCCGAACGCGCCGAAACCCAGCGTCAGGACAACACCTTGCTGGCCACGGCGATTACCGAGATGTCGTCCAGTGCCCAGGAGGTTGCCTCCAACACCACGGAGTGTTCCGACACCGCGCAGCTGTCGCTGTCGACCGCGCGCCAGAGTCAGGGGCATGTGCAGCAGAACAGCCAGACGATCAATTCCTTGACCGGTGATATCGCCAGCGTTGCGCAGGCGATTACCAGCCTGGGTCAGGACATCGAAAGTGTCAGCGGGGTGCTCGACGTGATCAAGTCGATTTCCGCGCAGACCAACCTGCTGGCGCTCAACGCCGCGATCGAAGCCGCTCGCGCCGGCGAGCAGGGACGAGGCTTTGCGGTGGTCGCCGACGAAGTGCGCACCCTGGCAGGGCGCACCCAGGCTTCGGCCGACGAGATCCAGCAGATGATCGGCGAGCTGCGCCAGGCATCGGTGAAGGCGGTCAATACCATGGTCGCGGGCGAGGACCGCACGCGGACCGTGGCGCAGCAAGCCGATGTGTTGAGCGCGTCGCTGGGCAGCACGGTGGTCGGTTTCGACGACATCGTCCAGCGCACCCAGCAGATTGCCGTGGCCGCGCAGGAACAGAGCCATGTCACTCAGGAGATCAACGAGCTGGCGGTGCGCATTCACGCGGCCAGCGAAGACGGCGCGCGTGATGCGTCGAGCCTGAGTGAACTGAGCCAAGGCATGCAGGCCCTGTCGACCCGCCTGGCAGGGCTGAGCCGACAGGGGTGACCGGCGGCAATTCGGCGGCGCTCCCTTCGCGGCCGATGACCGCTCCCACAAGGGGGAGGCGTGTGGCGATGTTCTGTGGGAGCGGTCATTGGCCGCGAAAGGGCGCTGCGGTGTGTCAGGCAGGCCGTGGTATGGCCTTCGCGGGCAGAGCCCGCTCCCACAAGGGTCGCAGGGGCACTGCTCAGCCTTGGCGTGACGGTGTGGCGATGTTCTGTGGGAGCGGTCATTGGCCGCGAAAGGGCGCTGCGGTGTGTCAGGCAGGCCGTGGTATGGCCTTCGCGGGCAGAGCCCGCTCCCACATGGCTAGCAGGGACGTTACTCAGCCTTGGCGCGACACTGGCTTGGGTTGGTAGGCACAGAAGCCTGGGCGTGGCCCGATCTTCGGGTGGTTGCGGCAGGTGTCCGGACGCTTTTCATAGATCGTGCACAGGCGGCTTTTCTTGTCCAGGTACAGGCAATCGTTGTTGCTCATGCGCGTCAGGGTGAAAATGCCCGACTTCTGGTTGAAGCGCTCGACGATGCCTTCCTTCTGCAATCGCTTGGCAACGTTCTTGGGGGGATCGCCTTTCTCGAACTCATCCACCACACCGATACGGATCAGGTCCTTGATCTTCACTTCCACCGGCAGCGTGCAGCAGGTCGAGATACAGGCGCCGCACATCGGCGCGGAATATTTCTGCCAGGTGTCCAGGCGGTCCACTTCGGCGGCGGCAATCAAAGAGCTTTTCATCGTCAGGTCATCAGGCAACGTGGATCAGGGCGCGCGATCATACCGGCATTGGTGAAAAAGTGAACAACCATCTGCCTGAAACCCTGCGAATCGTGCAAAGTTACGAACCTGAGCTTTCAGCGTGTGTCGAAGCGTCTAGGCTCAGGTATTCCATCTAGAATCGTCAATTTCCCCGAGGACGCATTGCATGTCTCAGGAACCGCTTGTCCGTGACGCCGAGGTGGCCGATTTCCGCGCTGCTGTACTCGCCAAACTCACCTACGCGGTGGGCAAGGACCCCGATCACGCATTCGACCATGACTGGTTCGAGGCCATTGCCCTGGCGGCGCGCGACCACATGGTCGAGCACTGGATGGATCACACCCGGCAGATCTACCGCAAGGGTCAGAAACGGGTCTATTACCTTTCACTGGAATTTCTCATCGGCCGGCTGCTCTACGACAGCCTGAGCAACCTCGGGTTGCTGGACATCGCTCGCGAAGCGTTGACCGACCTGGGCGTGGACCTGGAACGCATCCGTCTGCTCGAGCCCGATGCGGCGCTGGGCAATGGTGGCCTGGGCCGCCTGGCCGCCTGTTTCATGGAAAGCATGTCGACCCTGGGCGTCGCTGCCCACGGCTATGGCATCCGTTACGAACACGGCCTGTTCCGCCAGGCCATCGTCGATGGCTGGCAGCAGGAGCAGACGGAAAACTGGCTGAATTTCGGCAACCCCTGGGAGTTCGAGCGTCCTGAAGTGATCTACCCGATCAGCTTCGGCGGCCATGTGGAAACCGTCACCGACAGCGAAGGCCAGCAAAAGCAGGTGTGGTGGCCCAGCGAGACCGTTCGTGCGGTCGCCTACGACACGCCAGTGGTCGGCTGGCGCGGCTCGAGTGTCAACACGCTGCGCCTGTGGCGCGCGCGGGCACTGGAAGAGCTGCACCTGGAACGTTTCAACGCGGGCGACCACTTGGGCGCCGTGGCCGAAGTGGCACGCGCCGAGAGTATCTCGCGGGTCCTGTACCCCGCCGACAGCACCGAGGCGGGCCAGGAGTTGCGCCTGCGCCAGGAGTACTTCTTCGTTGCAGCCTCGCTGCAGGACCTGTTGCGTCGTCACCTCAATGGCAACGACAGCCTGCTCAACCTCTCCGACAAGGCCGCCATCCAGCTCAACGATACTCACCCCTCCATCGCAGTGGCGGAGCTGATGCGCCAGTTGGTCGACGAACACGGTCTGGCCTGGGACACGGCGTGGGAAATCACCGTCAACACCCTGGCCTACACCAACCACACGCTGTTGCCCGAAGCGCTGGAAACCTGGCCCGTGGGCTTGATGGAACGCATGCTGCCGCGGCACATGCAGATCATCTACCTGATCAACGCCTATCACATCGATTCGCTGCGTGCCAAAGGCCAGGACGACGTCGATGTTCTGCGCGCGGTATCGCTGATCGAGGAAGACAACGGCCGTCGCGTGCGCATGGGCAACCTGGCGTTCCTCGGCTCGCACAGTGTCAACGGCGTGTCGGGCCTGCACACCCAGTTGATGCGCAGCACGGTGTTCTCCGAGCTGCACAAGCTCTATCCCGACCGGATCAACAACAAGACCAACGGCATCACCTTCCGCCGCTGGCTGTACCAGTCCAACAGCGAGCTGACCGCCATGCTGGTCGACAAGCTCGGACCGCAATTGCTCGACAACCCGGAAGGGCTGCTGAAGAACCTCGAACCGTTTGCCGACCAGCCCGAGTTCCGCAAGGCGTTCGCTGCGCAACGGCTGAACAGCAAGAAAGCACTCGCGCGCATCATTCACGAGCGCGTGGGGGTAGCGGTCAATCCCGAGGCCATGTTCGACGTTCAGGTCAAGCGCATCCACGAGTACAAGCGGCAGTTGCTCAACCTGATGCACACCGTAGCGCTCTACCAGGCCATTCGCGCCGAGCCCGAGACGAACTGGGTGCCGCGGGTGAAGATCTTCGCCGGCAAGGCGGCGGCCAGCTATCACCAGGCCAAGCTGATCATCAAGCTGGCCAACGACATCGCTCGGGTTGTGAACAACGACCCGACCGTGCGCGGGCTGCTCAAGGTGGTGTTCCTGCCCAACTACAACGTCAGCCTGGCGGAAAGCATCATTCCGGCAGCGGATCTGTCCGAGCAGATTTCCACGGCCGGCTACGAAGCGTCGGGCACCAGCAACATGAAGTTCGGCCTCAATGGCGCCTTGACCATCGGCACGCTGGATGGCGCCAACGTCGAGATGTGCGAGTTCCTGGGCAAGGAGAACATGTTCATCTTCGGCATGACTGCAGCGCAGGTGGAAGAGCGCAAGCATGCCGGGGGCTACAGCGCTCATGGCGACGTCGCAGCCTCCCATCGGTTGAACGATGTGCTGCAGGCCATCCGGGGTGGGGTGTTCTCGCCGGATGATCCATCGCGCTATGTGGGGTTGGTCGATTCGCTGACCAATTACGACCGCTTCCTGCTGTGCGCCGATTTCGACGCGTACTGGGATGCGCAGCGCAAGGTCGAAGATACCTGGCACGACGCCGACAAATGGTGGCGCATGGCGGTATTGAACACGGCACGCATGGGCTGGTTCTCATCCGACCGAACCATCCGCGAGTATGCGCAGGATATCTGGCAGGCGTTGGAGTAAAGCCCGATACCGCGCATGCCCTTCGCGGCCACAGACCGCTCCCACAGATGTTTTGTGTTCCTCCCGTAGGAGCGGTCATCGGCCGCGAAGAACGCGCCGCGGTGTATCTGGTAACCCGCGTCGGCCTTTTCGCGGCCACAGACCGCTCCCACGGAATTTTGTGTTCCTCCTGTAGGAGCGGTCATTGGCCGCGAAGGGCGCGCCGCATGCTCAGCGGCGAACTATATTCCCTGATAGCGATCTGATGGCTGCCGCGGCGTGGCTAGCGCTCGCTAGGTTTGTCCGCACCCGTGTAAACTGTGCGGGCTTTCCCCAACCCCTTTTCTACTCCGGAGTCGTCCATGTCCCGCGTTACCCTGAGTCGCTACTTGATCGAGCAGACCCGCAGCAACAACACGCCGGCCGATCTGCGCTTCCTGATCGAAGTGGTGGCGCGCGCGTGCAAAGAGATCAGCCATGCGGTGTCCAAGGGCGCCCTGGGTGGCGTGCTTGGCAGCATGGGCACCGAAAACGTCCAAGGTGAAGTGCAGAAGAAGCTGGACGTGCTGTCCAACGACATCCTGCTCGAAGCCAACGAATGGGGCGGTCACCTGGCCGGCATGGCGTCCGAAGAAATGGACAACGCCTACCAGATTCCCGGCCAGTACCCCAAGGGTGCCTACCTGCTGGTGTTCGACCCCCTCGACGGCTCTTCCAATATCGACGTCAACGTTTCGGTCGGCACCATCTTCTCGGTACTGCGCTGCCCTACCGAGCACTTGAGCCAGAACGACAGCCTGAAGGAACAAGCCTTCCTGCAGCCAGGCACCGAGCAGGTCGCTGCCGGTTACGCCATCTATGGCCCGCAGACCATGCTCATCCTGACCCTGGGCAACGGCGTCAAGGGTTTCACCCTGGATCGCGAAATGGGCAGCTTCGTGCTGACCCACGAGAACATCCAGATTCCGGAAACCACCGCCGAGTTCGCCATCAACATGTCCAACAAGCGTCACTGGGAAGCCCCGGTGACCAAGTACGTGGACGAGCTGCTGGCCGGTGAAGAAGGCCCGTTGAAGAAGAACTACAACATGCGCTGGATCGCTTCCATGGTCGCCGACGTGCACCGTATCCTGACCCGCGGTGGCTTGTTCATGTACCCGCGCGACAGCCGCGAACCAGAGAAGCCGGGCAAGCTGCGCCTGATGTACGAAGCCAACCCGATGTCGTTCCTGGTAGAACAGGCCGGTGGCGCTTCGACCGATGGCCGCCAGCGCATCATGGACATCAAGCCTGAGGGCCTGCACCAGCGTGTAGCCGTGTTCCTGGGCTCCAAGCAGGAAGTCGAGCGCGTCACCGGTTACCACACCGAGTAAACGCCGCACGACCGCATTGAAGCCGGGCGCTGGTGCAGGGCCTGGCGGATTCTTCTGTAGCAGCGGCGCGAGCCGCGTCGGCGGTGCATGCGGTGGAGTTGAATCATTGCTGTGCCCCTGACGCGGCTTGCGCCGCTGCTACAGGTAACGTGTTGACCCGGTTTGCGCCGCTGCTACAGGGGCCGCGTTGAAGACGGGCGCTGGTGCATGGGGTACGTCTGGCCCACCGCGGCAAGCGCACCGTTGCCAATTGGAACCCGCGCCGTTTGCGCTCTTCTAAGCAGCACACCCCCTGTGTCTGCCGTTCAAGGAGAGCCCCCATGTCGTTGCGCACGTTCGCCTTGCTGCCTTTGTGCCTGTCGCTGATGATCGCTGGCTGCAGCAACTCCCCCGACGCCAGCATGGCGCCACGCACCGTCGACAGCGTAGACCTGCAGCGCTACCAGGGCACCTGGTACGAAGTGGCCAGGCTGCCCATGTTCTTCCAGCGCAACTGCGCCCAATCCGAAGCCCATTACACCCTGCAGGCCGACGGCAACATCGGCGTGCTCAACCGCTGCCGCACCGAGGCTGGCAAGTGGCAGGAAGCCAACGGCAGCGCTTCGCCGCAGGTCCCCGGCAAGACCGACAAGCTGTGGGTAGTGTTCGACAACTGGTTCTCCAGAATGGCCCCTGACTTGGCCAAGGGCGATTACTGGGTACTGGACGTGGACGACGGCTACCAGCACGCACTGGTCGGCAGCCCGAACCGCAAGTACCTGTGGCTGCTGTCGCGTACACCCCAGGTTTCCACCGCAGTGCGCGAGCGGATGCTGGCTAAAGCACGTCAGCAGGGCTATGACACCACGCGCCTGATCTGGCGCGCGGCGGATGCCGATATCGGCAAGTGATGGCGCATCCCGGCTCGCGCTTGGCCCGTGCAGAGTTGTCCGGGCGCGAGTCGCGTTACTGCCCAGGCGCGAGTCGCGTTACAATGTCACTCGCTGTGCCCCACGAATCAATCAAGGAACTCCCGTGCCGACTCCGCCCGTTGTCCCTGCGCTGGCTGCCCAGATGGGCGAAAGTCCGGCGCCCTTGTATGCCCGCGTCAAACAGATGATCGCGGTGCAGATCCTCAACGGTACCTGGCCACCGCACTACCGGGTGCCCTCTGAAAGCGAGCTGGTCAACCAGTTGGGCTTCAGCCGCATGACCATCAACCGCGCCTTGCGCGAGTTGACGGCCGAAGGCCTGTTGGTGCGCATGCAGGGCGTGGGGACTTTCGTGGCCGAGCCGAAAAGCCAGTCGGCGTTGTTCGAAGTGCACAACGTTGCCGACGAGATTGCCGCCCGCGGCCATCGTCACAGCAGCCGCCTGGTGCTGCTGGAAGAAGAGGCGGCCGGCGCGGAACGTGCGCTGATCCTGAGCATGCGCGAAGGCCAGCGTGTGTTTCATTCGATCATCGTCCACTACGAAAACGACATCCCGGTGCAGATCGAGGACCGCTACGTCAACGCCCAGATCGCCCCGCAATACCTGCAGCAGGACTTCGTCGAAGAGACGCCGTATGCCTACCTGACCCGCGTGGCGCCGCTGACCGCCGGCGAGCACTTGGTGGAAGCCATGCTGGCCAACCCCAGCGAGTGCGAACTGCTGCAGATCGAGCGCGGCGAACCCTGCCTGCTGATCTTGCGGCGCACCTGGTCGGGCAAGACGCCGGTCACGGCGGCGCGCTTGATCCACCCCGGTTCGCGCCATCGGCTGGAAGGGCGCTTCACCAAATAGGCCTGCTTGCGGCACAAATACGCCAATCTGCCACACGTCGCGCAGAACAATGGCTCATCGCGCGGTCACAGCCATAGACCGCCGTGACCCATGGCCCATGTGGAGCAGGACCCGATGAAACTGAACAAGACCCTCCTGGCAACGACCCTTTCCCTGGGCTTGCTGGCCGCTGCCGGTAACAGCCAAGCCGCCGGGTGGTGCGAATCGGGCAAACCGGTGAAATTCGCCGGCCTGAACTGGGAGAGCGGCATGCTGCTCACCGACCTGCTGCAGTTCGTGCTGGAACACGGCTACGACTGCAAGACCGACAGCCTGCCAGGCAACTCCATCACGATGGAGAGCGCCCTGGGCAGCAACGACATCCAGGTGTTCGCCGAGGAATGGGTCGGTCGCAGCGAGGTCTGGAACAAGGCCGAACAAGCGGGCAAGGTGGTGGGTGTGGGCGCGCCGATCACCGGCGCCGTGGAAGGCTGGTACGTGCCGCGCTATGTGATCGAAGGCGACGCCAAGCGCGGCCTCGACGCCAAGGCGCCCGACCTCAAAGCCATTGCCGACCTGGGCAAATACGCCCAGGTGTTCAAGGATCAGGAAGAACCGAACAAGGGTCGTTTCTACAATTGCCCGGCCGGCTGGACCTGCGAGCTGGAAAACAGCGAAATGCTGAAAAGCTATGGCCTGCTGGACAGCTACACCAATTTCCGTCCAGGCACAGGGCCCGCCCTCGATGCGGCGGTACTGTCGAGCTACAAACGTGGCGAACCGATCCTGTTCTATTACTGGTCACCGACCCCTCTGCTGGGCCAGGTCGACGTCGTCAAGCTGGCGGAAAAACCCGGTGTGGACAAGACCATCAGCATCAAGGTCGGCCTGTCCAAGGCCTTTCACGACGGTGCACCGGAATTGCTCGGCGTGTTCGAAAAGGTCAACCTGCCTATCGACCTGCTCAACCAGAACCTGGCGCGCATGAGTCGCGAGCGCATCGAGTCGCCCAAGCTGGCTCGCCTGTTCCTCAAGGAGCATCCGGACGTCTGGAAGCCATGGGTCAGCGAAGCGGCCGCCATCAAGATCGAAGCCGCGCTTTGACCTGGTCTTTGGTATCGACAAAGCCCCCAGCATCGAGAACGCCCCATGTTTCCTGAAAGCTTCACTTTTTCCATCGCCAACTGGGTCAATGACGGCGTCGATGCGCTGGTGACCCGCTACGGAGATGTCTTCCGGCAGATTTCCGACACCTTGCTGTGGGCCATCGTCAACCTGGAAAGCCTGCTGCGCATGACGCCCTGGTGGTTGATGCTGGCGATTGTCGGCGGCATCGCCTGGCATGCATCGCGCAAGTGGCTGACCACTCTGGTCATCGTCGGCCTGTTGTTTCTGGTCGGCGCGGTGGGGCTGTGGGACAAGCTCATGCAGACCCTGGCATTGATGCTGGTTGCCACGCTGATTTCCGTGGTGATCGCCATTCCCCTGGGCATTCTCGCCGCGCGCAGCAACCGGCTGCGTGCAGTGCTGATGCCGCTGCTCGACATCATGCAAACCATGCCCAGCTTCGTGTACCTGATCCCGGTACTGATGCTGTTTGGTCTGGGCAAGGTGCCGGCCATCTTCGCCACGGTGATCTACGCGGCGCCTCCACTGATACGCCTGACCGACCTGGGCATTCGCCAGGTCGATCGCGAGGTCATGGAAGCGATCAACGCCTTCGGTGCCAACCGCTGGCAGCAACTGTTCGGTGTGCAACTGCCGCTGGCCCTGCCGAGCATCATGGCCGGTATCAACCAGACCACCATGATGGCGTTGTCGATGGTGGTGATTGCCTCGATGATCGGTGCCCGCGGCCTGGGCGAAGACGTACTGGTGGGCATCCAGACCTTGAACGTGGGCAAGGGGCTCGAGGCCGGGTTGGCAATCGTCATTCTGGCGGTCGTGATCGACCGCATCACCCAGGCCTATGGTCGCCCACGTCACGAGGCAGGCCGATGAACGCGCCGAAGATCGAAGTGCGCAATGTCTACAAGGTGTTCGGCAAGCGCGAGAAAGAAGCGCTCGCGCTGAGTCAGCAAGGGCAAAGCAAGGAGCAGGTGCTGGCCGCTACCGGCTGCGTGGTCGGGGTCGACGACCTGTCGTTGTCGATCGCCGCAGGTGAGGTGTTCGTCATCATGGGGTTGTCCGGTTCGGGCAAGTCGACCCTGGTGCGGCATTTCAACCGGCTGGTAGATCCTTCCAGTGGCCAGATACTGGTGGATGGCGAGGATATCTTGCATTACGACATGCCGGCGCTGCGCGCATTTCGCCGACGCAAGGTCAGCATGGTGTTCCAGAGCTTCGGCCTGTTGCCGCACAAAAGCGTGCTGGACAACGTCGCCTATGGCCTCAAGGTGCGAGGCGAGAGCAAGGCGCTGTGTGAGGAGCGCGCGCAGCACTGGGTCGAAGCGGTGGGCCTCAACGGCTACGAACGTGCCTACCCGCAGCAGCTCTCCGGCGGCATGCGCCAGCGCGTGGGCCTGGCGCGGGCGCTGGCGGCGGATACCGACATCATTCTCATGGACGAGGCGTTCAGTGCCCTGGATCCCTTGATCCGCGCGGAAATGCAGGACCAGCTGCTGGAACTGCAGACCCGCCTGCACAAGACCATCGTGTTCATCACCCACGATCTGGACGAAGCGCTTCGCCTGGGCAACCGGATTGCCATCCTCAAGGATGGACGCCTGATCCAGGCCGGTACCGCCAGGGAAATCCTGCACAATCCGGCCGACGACTATGTCGACCGGTTCGTCCAGCGGCGCAGCGTCGCGATCTGAAGCGCCGAGCGGCGTGTTTTCGGAAACGTCCGACAGACGTTTCTGAATAACAGGCCTTTCAGACTTTTCTGATTGTGGTCCCGCAACACCCTGCCTAGCGTGCAGGCATTCGCCTCGAACAAGGAATGCCTGCATGCCCGTCACCAAGCACTATCTCAGCCATGAAGCGATACACAAGGCGCTGCGCATTGCCGACCTGACCGACGCTTGCGAGCCGCCCCATGCCGTGCGCCTGCTGGTCAGGGACCTGCTCGCCGGCCTGGTGCGACGAGGCTGGCCCCTGGCCGAGGTGCACAAGGGACCGCGGATCATCTCTGCCGTGGAAAACTTCCAGCTGTGCGGCGACGATCCCCAGGTGATGGATGAAGTAGGCAACCACAGCTGCTGGGTCGATGACGAACTGCTGCTGCGCACCCAGACCAGCAGCGCGATCATCACCGGCCTGCAAGCGGCGGCAGCACGTCGGGCACCGGGCGAAACCATCATGCTCGCCGCACCGGGCATCACCTTTCGTCGCGATATCCGTGATCGCTGGCATTGCGCCGAGCCGCACCAGATGGACATCTGGGTACTGGGCGACGCCGAACTGGGCAATCGTCAGGAACTGCTGCGGCTGGTCGGTGATGTACTGGACATCGCCGTGCCGGGGCGAGTGTGGGGGCACAGCTGCGGAGCCTGCGGATTTACCCGCGATGGCCTCAACGTCAGTCTGGTGACCCGCCAGGCACCGGTGGACATCCTCGCCTGCGGCTGCATCTGCCCGGCGTTCCTGCAGCGTCTGGATGTCGATCCGCAGGCCCATGGCGGATTGGTCCTGCGCCTGGGGCTGGATCGCCTGGCGATGCTGCGCAAAGGTGTTCCGGACATCCGCCTGCTGCGCGATGGCCATCCCCAGGTGCAGGCGCAGATGGGCGACCTCAAGGCCTGGCAACCGCTGTACCGCCAGCCGGCGATCAGCCGTGACCTGTCGTTGGCGGTGGCACCGGGGTTGGGCATCGAGGACATCACCGAGCAGGTCCTGCAGGTGGCCGGCTACCGCGCCAGCTGGATCGAGGAGCTGCACATACGCGGCTGCTGGCCGTTCGAGGAATTGCCTTCGCTGACCATCAAGCGCCTGGGCATCGTTCGCGGCCAGCACAACCTGGTGCTGCAGGTGGTGCTGCGCGACCACGCCCAATCCCTGACTGCACAGCAGGCCGACGGTCTGTACCGCGACATCCGCACGGCCCTGCACCAGGGCGTGCCGGGTGGCGCCTATCTGGTAGGGGAGCGCTTGTGAAACCCTGCAATGGATAGGGAGAATGCGCCGAGCGGTCATTCGGGTTTATGATGGCCAAAGGCAGAGACCCAACATCCAACGGAGCGCACGATGCAAACCTTGTACCCGCAGATCAAACCCTACGCCAGGCATGATCTGGCCGTGGAAGAGCCGCACGTGCTGTATGTCGACGAAAGCGGCTCGCCCAAGGGCTTGCCGGTGCTGTTCATCCACGGCGGCCCGGGTTCCGGGTGCGACGCGCAGAGCCGTTGCTACTTCGATCCCAACGTCTATCGCATCGTGACCTTCGACCAGCGCGGCTGCGGCCGTTCCACGCCCCATGCCAGCATCGAGAACAACACCACCTGGCGGCTGGTGGCAGACATGGAGCGCATTCGCGAACATCTGGGCATCGACAAGTGGGTGCTGTTCGGCGGTTCCTGGGGCTCCACGCTGGCCCTGGCCTATGCCCAGACCCATCCCGAGCGGGTGCATGGCCTGATCCTGCGCGGCATTTTCCTCTGCCGCCCACAGGAAATCGAATGGTTCTACCAGGCCGGCGCCAGCCGTCTGTTCCCCGACTATTGGCAGGACTACATCGCGCCGATACCGCTCGATGAGCGCGGCAACCTGTTGCAGGCCTTCCACAAGCGTCTTACCGGCAACGACCAGATTGCCCAGATGCACGCGGCCAAGGCCTGGTCCACCTGGGAAGGGCGTACCGCGACCCTGCGGCCCAATCCGCTGGTGGTCGATCGCTTCTCCGAGCCGCAGCGTGCGTTGTCGATCGCACGCATCGAAACCCACTACTTCGTCAACAATGCCTTCCTCAAGCCGGACCAGTTGATCCGCGACATGCCCCGTATCGCTCACCTGCCGGCGGTCATCGTGCACGGCCGCTACGACGTGATCTGCCCGCTGGACAACGCCTGGGCGCTGCATCAGGCCTGGCCCAACAGCGAACTGCAGGTCATTCGCGACGCCGGCCACGCCGCTTCGGAGCCGGGCATTACCGACGCCCTGGTGCGCGCCGCCGAGCAGATGGCGCGGCGCCTGCTGGACTTGCCCCTGGAAGAGGCGTGAAGGGGCTGCTGCAGCGGGTCAGCCAGGCCCGCGTCGAGGTGGCCGGGCAAACCATCGGGGCGATCGACCAGGGGCTGCTGGTGCTGGTGGCGGTCGAGCCGGACGACACGGCCGCCAGCGCCGACAAGCTCTTGCACAAGCTGCTCAACTATCGAGTATTCAGCGATGAGCAGGGCAAGATGAACCTGTCGCTGAAGGATGTGGGCGGCGGCCTGCTGCTGGTGTCGCAATTCACCTTGGCGGCGGACACCCGCAGCGGTCTGCGCGCAGGCTTCTCCACTGCGGCCGTGCCAGCCCTGGCGCAGGCGCTGTTCGAGCACCTCGTCGAGGCTGCAAAAAAAGCGCATCCACAGGTTCAGGTCGGGCAATTCGGTGCCGATATGCAGGTAAGCCTGACCAACGATGGGCCTGTAACCTTCTTGTTACAAATTTAGTGGCCTATTGCTGGCGAGTTTGCGGTCGTCGACTGCTCTTCACTGCATAAATACTTGAGCTACCCTGATGCGTTGTGACGCGACGTACTAGATAATCGCGCGCCAGGGGGCCACGTTTCGCTACCCGGTATGTCCAGTTTGAAGCGTGTCCGGCTCCGCTTGGGGAATCATTAAGCCCTTTTGGAGTCGGAACAGTGCTCGCCAACCCGGCGCAAGACTGCTGGCCGTTGGTTTTTCGATATGTTTTCGGCGAGGGTTGCTCGTGATTGTTAGTCCTTTAAATGCTTCAAGAACACCCCGCACTCGGCTGCGCAATGCGATGCTGGCCGGGTCTGCACTGTTCTGCCTGTTCAGCGCCAGCCAACTCTGGGCCTTTAGCCTGGATGATGTTGCCGGACGCGCCAAGGAGCTCGCCGGTCAGAAATTCGAAACTCCGCGCAGCAATCTGCCCAAAGAGTTTCGCGACATGAAGTTTGCGGACTACCAGAAGATCCGTTTCCGCAATGAAAACGCCGAATGGGCCGACGCCAAGACCCCGTTCAAACTGTCCTTCTATCATCAGGGCATGCACTTCGACACCCCGGTGAAGATCAACGAAGTCACCGCTACCACCGTGAACGAAATCAAGTACGACCCGGCGCGTTTCGATTTCGGCGACCTGCAGTTCGATCCCAAATCCACCGATCAGTTGGGCTACGCGGGTTTCCGCGTCTTGTTCCCGATCAACAAGGCGGACAAGCAGGACGAAATCATGACCATGCTGGGCGCGAGCTATTTCCGCGTCATCGGCAAAAATCAGGTCTACGGTCTGTCGGCCCGCGGCCTTGCCCTGGATACGGCACTGCCGTCGGGTGAAGAGTTCCCGCGGTTCCGCGAGTTCTGGGTCGAACGGCCGAACGAAGGCGACAAGCAGTTGGTGATTTTCGCCCTGCTCGATTCGCCGCGTTCCACCGGTGCCTACAAGTTGACTTTGCGTCCGGGCAAGGACACCACCGTCGACGTCGAGTCGCGCGTGTTCCTGCGTGACCGTGTCAGCCGCCTGGGCATTGCGCCGCTGACCAGCATGTTCCTGTTCGGCTCGAACCAGCCGTCGCGTGTGCAGAACTACCGTCACGAGTTGCACGACTCCACCGGCCTGTCCATCCATGCCGGCAACGGTGAGTGGCTGTGGCGCCCGCTGAACAATCCCAAGCACTTGGCGGTGAGCAGCTTCACCGTCGAGAACCCGCGTGGTTTCGGTCTGCTGCAGCGTGGCCGCGAGTTCTCCCGTTACGAAGACCTCGACGACCGCTACGACAAGCGTCCGAGCGCCTGGATCGAGCCGAAGGGCGATTGGGGCAAGGGCACCGTCGACCTGGTTGAAATTCCGACCGCCGACGAAACCAACGACAACATCGTGGCGTTCTGGAACCCGGAAAAGATCCCGGAGCCAGGCCAGGCGCTGGAGCACAACTATCGCCTGCACTGGACCACGGACGAAGACGAGTTTCATTCGCCTGACGTTGCCTGGGTCAACCAGACCCTGCGCTCGACCGGTGACGTGAAGCAGTCCAACCTGATTCGTCAGGCCGATGGCAGCATTGCCTTCCTGATCGACTACGAAGGTCCGGTGCTGGCCGCTCTTCCTGAAGACGCCGCCGTTCGCAGTCAGGTCAGCGTTGACGACAACGCCGAACTGGTCGAGAACAACGTTCGCTACAACCCGGAAACCAAAGGCTGGCGCCTGACCCTGCGGGTCAAGGTCAAGGATCCGAACAAGGCCGTGGAAATGCGTGCGGCGCTGGTCAAGGATCTGCCGGTAGAGCCTGTCAAGGCAGCCGAGCCGGTCGAAGACAAGGCTGCGCACAAGCATGACAAGGCACACGGCAAGGCCGACAAGGCTGCCGAGGTTGCCCAGGCACCTGTCGCGCCTGAAGCCGCTCCTGTCACACCTACCGAACCGGTCAAGACCGAACAGGTCCTGACTGAAACCTGGAGCTACCAGTTGCCCGCCGATGACTAATTCTCCAGCTCGGCCAGAATCGCTAGGCGAATATCTGGCTCATTTGCCCCTGGGGGACGCACAGCGCGCAGAACTTGCCGACTGCACGTCCTTCACCGAACTGCACGAGCGCCTTTCCGGGCGCCCGGCGCACGATGCCGTGCTCGGCGCACAGAACTCGGTCGAGCAGCGCCTGCGGCTGGACTCGGCTGCCGAACTGGAAGAGGCCGAGATGCTTGGCGTCGATGCCAGCGGCCGCCTGCAGCTCAAGGCCACGCCACCGATCAACCGCACGCTGGTGATCCCGGAGCCGTGGCGCACCAACGTGCTGGTGCGGGTATGGCGCAAACTGACCGGCAAGGCCAGCAAGCCCGAGCCCACCAGCGACAAGCGGGTGCTGCCGAAGGCGCGCTGGCGCTGGGTCGGCTCGATGCGTCGCTACATCCTGCTGGTGCTGATGCTGGGCCAGACCATCGTCGCCGGTTGGTACATGAAAGGCATCATGCCGTACCAGGGCTGGGGCATGGTCGACCTCGACGAAGTGGTTCGCCAGCCGATCATGCAAACCGCCACTCAGGTTCTGCCGTACTTCCTGCAG
The DNA here is from genome assembly GCF_014841705.1 of Pseudomonas sp. CFBP 8770. Taxonomy (NCBI): domain Bacteria; kingdom Pseudomonadati; phylum Pseudomonadota; class Gammaproteobacteria; order Pseudomonadales; family Pseudomonadaceae; genus Pseudomonas; species Pseudomonas sp. CFBP 8770. Next base: position 258,056 of record NZ_JACYUL010000003.1, read on the forward strand.
ACCAGCATCCTGATCCTCTTCGGGATCCTGTTCTGCTGGGTATCGGCGGGGTTCTGGACGGCGTTGATGGGCTTCCTCGAACTGCTCACCGGTCGCGACAAGTACCGCATCTCCGGTGCCAGCGCGGGCAACGAGCCGATCGAGGCAGGCGCGCGTACCGCGCTGGTCATGCCGATCTGCAACGAAGACGTGACACGCGTCTTCGCCGGTTTGCGCGCCACGTTCGAGTCGGTCAAGGCCACCGGTGACCTGGATCGTTTCGACTTCTTCGTGCTCAGCGACACCAACGACCCCGACATCGCGGTTGCCGAGCAACAGGCGTGGTTGGAAGTGTGCCGCGAAGCCGGTGGCTTCGGGCATATCTTCTACCGTCGTCGTCGCCGTCGGGTCAAACGCAAGAGCGGCAACCTCGACGACTTCTGTCGCCGCTGGGGCAGCGAATACCGCTACATGGTGGTACTCGACGCCGACAGCGTGATGAGTGGCGAATGCCTGACCAGTCTGGTTCGCTTGATGGAAGCCACGCCGGATGCGGGCATCATCCAGACCGCGCCGAAGGCTTCGGGCATGGACACCCTGTATGCGCGCATGCAGCAGTTCGCTACCCGCGTGTACGGTCCGCTGTTCACCGCCGGCCTGCATTTCTGGCAGTTGGGCGAATCGCACTACTGGGGGCACAACGCGATCATTCGCATGAAGCCCTTCATTGAGCACTGCGCCCTGGCGCCGTTGCCCGGCAAAGGTGCGTTCGCCGGTGCGATCCTTTCCCACGATTTCGTCGAGGCGGCACTGATGCGCCGCGCCGGCTGGGGCGTGTGGATTGCCTATGACCTGCCGGGCAGCTACGAAGAACTGCCGCCCAACCTGCTCGACGAGCTCAAGCGCGATCGCCGCTGGTGCCATGGCAACCTGATGAACTTCCGCCTGTTCCTGGTCAAGGGCATGCACCCGGTTCACCGGGCGGTATTCCTGACCGGCGTGATGTCGTACCTGTCGGCACCGTTGTGGTTCTTCTTCCTGGTGCTGTCCACCGCGCTGCTGGCGGTGAACACGCTGATGGAGCCGACCTACTTCCTGGCGCCGCGTCAGCTGTACCCGCTGTGGCCGCAATGGCACCCGGACAAGGCGGTGGCGCTGTTTTCCACCACCATCGTTCTGCTATTCCTGCCCAAACTGCTGAGCATCATCCTGATCTGGGCCAAGGGCGCGAAAGAATACGGCGGCCGTTTCAAGGTCACCTTGTCGATGCTGCTGGAAATGCTGTTCTCGATGCTGCTGGCGCCGGTGCGCATGCTGTTCCATACCCGTTTCGTGCTGGCCGCATTTCTGGGCTGGGCTGCGACTTGGAACTCGCCGCAGCGTGACGACGACTCCACGCCGTGGAGCGAGGCGATCAAGCGTCACGGCTCGCAGACGCTGCTGGGCGCAGCCTGGGCTGCCCTGGTGATCTGGCTGAACCCCAGCTTCCTGTGGTGGCTGACGCCGATCGTGGGTTCGCTGATGCTGTCGATCCCGGTGTCGGTGATTTCCAGCCGGACCAATCTGGGCATGCAGGCACGCGATGAGAAGCTGTTCCTGATTCCCGAGGAGTACGACACGCCGCAGGAGCTGCTGTCCACCGATCGCTACACCCAGGCGAACCGTGATAACGCGCTCAAGGATGGGTTCGTGCGCGCCGTCGTCGATCCGCGCCAGAATGCCTTGGCCTACGGCCTGGGCACGGCACGGCACGGCAAGGCGGGGCCGATCGAAAGCATGCGAGCGCAGTGGGTGCATCAGGCCCTGGAGGGTGGCCCGCAGAAGCTCGACAACAGCACGCGCATGTCGCTGCTCAGTGATCCGGTAGCGATTTCGCGTCTACACGAGCATGTCTGGGCCGATCAGAACGTTGCGTGGCTGGAAGCATGGCGTCAGTCCAAGCAGGCGGAGCGGCAGTCGCCGGCTGTGCCAACGCTGGATACCGCCTCGGCGGCAGGCTTGCAGAACGCCTGACCGCGTCACACCCTTTCGCGGCCGCTGATCGCTCCCACAGGAATGCTGCAGTTCCTTGCGGGAGCGGTCAGCGGCCACGAAGGCCGCACCACGGTTCATCCGCTATGCCCCCCAACAGTGCCATCTGGCACTCATTTCCTCGCCAAACTTTGTTCAATCCCCTGTTTGAGTTAGGATCGCACCCCGAAATGGTGCGCCCAGGCTTGGTCGTGCCCGAAGTTGGCTAGGGGAATTGGTGATGAACAAGTATCTGTCGCGGCTGCTGCTCGGCGTCATGGCCATGGCTGTCGTGGGCTCGGCGCAAGCGGGCGCTATCGACGAAGCGGTCAAGCGCGGCACCTTGCGCGTGGGCATGGACCCGACCTACATGCCGTTCGAAATGACCAACAAGCGTGGCGAAATCATCGGGTTCGAAGTCGACCTGCTCAAGGCCATGGCCAAGTCCATGGGCGTCAAGCTTGAGCTGGTATCGACCAGCCTGGATGGCATCATTCCAGCGCTGATGACCGACAAGTTCGACATGATCGGCAGCGGCCTGACCCTCACCCAGGAACGCAACCTGCGCATCAACTTCAGCGACCCGTTCATCGTCGTCGGCCAGACCCTGCTGATCCGCAAGGAATTGGCCGACAAGGTCAAGACCTACAAGGACCTGAACTCGCCGGACTACCGCATCACCTCCAAGGTCGGCACGACCGGCGAGTTCGTGGCGCGCAAGTTGATCGCCAAGGCGCAGTACCACGGCTACGACAACGAGCCTGAAGCGGTACTCGACGTGGTCAATGGCAAGGCTGATGCGTTCATCTACGATTCGCCCTACAACGTGGTGGCGGTGGACAAGGTCGGCAATGGCAAACTGGTCTACCTCGACGAGCCTTTTACCTACGAGCCTCTGGCGTTCGGCTTGAAGAAGGGCGACTACGACAGCCTCAACTTCATCAACAACTTCCTGCGTCAGGCCCGTGAAGACGGCAGCTACGATCGTATCCACAAGAAGTGGTTCGTGAGCAAGAACTGGCTCGACGAAATGCAATGACTGCGCCTCTGGCCAGACTTTCTCCGATGCGCGGGCCTGCCCCGCGCGGCGGTCTTCTAGCGGATTGAACCCCCTGTGATCAAACACCACAAAGCTCAATGGCCCTGGCACGGGCTCACCGCGCTGGTGCTCATCGGCCTGGCTTTCAGCTTGTACGCTGCCACCTCGCGCATTTCCTACGAGTGGCACTGGAATCGCGTGCCGCAGTACTTCGTCTATCAGGCCGAGCAGCCGCAGCGCGCCGAAGGTTATGGCAGCGTCGAACGGATCGCGCAGCAGGGTGGGCAGGCGCGGGTCACCTTGCGCGACGAAGACGGTGGCGAACAGGTGTTGCTGGTGGACAGCGGCAGTGTCGTGCTCGAAGAGGGCGATGACGTTTCCGAAGGCGACCAGATCGGCGTGACGCGCCACTGGACTGCCGGACCGATCGCCTGGGGGCTGTGGACCACGCTGTGGCTGTCGCTGGTGTCCGGCGTGGCCGGCCTGCTGCTGGGCCTGGTGACCGGGCTGTGCCGGCTGTCGAGCAACCCTACCTTGCGCCATCTGTCGACGGTGTATGTCGAGCTGGTGCGGGGTACGCCGCTGCTGGTGCAGATTTTCATTTTCTATTTCTTCATCGGTACCGTGCTCAACCTCTCGCGCGAGTTCGCCGGGGTGGCGGCGCTGGCGCTGTTCACCGGCGCCTACGTGGCCGAGATCGTACGCTCGGGCGTGCAGTCCATCGCCAAGGGGCAGGGCGAGGCCGCCCGCTCGCTTGGCCTGGATGCCGGACAGTCGATGCGTCACGTTATCCTGCCGCAGGCTTTCAAGCGCGTTCTGCCACCCCTGGCCGGGCAGTTCATCAGCCTGGTCAAGGACACGTCGCTGGTGTCGGTGATCGCCATTACCGAGCTGACCAAGAGCGGCCGCGAAGCCATCACCACGTCGTTCTCGACCTTTGAGATCTGGTTCTGCGTGGCGGCCCTGTACCTGGTCATCAATCTGCCGCTGTCGTATTTCGCCAGCCGGCTCGAGCGGAGGCTTGCGCAAAGTGATTGAAGTACGCGACCTGTTGAAGGTGTTCAATACCCGTGGCCAGGTGGTGCGCGCGGTCGATCAGGTGAGCACGCAGGTGGCCAGGGGCGAGGTGCTGGTGGTACTGGGCCCCTCGGGCTCGGGCAAGTCCACCTTCCTGCGTTGCCTCAATGGCCTGGAGGCGTTCGATGAAGGCTCGGTGAGCATCGACGGCCTGCGTCTCGACGATCCCAAGACCAACATCAATGCCTATCGGCGCGAAGTCGGCATGGTGTTCCAGCACTTCAACCTGTTTCCGCACATGACCGTGCTGGAAAACCTGTGCCTGGCGCAGAAAGTGGTGCGCAAGCGCGGCAAGGCCGAGCGCGAGGCCAAGGCACGCGCGTTGCTGGCCAAGGTAGGCATCGGCGAGAAGGCCGATGCGTTTCCTTCACGGCTGTCCGGTGGCCAGCAGCAGCGCGTGGCCATTGCCCGGGCGCTGTGCATGGACCCCAAGGTGATGCTGTTCGACGAACCGACTTCGGCGCTCGATCCGGAGATGGTCGGTGAAGTACTGGAAGTGATGAAGACCCTGGCCGAAGAGGGCATGACCATGGTGTGCGTCACCCATGAAATGGGCTTCGCCCGTGAAGTGGCGGACCGTGTGCTGTTCTTCGACCACGGCCGTTTGCTTGAAGACGCGCCCCCGGCCGAGTTCTTCGATGCACCGAAGGATCCAAGGGCACAGGCGTTTTTGCGGCAGGTGTTGTAACCCAGGTTCCTGCGCCGATCCGCAGACCGCCTTCGCGGGCAGAGCCCCGCTCCCACAAGATCGCTGCAGATTCCTGTGGGAGCGGGTCTCTGCCCGCGAAGAGGCCCTCAGGCTCACCCAGCCAGGGTCAGACCTTGAACTGACCCACCAACCCCTGCAGATGTGTCCCCAGCCGCGCCAGCTCGATGCTCGACGCCGCCGTTTCCTCGCTCGCCGCCGATGTCTGCTCGGAAACGTCGCGCACGTTGAGCACACTGCGGTTGATCTCTTCGGCCACCACACTCTGTTGCTCCGCCGCGGCGGCGATCTGCTGGTTCATCGCCTGAATCGTCGACACGGTACGGGTAATATCGCTCAACGACTCACCGGCACGTCGAGCCAGTTGCACACTGCTGTCGGTCATCGCCCGGCTACTGTCCAGTGCGCTGGAAACTTGATGGGTACCCGTTTGCAGCGAAGCGATCAGCGACTGGATCTCTTCGGTCGATTGCTGGGTGCGTTGGGCCAGGCTGCGCACTTCATCGGCCACCACGGCAAATCCACGACCCGCCTCGCCGGCACGGGCTGCCTCGATTGCCGCGTTCAGAGCCAACAGGTTGGTCTGCTGCGCCACCGACTTGATCACGTCGAGCACGCCGCCGATCTTGCTGCTTTCCTGCTTCAAGTGATTCATGGCTTCGCTGGAATGCAGCACCTCGGCGGCCAGTCGCTCGATCTGGCCCACGGCCTGGCTGACCACCCGATCCCCTTCACGCGCCTGCTGATCGGCAGCCACGGCAGCTTCCGAGGCTTCCTCGGCGTTGCGCGCCACTTCCTGCACCGTCGCCGCCATCTCGTTCATGGCCGTGGCCACCTGATCGGTTTCGACTTTCTGCGCGTTGACGCCAGCGCTGGTCTGCTCGGTGACCGCAGAAAGCTCCTCGGCGGCACTGGCCAGCTGCGTGACACCCTCGCTGATGCCGCCCACCAGTTCACGCAGGTTCAGGGTCATGCGCTGCAGGGCCAGTTGAACCTGGCCCAGTTCGTCACGTCGGGTGATGGCTGGCGATTGCCGCAGGTCGCCGGAAGCGACGCGCTCGACACTCGCCAGGGTCTGCCGCAACGGGCCGACGATCTGCGCGGTGATCGCCCATGCCGCCGCGATACCGAGCAGTGTGGCCAGGGCCGCTGCAATGGCCAGCCACGCCTTGGCCTGGCCCGTGTCGGCATCGCGCTTGGCCGTCTGCGAGTCGCCCAGTCGGTCGCTCAGCCCGAGCAGGGTGGTGCCCAATGCGGTCATCTTGTCGATGCTCTGCATTGTGGCCTGCTGGTTTTCGCTGAATTGCGCCACCGCCGCGCGATAGGCGCGCAGGGAATCGCCGGCCTGCTGCAAGCGGCCGGTGAATTCGCCGGAAACGCTGGCCCCCGCAGCGGCGACCGAAGCGATGGCCTGGTCGATGGCCGCCAGCGCCGGCTGGCGTGCTTCGTCCTTGGCGCTATAGGTGTAGCCACGCACTTGAAAGCGCGCCTGCTGGATCAGCCGGCTGGTTTCCACCAGGGTGCTGTAGGCCGTCAGCTCGCCCTGGCTTAGCAGCGCTGCCTGTGCCTGATTGACTTCGGCCACGGCGCGGTCGGCGGTGCTGCCCAATTGGCTGCGGGCTGCCTCGCGACCCTGGATCGACGCCAGCGATGCGGTGAATTCCCGGCGATAGGCTTGAGTGGTGGCTATTTCCTGCTCGACGAGCGCGATGTCTTCGGCCTGCACCAGAGTGTGCTGGGCGGCCGCAAGATCGGTATCGAGCTGGTCGAGAAGACGGGTGACATTGTCGGCACCGGAACTGCCTTTCTGCAGCTCGAACGACTGGGCGGTGATGCGCAGGTCACGCATGCGGTCGTCAAGTATGGAAATGCTGGTGATCTTGTCGGCGCGCTCGATCAAACGGGTCAGGCCAGACCAGCCAGTGGCGGCAATCAGAAGAGTAAGCAGTAGCACCACACCGAAACCAATCCCCAGTTTCAAGTTGACGCTCAGATTGCCCAGGTAGCGGGCAAAGGTGTTGGACATGATGAAGCTCCCTGACAGGCCGACAGCATGATTGTCGGCAGTTCAGGGGCATCGGCGGGTGTCGCCGAAACTCGATGGTGGCTAAGTGACGTAACCCGGTGGGAATTGTGAAGCCTGGACGACGGCGGGTCAGAACAGCCGCGCCAGCAGCACCGCCACGGCGGTTTCCACCCGCAGGATACGTTCGCCCAACTGCACGGGCTGCAAGCCTGCGAGGCCCAGCAGGTCGACCTCGTAGGGAATCCAGCCACCTTCCGGGCCGATGGCCAGGGTCACTGGCTGCTCCGGATGACGCGGGCAGGGCGGGTAGTCGCCCGGATGCCCGACCAAGCCCAGGGTGCCGGCGCTCAGAGCAGGCAGGCGATCCTCGACGAAGGGCTTGAAACGCTTTTCGATCAGCACTTCGGGAAGCTGGGTATCACGTGCCTGTTCCAGGCCCAGGATGAGCTGCTCGCGAATGGCGGCGGGCTCGAGAAAAGGGGTTTGCCAGAAACTCTTCTCGACCCGATAACTGTTCACCAGGACCACCTTGGCCACGCCCATGGTGGCAATGGTCTGGAACACCCGGCGAAGCATTTTCGGGCGGGGCAGCGCGAGGATCAGGGTCAGCGGCAGTTTGGCCGGCGGGGGTTGGTCGAGCACCACGGTGAGTTCGGCCTCGTGATCTTCCAACCTTGTGACCTGGGCAAGCCCCATCAAGCCATCGACCTTGCCTACCCGCAGGCTGTCGCCCAGTTCGACGCGGTGCACGGCCTGCATGTGGGTAAAGCGCCGATCACGCAGCACCACCTTGTCCGGCGCGATGAAGTCGGCCGTTTCGAGCAGCAGCAGGTTCATGCCCGCGTCGCGGGCGGCTGGTCGTTACGGTCGTCGTCCTCGCTCGGCTCGTCACCGCGCTTGCGGATCAGAGCACCGAACAGGATGCCGATCTCGAACAGCAACCACATCGGCACGGCCAACAGAGTCTGCGAGAAGATGTCCGGCGGGGTCAGAATCATGCCGACCACGAAGCAGCCGATGATCACGTACGGGCGGATCTTGCGCAGGTACTTGACGTCGACCACGCCGATCCACACCAGCAGTACCACGGCCACCGGAATCTCGAACGCCACGCCGAAGGCGAAGAACAGCGTCATGACGAAATCGAGGTAACTGGCGATGTCGGTGGCCATGGTCACCCCCACCGGCGTGGCACTGGCGAAGAACTTGAAGACCAGCGGGAACACCAGGAAATAGGCGAAGGCCATCCCGGCATAGAACAGGAAGATGCTCGACACCAGCAGTGGTATGGCAATGCGCTTTTCATGCTTGTACAGGCCCGGCGCGATGAAGCCCCAGACCTGGTGCAGGATGATCGGCACGGCCAGGAACAGCGAGACCATCATGGTCAGCTTGAATGGCGTGAGAAACGGCGAGGCCACGTCGGTGGCGATCATCGTTGCGCCTTCAGGCAGGTACTCGCGCAGCGGCGCCGACACCAGGGTGTAGATCTGTTGGGCGAATGAAAACAGCCCGGCGAAGACCAGGAAAATCACGGCAACGCAACGCAGCAGGCGCGTGCGCAATTCGGTCAGGTGCGAGACCAGCGGCATGGGCTGGTCGTTTTCCGGAATTTCGCTCATGGGGCCCGCGGTGGCTGTGTAGGTTCATTGGAGGATACGGGTATGGCAACAGCCTGGGCGCCGCTTGTGTCGCGGTCGACCACAGCCGGTGTCTGCACTGCAGGGGGCACGGTAGTCGGCGTGACCTCGGCGCTGACCGCATCGCGGTCAAGCACCGGTTGCGCCTGGGCGCCAGGTGGAATCGGATCGGCCAGCGGTGCGGGCGGCTCGCTCGGACGCGTAGCGCGCTGCGGATCGAGGATCTTGCGCGCTTGCTCCTCGAGCGAGAGCACGTGCTCGTTGTGCAGTTGACGACGGATTTCGTCGGCGCCTATCTCGCGTTCCACTTCGGTCTTGATCGCGTTGAAGCTGCGTTTCAGGCGCCCGATCCACAGCCCTGCGGTGCGCGCGGCACCGGGCAGTCGCTCAGGGCCCAGCACCAACAGGGCGATGAGGCCCACGAGCATGAGTTCGCTGAAGCTGATACCGAACATTGATCAGTCTTTCCTGATGGGTTCTTCGACTTTCTGATGCTGGCCGTCGAGGGTGTGCGGCGGAGTCAGCGGCGAGCTGGCCTGCGGGTGCACCGGCTGTGTCGGCTGCTCGGCAGCGGGTTTGTCATCGTCGTTCATGGCCTTGCGAAAGCCCTTGATCGATTCACCGACGTCGGTGCCCAGGTTCTTGAGTTTCTTGGTGCCGAAGACCAGTACCACGACAATCAGGATGACGATCCAGTGTTTCCAATCAAACAGACCCATGATTCAACTCCTCCAAAAAGACATTTCAGGCTGACGGCAGGCGGGCGGCTTTCTCATCGTGACCGGACAGGCCGAATCGGCGATCCAGTTCATCGAGTACAGCCTGTGGGTGTTGGCCCAGTTGTGCAAGCATGACCAGGCTATGGAACCACAGATCGGCGGTTTCGTAGATGACATCACTGCAGTCGCCGCTGTGGGCGGCATCCTTGGCGGCAATGATGGTCTCGATCGATTCTTCGCCGAGCTTTTCCAGAATCTTGTTCAATCCCTTGGCGTACAGGCTGGCGACATACGAGCTGTCGGCGCTGGCGCCCTTGCGTTCTTCGAGCACCGCAGCGACGCGGTCCAGAGTGTCATTCATGGCCATGGCCTGCGGAATAGATGGCAGCGGGATCTTTCAGGACGGGGTCGACGACGGTCCATTGGCCGTTCTCGAAGACCCGATAGAAGCAGCTTTGGCGGCCAGTGTGACAGGCGATGTCACCGAGTTGCTCAATGCTGAGCACGACCACGTCGGCATCGCAGTCCAGGCGCAGCTCGTGCAGTTTCTGCACATGGCCGGATTCCTCGCCCTTGCGCCACAGCTTGCCACGCGACCGGGACCAGTAGATGGCCCGGTTCTCGGCAGCGGTCAATGCCAGTGCCTCGCGGTTCATCCAGGCCATCATGAGGATGCGCCCGGTGTGGTGATCCTGGGCAATCGCCGGCACCAGGCCGTCGCGGTCCCATTTGATCTCGTCCAGCCAGTCTTTCATGTGCAACTCCGACAACAGAGAGGGCTAGTGTGCCAGCCGATGGCGCGACTGGCTATCGGCGCACGACCAGGTACAAGCCCGATGCCAGCATCAACCAGGCAGGCCATGCCTGGACGCTGTCCAGGGCTATGCCGGAGACCGCAGTGACCGTTCCGCCCACCAGCAAGGCACCGCCGAGCAGCCGCAGGGCCCAGCGATCGTGGCGTTGCTCCCAGGGCGGCGGTGGATCCTTGCGATGGGGCTGAGACATTCGTTCGAGCAGATCGCGGGTCATGTTGGCCAAGTGGGGCAACTGCTCGACCTGCGATTGAACATTCTGAAACAAAGATTTCGGGCTGACCCGCTGGCGCATCCAGCGTTCGAGGAACGGCTGGGCGGTGCTCCACAGGTCGAGGTCCGGGTACAGCTGGCGACCCAGGCCTTCGATGTTGAGCAGGGTTTTCTGCAGCAGCACTAGTTGCGGCTGGACTTCCATGTTGAAACGTCGTGCGGTCTGGAACAGGCGCATCAGCACCTGGCCGAAGGAGATGTCCTTGAGTGGCTTCTCGAAGATCGGCTCGCAGACGGTGCGGATCGCCGCTTCGAATTCGTTCAGCTTGGTCTCGGCCGGTACCCAGCCCGAATCGATGTGCAGTTGCGCCACGCGGCGGTAGTCGCGCTTGAAGAAGGCAAACAGGTTGCGCGCCAGGTAATCCTGATCTTCAGGGGTCAGGCTGCCGACGATGCCGCAGTCGATGGCGATATAGCGCGGGCTCCACGGTGCCACGGTGCTGACGAAGATATTGCCGGGGTGCATGTCGGCATGGAAGAAACTGTCGCGAAACACCTGGGTGAAGAAGATCTCGACGCCGCGCTCGGCCAGCAGCTTCATGTCGGTGCGCTGATCGGCCAGGGCGGCCATGTCGGTGACCTGCACGCCGTAGATGCGCTCCATCACCAAGACCTTCGGCCGGCACCAGTCCCAGTAGACCTGAGGCACGTAGAGCAGGTCGGAATCCTCGAAATTGCGCCGCAGCTGGCTGGAGTTGGCCGCCTCTCGCAGCAAGTCGAGTTCGTCGTAGATGGTACGTTCATAGTCGGCGACCACGTCGACCGGATGCAGCAGGCGCGCGTCGGCGGACAGCCGCTCGGCCTGGCGGGCGAGCAGGAACAGCCAGGCCAGATCCTGGCTGATGACCGACTTGAGCCCCGGGCGAACGACCTTGACCACCACCTCTTCGCCGGTCTTGAGCCGCGCAGCGTGGACCTGTGCCACCGAGGCCGACGCCAGTGGCTCGACATCGAAGCGACTGAACACATCGGTGATTTTCGCCCCCAGTTGCTGCTCGATGAGGGCCATGGCCTGCTTGGGGTCGAACGGCGGCACCCGGTCCTGCAGCAGCATCAGCTCATCGGCGATGTCCTCGGGCAGCAGGTCGCGGCGGGTGGACAGGATCTGCCCGAACTTGATGAAGATCGGCCCCAGGTCCTGCAAGGCCAGGCGCAGGCGCGCGCCACGGTTGAGTTCCTGGCGGCTGCGCGGCAGCCAGCGCCATGGCATGGCGAAACGGGTGATTTTCAGCCACCACGGCAGTGGCAGGGCGAACATCAGGTCATCGAGGCGGTAACGAATGATGACGCGCTGGATGCGCAACAGACGGCGGACGGCAAGCAGCTTCATGCGTTATCGCTGGAATTGTGGGATCGGGCGAGGCGCTCAATACGCGCCTCGAGGCGTTCGACGTCGACTTTCAAAGCATCCAGCTCACTGAAACGGGCCTGGGCTTCCTGCTCGCCCACCAATGTACGCGCTTCCTCGGCCAGGTATTCGCCCAGGTTCTGCGTCGCCGTGGCCAGGCTCTGACGGGTCCAGCCCGTGCGGCTGCGCAAATGCCCGGCCAACAAGGCGGTGGGCACCGGACCCAGCCAGCGTGAGACTTCGTATTCCCAGTCCAGTTCAAGGTCCTGAAGCACCTTGACCAAGTCCAGCAGCGCGGCGCTGTCGCCGTCCAGATCGACCTGCGGGCTGTGCAGCACCGCGGTCTTGTCCTTGCGCAGTGCCAGTTGCACCAGGCTGGCAGCCGGCGCGCGCAACGTGCAGTCGGGCGGCGTGGCCCACTGCTGGGCCAGCATCAGGCCATTGGCACTGGGCAGCATGTACAAGGTAAACGAAGGCTGGCGGCCCTGGATGGCAATCACCTTGCCATGCAGGTGTGCCAGGCGCGGCAACGCGGTGGCGTCCAGGCGCAGCACACGGTTCAGACCATGTTCGACACTGGCGATCAGGCCGCCGAGCAGCATCAGGGCTTGATCCCGCGGTGCAGCGCGACGATGCCACTGGTCATGTTGTGGTACGTGACGCGGTCGAAACCGGCCTGCACCATCATGGCCTTGAGGGTTTCCTGATCGGGGTGCATGCGGATCGATTCGGCCAGGTAGCGGTAGCTCTCCGAATCGTTGGTGATCAGCTTGCCGGCCAGTGGCATGAACGCGAATGAATAGGCGTCGTAGACCTTGGACATCAGCTTGTTGGTAGGCTTGGAAAACTCCAGCACCAGCAAGCGTCCACCTGGCTTGAGCACGCGCAGCATGGACGCGATGGCCGCTTCCTTGTGGGTGACGTTGCGCAGGCCGAAGGCGATGGTCACGCAATCGAAATGATTGTCGGGGAACGGCAGCTTTTCGGCATCGGCCTGGACGAATTCGATGTTGCCGGCCACGCCGCGGTCAAGCAGCCGGTCGCGACCGACCTTGAGCATCGAGGCGTTGATGTCGGCCAGCACCACCTGGCCGGTAGGCCCTACCAGATCGGAGAACTTGCGTGCCAGATCGCCCGTGCCGCCGGCGATGTCGAGCACGCGGTTGCCCACGCGCACGCCCGAGAGCTCGATGGTGAAGCGCTTCCACAGCCGATGCATGCCGCCGGACAGCACGTCGTTCATCAAGTCGTACTTGGCCGCTACCGAGTGGAACACCTCGGCGACCTTTTCGGCCTTCTGGCTTTCCGGTACGTGCTTGTAGCCGAAGTGAGTGGTGGGTTCGGCATCGCCGCCTTTGCGCTGATCATTCATATCGCTGTCACCAGGAAAAATTACGCACCATTCTAAGCCGCACAAGGGCGCTTTGTCTTGGCGCGATGGATTGCCGGGGCAACCGGGTTAAACTGTGCGCCATTGAACCCTTACTTGTTGGAATCTCCGATGACCCAGATCAACGTCGAACGCAAACACAATCTGGGCCGCGACGCGGCGCGGCAGAAAGCTGAAGTGGTGGTACAGAAGCTGATCGACCGCTATGACGTGCAGGCTACCTGGCAAGGCGACACGGTGGCGGTCAAGCGCAGCGGTGCACAGGGCACCGTGCAGATCGACGACGAAGCGATTCGAATCGATCTGAAGCTGGGCATGATGCTGGCGATGATGAGCGGCACCATCCAGAGCGAGATCGAAAAGGCCCTGGACAAGGCCTTGGCGGCCTAGAGCATCAACCTCACCACGGATTCGGCGGGGTCGCGGGATTTGCCGGCGGCACGCAACTGTTCCAGGTAGTCGGTCCAGAGCTGCTCCTGGCGCAGCGCCAACTGGTACAGGTAGTCCCAGGTGAACAGGCCGCTGTCATGGCCGTCGTCGAAAGTCAGCTTCAGAGCGTACTGGCCAGCCGCTTCCACCTTGGTCAGGCCGACCCCCAGTTTACCCACCTGCAGAATCGGCTTGCCGTGGCCTTGGACCTCGGCGGACGGCGAGTGCACGCGCAGGAACTCGGCGGGCAGGTGGAACACCTCGTCGGGGCCATAGGTCAGGCTCAAGGTCTTGGAGGCCTTGTGCAGATTGATGGCGCTGGGGATTCTGGTCATGGTGGGTCTCGAAGTCTTGCGGTGTCCGTTTTGCAGCCACGCACCGCTCCCACATGTCTGGATCCAAAAAGGCGATCGACTGTGGGAGCGGTCAGCGGTCAGCGGTCAGCAACCGCGAACAGCGTGCCGCGGCATGACGGGCCGTCTTACAGGATGTAGCGCGACAGGTCTTCGTTCTGCGCCAGCTCACCCAGATGGCTGTTCACGTACTCGGCGTCGATCTGGATCGGTGCCTCGCTGTGCGCAGCAGCCATGTCACCGGCGCTGAACGAGACTTCCTCCAGCAACCGCTCGAGCAGCGTGTGCAGGCGGCGCGCACCGATGTTCTCGGTCTTCTCGTTGACCTGCCAGGCGATCTCGGCCAAACGCTTGATCCCTTCGGGCACGAACTCGATGTTCAAGCCTTCGGTCTTCAACAACTCGCGATACTGCTCGGTCAGCGATGCATGTGGCTCGCTGAGGATGCGCTCGAAGTCCTGCGGGCTCAACGCCTTGAGTTCGACGCGAATCGGCAGGCGACCCTGCAATTCGGGAACCAGATCGCTCGGCTTGCTCAGGTGGAACGCACCCGATGCAATGAACAGGATATGGTCGGTCTTGACCATGCCCAGCTTGGTGTTGACCGTGCAGCCTTCGATCAACGGCAGCAGGTCGCGCTGTACGCCTTCGCGAGACACATCGGCACCGCCGACATTGCCGCGCTTGGCGACCTTGTCGATCTCGTCGATGAAGACGATACCGTGCTGCTCGACCGCTTCCAGTGCCTTGGCCTTGAGCTCTTCCTCGTTGACCAGGCGGCCGGCTTCTTCGTCGCGGACCATTTTCAGTGCGTCCTTGACCTTGAGCTTGCGGCTCTTCTTCTTGCCCTTGCCCATGTTGGCGAACAGGCTCTGCAGCTGGTTGGTCATTTCTTCCATGCCAGGCGGTGCGGAGATGTCCACGCCACCCATCTGCTCGGCTACCTCGATCTCGACTTCCTTGTCGTCCAGCTGGCCTTCGCGCAGGCGCTTGCGGAACAGCTGGCGGGTATTGGAGTCGTTGCTCACCGGCTCTTCGTTGAAGCCCGCACGGGCAGCAGGCAACAGCGCATCGAGAATGCGCTCTTCGGCCGCATCCTCGGCACGGTGGCGAACCTTGACCATTTCCTGCTCGCGCAGCAGCTTGATGGCGGCATCGGCGAGGTCGCGGATGATCGATTCGACATCGCGGCCCACATAGCCGACCTCGGTGAACTTGGTCGCTTCGACCTTGATGAACGGCGCGTTGGCGAGCTTGGCCAGGCGCCGCGCGATTTCGGTCTTGCCGACGCCGGTAGGGCCGATCATCAGGATGTTCTTGGGCGTCACTTCGACGCGCAGTTCTTCGGGCAGCTGCATGCGCCGCCAGCGGTTGCGCAGGGCAATGGCGACAGCGCGCTTGGCATCGTCCTGGCCGATGATGTGGCGATTGAGTTCGTGGACGATTTCGCGGGGGGTCATGGACATGGTGTGTTCCGGACTCGGAGGTTCAGGCAGGGAAGCGGTGAAGGCTTGCGACGCATTGCGTGCAGGCCTGGCCCCGCAACTGTCTGATCACTCGGCGAGATCCTGCTCCTCGATGGTCATGTTGTGATTGGTGAACACGCAGATGTCGCCAGCGATGCCCAGGGCGGTCTCGACGATTTCCCGTGCGCCCAGGTCGGTCTTCTTCAGCAGCGCACTGGCTGCGGCCTGCGCGAACGCACCGCCGGAGCCCATGGCGATCAGGCCGTCTTCGGGCTCGACCACGTCACCGTTGCCGGTGATGATCAAGGAAGCGTCCTTGTTGGCCACTGCCAGCATCGCCTCGAGACGGCTGAGCGAGCGGTCGGTACGCCATTCCTTGGCCAGTTCCACGGCGGCACGGACCAGATGGCCCTGATGTTTCTCGAGCTGACCTTCGAAACGTTCAAAGAGGGTGAAGGCGTCGGCGGTGGCACCGGCAAAGCCGGCGATGACCTGGCCGTGGTACAGGCGACGGACTTTCTTGGCGTTGCCTTTCATCACGGTATTGCCGAGAGAAACCTGGCCGTCGCCGCCCATGACGACTTTGCCATGACGGCGGACTGAAACGATGGTGGTCAAGGGGAGAGTCTCCACGCAGCGGGGCGAAAATGCCCTGATGGAAACGAATATGGGGGTGGGTGAGGAGATTTCAACCTTTGCCGGTTGTGTGGGGTGGTGGGAACAGGAGGGCGCGGTGTCAGTAGGTTCGCGTGAGGCTGTTCGCGGCCGCTGACCGCTCCCACCAGGGACGCAAATGCCCTGTGGAAGCGGTCAGCGGCCGCGACGGGCGCGCCGCGGCTTACTGTCGGATCTGCCTTTGCTGCAACAGCAGGTTACTAAAACCACTGCCGGCCAGCTGTTTCTGCGCCACGGTCAGCTGCTCGCGATTGCTGAACGGACCCACCAGGACCCGATACCAGGTGTCTTCCTTGACCGTCCCGGACTCCACGTTCACCGACTGCCCCAGCAGAATGATCTGCGCCCGTACCCGGTCGGCGTCCGCCTGCTTGCGGAACGAACCGGCCTGCAGGTAGAACTGCGTGGTCGCGGCAGGCTTGATCACCGGCGGCGCCGGTGGCGGGGTCGCGCCACTGAGCGCGGCCTGAGCCCGGGCAGTGTCGATCTTGGCTGCCTCGGCCGGGGTTACCGGCGCCTGGGCCGGAATCGGTGGGGTTTTCTCGGGCACCGCTTCGGGTGGCACGATCACTTCGGATTCCGGCAGCAGCGTATAGAAGTCGTACTTGGGTTTGACCGGGGCCTGCGGGCTGGGCGGTGTCTTGTTCGCCTCGGCGATCTTTTCCGCCTTGGCCTGCTCGGCCTTGACGCGCTTGACGTCGCTGTTGCCCGGCTCGAGCTTCATCAGGAACACCACGAAGGCGCCCACGCTCAAGCCGATGGCCAGCCACAGCCAGCCGGGTATGGGCTTCTTGGCAGGTGCGGAATTGCGGCTGGCGCCACGTTTGGGTGCGGGTTTTTTCTTGGCAGCCAACTTACATACGCTCCAGTGTTTCCAGGCCCAACAGAGCCAATCCTTGCTTGAGGGTGCGACCGGTCAGCGCCGCCAGGCGCAGGCGGCTGTGTTGCTGAGCGGGGTGTTCGGCCGCGAGAATCGGGCAGTTCTCGTAGAAGCTGGAGAACAGCCCGGCCACATCGTACAGGTAAGTGCACAGCACATGGGGCGTGCCTTTCTCGCCGACGTTGTTCAGTACTTCAGTGAACTGCGCCAGCTTGGCGGCCAGTTCCTTCTCGTGCTCGGCTTCCAGCACGATCTGCCCTTCGACGTCCGCGAAGTTCTTGCCCAGCTTGCGGAACACACCGGCCACGCGGGTATAGGCGTAGAGCAGGTAGGGCGCGGTGTTGCCTTCGAAATTGAGCATCAGGTCGAAGTTGAAGCTGTAGTCGCTGGTGCGGTGCTTGGACAGGTCGGCATATTTCACCGCCCCGATGCCCACGGCCCGGGCGATCACGCGCAGGTCGGCCTCGGCGGTCTCGGGGTTCTTTTCCTTGACCAGGGTGTAGGCGCGTTGTTCGGCCTCATCGAGCAGGTCGACCAGTTTCACGGTGCCACCGTCACGGGTCTTGAACGGACGTCCGTCGGCACCGTTCATGGTGCCGAAACCCATATGCTCCGGCTGCATGCCATTGGTGATGAAGCCGGCACGGCGCGCGACCTCGAACACCTGCTGAAAGTGCAGGGCCTGGCGCTGGTCGACGAAGTACAGCGCGCGGTCGGCCTTGAGCACGTTGCTGCGATAGCGCACCGCTGCCAGGTCGGTGGTGGCGTACAGATAACCGCCGCCGGCCTTCTGCACGATCACCGGCAGGGGCGTGCCTTCGGCCGTCTTGAACTCTTCGAGGAACACGCACTGCGCGCCGTTGCTTTCAACCAGCAGGCCCTTGGCCTTCAGGTCGGCGACCACGTTGGCGAGGTCGTCGTTGTAGGCGCTTTCGCCCATCACGTCGGCCGGCGTCAGCTTGACGTTCAGGCGCTCGTAGGTGCTTTGGCAGTGCGACAGGGAAATTTCGTTGAAGCGCTTCCACAAGGCCAGGCATTCGGCATCGCCAGCCTGCAATTTCACCACGAGGCCGCGGGCACGCTCGGCGAATTCCTCGGATTCATCGAAGCGCTGCTTGGCCGCACGATAGAAGTTTTCGAGGTCTGACAGCTCGTCGCTGGTGGCGGGCTTTTCCTGGAGATAGGCCAGCAACATGCCGAACTGCGTGCCCCAGTCGCCGACATGGTTCTGGCGGATCACGGTGTCGCCAAGAAACTCCAGCACGTTGGCCACGCCGTCGCCAATGATGGTGGAGCGCAAGTGGCCTACGTGCATTTCCTTGGCCAGGTTGGGTGCAGACAGATCGACCACCACGCGCTGCGCGGGGCCGGCCTTGCGCACGCCGATGCGGGCATCGGCCAGGGCGGCGTCCAGGCGCGCGGCGAGGGCCGCACTGTTCTGGAAAAAATTGAGGAAGCCGGGGCCGGCGATTTCCACCTTGCTCACCTGCTGGTCGGCTGGCAGTGCGGCAATCAGCTTTTCTGCGAGGTCGCGTGGCTTCATGCCGGCCGGCTTGGCCAGCATCATGGCGATGTTGCTGGCGAAATCGCCGTTCTTCTTGTCGCGCGAGTTTTCCACCTGGATTGCCGGCGTCAGACCTTCTGGCAGCACACCTTCGGCGACAAGGTGGGTCAGGGCTTGTTGAATCAGCTGGCGAATGGTGTCTTTCATGGGGTTCTCGGTCGACCGCAGGTACGGCGGTGCTGGATGCACGGGTGGAAAAACTGGGCATTATCCGGTTGTTGGCCGGGGTTGCCAACCCGCAAATCCCCCCTGCAAACCACCACCCCTGCAGCAGCGGCTTCAGCTGCGTCGGCAGACGCCGCCGATCCCCGCCCCTGGTGCGCCTATCTCAATACAAATCCACCGGGTCCACATCCAGCGACCAACGCACCTGTCGCCCGCTCGGCAGTTGCTCCAGTTGCAGCATCCAGGCATTGAGCAGACGGTGCAGCGGCGCACGCAGCGTTGCCTGTACCAGCAACTGTGCGCGATAGCGTCCGGCACGCCGTTCCATGGGGGCCGGGACCGGCCCCAGCAGCTCCAGGCCGCCCAGGGCCAGTTGCGCCACCAACGCTTCGGCTGCCGCGCAGGCTTCATCCAGAAAGGCTTCGGCCTGGCCCGGCTTGTGCGCTTCGGCACGCAGCAGCGCCAGGTGGGCGAAGGGCGGCAGGCCTGCACCGCGTCGTTCTGCCAGGGCCTGCTCGGCGAAAGCGAAGTAGCCCTGCTCGGTCAGT
Source organism: Pseudomonas sp. CFBP 8770 (assembly GCF_014841705.1). Taxonomy (NCBI): domain Bacteria; kingdom Pseudomonadati; phylum Pseudomonadota; class Gammaproteobacteria; order Pseudomonadales; family Pseudomonadaceae; genus Pseudomonas; species Pseudomonas sp. CFBP 8770. The sequence continues at coordinate 277,155 of NZ_JACYUL010000003.1, forward strand.
TGCACCAGCAGTGGATGGTCGGCCAGGTGTGTCTGAATGATCACCTTGCCCGGTTCCTCCGCGCGACCGGCGCGACCTGCGACCTGGACGATCAACTGTGCCATGCGCTCGCTGGCGCGGAAGTCGCCGGAGAACAGCCCGCCGTCGGCATCCAGAATCGACACCAGGGTGACCCGCGGAAAGTGGTGCCCCTTGGCAAGCATCTGGGTGCCGACCAGGATGCACGGATGGCCTTTCTGGATGGTCGCGAACAGCTGGTTCATCGCGTCCTTGCGCGAGGTGCTGTCGCGGTCGACGCGCAGCACCGGGTAATCGGGAAAGAGGATCGCCAGGCGCTCCTCGGCGCGCTCGGTGCCTGCGCCGACCGGACGCAGGTCCACCGTGCCGCACTTGGGGCACTGGCGCGGCACGCGTTCGACATGCCCGCAGTGATGGCAGCGCAACTCGCCCGAGCGTTGGTGAACCGTGGTACGGGCATCGCAGCGCGGACACTCCGACAGCCAGCCGCAGTCGTGGCACAGCAGGGTGGGCGCGAAGCCGCGCCGATTGAGAAACACCAGCACCTGTTGACCATTGGCCAGGGTCTGGCCGATGGCCTGCTGCATCGGTCCGCTGATGCCGCTGTCCAGTGGCCGGCTCTTTACATCCAGGCGCATGAACTTGGGTTGCTGGGCGCCACCGGCGCGATGGTCGATGCGCAGCAGGCCGTAGCGGCCGCTATGGGCATTGTGCAGGCTCTCCAGGGAAGGCGTGGCCGAACCCAGGACGATGGGAACGTTCTCCTGGCTGGCGCGCACCAGCGCCAGGTCGCGGGCGTGGTAACGCAGGCCTTCCTGCTGTTTATAGGAGCCGTCGTGTTCTTCGTCGATGATGATCAGCCCAGGGTTCTTCATCGGCGTGAACAGCGCCGAGCGGGTGCCGATGATGATGTCGGCCTCGCCATCGCGTGCCGCCAGCCAGGCGTCGAGGCGGTCGCGGTCGTTGACCGCCGAGTGCACCAGCGCGATGCGTGCGTTGAAGCGTTGCTCGAAGCGCGCCAGGGTCTGCGGGCCGAGGTTGATCTCGGGGATCAGCACCAACGCCTGTTTGCCGGCTTCCAGGCATTCGTGAATCAGTTGCAGGTACACCTCGGTCTTGCCGCTGCCGGTCACGCCCGCCAGAAGAAACGCATGAAAGCCGCCGAGGCTGGCGCGGATCGCCTCGAACGCGGCGCGTTGTTCTTCGTTGAGCGGCAATTCCGGTTGCGCCAGCCAGTGTTCGGCCCGCGGGCCGGGGCCGTGGCGGCGTACCTCCACGCTGACCAGTTGCTTGGCCAGCAGCAGGTCGAGGCTGTCCTTGTTCAGTTGCAGCTTGCTGAGTAGTTGATGAGCCACACCATGAGGGTGCTGGGCCAGGGTCTTGAGGGCATCGCGCTGCTTGGGCGCGCGGGCGATGCGCGGGTCGTCCAGGCGTGCATCGGCGGCGGCGTGCCAGAAGCGCTCCTGGCGCGCTTCGGCGGGTTCGCCCTGGCGCAGCAACACCGGCAACGCCCAGCTGAGGGTGTCGCCCAGGCCGTGCTGGTAGTACTGCGAAGTCCACAGGCACAGTTTGAACAGCGCAGGCGGCAACGGGCTGACCGCATCGAGCAGGGCAATGGCCGGCTTGAGCTTGTCGGCCGGTACGTCGCTGTGGCTGACCACTTCGATCAGGATGCCGATCATTTCCCGCCGCCCGAACGGTACCCGCAAGCGCATGCCGGGCGTGAACACGGTGTGCGCAGTGTTGGCGGGCGCCTTGTAGTCGAACAGGCGTCGCAGCGGCGAGGGCAGGGCGAGGCGCAGAATGACGTCGGGCACGCGGGAGTTCTCTTGGGTAAAAGCAGTGGCATGGCCCCTTGGGCCTCACTGCGGTGTTGCTGTGGGAGCGGTCATCGGCCGCGAAAGCATCGCTGCGGTACCACTGACACGGCGCGCTGTCTCTTTCGCGGCCAATGACCGCTCCCACAGGGTTGCGGCAGGTGACTGCTCGCACGGGGTTCGAGGTGCGCAGACTAGCAGACGACGGTCGGTGCGAGCGACACCTTGCGTGTTTGCAATGTTCTGTTAATATACGCGGCCTAATTACGTGCGGTACTCGACAATGGTGTTGGGTGGCGGCACGCAGCCTGAGGAAGTCATCATGAAAGCCGATATCCATCCAGTATACGAAGCCATCGACGCTACCTGCAGCTGCGGTAACGTCATCAAGACCCGTTCGACTCTGGCCAAGCCACTGAGCCTCGACGTCTGCTCCGAATGCCACCCGTTCTACACTGGCAAGCAGAAGACCCTGGACGTTGGCGGTCGTGTTGACCGTTTCAAGCAGCGTTTCGGCGGTTTCGGCGCCAAGAAAGCTTGATTGGTTTGCTCTCGCTGTTGAAGAAGGCGCCCCTTGCGGGCGCCTTTTTTGTGGGCGTCTTCTGGCTTGGCGCCGCTCAGGCCGAGGCCTTCTGTCCGGCTCCGAGCGGGCTGGGCACCGCCCAGGTCCGCCAGGTCATCGACGGCGATACCCTGCGCCTGCAGGATGGCCGCAGTGTTCGCCTGATCGGTATCAATGCGCCGGAGATCGGTCGCCAGGGGCGCGGCGACGAGCCCTACGCCGTCGCCGCGCGGCGCCGGTTGCAGGCGCTGGTCGATGACAGCGACGGCCTGGTTGGCCTGCAGTTGGGCCGCGAAAGCCAGGATCGCTACCGGCGCACCCTGGCCCACGTCTATGGCCGCGGTGGGCTGAACTTCGAGGCGCAGCTGCTGGCCGAGGGGCTGGCCCTGCAGGTCGCGGTGGCGCCCAATGTCGAGCAGGTGGCCTGCCAGCAGCAGGCTGAACGTGCCGCCCGAAAGGCTGGACTCGGGCTGTGGCGTCAATCGCCGGCCATCGCCGCCGCGCAGGTGGAGCGTGCCGGTTTCGCCCTGCTCGGCGGGCGGGTCAGCAAGGTCGAACGCAACCGCGCCGGGGCCTGGATCGAACTGGACGACTCGGTGGTCCTGCACGTCGCGCCCAAGGTGTTCGCGCTGTTCCCCGAAGGCTGGCTCGATGAGCTGAAAGGTCGCCGGGTCGAGGCCCGCGGCTGGGTGCTGGACCGCAGTCGACGCGGCAACCTGGCTGCCGGGCAGCTGCGCTGGATGTTGCCGGTGAGCGCCCCGCAGATGGTGCAGACACAGCCGTAAGCCTGCCACGCACGGCTGTGCATGGGCCGTCTCGAAGGCCCTCGACGGCGCTGTCGGTACCCGCCGAAAGTCGTAGGCCAGGGGCCTTGACGCATGTGACCGGGTAGTCTTGTCGGGTGTAGGCATCTTGCGTATCCTCGCGGGTCTCGTCAGACCAACGTAAAAGCGGAACGCCCCCAATGTCAGATTTGAAAACTGCCGCTCTCGAGTACCATGCCCATCCCCGCCCAGGCAAACTGAGCGTCGAACTCACCAAGCCCACTGCAACCGCCCGCGACCTGTCGTTGGCCTACAGCCCCGGTGTAGCCGAGCCCGTTCGCGAGATCGGTCGCGATCCCGAGCTGGCCTACAAGTACACCGGCAAGGGTAACCTGGTAGCGGTCATCTCCGACGGCACCGCCATCCTGGGCCTGGGCAACCTCGGCCCGCTGGCTTCCAAGCCGGTCATGGAAGGCAAGGGCGTTCTGTTCAAGCGTTTCGCCGGCATCGACGTCTTCGACATCGAAGTCGACTCGGAAAGCCCGCAGGCCTTCATCGACACCGTCAAGCGTATCTCGATCACCTTCGGTGGCATCAACCTGGAAGACATCAAGGCGCCCGAGTGCTTTGAAATCGAACGCGCGCTGATCGAGCAGTGCGACATTCCGGTGTTCCACGATGACCAGCACGGTACCGCGATCGTCACCGCGGCCGGCATGATCAATGCCCTGGAAATCGCCGGCAAGACCCTGGAAGACGCCAAGATCGTCTGCCTGGGGGCGGGTGCCGCCGCCATCTCGTGCATGAAGCTGCTGGTCAGCATGGGCGCTCGCATCGAAAACATCTTCATGATCGACCGCACCGGCGTGATCCATGCTGGCCGTGACGACCTGAACCAGTACAAGGCGGTTTTCGCCCACACCACCGAGAAGCGCACCCTGGCCGATGCCCTGCAGGGCGCCGATGTGTTCGTCGGTCTGTCGGGTCCCAACCTGCTGAGCGCCGAAGGCCTGAAGTCGATGGCTGCCAATCCGATCGTGTTCGCCTGCTCCAACCCCGATCCGGAAATCTCCCCGGAACTGGCGCACGCCACCCGTGACGACGTGATCATGGCCACCGGTCGTTCCGACTACCCGAACCAGGTCAACAACGTGCTGGGCTTCCCGTTCATCTTCCGTGGTGCTCTGGACGTTCGCGCCAAGCGCATCAACGAAGAAATGAAGATCGCCGCCGCCAACGCCTTGCGTGAACTGGCCAAGCTGCCGGTGCCTCAGGAAGTCTGCGACGCCTACGGTGGTATCTCGCTGGAATTCGGTCGTGAGTACATCATTCCCAAGCCGATGGACCCACGCCTGATCACCCTGATCTCCGACGCCGTCGCCAAGGCTGCGATCGAGACAGGTGTGGCCACCCTGCCGTACCCCAAGCATTACCCGCTGCAGAGCGTGGATGACGTGTTCAACGGCTAAGCCTTTGGAAGCGCCATGAAAAAGCCCCGGCTCGCGAGAGTCGGGGCTTTTTTTGTGGTGGCCGCGAAGGGCTCGACGCGGTCTGGGATCAGAACAGATCGATCGGTGCCGACTCATCTGCCGGGAGCGGGCTGCCGGGTGCGCTGCCGCCACCGAACTCGCTGTTGGAGGGCGGTGTGTCTTCGCTCTTGAACAGCTCGAAGTAGGCGCCAGGCGTGCCCGGTGCGGCAGCGCGGCCGCTGATCGGGTCTACCCGCAGACTCAGGATGCCTTCGGGCTCGGGCTGCACATGAGCCGGCTTGTCCTTGAGCGCGGCGGCCATGTAGGTCATCCAGATCGGCAGCGAAACCGTGCCGCCGAACTCATGCCGGCCCAGGGTTTCAGGCTGGTCGAAGCCTGACCAGACAGTGGTCATGTAGTCGGCGTTGTAGCCCGAGAACCAGGCGTCCTTCGAGTCGTTGGTAGTGCCCGTCTTGCCGGCCAGGTCGGTACGACCCAGGGCCATGGCGCGGCGTCCGGTGCCCTTCTTGATGACGTCCTCGAGCATGCTGGTGAGGATGAACGCGGTGCGCCCGTCAATGATCCGCTCGGCAATCACCGGGGCCGGGGCGGCGCCCGGCGTCAAGGTGGCGTCCACCGCGATGGGCGCCGATACCGTGGTCGTACCAGCCGGTGCCGCCTGGGGTGTGGCAGCGGCAATTTCATCGGCCGGTACCGTCGGCGGATTGGCGCGGAACAGGGTCTCGCCGTTGCGGCTGTCGATACGCTCGATCAGGTACGGCGAAACCTTGTAGCCGCCGTTGGCGAATACGCTCCAGCCGGTGGCGATTTCCATGGGTGTCAGGGTGGCGGTGCCCAGTGCCAGCGACAGGTTGCGGGGCAGGTCCTGCTTGTTGAAGCCGAACTTGCTGATGTAATCGATGGTGCTGTCTACACCCAGGCTTTGCAGCACGCGGATCGATACCAGGTTGCGCGACTTGTACAGCGCTTCACGCAGGCGGATCGGGCCCAGAAAGGTATTGGTGTCGTTCTTGGGGCGCCAGACCTTGTCCACCGATTCGTCGACGAACACGATGGGGGCGTCGTTGACCAGGCTGGCAGGCGTATAGCCCTTGTCCAGTGCCGCACTATAGATGAACGGTTTGAAGCTCGAGCCCGGCTGGCGCTTGGCCTGCATGGCGCGATTGTAGTTGCTCTGTTCGAACGAGAAGCCACCGACCAGGGCGCGAATGGCGCCGGTACGTGGGTCCAGTGACACCAGCGCGCTCTGCACCGTCGGCACCTGGCTGAACTTCAAGGTGTCATCGTCTTGACGCTGCACGCGGATCAGATCGCCGACCTGTGCAACATCCGACGGCTGCACAGGCGTGCGCCCGACGCTGTTGGTGTTCATGAAGGGGCGGGCCCATTTCATGCTGTCCCAGGCAATCGACTCCTGCTTGTCGTCGCGGGTGAGCACGACGATGCCCGTCTTGTCGACCTTGGTGACGATGGCAGGCTCCAGGCCGTTCAGCGGACGCTGGCGAGTCAGCTCCTGGGCCCACTCGCGCGGCGTCTTGCCCGGCAGGCGAGCTTCCGGACCGCGGTAGCCATGGCGTTGGTCGTAGGCGATCAGCCCGGAGCTGATGGCGTGGTTGGCGTCTTCCTGCAGATTGCTCGGCACCGTGGTAGTGACGTTGAAGCCCTGTGTATAGGCCTCGCTGCCGTAGCGCCCGACCATTTCGGCGCGGGCCATTTCGGCGATCCACGGCGCGCTGACTTCCGGCGTGGGCACGTGATAGCTGGCGTTGAGTGGTTCGCTGATGGCAGCGTTGTAACTGGCTTCGTCGATTTTGCCCAGGCGGAACATGCGTCCCAGGATCCAGTCGCGACGTTCTTTGCTGCGTACCGGGTTGGCCAGCGGGTTGAAGCGCGACGGCGCCTTGGGCAGGCCGGCGATCATCGCCATCTGCGCCAGGCTGACGTCGCGGATCGACTTGCCGTAGTACACCTGTGCGGCAGCTTCGATGCCGTAGGCGCGGTTGCCCAGGTAGATCTTGTTCACATACAGCTCGAGAATCTCATCCTTGGTAAGTTGGCGCTCGATTTGCAAGGCAAGAAGGATTTCAGTGATTTTGCGTGAAAAACTGCGTTCGGACGTCAAGAAATAGTTCTTGGCGACCTGCATGGTGATGGTGCTGCCGCCGGTCTGGATATGACCGCTGCGCACCAGCTGCGAGGCGGCGCGCATGAGGCTGCTGGGGTCGACGCCGTAATGGTTTTCGAAATTGTCGTCTTCGGCCGACAACAAGGCTTGGATGAAATGTGGCGGAATCTCGGCGAACTTGATCGGCGAGCGGCGCATCTCGCCAAACTCGGCGATCAGTTTTCCGTCGCTGCTGAAGACCCGCAGGGGGATCTGCAGCTCGACGCTGCGCAGGGCGTCGACAGACGGCAAGCTGGGGCTGAGATACAGAAATGCCCCGCTGAGCACGAGCAACAGCCCGCAGACGACGGCGAGGAAGGACCACCAGAAAAACTTCAGCAGGCGTATCAAGGCTTTTGGATTTCCAGATAAAAGAATGGGTTAAGCGCAGCACGCAGTACGTGGAAAAAACGCTGGGCATTATAAGCATTTTTCGACCCGGAGCGTCATTTGCGCTTCTGTCAAGACTGCTATTAAATGCCTTGTACGACAAAGGGTCCGTAAGTCGCGGATAGTAATAGGGAATCGGTTGTGCGTGGACTCTTCAGCAAGAAAGCACATTCGCTATTGGGCATCGATATCAGTTCCACGTCGGTCAAACTGCTCGAGCTGAGCCGCACGGGCAACCGTTTCCGGGTCGAGTCGTATGCCGTGGAACCGTTGCCGGCCAATGCCGTGGTCGAGAAGAACATTGCCGAACTCGAAGGCGTGGGCCATGCCCTGAGCCGCGTGCTGGTCAAGGCGCGCACCGGTACCCGCATCGTGGCGGTGGCCGTGGCCGGTTCGGCGGTGATCACCAAGACCATCGAGATGGACGCCGGCCTGTCGGACGACGAGCTCGAGACGCAACTCAAGGTCGAGGCCGACCAATACATTCCCTACCCCTTGGAAGAAGTCGCCATCGACTTCGAAGTACAGGGTTATTCGACGCGCAACCCGGAGCGGGTCGAGGTCCTGCTGGCGGCCTGCCGCAAGGAGAACGTCGAAGTCCGCGAGGCCGCCCTGGCCCTGGCCGGGCTGAGCGCCAAGGTGGTGGATGTCGAGGCGTATGCCCTGGAACGCGCCTTCGGCCTGCTCACCGCGCAACTGGCGGGTGGCAACCAGGCCCTGACCGTGGCCGTGGTGGACATCGGCGCGACCATGACCACCCTCAGCGTGCTGCACAACGGTCGCATCATCTATACCCGCGAGCAGTTGTTCGGGGGGCGCCAGCTGACCGAGGAAATCCAGCGCCGCTATGGCCTTTCCAACGAGGAAGCCGGCCTGGCCAAAAAGCAGGGCGGGCTGCCAGACGACTATGTGGCCGAAGTGCTGCAACCGTTCAAGGATGCCGTGGTGCAACAGGTGTCGCGCTCGCTGCAGTTTTTCTTTGCCGCCGGCCAGTTCAACGATGTCGACTACATCATGCTCGCCGGTGGCACTGCTTCGATTTCCGGCCTGGATCGACTGATCCAGCAACGCCTGGGCACCCCGACCCTGGTGGCCAACCCGTTCGCCGACATGGCCCTGAGCAGCAAGGTCAATGCCGGTGCGCTGGCCAGCGATGCACCGGCCTTGATGATCGCCTGTGGCCTGGCCCTGAGGAGCTTCGACTAGATGGCAAGGATCAACCTGCTGCCGTGGCGCGAGCAGCTGCGAGAAGAGCGCAAGCGACAATTCCTGATTGCCATGGCCGGCGTGCTGGTCGGCGCCATTGCAGTCATTTTTCTGGCGGACCGATTCATCGGCAATGCCATCGACACCCAGACGGCGCGCAACGCCCACCTGCAATCCGAGATCGTCCTGCTCGATCAGCGCATCAAGTCGATCAGTGAGCTCAAGGCGCGCCGCAAGCAATTGCTCGAACGCATGAAAACCATTCAGGACCTGCAGGGCAACCGCCCGATCATCGGGCGCATCTTCGACCAGATGGCGCGCACGCTGCCCGACGGCGTGTACTTCACCGACGTGAAAATGACCGACAAGAGCATTGCCATCGCCGGCGCCGCCGAGACCAACAACCGCGTGTCCGACCTGCTGCGCAACCTCGACGCCTCGACCTGGCTGGAAGCGCCTGCCCTCAACGAGGTCAAGGCCAACACCAGCGCCGACGTCAACGGTGCCAACAGTTTCCAGTTGACCGTGCGCCAGACCGCTCCGGTCCAGGCTGAAGGGGACGACAAATGAACCCTTCGAGCTGGATGGACAGCCTGCGCAAGGTCGAACTCAGCGAGCTGGACCTCAACAACATCGGTTCGTGGCCCACTGCGGTCAAGGTGATTGCCGGCGTGTTGCTGATGGCGCTCATTCTGGGCCTGGGCTACAACTTTCACATCTCGGACCTCGAAGCGCAGTTGCAGCAGCAGGCCGACCAGGAAGCTACGCTCAAGGAGCAGTTCTCCACCAAGGCCTTTCAGGCGGCGAACCTGGAGACCTACACCGAACAGATGCAGGAAATGGAAACCTCGTTCGGCGCCATGCTGCGCCAGTTGCCCAGCGACACCGAAGTGCCGGGCCTGCTCGAGGACATCACGCGTACCGGTCTGGGTTCGGGGTTGGAGTTCGAAGAAATAAAATTGTTGCCTGAGGTGACCCAGCAGTTTTATATCGAGCTGCCGATACAGATCAGCGTGACCGGTACCTACCACGACCTGGCCACCTTCGTCAGTGGCGTGGCCAGCCTGCCACGGATCGTCACCCTGCACGATTTCGAAGTGAAACCCGTGGACCCGAAGGCCAGCAACAGCCAGCTGCGCATGAGTATCCTGGCCAAGACCTACCGCTACAATGATCAAGGCCTGCCTGGCGCGGACGCAGTAGCGACACAGGGGCAAGCGAAATGAAAGCAGTATTCGTTGCAGGCCTGGCCGTGTGCACGCTGGTACTGGCTGGTTGCGGTGGCAACGGCGATTTCGCCGACCTCGACGCATTCATGGCCGAGGTCAAGGCACGGCCCAAAGGCAAGATCGAACCGATACCGCGCTTTGCGCCCTATCAGGCGTTCAGCTACGAGGCCGCGTCGTTGCGCAGCCCGTTCCAGCCACCGATCAAGATCGAACTGGTGAACAGGCAGAAGGGCTCCCGGCTCATCAAGCCCGACACGACGCGGGTCAAGCAATTCCTGGAGGGTTTCAACATCGAGGATTTCGAAATGGTCGGCACCCTGGGCAACGCCGGTGGGCGCTTTGCCTTGATGCGCGGCGCCGGTGGCGTGCACCGCCTGAAGGTAGGCGATTACCTGGGTCGCAACGATGGGCGGATCATCGCCATCAGCGATGCCCAGGTCGATGTCGTTGAAATCGTTCCCGATGGGGATGGTGGTTGGTTGGAGCGGCCTCGCACCATCCCGCTCAAAGAGCGCTCGTAAAGGGCTTGGGTCAAGCATGTCTAGTGGAACTCGAAAATGAACAGGATTCTCTCAGCCTTCGGTATTTCGCTAGGGATAGCGACGCTTTCACCGATCGTCATGGCCGCGAACTTGAAGACGCTCGACGTTGCTTCCCTGCCCGGTGATCGCGTCGAGCTCAAGCTTTCGTTCGACGGCCCGGTCACGGCGCCACGCGGCTATACCACCGAGCAACCGGCCCGGATCGCCCTCGACCTGCCTGGCGTGACCAGTCAGCTGGGCGCCCGCAGCCGCGATCTGGGCGTGGGCAATGCCCGCAGCGTGGTGGTGGTCGAGGCCACCGACCGCACGCGGATCATCGTCAACCTGACCAAGCTGGCGCCCTACAGCACCCGTGTGCAGGGCAACGACCTGTTCGTGTTGGTGGGCGAGGGTGCCGCGGCCCTGCAGGGTACGGCGATACCGGCACCGACAGCCGCCCGGCCCGCCCCGCGACCCGCAGCCGCGCCTGCGCGCGCGGCAGTACCCGCCGGTCGGGCCATTCGCAACGTCGATTTTCAGCGCGGCGAGCTGGGCGAAGGCAATGTGATCATTGACCTCAGCGACCCGACCATCAGCCCCGATATTCAAGAGCAGGGCGGCAAGATCCTGCTCAATTTCGCCAAGACCCAACTGCCCGATCCGCTGCGCGTGCGCCTGGACGTGAAGGATTTCGCGACCCCGGTGCAGTTCGTCAACTCATCGGTCAGCGCCAATGGCGCGACCGTGACCATCGAGCCCAGCGGCAGCTTCGACTACTCCTCGTACCAGACCGAAAACCGCCTGACCATCAGTGTGCGACCGCTGACCAACGAGGACGTGGCGCGGCGCAATGTCGAGCGCAATGTCTATACCGGCGAGAAGCTCTCGTTGAATTTCCAGGACATCGACGTGCGTTCGGTGCTGCAGCTGATCGCCGATTTCACCAACCTCAACCTGGTGGCCAGTGACACGGTGCAGGGTGGCATCACCCTGCGCCTGCAGAACGTTCCCTGGGATCAGGCGCTGGACCTGGTGCTCAAGACCAAGGGCCTGGACAAGCGCAAGGTCGGCAACGTGCTGCTGGTGGCGCCGGCCGACGAGATTGCCGCCCGCGAGCGCCAGGAGCTGGAGTCGCAGCGGCAGATCCAGGAGCTGGCGCCCCTGCGCCGCGAGTTGATGCAGGTCAACTATGCCAAGGCTGCCGACATCGCCAAGCTGTTCCAGTCGGTGACCCGTGGCGAGAACGTCGAGACCGAGCGCGGCTCGATCACCGTCGACGAACGCACCAACAACATCATTGCCTATCAGACCCAGGATCGCCTCGACGAACTGCGTCGCATCGTCACCCAGCTGGACATTCCGGTGCGTCAGGTGATGATCGAGGCGCGCATCGTCGAAGCCAACGTCGGCTACAACAAGGCGCTGGGCGTGCGCTGGGGCGGTTCGACCAACCTGAGGGGCAAGAACAACTGGACGGCCTATGGCCTGGACAACAATGGCGATGAAGCCGGCAATACCGGTGCCGACGTCGGCAGCAACACGCCCTTCATCGACCTGGGGGCCGCCGATGCGACCTCTGGCATCGGCCTGGGCTTCGTGACCAACAACGTTCTGCTGGACCTCGAGCTCAGCGCCATGGAAAGCACCGGCAACGGCGAAATCGTTTCCCAGCCCAAGGTGGTGACCTCGGACAAGGAGACTGCAAAGATCCTCAAGGGCACCGAGGTGCCATACCAGGAGGCCAGCTCCAGTGGCGCCACCACGGTGTCGTTCAAGGAGGCTTCGCTGTCACTCGAGGTAACGCCGCAGATCACGCCGGACAGCCGCATCATCATGGAAGTGAAGGTCACCAAGGATGAGCCCGACTACTTGAACGCGGTGCTGGGCGTGCCGCCGATCAGCAAGAACGAGGTCAACGCCAAGGTGCTGGTCAACGACGGCGAGACCATCGTCATCGGTGGGGTTTTCTCCAACACGCAAAGTAAAACCGTGGACAAGGTGCCCTTTTTGGGCGACGTGCCGTATGTTGGGCGCCTTTTCCGTCGGGATGTCGTGTCGGAAGCCAAATCCGAGCTGCTGGTATTCTTGACACCGCGTATCATGAATAACCAGGCGATTGCTGTGAGTCGTTGATTCTGTGCGAAATTTGATACTTGTTGGGCCAATGGGTGCAGGCAAGAGCACCATTGGCCGTTTGCTGGCCAAAGAGCTTCGGTTGCCGTTCAAGGATTCCGACAAGGAAATCGAGACCCGTACCGGGGCGAATATCCCGTGGATCTTCGATCAGGAAGGCGAGGCCGGCTTTCGCGACCGCGAGCAGGCCATGCTGGCCGAGCTGTGCGAATTCGACGGCCTGGTCCTGGCCACTGGCGGTGGCGCGGTCATGCGTGATGAAAACCGCCAGGCGCTGCACGCCGGCGGGCGCGTGGTCTACCTGCACGCTTCGGTCGAGCAGCAAGTCGGTCGCACCGCCCGTGATCGCAATCGGCCGCTATTGCGCACCGCCAATCCGGAGGCCACGCTGCGGGCCCTGCTGGCAATCCGCGATCCGCTCTACCGCGAAATCGCCGACCTGGTAGTGCAGACCGATGAGCGCCCACCGCGCATGGTGGTTCTTGATATCCTCGAACGTCTGCAACGCCTGCCGCCGCGCTGAAAGCGGTGGGTGCGCGTGCGCGGCCATCCGCTACCGGCGCAGAACGCTGTTACATGGGATTCGATTCACAGCTCAGATTCATAGAACAATAGTGGGGACACATGCAGACACTCAAGGTTGACCTCGGCGAGCGCAGCTATCCGATCTATATCGGCGAAGGGCTGCTCGACCAGGCCCGGCTGCTGGCCCCGCACATTGCCGGGCGAAAGGTGGCGGTCATCTCCAATGCGACCGTGGCGCCGCTCTACCTGGACCGCCTGACCCAGACCCTGGGGGCCTATTCGGTGGTGCCCGTGGTGCTTCCGGACGGCGAAGCGTTCAAGAACTGGGAAACCCTGCAGACCATTTTCGATGCCATGCTCACCGCACGGCTGGATCGGCGCGTTACCGTGATTGCCCTGGGCGGTGGCGTCATCGGCGACATGGCGGGGTTCGCTGCTGCCTGCTACCAGCGCGGTGTCGATTTCATCCAGGTGCCGACCACGCTGCTGTCCCAGGTCGACTCGTCGGTGGGTGGCAAGACCGGCATCAATCATCCGCTGGGCAAGAACATGGTCGGCGCGTTCTATCAGCCGCAGGCGGTCGTGATCGATACCGCCACCCTGGCCACCTTGCCGCCGCGCGAGCTGTCGGCGGGGCTGGCGGAGGTGATCAAGTACGGGTTCATCTGCGACGAGCCGTTCCTGGGCTGGCTGGAAGCGCACGTCGATGCCCTCCGTGCGCTCGATCAGGCGGCTCTCACGCTGGCCATCGCCCGCTCCTGCGAGGCCAAGGCACGGGTGGTCGGCGCGGATGAACGTGAGTCCGGTGTGCGTGCCACGCTGAACCTGGGGCATACTTTCGGTCACGCCATCGAGACCCATATGGGGTATGGTGTGTGGCTTCACGGTGAGGCCGTGGGGGCCGGTACGGTGATGGCGCTGGAGATGTCCATGCGTCTGGGCTGGATTACCCAGGCCGAGCGTGATCGCGGCATTCGTTTGCTGCAGCGTGCCGGCCTGCCGGTGGTACCGCCGGCGGAAATGACGCCGGCCGATTTCCTCGAGCACATGGCAATCGACAAGAAAGTGCTGGATGGCAGTCTGCGCCTGGTGCTGCTGCGCAGCATGGGCGAAGCGGTGATCACCGCCGACTACCCGCACGATGTGCTTCAGGCGACCCTGGAAGCGGATTACCGCGCCATCGTCGCCGGGCTGGAAGCCTAGTGGAGCCTGTTCCAGCAGGACGTGTTTCCAGCAACCCATCAACGATCCACCTTTGTTCTACGAGAGTTCGATGACAAGTCTGCATGCCGATGAGGCCTTTCTCGGCCACTACCAATTGGATCATGACCCCTTCGCCGCAAGGGTGCCTGGCTTCAAATTCTTCCCGGCCCAGCGCAAGCCGGTGCTGGGTCAATTGCACCATCTGGCGCGCTATAGCCAGCTGTTGCTGGTGGTCACCGGCCCCCATGGCAGTGGCAAGACCCTGCTGCGCCAGGCCCTGGTCGCCAGTACCAACAAGCAGTCGGTGCAAAGCATCGTGGTGTCGGCGCGCGGGGCCGGCGATGCCGCCAGCGTGCTGACCCAGGTCGCCCAATCGCTCAACCTCAATACTCTGGAAGTGCCGGCCCTGCTCGCGCAGATCGTCCAGCTGGGGCTGACCGGGCAGGAAGTCTACCTGCTGGTGGACGACGCGGAACAACTCGACGAATCCGCACTCGAAGCCCTGCTGGCGTTGGCGGCGGGCACCGCGGACGGGCGCCCACATGTGTTCCTGTTCGGCGAGCCTTCATTGATCGCGGGCCTGGAGCAGTTCAGCGCCGGGCAGGAATTGTTCCACGTGATCGAGCTGCAACCGTACAGCCTCGAGGAAACCCGCGAATACCTGGCGCTGCGTCTGGAGGGTGCCGGTAAGGGAATCCAGTTGCTCACCAATGATCAGATTGCCGACATTCACGAAAACTCGGATGGTTGGCCTGGAGCCATCAATCAGGTTGCTCGTGACGCACTGATCGAGGCCATGATCGCTAGCCGCTCGTCGGTGAAGCGTCCTGCTATGGGGTTTAAGATGCCTAAGAAACACGTATTGGCGATTTCCGCCGTTGTCGTCGTCGCTGTGGCCGCCGCCTGGCTGATACCCAGCCGCGATGGCAAGGCACCGAGCACGACAGAACAGGCTCAGCTGCCGATGGGGCAGGGGCAGCCCACTGCCGCTCAATCCAACAACGGCAATCCATCGGTCGAATTCAATGGCAGCTCCCAGTCGTTGCCGATGAATGGGCAGCAACCGGTCATGCGTGGCCCGCTGGCCGAGTCCACCGGCATGGGCGACGGAGAAGAGACGGGCGACGCGGTGAACACTTCGCCGCAGCCGCCTACCGTCACCACCATCGCACCGCCGGCCGGTGTGCCTGCAGGTTCGCCTGCAGCGGTCGCGCCGACCCCCGCGCCTGCGCGTCCGAGCGCTCCGGCAGCAACCACCAAGCCTGCGCCGACCACGGCCGTCAAGCCTGCGCCTGCGCCCACCGTGGCGGCCAAGCCAGCCCCGGCGGCTCCTGCAGCGGCCGGCAAGCCTGCCGCCGGCGGCAGCTGGTATGCCGGGCAGTCGCCAAGCAACTATGTGGTGCAGATTCTGGGGACCAGCAACGAAGGCGCTGCGCAGGCCTACGTCAAGGAGCAGGGTGGCGAGTTCCGCTACTTCAAGAAAACCCTGCAAGGCAAACCGCTCTACGTGATCACCTATGGCAGCTTCGCCAGCCGTGATGCCGCCGTTGCCGCCATCAAGAACTTGCCAGCCAAGGTCCAGGCTGGTAAACCTTGGCCACGCACTGTCGCCAGCGTCCAACAGGACCTCGCGACAGCTCGCTGATTGTCGGGCGGCACCCTATCCCCGCCGCCCCACCCTCCGGCGTCATCTGAATCCCGAGCCTGCCCCGCACTGCGAGGCAGGCTTCGCCGTCCCTGTCCCCTGGTTTGCTCTGAAAGGCTCAAGCACGGGCCTTGCAGACATGCGGGCTTGCACTGTCAGGCTGCGGGATTCAGAATCCAGCTCAAGCCGCTATCACAATAGCCTGCTGGAAACGTTCACATTTGCGACAATTGAGTTATTGATTTCGTCGCCGAATTTGTGACCACCCGTAGCGCTGTGTACAATGACCTCCCTTTTGCCCCCGCAAAGCCGGCGAACGTTCGGCGCGTGTGGTAACTAGTTGAATCGAAAAGAAATTGCCTCGAACAAGAGGCAGCCTGGTGAGAATGTGTCTATGAAAACAGGTCTGTATCGTCCGGATGAATTCAAGGATAACTGCGGTTTTGGCCTGATTGCCCATATGTCGGGTGAGCCCAGCCATAATCTGTTGCAAACGGCCATCGAGGCCCTGACCTGCATGACCCACCGCGGTGGGATCAACGCCGACGGCAAGACCGGCGACGGGTGCGGCTTGCTGATCCAGAAGCCCGACCTGTTTCTGCGTGCCATCGCCCAAGAGCACTTCGGCAACGAACTGCCCAAGCAATATGCCGTGGGCATGGTCTTCTTCAATCAAGACCCGGTACGCGCCCAAGCGGCCCGCGAAAACATGAACCGCGAAATCGAGGCTGCCGGCCTGCAGTTGGTCGGCTGGCGCGACGTGCCCATCGACACCAGCGTGCTCGGCCGCCTGGCCCTCGAGCGCCTGCCAAAAATCCAGCAAGTGTTCGTCGGGGGCGAAGGCCTGAGCGACCAGCAGTTCGCGATCAAGTTGTTCAGTGCCCGCCGCCGGTCCTCCGTGGCCAATGCCGCCGACACCGATCACTACATCTGCAGTTTTTCGCACAAGACCATCATCTACAAAGGCCTGATGATGCCGGCTGACCTCACGGCCTTCTATCCAGACCTGTCCGACGAGCGCCTGCAGACCGCCATCTGCGTGTTCCACCAGCGCTTCTCCACCAATACCCTACCGAAATGGCCGCTGGCCCAGCCATTCCGCTTTCTCGCCCACAACGGCGAGATCAACACCATCACCGGCAACCGCAACTGGGCGCTGGCCCGTCGCGCCAAGTTCGCCAACGATCTGATCCCGGACCTGGAAGAACTCGGCCCGCTGGTCAACCGCGTGGGTTCCGACTCTTCGAGCATGGACAACATGCTCGAACTGATGGTCACCGGTGGTATCGATCTGTTCCGTGGCGTGCGCATGCTGATTCCGCCGGCCTGGCAGAACGTCGAGACCATGGACCCGGACCTGCGGGCGTTCTACGAGTACAACTCGATGCACATGGAGCCCTGGGATGGGCCGGCGGGCGTGGTCATGACCGACGGCCGCCATGCCGTGTGCCTGCTCGACCGCAACGGCCTGCGTCCGGCGCGCTGGGTCACTACCAAGAATGGCTATATCACCCTGGCCTCGGAAATCGGCGTGTGGAACTACCAGCCCGAGGACGTCATCGCCAAGGGGCGTGTGGGCCCGGGCCAGATCCTGGCGGTCGATACCGAAACCGGCCAGGTGCTGCACACCGATGACATCGACAACCGCCTGAAGTCGCGCCACCCCTACAAGCAGTGGCTGCGCAAGAGCGCGCTGCGCATCCAGTCGACCATGGAAGACAACGACCACGGTTCGGCCTTCTACAGCAGCGACCAGCTCAAGCAGTACATGAAGATGTACCAGGTGACCTTCGAGGAGCGCGACCAGGTGTTGCGCCCGCTGGGCGAGCAAGGTCAGGAAGCCGTGGGTTCGATGGGCGACGACACGCCGATGGCGGTGCTGTCGCGTCGCGTGCGCACGCCTTACGACTATTTCCGCCAGCAGTTCGCGCAGGTGACCAACCCGCCGATCGACCCGCTGCGCGAAGCGATCGTGATGTCCCTGGAAATCTGCCTGGGTGCCGAGCGCAACATCTTCCAGGAGTCCCCGGAGCATGCTTCGCGGGTGATCCTCAGCTCGCCGGTCATCTCGCCCGCCAAGTGGCGCTCGTTGATGAACCTGGATCGGCCTGGCTTCGATCGCCAGGTCATCGAACTGAACTACGACGAAGCCATGGGCCTTGAAGCGGCCGTGCGCAACATCGCCGATCAGGCCGAGGAAGCGGTACGCGCCGGACGTACCTTGCTGGTGCTCAGTGACCGCAACATCGCTGCGGGCAAGCTGCCGGTGCATGCGTCGCTGGCCACCGGTGCGGTGCACCACCGCCTGACCGAAAAGGGCCTGCGCTGCGACAGCAACATCCTCGTGGAAACCGCCACCGCCCGCGACCCGCATCACTTCGCCGTGCTGATCGGCTTTGGCGCTTCTGCGGTCTATCCGTTCCTGGCCTATGAAGTGCTGGGCGACCTGATCCGCACCGGTGAAGTGTTGGGCGACCTCTACGAGGTGTTCAAGAACTACCGCAAGGGCATCACCAAGGGTTTGCTCAAGATTCTTTCGAAGATGGGCATCTCCACCGTGGCGTCGTACCGCGGCGCCCAGCTGTTCGAGGCCATCGGTCTGTCCGAGGAAGTCTGCGAGCTGAGCTTCCGCGGTGTGCCGAGCCGCATCAAGGGCGCGCGCTTCGTCGACCTCGAAGCCGAGCAGAAAGCCCTTGCTGCCGAGGCCTGGAGCCCGCGCAAGCCGATCCAGCAAGGCGGTCTGCTGAAGTTCGTGTACGGCGGCGAGTACCACGCCTACAACCCGGACGTGGTCAACACCCTGCAGGCGGCTGTGCAGCAGGGCGACTACAGCAAGTTCAAGGAATACACCGCGATCGTCGACAACCGTCCGGTGTCGATGATCCGCGACCTGCTCAAGGTCAAGACGCTCGACGAACCGCTGGGCATGGACCAGATCGAACCGCTGGAAGCGATTCTCAAGCGTTTCGACTCGGCGGGCATTTCCCTGGGTGCGTTGTCGCCCGAAGCCCACGAAGCGTTGGCCGAGGCAATGAACCGCCTGGGTGCGCGTTCCAACTCCGGTGAAGGCGGCGAAGACCCTTCGCGCTACGGCACCGTGCGCAGTTCGAAGATCAAGCAGATCGCGACCGGCCGCTTCGGGGTCACCCCCGAGTACCTGGTCAACGCCGAAGTGCTGCAGATCAAGGTGGCCCAGGGCGCCAAGCCCGGGGAGGGCGGCCAGCTGCCCGGCGGCAAGGTCAACGGCCTGATCGCCAAGCTGCGCTATGCCGTACCCGGCGTGACGTTGATCTCGCCGCCGCCGCACCACGACATCTACTCCATCGAGGACTTGTCGCAGCTGATCTTCGACCTCAAGCAGGTCAACCCGGCCGCGCTGGTATCGGTCAAACTGGTGGCCGAGGCAGGCGTGGGCACTATCGCCGCCGGCGTGGCCAAGGCCTATGCCGACCTGATCACCATTTCCGGCTACGACGGCGGCACCGGTGCATCGCCGCTGAGCTCGATCAAGTATGCCGGTGCACCGTGGGAACTGGGCCTGGCTGAAACCCACCAGACCCTGCGCGGTAACGACCTGCGCGGCAAGGTGCGGGTACAGACCGACGGTGGCCTGAAGACCGGCCTGGACGTGATCAAGGCGGCGATCCTGGGTGCCGAGAGCTTCGGTTTCGGCACCGCGCCGATGATTGCCCTGGGCTGCAAGTACCTGCGCATCTGCCACCTGAACAACTGCGCCACCGGCGTGGCGACGCAGAACGAGAAGCTGCGCAAGGATCACTACATCGGCACGGTCGACATGGTGATCAATTTCTTCACCTACGTGGCCGAGGAAACCCGTGAGTGGCTGGCCAAGCTGGGCGTGCGCAGCCTGGGCGAGCTGATCGGGCGCACCGATCTGCTGGAAATGCTGCCGGGCGAAACCGCCAAGCAGCAGCATCTGGACCTGACCCCCTTGTTGGGCAGCGACCATATTCCAGCCGACAAGCCGCAGTTCTGCGAAGTGGAGCGCAACCCGCCGTTCGACAAGGGCCTGCTGGCCGAGAAGATGGTGGAAATGGCCTTGCCGGCGATTCAGGGCAAGACCGGTGGCGACTACGCGATGGACATCTGCAACTGCGACCGCTCCATCGGCGCGCGCATCTCCGGTGAAATCGCCAAGCTGCATGGCAACCAGGGCATGAACGCCAATCCGCTGACCTTCCGTTTCAAGGGCACTGCGGGCCAGAGCTTCGGCGTCTGGAATGCCGGTGGCTTGAACATGTACCTGGAGGGTGATGCCAACGACTACGTCGGCAAGGGCATGACCGCTGGCAAGCTGGTGATCGTGCCGCCCAAGGGCAGCCCGTTCAAGACCCAGGACAGCGCCATCATCGGCAACACCTGTCTGTACGGCGCCACCGGCGGCAAGCTGTTCGCCGCCGGCACCGCCGGCGAGCGTTTCGCGGTGCGCAACTCCGGTGCCCACACGGTCGTGGAAGGCACGGGCGATCATTGCTGTGAATACATGACCGGCGGTTTCGTCTGCGTGCTTGGCAAGACCGGCTACAACTTCGGCTCGGGCATGACCGGCGGTTTCGCTTACGTGCTCGACCAGGACAACAGCTTCGTCGACCGGGTCAACCACGAGCTGGTGGAAATCCAGCGCATCAGTGGCGAAGCCATGGAGGCCTACCGTACTCACCTGGAGCGCGTGCTGGCTGAATACGTCGCCGAAACCGACAGCGAATGGGGTCGCAACCTTTGGGAAAACCTGGACGACTACCTGCGTCGCTTCTGGTTGGTCAAGCCCAAGGCCGCCAACCTGAAGTCGCTGCTGTCCAGCACCCGTGCCAACCCGCAGTGATATGCGCCTGAACAGTTTGATGAGGTTTTAACAATGGCTGAACGTCTGAGTAATGACTTCCAGTTCATCGAGGTCGGGCGCAAAGATCCGAAGAAGAAACTGTTGCGTCAACGCAAGAAAGAGTTCGTGGAGATCTACGAACCCTTCAAACCCGCGCAGTCGGCCGATCAGGCCCACCGCTGCCTGGGCTGTGGCAACCCGTACTGCGAGTGGAAGTGCCCGGTGCACAACTTCATTCCCAACTGGTTGAAACTGGTGGCCGAGGGCAACATCCTCGCCGCTGCCGAGCTGTCGCACCAGACCAACACCCTGCCCGAAGTGTGCGGCCGGGTGTGCCCGCAGGATCGTCTGTGCGAAGGTGCCTGCACCCTCAATGACGGCTTCGGCGCGGTGACCATCGGTTCGGTGGAGAAGTACATCACCGACACCGCGTTCGCGATGGGCTGGCGCCCGGACATGTCCAAGGTCAAGCCAACCGGCAAGCGCGTCGCCATCATCGGCGCCGGCCCGGCCGGTCTGGGCTGCGCCGATGTGCTGGTGCGTGGTGGCGTGACACCGGTGGTGTTCGACAAGAACCCGGAGATCGGCGGCCTGCTGACCTTCGGTATTCCCGAGTTCAAGCTGGAGAAGAGCGTGTTGAGCAATCGCCGCGAAGTCTTCACCGGCATGGGCATCGAGTTCCGCCTGAACACCGAGGTGGGCAAGGACATCAGCGTCGAGCAGTTGCTGGAAGAATACGATGCGGTGTTCATGGGCATGGGCACCTACACCTACATGAAGGGTGGCTTCCCCGGTGAAGACCTGCCCGGTGTGCATGACGCCCTGGATTTCCTGATCGCCAACGTCAACCGCAACCTGGGCTTTGAAAAGTCGCCGGAAGATTTCGTCGACATGAAGGGCAAGAAGGTCGTGGTGCTGGGTGGCGGCGATACGGCGATGGACTGCAATCGCACGTCCATTCGCCAGGGCGCCAAGGCGGTGACCTGTGCCTATCGGCGTGACGAGGCGAACATGCCGGGCTCGCGCAAAGAGGTGAAGAATGCCAAGGAGGAGGGGGTCAGATTCCTCTATAACCGCCAGCCGATCGCCATCGTCGGTGAAGACAAGGTCGAAGGGGTGAAGGTGGTCGAGACCCGTCTTGGCGAACCCGATGCCCGTGGCCGTCGCAGCCCCGAGCCCATTCCGGGTTCCGAGGAGATCATCCCGGCCGATGCCGTGGTCATCGCTTTCGGTTTCCGCCCAAGCCCGGCGGCGTGGTTCCAGGACCACAGCATCCAGACCGACAGCCAGGGCCGCGTGGTGGCGCCGGAGCAGGGTCAGTTCAAGCACCAGACCAGCAACCCGAAGATCTTCGCCGGTGGCGACATGGTCCGCGGCTCGGACCTGGTGGTGACTGCCATCTTCGAAGGCCGCAACGCCGCCGAAGGGATCCTCGATTACCTGGAAGTCTGAGTCAGACTGGGCGGTGATGACCGCTCCCATGGTGGAATTGCGGTGACCTGAGCAGGATGTGGGAGCGGGCTCTGCCCGCGAAAAGGTCACTGCGGTATTTCAGGTGCACCGCGGTGGATTCTTCGCGGGCAGAGCCCGCTCCCACAGATGCTCTTCCCCAGGTTTACTGCTACAGATGTTCTTCCCCAGGTTTTCTGCCTGAGGTTTTCTCCTACCGGTTTTGTGTCAGCGCGGCTCAGGCGCGCATGACCGTATGGATATCGGCTGCCAGTTCGCGCACGCGGGCTTCGTCCGTATCCCATGAGCACATGAATCGGGCGCCACCGCTGCCGATGAAGGTGTAGAAGCGCCAGCCCTTGGCGCGCAGGGCTTCCAGGGCCGGTTCCGGCATCTGCAGGAACACCCCGTTGGCTTCCACCGGAAACATCAACTCCACCCCCGGTATACCCTCGACCAGCGCCTTGAGCAGTTGCGCACAATGGTTGGCGTGTCCGGCATGCTTGAGCCAGGCATCGTTTTCCAGCAACCCCACCCAAGGCGCCGACAGGAAACGCATCTTCGACGCCAGCTGCCCCGCCTGCTTGCAGCGATAGTCGAAATCTTCGGCCAGCCGGTGGTTGAAGAACAGGATCGCCTCGCCCACGGCCATGCCGTTCTTGGTGCCGCCGAAGCACAACACATCCACGCCCGCTTTCCACGTCAGCTCGGCCGGTGTACAGCCCAAAAACGCACAGGCGTTGGCAAAGCGCGCGCCGTCCATGTGCAGGTTCAGGTTCAGCTCCTTGCAGGTGGCGCTGATGGCCTTGAGTTCTTCGGGGCGGTACACGCTGCCCACTTCGGTGGCCTGGGTCAGGGTGACCACGCGCGGCTTGGGGTAGTGAATGTCCTGACGCTTGAGCGCAACTTCGCGGATGGCCTCAGGGGTCAGCTTGCCCTGCTCGGTGCGCGCCGTCAGCAGCTTGGAGCCGTTGGAAAAGAACTCGGGGGCACCGCATTCATCGGTTTCGACGTGGGCGGTTTCCGAGCAGATGACGCTGTGGTAGCTCTGGCACAGCGACGACAGGGCCAGGGAGTTGGCCGCGGTACCGTTGAAGGCGAAAAACACTTCGCAGTCGGTTTCGAACAGGCGGCGGAATTCATCGGCGGCGCGTGCGGTCCATTGATCGTCGCCATAGGCGCGCTGATGGCCCTGGTTGGCCTGCTCCATGGCCGCCCAGGCCTCGGAGCAGATGCCCGAATAATTGTCGCTGGCGAACTGTTGGGTTTGGTCGTTCATGGGCGGATCCTTGGTGTTAGGTATGGGGGCACTGTAAACCAACTGTGAAAGATGTGTCGTCTAGGCGGGCCTCTTCGCGGCCACTGGCCGCTCCTACGGGAAACGTGTCGTCCATGCGGACAGCTCCTGCGCTGTGTGAGGCTCGCGTGGGATCGGTCTGTGGCCGCGAAGAGGCCGGTATGACAACCCAAAAACTGGAGCTTTTTCTCGGATGATCCGACATCACGCACTGGATCTGCTCAAATGGCTGGCCATGCTGTGCATGGTCCTCGACCACCTGCGCTATGTCGGCTGGTCGCTGGACTTTCTCTATGTGCCGGGCCGTCTGGCTTTCCCTTGGTTCTGCCTGGCGATTGCCGCCAACCTGACACGCCGCCCGGAGGCTCCCCTGGGCGGACGCTACCTGGCCTGGTTGCTGAGCTTCGCCGCCTTGTCGGAAATCCCCTACCGCCTGTTCGTCTACCCTGCCGACACCCTCAACGTGCTGCCCACCCTGGCTCTGGGCTTGATCGTCGCCAAGGCCTGGCAGCAACGTCGACAATCCGCCATGGCCGCACTTGGCTGCGCGGTGGTCGCCGTGGCGGCGTTGTTCGACCACCAGCTGATGTTCGGCCTGGCGGGCGTGCTGCTGCCATTGGGGTTCGTCCTGGCCTGGCAGCGCCCGCTGTACTGGGCGTTGCCCCTGGGCGTGCTGTGCCTGGCCGCCAACGCCTGGGTCAACCTGTTCGAATCCGCGCGCCACTTCTACTGGCCGGCGATTGGCGGCATCGTCGCCTGCCTGCTGGCACCGGGGTTGGGCCTGCTGCTGCTGCGCGTCGGGATACGCCAGGCAGTTGTCCCCATGCGCCGTTGGGCCTACGCCATCTACCCCCTGCATTTCCTCGCCCTGCTGGGCCTGCGCCTGCTGTTGCGCGCACTCTGACGCTGGCCTGATCGCGCCATGTCGTAAATGAACCTCTGTAAGGCGCGCGCAGGCATTTGGTCGGATCGCGCCGGCCCTACCATCGCAATCAAAGGAGGCAGCCGTTGCCGGTCGCCTTCGTCCAACACGCCAGGCGCCACGCCGCCGCTGGGGAGACCGCGATGTTCAGCAAACAAGATCAGATCCAAGGTTATGACGACGTCCTGCTGGCTGCCATGAACGCCGAAGACCAGCGTCAGGAAGACCACATCGAACTGATCGCCTCGGAAAACTACACCAGCAAGCGCGTGATGCAAGCCCAGGGCAGCGGCCTCACCAACAAGTACGCCGAAGGCTATCCGGGCAAGCGCTACTACGGTGGCTGCGAGCACGTGGACAAGGTCGAGCAACTGGCCATTGATCGCGCCAAGCAACTGTTCGGTGCCGACTATGCCAACGTCCAGCCGCACTCGGGTTCCCAGGCCAACGCCGCGGTCTACCTGGCACTGTTGCAGGCCGGCGACACCGTGCTGGGCATGAGCCTGGCCCATGGCGGTCACCTGACCCACGGTGCCAAGGTCAGCTTCTCCGGCAAGCTCTACAACGCGGTGCAGTACGGCATCGACACCGACACCGGCCTGATCGACTACGACGAAGTCGAGCGCCTGGCGGTCGAGCACCAGCCGAAGATGATCATTGCCGGCTTTTCGGCCTACTCCAAGACCCTCGACTTCCCTCGCTTCCGTGAAATCGCCGACAAGGTCGGCGCCTACCTGTTTGTCGACATGGCCCACGTCGCCGGGCTGGTCGCCGCTGGCCTGTACCCCAACCCGATCCCGTTCGCCGACGTGGTCACCACCACCACCCACAAGACCCTGCGCGGTCCGCGCGGCGGGCTGATCCTGGCCCGTGCCAACGAAGCCCTGGAAAAGAAATTCAACGCTGCGGTATTCCCCGGCGGCCAGGGTGGCCCGCTGATGCATGTGATCGCTGCCAAGGCGGTGTGCTTCAAGGAAGCGCTGGAGCCCGAATTCAAGACCTACCAGCAGCAGGTCATCGACAACGCCCAGGCCATGGCCGGCGTGTTCATCGAGCGTGGCTACGACGTGGTCTCCGGCGGTACCGACAACCACCTGTTCCTGGTCAGCCTGATTCGCCAGGGCCTCACCGGCAAAGATGCCGACGCCGCCCTAGGCCGTGCGCACATCACCGTGAACAAGAACGCGGTGCCGAATGACCCGCAGTCGCCGTTCGTGACCTCGGGCCTGCGCATCGGTACCCCTGCGGTCACCAGCCGTGGTTTCAAGGTGGCCCAGTGCCTTGAGCTGGCCGGCTGGATCTGCGACATCCTCGACAATTTGGGCGATGCCGACGTCGAGGCCAACGTGGCCCGTCATGTGACGGCCCTGTGCAGCGACTTCCCGGTCTACCGCTGAGAGTGGAGTGAACACCATGCAACGTTATTCTGGCTTCGGCCTTTTCAAGCACTCGCTCAGCCACCACGAAAACTGGCAGCGCATGTGGCGTACGCCGACCCCGAAGAAAGTCTACGACGTGGTCATCGTCGGCGGCGGCGGGCACGGTCTGGCCACGGCCTACTATCTGGCCAAGGTCCACGGCATCACCAACGTGGCCGTGGTCGAGAAGGGCTGGCTGGGCGGTGGCAACACCGCGCGCAACACCACTATCGTGCGCTCCAACTACCTGTGGGATGAATCGGCGCACTTGTACGAACACGCCATGAAACTGTGGGAAGGGCTGTCCCAGGACATCAACTACAACGTGATGTTCTCCCAGCGCGGCGTGTACAACCTGTGCCACACCCTGCAGGACATGCGCGACTCCGAACGCCGCGTCAGCGCCAACCGCCTCAACGGCGTGGACGGCGAGCTGTTGAACAACAAGCAGGTGGCTGAAGAGATCCCCTACCTGGACTGCACCAAGAACACCCGTTACCCGATCATCGGCGCCACCGTCCAGCGCCGTGGCGGCGTCGCCCGTCACGACGCTGTGGCCTGGGGCTATGCCCGTGCCGCCGATGCCTTGGGCGTGGACCTGATCCAGCAGACCGAAGTGACCGGCTTTCGCAAGGAAAACGGTGTATGCATCGGTGTCGAAACCAACAAGGGTTTCATCGGCGCCAAGCGCGTCGGTGTGGTCACCGCCGGCAACTCTGGGCACATGGCCAAGTTGGCCGGCTTCCGTCTGCCGGTCGAATCCCATCCGCTGCAGGCACTGGTGTCCGAGCCGATCAAACCCATCATCGACAGCGTGATCATGTCCAACGCCGTCCACGGTTACATCAGCCAATCGGACAAGGGCGATCTGGTGATCGGTGCCGGTATCGACAGTTGGGTCGGCTACGGCCAGCGCGGTTCGTACCCGATCATCGAGCACACCCTGCAGGCCATCGTCGAGATGTTCCCGGTGCTCTCGCGGGTGCGCATGAACCGCCAGTGGGGCGGCATCGTCGACACCACCCCGGACGCCTGCCCGATCATCTCCAAGACCCCGGTGCCGAACATGTTCTTCAATTGCGGCTGGGGCACCGGTGGCTTCAAGGCCACGCCGGGCTCGGGCCATGTGTTTGCGGCCAGCCTGGCCACGGGCGAGATGCACCCGCTGGCCAAGCCGTTTTCCATCGAGCGCTTCCACAACGGCGCGTTGATCGACGAACACGGCGCCGCCGCCGTCGCCCACTGACAGGAGAAACCACCATGCTCAACATCTTCTGTCCACACTGCGGCGAGCTGCGCAGCGAAGAAGAATTCCACTGCTCGGGCCAGGCGCACATTGCCCGCCCGCTCGACCCGGGTGCGTGCACCGACGCGCAATGGGGCGAGTACATGTTCTTCCGCAACAACCCGCGCGGTCTGCAGCACGAGCTGTGGATCCATGCCGCCGGTTGCCGCCAGTATTTCAATGCGACCCGCAACACGGTGACCTACGAGATCCTGGAAACCTATCGCATCGGCAGCAAGCCGCAGTTCGTCGAAAAGACCCTTGATGAGGCGCCGCAGATCGCCTCGGGAGACAAGCCATGAGCCAGGTCAATCGCCTCTCCACCGGCGGACGTCTGGAGCGCAGCAAGAAGCTGACCTTCACTTTCAATGGCACGACCTACATCGGCTATGAGGGCGACACCCTGGCCTCGGCCCTGCTGGCCAATGGCGTCGACGTGATCGGCCGCAGCTTCAAGTATTCGCGTCCGCGCGGCATTGTCGCCGCCGGTGCCGAGGAGCCCAACGCGGTGCTGCAGATCGGCGCCACCGAAGCCACCCAGATTCCCAACGTGCGGGCCACTCAGCAGGCGTTGTACCAAGGCCTGGTCGCCACCAGCACCAACGGCTGGCCGAACGTCAACACCGACATGATGGGTATCCTCGGCAAGGTCGGCGGCAAGCTGATGCCGCCGGGGTTCTACTACAAGACCTTCATGTACCCGCAGTCCTTCTGGATGACCTACGAGAAGTACATCCGCAAGGCTGCCGGCCTGGGTCGTTCGCCGACCGAGGTGGACCCGGATTCCTACGACTACATGAGCCGCACCTGCGACGTGCTGGTGGTTGGCGCCGGTCCTGCCGGCCTGGCTGCCGCGCTGGCCGCCGCGCGCAGTGGCGCCCGGGTGATCCTGGCCGACGAGCAGGAAGAGTTCGGCGGCTCGCTGCTCGACACCCGAGAAAGCCTCGATGGCAAGCCGGCTGGCGAATGGGTTGCCGCGGTGATCCGCGAGCTGGCAGGCATGCCTGAAGTGGTGCTCTTGCCGCGCGCCACCGTCAACGGCTACCACGACCATAATTTCCTGACCATTCACCAGCGCCTGACCGACCACCTCGGCGACCGTGCGCCGATGGGCCAGGTCCGCCAGCGCATGCACCGGGTTCGCGCCGGGCGCGTGGTACTGGCGACCGGCACCCACGAGCGGCCGCTGGTGTACGGCAACAACGACGTGCCGGGCAACATGCTGGCCGGTGCGATCTCCACCTACGTGCGCCGCTACGGCGTGGCGCCGGGCAAGAAGCTGGTGCTGTCGACCAACAACGACCACGCCTACCGCGTGGCCCTGGACTGGCACGACGCCGGCCTCAAGGTGGTCGCCGTGGCCGATGCCCGCCACAACCCGCGCGGCGCGCTGGTCGAGGAAGCACGCGCCAAGGGTATTCGCATCCTGACTGCAAGCGCGGTGATCGAAGCCCGCGGCAGCAAGCATGTCACCGCGGCCCGGGTCGCCGCCATCGACGTCAAGGCGCACAGGGTAGTCAGCCCCGGTGAATGGCTCGATTGCGACCTGATCGGCAGCTCGGGCGGTTACAGCCCGGTGGTGCACCTGGCCTCGCACCTGGGCGGCAAGCCCGTCTGGCGTGAAGACATCCTCGGCTTCGTGCCGGGCGAAGCACCGCAGAAACGCCTGTGCGTCGGCGGCGTGAACGGCGTGTATGCCTTGGCCGATGCCATGGCCGACGGTTTCGAAGGCGGTGCCCGAGCGGCCTCCGAAACAGGCTTCGGCGTCGTCGAAGGCACCTTGCCCAACGTCTTGACCCGCGTCGAAGAGCCGACCCTGGCACTGTTCCAGGTGCCCCACGACAAGGACACGGCGCGCGCGCCGAAGCAATTCGTCGACCTGCAGAACGACGTCACCGCAGCCGCCATCGAACTGGCCACTCGCGAGGGCTTCGAGTCGGTCGAGCACGTCAAGCGCTACACCGCGCTGGGCTTCGGCACCGACCAGGGCAAGCTGGGCAACGTCAACGGCCTGGCCATCGCCGCCCGTTCGCTGAACGTCACCATTCCGGAAATGGGCACGACCATGTTCCGCCCCAACTACACGCCGATCACCTTCGGTGCGGTGGCCGGGCGTCACTGTGGCCACCTGTTCGAGCCGGTGCGTTTCACCGCGCTGCATGCCTGGCATGTGAAGAACGGTGCCGAGTTCGAAGACGTCGGCCAATGGAAGCGCCCCTGGTACTTCCCCAAGCGTGGCGAAGACATCCACGCTGCCGTCGCCCGTGAGTGCAAGGCGGTGCGCGACAGCGTCGGTCTGCTGGACGCCTCGACCCTGGGCAAGATCGACATCCAGGGCCCGGACGCGCGCGAATTCCTCAACCGCATCTACACCAACGCCTGGACCAAGCTGGACGTGGGCAAGGCGCGCTACGGCCTGATGTGCAAGGAAGACGGCATGGTCTTCGACGACGGCGTCACCGCCTGTCTGGCCGACAACCACTTCCTGATGACCACCACCACCGGCGGTGCCGCGCGGGTCCTGCAATGGCTGGAAATCTACCAGCAGACCGAATGGCCAGACCTGAAGGTTTACTTCACTTCGGTTACCGACCATTGGGCGACCCTGACCCTGTCGGGCCCCAACAGCCGCAAGCTGCTCGGCGAAGTGACCGATATCGATCTGGACAAGGACGCTTTCGGCTTCATGACCTGGAAGGAAGGGCAGGTGGGGGGTGTGCCGGCACGGGTGTTCCGCATCTCGTTCACCGGCGAGCTGTCGTACGAGGTCAACGTCCAGGCCGACTACGCCATGGGCGTGCTGGAAAAGATCATCGAGGCCGGCAAGCAGTACAACCTGACGCCGTACGGTACCGAAACCATGCACGTGCTGCGTGCCGAGAAGGGCTTCATCATCGTCGGCCAGGACACCGACGGGTCGATGACACCCGACGACCTGAACATGGGCTGGTGTGTCGGGCGGACCAAGCCCTTCTCGTGGATCGGCTGGCGCGGCATGAACCGCGAAGACACCGTGCGCCACGAGCGCAAGCAGCTGGTCGGCCTCAAGCCAATCGATCCGAACAAGTGGCTGCCCGAGGGCGCCCAGTTGGTGTTCGACCCCAAGCAGGCGATCCCCATGAGCATGGTCGGTCACGTAACGTCGAGCTATGCCAGCAACTCACTGGGTTATTCGTTCGCCATGGGTGTGGTCAAGGGCGGTCTCAAGCGCATTGGCGAGCGGGTGTTCTCGCCGCAGGCCGATGGCAGCGTGATCGAAGCCGAAATCGTCTCCTCGGTGTTCTTCGATCCGAAGGGCGAGCGGCAGAACATCTAGCACAAGGCGCCTTTGGGAGCGGCCAGTGGCCGCGAAAGGCACGCCGCGGTGTGCCAGGCCTACCGCAGCAAGCCCTTCGCGGCCGATGACCGCTCCTACGGGAGCTCACCACCTTCTTACAGGCTTCAACAGCATTCACTGACAGGTGCAGCTAAATGACCACAGTCAACGTATACCAGCAACGCCCCGCATCGGGCGCCAAGGCCGAAGACCCGCTCCACCATGCCGACCTCGCCAGTCTGGTAGGCAAGGGCCGCCAGGGCGCCGGTGTGACCCTGCGCGAGAAAAAGCTGCTGGGTCACCTGACCCTGCGCGGCGACGGCCATGACCCGGTCTTTGCCGGCGCAGTGCACAAGGCAACCGGCCTGGAACTGCCGGGTGCCTTGAGCCTGGTCAGCAGCGGCGACACGTCGCTGCAGTGGCTTGGCCCGGACGAGTGGCTGTTGATCGTCCCTGGTGGCGAGGAACTGGCCGCCGAGCAACGGCTGCGCGAAGCACTGGCCGGGCTGCATGTGGCGGTGGTCAACGTCAGCGGCGGCCAGTCGCTGATCGAGCTCAGCGGGCCTAATGTGCGCGACGTGCTGATGAAGTCCACGAGCTACGATGTGCACCCGAACAATTTTCCGGTAGGCAAGGCGGTGGGTACGGTGTTCGCCAAGTCTCAGCTGGTGATCCGCCGCACCGAAGAGGACACCTGGGAGCTGTTGATCCGCCGCAGCTTCGCCGATTACTGGTGGCTGTGGCTGCAGGATGCCTCGGCCGAGTATGGGCTGAGCATTCAGGCCTGACAGTGCAGGGATTGCACAGCCCTGTGGAAGCGGTCATCGGCCGCGAACCAGGCGCTGCGGTTCATCGGACGTACCACCGTGCGCCGTTCGCGGCCGATGACCGCTCCTACAGTTGATTCGACCTCGACACCAAAGGACTACCCATGAGCCGCGCCCCTGACACCTGGATCCTCACCGCCGATTGCCCCAGCGTATTGGGCACGGTGGATGCGGTCACGCGCTACCTGTTCGAGCAGGGCTGCTATGTCACCGAGCACCACTCGTTCGACGACCGGCTGTCGTCGCGCTTCTTCATCAGAGTCGAGTTTCGTCAGCCCGACGGCTTCGATGAAGTTGCTTTCCGCGCAGGCCTGGCCGAGCGCGGTGCCAGCTTCGGCATGATCTTCGAGTTGACCGCGCCGCAATACCGGCCCAAGGTAGTGATCATGGTTTCCAAGGCCGATCACTGCCTCAACGATTTGCTCTACCGCCAGCGCATCGGCCAGCTGCCAATGGATGTCGTCGCGGTGATCTCCAACCACCCGGACCTCGAGCCGCTGGCGCGCTGGCACGACATTCCCTATTACCATTTTCCGCTCGACCCCAAGGACAAGCCCTCCCAGGAGCGCAAGGTGTTGCAGGTGATCGAGCAGGCCGGCGCGGAACTGGTGATCCTCGCCCGCTACATGCAGGTGTTGTCGCCTGAGCTGTGCCGGCGCCTGGACGGTTGGGCGATCAATATCCATCACTCGTTGCTGCCCGGTTTCAAGGGGGCCAAACCCTATCACCAGGCCTACAACAAAGGCGTCAAGCTGGTCGGGGCCACCGCGCACTACATCAACAACGACCTGGACGAAGGTCCGATCATCACCCAGGGTGTAGAGGTGGTCGATCACAGTCATTACCCCGAAGACCTCATCGCCAAGGGTCGCGACATCGAATGCCTGACCCTGGCTCGAGCCATCGGCTACCACATCGAGCGCCGCGTGTTCCTCAACGCCAACCGCACGGTGGTGTTGTAGCAGCGGCGCGAACCGCGTCAGGGCATTGCACGAACAAACGCATGACCGCAGCACGCAAAACCCAAGCTCAAAAACAACAAACAGCGAGGTGAAAGCATGTCTGGTAATCGTGGAGTGGTGTATCTGGGCTCCGGAAAAGTCGAAGTGCAGAATATCGATTTCCCCAAATTGCAGGACCCCAGGGGCAAACGCATCGAGCATGGCGTGATCCTGCGCGTGGTCTCGACCAACATCTGCGGCTCCGACCAGCACATGGTCCGTGGCCGTACCACCGCTCAGGTCGGCCTGGTGCTGGGCCATGAGATCACCGGCGAGGTCATCGAAGCCGGCCGCGACGTAGAGCACTTGAAAGTCGGCGATCTGGTTTCGGTGCCGTTCAACGTCGCCTGCGGCCGCTGCCGCTCCTGCAAGGAGCAGAACACCGGCGTCTGCCTGACCGTCAACCCGGCGCGCCCCGGCGGCGCCTATGGTTACGTCGACATGGGTGACTGGGTCGGCGGCCAGGCCGAGTTCGTGCTGGTGCCGTATGCCGATTTCAACCTGCTCAAACTGCCGGACCGCGATGCGGCCATGGAGAAGATCCGCGACCTGACGTGCCTGTCCGACATTCTGCCGACCGGCTATCACGGTGCCGTGACCGCAGGCGTTGGCCCCGGCAGCACGGTATACGTGGCCGGTGCAGGCCCGGTCGGGCTCGCCGCCGCTGCTTCCGCGCGCCTGCTGGGTGCTGCGGTGGTGATCATAGGTGACGTCAACCCGGTACGTCTGGCGCATGCCAAGGCCCAGGGCTTCGAGATTGCCGACCTGTCCCAGGACACGCCGTTGCACGAGCAGATCGCCGCCTTGCTGGGCGAGCCGGAAGTGGATTGCGCAGTCGATGCGGTAGGCTTCGAAGCACGCGGTCACGGTCACAGCGGGGCCAAGGCAGAAGCACCGGCCACCGTGCTCAACTCATTGATGGGCGTGGTGCGTGTGGCGGGCAAGATCGGCATCCCCGGCCTGTACGTCACCGAAGATCCGGGCGCGGTGGACGCGGCGGCGAAGATGGGCAGCCTGAGCATTCGCTTCGGACTGGGCTGGGCCAAGTCGCACAGTTTCCATACCGGCCAGACGCCAGTGATGAAGTACAACCGGCAGCTGATGCAGGCCATCATGTGGGACCGCATCAAGATCGCCGATATCGTCGGCGTGGAAGTCATCTCGCTGGACGAGGCCCCGCGCGGCTACGGCGAATTCGACGCGGGCGTACCGAAGAAATTCGTCATCGACCCGCACAAGCTGTTCAGCGCCGCCTGACCAAATCCGCTCCCACAACGAGCATGCAACTCCCCCTGTGGGAGCGGTCATCGGCCGCGAAAAGGCCACCGCGGTGCATCTGCACGACCGCAGCGCGCCCTTCGCAGCCACGGGCCGCTCCCACAACGAGCATACAACTCCCCCTGTGGGAGCGGTCATCGGCCGCGAAAAGGCTACCGCGCAGTACCTGAACGACCGCAGTGTGCCCTTCGCGGCCACAGACCGCTCCCACAACGAGCATACAACTCCCCCTGTGGGAGCGGTCATCGGCCGCGAAAAGGCCACCGCGGTGCATCTGCACGACCGCAGCGCGCCCTTCGCGGCCACGGACCGCTCCTACGTGGCTTCATCTTTGCCATTACACAATTTTCACCCCCGAGGAACATAATGGGACCGAACTGCCGTTTGACGACGGTCCGTCTATCTGTCCCCGAGGTTGCTGCACAATGAACATCACTCGCGCCATGGCCCTGGCTTCCCTGATGGCCGTTGCCACCAGTCCCGCCTTCGCCTTCAACCTGAACGACGCGGTCAATGCCGCCTCCACCCTGCAGAACGGCAAGCAAGGCAACAACGCTGCCGTCGCCGCAGCCCCGGAAGCCGCAGGCCTGCTGAACACCTTGGGTTCGACCCTGAACATCACCCCGACCCAAGCCATTGGCGGCACAGGTGCCATGCTGGGCCTGGCCAAGAATCAACTCAGCACCGCCGACTATTCGCAACTGAGCAAATCCGTCCCCGGCATCGACAAGCTTTCGGGCAACAACGCCCTGGGCGGCTTGGGTGGTCTGAGCGGCCTGCTCGGCAAGTCCGACCAGAAAAACATCAGCGCGCTGAACAACGCCCTTGGCGACGTGAAAACCACCAGCGACATGAACAGCGCCTTCAGCGCGCTGGGCATGAACAGCGGCATGGTCGGTCAGTTCGCGCCAGTCATTCTTCAGTACCTGGGCCAGCAAGGTGTCGGCGGCCCGTTGCTGCAAAGTCTGGGCAGCATCTGGGGCGCCACCGGCAGCTGATCAACGTCCCGATTCGGTGCGCAACGTGCCGATCAGTTGGTCTTTCTCGGTCCATAGCTGGTTGACCCAGTTCTGGACCTTGAGCCGAAATACCGCATCGTTTTCATAATCGCCATCGATCAGGCCCGGATCGATGCTGCGCGACCTGATATCCACGATCACCTTGCGCACATCCCCGCAGAGCAGGTTCCAGAAGCCCGGGATAGGCCCATCCGGATACACCACCGTGACGTCCAGCAAGCGATCCAGTTGCGGCCCCATCGCGGCCAGTACGAAAGCCACGCCGCCGGCCTTGGGCTTGAGCAGATAGCGAAAGGGCGAGGCCTGCTGCTCGCGCTTGGCCTGGGTGAAGCGAGTCCCTTCCAGATAGTTGACGATGGTCACCGGCTGACGCTTGTACAGCTCGCACGCTGCCTTGGTGATTTCCAGGTCCTGGCCCTTGAGGCGCGGGTGCTTGTCCAGAAACGCCTTGCTGTAACGCTTCATGAACGGATAGTCCAGCGCCCACCAGGCCAACCCCAGGAACGGTACCCAGATCAGCTCCTTCTTCAGAAAGAACTTGAAGAACGGCGCGCGCCCATTGAGTGCCTGGATCAGCGCGGCAATGTCGATCCACGACTGGTGATTGCTTACCACCAGATAGGACGTGCTTTTGCGCAGGTCGCGCGCCCCGCGAATGTCCCACTCGGTGCGGGTGCAGACCTTGAAGATCAGCTTGTCGATCTCCGACCAGGTCTCGGCAATCCACATGACCGCCGCCGAGGCACGGTCGCGCCAACGTCCGCGCATGGCCAGCTTGAACAGGGCGAGCACCAGCAGGGGGCCGATCAACACCAATGTATTGAACAGCAGAAGGGCGGTCGCGAGACAGCCGGTGAGAAGGCGGCGCATAGAGCTACTCTGGCTTCATGAAGCAGGCAATGATAAGCACAAGCGCGCCTGTAACCAATTCTGCCCGAGCGTTTCGTCAACAAATGTTTCACTTTTATCTGGGTATGCTGCGCGCATTGCACACTGCCCCGAAGGAATCCCAGGTGAAGAACGTACTTGCCCTGTTGTCCATACTGGCCCTGCCCGCGCTGGCAGCAGAGCCGACCCTGTATGGGCGCTATGAATACATCAAACTGCCCGAGATTGGCGGGCAGACGCTCAAGGCCAAGATGGACACCGGCGCACTGACAGCGTCGCTGTCGGCCAAGGACATCCAGACATTCACCCGTGACGGCGACGACTGGGTTCGCTTTCGCCTGGCCACCAAGGATGCCGACAACAAGGTTTACGAGCACAAGATCTCGCGCATGAGCAAGATCAAGAACCGCGCCGAGGAAGACGACGACGGTGAAGGTACCGAAGTCTCGCAACGGCCCGTGGTCGACCTGGAACTGTGCCTGGGCGACGTCAAGCGCACCATCGAAGTCAACCTGGTAGACCGCAGCAGTTTCAACTACCCCCTGCTGATCGGCGCCAAGGGCCTGCGTGAATTCAAGGCCGCGGTAAACCCCGCCCGCCGCTTCGTCGCCGACAAGCCTGACTGCTGATTGGGGGCGTGGCAGGCAGACAATGCGTCTATCGTGTCC
This sequence comes from Pseudomonas sp. CFBP 8770, assembly GCF_014841705.1. Lineage (NCBI taxonomy): Bacteria > Pseudomonadati > Pseudomonadota > Gammaproteobacteria > Pseudomonadales > Pseudomonadaceae > Pseudomonas > Pseudomonas sp. CFBP 8770. Next base: position 313,033 of record NZ_JACYUL010000003.1, read on the forward strand.
AGCGAGCAATGATCACCATCGTTACGCCTACGAGGTAAACGGAAAATCTCTCATTTTCCCCCCTTGGATGCTGGTATATATTGTGGTGTATACCAGCACTGGGGAATGCACATGTCTCAGACAGCAAAAGTCTTCGTAAATGGTCGAAGCCAAGCCGTGCGCTTGCCTGCTGCTTTCCGATTCGACACCGATGAAGTCTTCATACGGCGCGATCCCGAGACCGGCGATGTTATTTTGTCCAGAAAGCCGGATTCATGGGATGAGTTTCTGGCACTTGTCGCGGAAGGCGGTGTTCCAGACGACTTCCTGAACGCCGACGATCGCACCCAGGTGGGTGGTGAAAAACGTGATCCACTTGACGGTATCCCTGAATGAAGCAGCTGATGCTGGACACCAATACAGTCAGCTACCTGCTCAAGGGGCATCCAGCGGTCATCAAGAACTTGAGCGCTGTGCCCAAGGCCTTGGTGTGCATTTCCTCCATCACCGAGGCAGAGTTGCTTTATGGCCTGGCCAAGCGACCGTCGGCGCAGCGATTGGCGGGGCTTGTCACTGCGTTCTTGAAAACCGTCGATATCCTTCCCTGGGGCAGCCAGGCGGCCCAGGCCTATGGCTCGAGCCGAGCCGTAGGCGAGCGTCGCGGGCAATGTCTGGGCACATTGGACGGCCTTATCGCCGCCCATAGCCTTTCGCTCGGGATGACACTGGTCACCAGTGACAAGGCGTTTCGTTTTGTCGAGGGACTCGAGGTACAGGACTGGTGCGAGGTCGCGTGAGCTCCCGCCCATGTCAGGCCGACGGCATAGTCGAGCGCAGCGACTCGCGCTCACTCACCTCGGCAAACCACCCCGCCAACCCTGGATAGCGCTGCCGCCAGCCAGACTCCGGCATGCGAAAATCAACATACCCCAGCGCACAGGCCACCCCGATCGCTGCGATATCGAACGCTGCGCTCAACTCCGCGACCGCCGTGGCCTCCAGATACGCCAGTCCCCGCTCGATCTTTTCCGCCTGATTATCCAGCCACAACGGCCAGTGCAGCTCAGGCGGACGCAGGGCCTTCTCGTAGCGAATCAGCACGGCCGCGTCGAGCATTGCATCCGCCAGTGACGCCACCGTCAACCGCCGCCAGCGCGACGCCCCTTCCCGAGGGATCAGCGGGTTGCCCACATGCTGGTGATCCAGATACTCCAGGATCACCCGACTGTCATGCAGCGTAGTGCCGTCTTCAAGCACCAACGCCGGAATCTTCCCGGCCGGGTTGTCCTGGTTCACTGACGCATCCGGGCTGACAGGGCTCAACGCCACCGTCTTCAGCGCGACCCGCTCCAACTGACCGGTCTCATGCAGCAGCACCATGACCTTGCGAGCAAAGGGGGAGGCGGGGTTGTGGTAGAGCGTCATGGCGGGCATGAGGTGTTCTCCTTGGATAAGGAAACACCCTGTATCAGCTGTGAGATGGGGTCAAGTCGTCTCAGCTTGATCGTGATCCACGCTCTCCGACATTGGGTGCTTTGGCCAGGAATGCAGGTTCACAGCTCAACTTGCATACAGGGCTATCGCTCAGCGTTCTGGCACTTCCGCTATGCCTTTGAGCAGACCTGCCTCCTTTCTCAACAGATGCCATGGCCCATCGGCAACGATCTTGCCCTGCTGAATAACCAGAACCCGGTCGAAACGCGCCAACGCTTCGATATCGTGAGTGACGCAGATCAACCCTTTACCTTTGAACGCCCGCATCAGGGTGTCCCATGTTGCCATGGCCAGCTCCTGATCGAGTGAAGCGGTTGGCTCGTCGAAAAGATTGAAGCGCCCAGGTCTGTTGAGCAGCCGAAGCAGGCTAAGGCGCTTGGCCTGTCCGCCGGAGAGGTTGGACGCGGTATCGTTGAGATTTAGTTGGCTCAGGAGTGCGTCCAATGACAACTCTCGGGCGTGCTCCAGCAGTTCAGGTTCAGCGGCATGGCCATACATCACGCCCGATTCCAGATCGCCCGGCAGAAATACCGCACTTTGCGGGCAGTAGCGCAGCGCGCGCAGCTGCAAGGCGCCGCAGATACGCTGGACGCAGATACCATTCAAAGAGAGATATTGTCGATACGCCGCATCCATACCCGCCAGCAACTCGAGCAGTGTTGACTTGCCTGCACCACTGGGGCCCGTGATGGCCACGCTCTCATCGGACTTGAATCGCAGGGAAGCGTTGAGCGTCAAATGTCGGCCTGACACCTCGCATGCTGCCAACTCCAAGGAGGAGAAGAGGGGTGTGCCAGGTTCCAGTGATCGGTCAGGTCCATCGAATCGCGGAAGGCTGAGGGTCTGCTGCAGTTTCACCCTGTCAGCCATGAACTGATGGGCCGAACGATAGGCTTCGGCGATGCCCGATATGTTGGTGAGAAATCCACCTGCAATCGAGCACAGGGCAACCAACTCGCCGATGGTCAATGTCGGGTTCGTCATCCCCTGGTTTCGAACGCCCCACACCAGAAGTCCACAGGTGGCGAGCCCGATGAAGAGCATTTTCGCGGACCCCAGCGCCGCCGCCGAACTCGCGACGGTGGTAGCGCAACGTGCGTAGCGCTCGAATGCCAGGTTGAGCGGGGATAGCGTTTGTTCTGCCGCACCTTCCAACTTGATCGACCGGGCGGCGCGCAGCGTGCTGAACAGACGTTCAGAGACTTCGTCTTCGCTGTCGTTGACGTCGGTGATATGTCGAGTCCGCCACTGAATGATTCTGTGGCACACATATAAATAGATGCATGACGCCGTCAACAGCGCTGCAAAGAGTTGGGCGCCGCCAAAGTGCACAAACAGAACACTAACGACGAGGATCTCGATGATCAGGGGCAGCCCCACGGTGATAAAGAAATTCAGTATCTGCTCATGAGCGGTAATACCCCGGTCCGTCGCTTTGATCAAATGACCGACTCTCAGATTGTCGAAGACGCAGAATTCTTTCTGGAATATCTCGGCCATCCAGCTGATGGATCGATCCTTGACCGTCTGCTGCACCAGTCGGGTAAGCACATACGTCTGGATGGGTGCGACCGCTGCCGTCACCAGTATGATCAATGCATAACCACAGAGCAGATAAGGAATCGTCAGGTTTTTAGCGCTGTTGTCGAGTGACAAATTGTCAATAATGGAACCCAGCAAAAGTGGAGGCGCAAACAGCGAAAGCTTGAGGATGAATATCGTGATCAAGGTAGCCCCGAACAGGGCTGGTCTTTGCGTTATTGCATGCGCCAGGAAACGCCTCATATCGATGGGGTCTCATCAAAGGGAAGGTGCGCAGTACAGTCAGATGCACAGCTTAGGCGGAGCAGAACAATGGCAGGGATACGAGGGCATAGAGATATCATCAGGTCGAGTTCTGTACAACTGTTGAGTACGGTACTGCATCCTAAAAGGCTGTAGGATATCTAACAGGGAGGTTTCAGAAAATTTAGTCTTGAAGTAGGACGCAAGGTTAGGTTATTTAATGTAAAGCGGTTTATTACGCAGACCTTGATAGCATCAAGTGGGCAGGCCTCTGTGGGAGCGGGCTCTGCCCGCGAAGAGGCCGGCCTTTGCAACACACACTTCAGGCTATATGCCGAACGTGCCGAGGCCGTCACCTTCGCGAGCCATCTCGTAGCAACGGCGCAAGCCGCGTCAGGAGCCGCATTGATCCACCACGTGCGCCGAACTACATAGTTTTGCGCAGCTCCACAAGACGCCCGAACGCCGTCTCAAGATACCCCTCATCCAGCAGCCGCAGCAGATGCCCCGTGCAAAACCTGTCCAGGCGTATATTGGCCAGCAGCAAGGCGCGAAGCTCCCCAGCATCCGCACGCTCCAGTTTCGACGCATCATTCAGCTCGGTGGCAGTGAACACCTGCTGCCAATCCAGGGCCGCGAAGAACCCGGAACTGTAAATTGCATCGATGAAGCGGCCGATGGCGTAGAACACAGCGTCGCTGTGTAAATCCAGGGCTCCCAAGGCAGCAGTGTCCGGCCAGGCTTTGAGGAGTTCATCCACGCTGGCGGGGGAGGGCGCATGAAGTGCGAACATATCGTGCCTCACAAATGGTTGAAGAGAATATGGGCAGTATTAGCCAGTACTTCATCGGTGGTTAGATACAGCCGAATATGACCATCCTCCACCGTCTCTTCGATGGCGCTGATGAGATGGCGCATGGCGAAGTCAAACAACACTTCCTGTTCGGTGGGTACCACGGATATGCCGCTCACGTCCTTGCCCAGCCACTGCTTGAACAGCAAGTTATAGTCGCCGAAAATAGGTGAGTCGATGTTCTTGGTTGTGCTGGAATACGCGGCCTCCACCACCGTCAGGGTTGTAGCGTATATATCTTCGATACCGTCGAAGATATTCAAGTAGCGTTTTACCGGTACCCCTGCGGCGTTGCGTAACTGGCCCAGCGCCGTACTCAGCCCTTCGATACTGGCCTGGTACTCGACAAATAACGGGTCGGTCACCGACCCGGCCCGAAGCGCCCGGTTGACGTACCAATACAGGCTGCCCGTGTAGGCCTGTACGAGCCCGTACTGACGTTGAGTCAGGCCGACTTCGGCAGGCGTCCATCGCAGTAGGTCATCCTGTAGGGGTGGTGCCTGACGGAAAGGCTGCGAACCCGGCGCAGGGTTGCCGATGCTGCTGGCGGGTGGCGATTGGTACTGGCCCTTGAGTTGCGCGAACAGGGTCCGGGCACTGTCTTGATAGTCCGTATCCACACACAGCGCTATGTACGGCCACTCCCCTCGAGCTGCCAAGCTGACGCTGGCGAAGAACATCATGCGCAGCATCACATCGTGGTCAGCCTGTCCCGGTGCTGCACTCAGTATCGTGGCGGCCACTCGTTGGCAACCGTCTGCACCAGTGAACAGGCGTAGCGCCTGAAAGGCCATCCAAACATCACGACCGGCCGTTTCGGCGGCATCCTGTGGCTCGAACACCAACAGCCTCTTGAATGGCCAACCCTCCGAGGCCGGCTGCGCGGCAGAGATCCAGCAGGGCAGGTGCGGACGAAAGTCGATGGCTGGCGAGCGCTCCAGATCTGCGACCACGATGCCTGCACCGTGCAACTGTTCTATCCAGCCGCCTTGCGATGGGTCGTAATCACCGGGCCGGCTCGAGATCATGAGGTAATCGACCGGAGCTTTATACAAACCCAGCAGGTCGCTACGGTGCAGGGTGACTTTGCGTGTGTCGGTACCGAAGTGATCGACGGGTACTTGATCGAGGAGTTCCATGTTCAGAACCTGCGTCAACCGATGGCGGGAAAATTAAAGATTACGCTTGAAAATCAACTATGGAAGTTGAATGACAAACTAGGCGATCAGTGGAAAACAGAAATATTCATGGTTTAAATCATGAACGGTTTTATTCATGACCTGAACAAAACATCACCGCGTAGTTGCGCGAGCGATCATCCCAGCTCAGCCCTTCCTCACCAACCCCCACACCCCCAGCACCGCAGGAACCCCCAACCCCACCCACGCCAGGGCATCCCACCCGCCATCCCCCAGCAGGGCGGCGAACAATCCGGTGGTGCCGAGCACGCCGACCAACAGCGGAATGCGGAACACCGGCCAGAACGTCGACTTCTTCCGTTTCGTCACGCCGTGGCCTCTGCGCCAGCGGCCTTGGCGGCGCGGCGTCGGACCCACCACAGGTACACGCCACTGCCCAGCACGATGATGGTCAATACATCCAGCGCCGCCCACAGGATCTGCATCGGCATGCCGCCGTAATCGCCGAAGTGCAGCGGCTGCGACAGGCCCATGGCGTCCATGTACCAGGGCCGTTCGACCACGGCAGTGACGTTCAGCGTGGTGGCGTCGATCAGCACCGGCGTCAGCAGGTGCGAGGTCAGGTGGGTACCGCCCTGCATGAACACTGCGTAATGGTGTTCGCTGGAAAAGCGCGTCCCGGGGAAAGCGATGAAGTCGGGTGTCATGCCTGGCGCAGCGCCGTGGGCGATGTCCAACAGGCGGGTGGCGGGCGCCAGTTGTTTGAGCGGTGGCGCGTCGCGGTAGGGTTCGATCAAGGCGCTGAGGGTTTCTGCCCGCCAGGCACCGATCAGCAGGTCGGCGCAGGCGCTGATCACCCCCGTCACGCCCACCACCAGCGCCCAGGTCAAGGTGACCACGCCGATCAGGTTGTGCAGGTCGAGCCAGCGGGTGCGGGTGGATTTCTGATTGCGCACGGTGCCAAACGTGAGTTTGCGCATGAACGGCGCATACAGCACCACTCCGGAAACGATCGCCAGCACGAACAGCAGACCCATGAACGCCAGCAACAGCTTGCCGGGCAGGCCGGCATACATGTCCACATGCAAGCGCAGCATGACCATCATGAAGCCACCGTTGGCCGAGGGCGTTTCCACGGCCTCGCCGGTACGCGCATCGAGCATGAAGGTGTGCGACGAATTGGGCTCGGTGTCGGCGGTGGCAGCGGTAATCGCCAGCACGCCGTGGGGCTCGTCCTCGTCCCAGCCGAAATACTGCACCACTTCACCCGCACGATGGGCCTGGGCGGCTTCCACCAGTTGTTGCAGATCCAGTTGCGGCGTGTTGGCAGGCATTTCGCGGAACTGTGGCGCATCGCCCAGCAGGTGTTCGATCTCGTGATGGAATACCAGGGGCAGGCCAGTGATGGCCAGCATCAGCAGGAACAGGGTGCAGATCAGGCTGGTCCAGGTGTGGATAAAGGACCAGCGGCGGATGGTGGTGCTTTTCATTTCAGGGCCTGCAAAAAGAACCCAGCCGTCCACACAGGGATGGCTGGGTCATGGCGCGTTGAGTGCCAGGACGTTATCACCTGTAGTCGACACTGGCGACAGCTGTCGGGTAGCGATCGTGTGCATACACGCCTTTGCGCTGGTCAGAACACCTGGTCCTGCTGCCGCCGCCGCCACTGGCTCACTTTCTCGGCCAGGACGCGGGGGCTGTCCAGACCTTGGCGGCGCGCACGGCTGAACAGCAGCATGGCCAACTCTGCGGTGACCAGCGCATCGGCACTGGCGTGATGGCGCTCGCCGACCTGCAGGCCGAAATGCGTGGTCCAGTCGTCCAAGCCTGCCGCGCGCAACAGCGCATCGGGGCAGAGCATCGGCGCCAGCTCGGCGACATCGATGAAGAGGTGTTGCAAGGTGTAACCCAAACTGTCCTTGAGCGCGCGGCCCAGCATGTGCTCGTCGAACGGTGCGTGGAACGCCAGCAGCGGGCTGTCACCGACGAAGGTCATGAAATCGAGCAGGGCGTCTGCGGGCACCTGGCCGGCGGCGATCGCTTCCGGCCCCAGGCCATGGATCAACACACTGGCGCCCAGACGAGGTTGCTCGCGCAGCAATGTGCGTTCGAACTGCTGAGAGAAGTCCACCGCGCCGTCTTCGATGACCACCGCGCCGATCGACAGCACCTGATCCTTGTTCAGGTTCAAGCCACTGGTTTCCAGGTCCAGCACCACCCAGCGCTGTTCGCGCAGGCTGCAGTCAGCCAAAGGTTGCGGGCCGGGCAACCCTTGCAGGCGCTGCTGCAGCTCGAACGCCAGCGGGGTGGGGCGTGGCCGTCGCCACGGGAACAGATTCACAGTTGATACCTCAGGCTCAGGCTGGCCTGCAGACGCTGGGCCTGGCGCAGCGACTCGCGCAGGATGCGCCGGTCCAGGTGATTGAGCTCGGCGGGGTCGATGCGATTGGAGTAGGGCAAGTGCTGCCGGGCCTGGGCCTGATGCTGCTGCATGCGCGTCTGCTGGATGAAATGGTACGCCTCTTCATAGGCGGCGCCGTCCTGGGCGTCGATGACCTCCTTGGCCACCAGTTGACGCAGGCGCTCCAAGGTATTGCCGGTGTCGATGCCGTTGGCCAGGGCCAACAGGCGCGCGCCGTCGACGAAGGGCGTCAGGCCTTGCACCTTGAGGTCCAGGGTGGCCGCCTTGTCGCTCCCTTGGCGGGTCAGCACGAAGTCGCGAAAACGTCCCACCGGTGGGCGTTGGCGCAAGGCGTTCTGCGCCAGCATGCGTTGGAACAGGCGATTGTCGGCCACCTGCTCCAGCACGCTGCGGCGCAGCTGCGCACAGGCCGAATCATCGCCCCAGACCGTGCGCAGGTCGAAGTAGATGCTCGAGTTGAGCAGGTTCTCCGGGCTCGCTTCGCGAATGAAACCGGCGAAACGCCGCGCCCATTCCAGACGCGACAGGCACAGCTCGGGGTTGCTGGCCATGACGTTGCCCGAGCACAGGCTGAAGCCGCACTGCGCCAGGGCCAGGGTGATCTGGTGCGCCAGCGGCAGCAGCTTGCCGCGGATCTCGGCGGCGTGGGCGGCGTCACGGGCTTCGAAAACGATGCCGTTGTCCTGATCGGTGTGCAGGGTCTGCTCGCGGCGGCCCTCACTGCCGAAACACAGCCAACTGAAAGGCACGCCCGGCTCGCCGCGCTCTTCCAGCACCAACTCGATCACCCGGCAGACGGTGTGATCGTTGAGCAGGGTGATGAGCTGGGTGATCTGCGTCGACGATGCGCCATGGGCCAGCATGCGCTCGACCAGAGCGCTGATCTCCCCGCGCAAGGCAACCAACTGTTCCAGGCGCGAGGCATGGCGAATGGTGCGTGCCAGGTGTACCAGATCCACCCGCTGCAGGGAAAACAGGTCGCGCTCGGACACCACGCCGCACAGGCGCTGGTCTTTCACCAGACAGACATGAGCGATGTGTCGTTCGGTCATGGCCACGGCAGCATCGAAGGCGCTGGCTTCAGGGCTGAGATGGAAGGGCCGCGGGATCATGTAGCGCTCGATGCCCGCACCGAAATCGGTGGCCGCGTCGGCCACGGCCTGACGCAGGTCGCGCAGCGTGAAAATGCCCTGGGGGGCCTTCAAGTCATCGACGATGACGATGCTGCCCACTTGCTGCTCGTGCATCAGCCGCACGGCGTCGCGCAGCGGCAGAGAGCCTGAGCAGGTCACCGGGTGGCGCATGGCAAGGTCACCCAGTCGGGTGTTCAGCGAATACTGGGTGCCCAGGGTTTCCACGGCCTGGCGCTGCACTTGCTGGTTGACCTGATCGAGCAGGCTGCTCACCCCGCGCAGGGCGAAGTCGCGGAACACCGTCGACAGCGCGAACAGCTTGATGAAGGCCGGCTTGTTCAGTTGCAGGCAGAAGGTGTCTTCGGCCGCCAGATGCTCGGTGCGCGTGGCGCGCTCGCCGAGCAGGGCGGCCAGCGGAAAGCACTCGCCGGCAGTGATCTCGAACGTGGTTTCGGTGCCGCGACGCGCACTGTGCGGCCGCTCGCCCACCACCTGCCCTTGCTTGACGATGTAGAAATGCTCGACAGCACCGTCGGCCGGTTTGATGATGCTTTCACCGCCGGCATAGAAGCGCAGCTGGCACTGCTCGACCAGGTACGCCAGGTGGGCGTTCTCCATCTGGTTGAACGGCGGGAAGCGTTGCAGGAACTGCACGGTGCCGTGAATGTTCTGCAGCACCGCGGTCTTGCCCGCCTGGGTGAAGGCGTCGGTTTTGCTCATGGCCATTACCGCTCGATAGGTCGAATCGGAAGTTGTTGTTATGGGAGATTTGTCTTTATCGTTCGGCCATGGTCGACTGCATGGGCGAAGGTGCCCATTGGACGTAAGTCTAAAAGGCGGGAGCGAGCGCAACGGCCCGATGGATGGGTTCTGGATGACGGGAAACGTATGTCCGATCACGAATTGTTGTTGAGCGATGCCGAGCGTGAAGCGCTCAGCGAACTGGGCCAGGTGCAGGCGCTGCCGCCGCAGCTGGTGCTGGTGGTGGATGATGACGACGACACGCGGGATGTGCTCGCGCAGATTCTGGCGCTGCATGGCATTGATTGCCTGCAGGCCGACAGCGCCATGGGCGCAATGCTGCAACTGCGCGCCAACCGGGGCATCGGGCTGTTGATCACCGACCTGCGCATGGGGCCCGAGTCGGGCCTGGACCTCATCCGTGAAGTGCGCGAGTCGGACCGCGCGGCGCTGCCGATCATCATCATTTCAGGCGATGCCAGCGTGAAGGATGCGATTACCGCCATGCACCTGAGCGTGGTGGATTTTCTCCTGAAACCGATCGACCTGGACCTGCTGGTTAAGCTGGCGCGCGAAGAGCTTGGCGTGAGCTGAAGCCTGGCCTCAGGTTATCCAAGGTTATCCTGCGCCTGCCTGTGGATAACCTGTGTCGACCCCTCTGCAGGCCGCGCCCTGCAAGGCCTGTACTGAATCGTTCAAAAAACAGCCAAGTTCCTGCATGTTGTGCACAATCCACGGGGACCAGGCTGTGGATAACCTTGGCGTAGATCGCTGTACACTACGTCGGGCGTGGCCTGCAGCCCGCAGATCATTTTTTGATCAGTGACGTTGGCGCCGGTTCCACCAGATATCCACACTGTAGATAACCAGTCCCGCCCAGATGAAGATGAACGTGACCAATGTCGCTGGCGCCAGATGTTCCCCGAATACCTGAACGGCCAACAACAGCACCAGCGTGGGTGCGATGTACTGCAGAAACCCCAGTGTGGTGTAAGGCAGGTGGCGCGCGGCGGCATTGAAGCACAGCAGCGGCACCAGTGTGATCGGCCCTGCAGCCATCAACCAGAGCGCGTCGCTGGTGGTCCAGAAGGCCGGTTGGATACTGACGGCATCGCCGTGCCAAAGCAGCCAGCCGGCGGCCAGCGGTACCAGCAACCAGGTTTCGATCACCAACCCCGGCAACGCCGCCACCGGTGCCCGCTTGCGAATCAGTCCGTAGAAACTGAACGTCAAGGCCAGTGCCAACGAGACCCATGGCAGGCTGCCCACCTGCCAGACCTGCTGCGCCACCCCCGTCGCCGCCAGCGCCACGGCGATCCATTGCAGCGGGCGCAGCCGCTCGCGCAGGATCAGCAAGCCGAGCACGACGTTGAGCAGCGGGTTGATGTAGTAGCCCAGGCTGGCCTCGAGCAGTCGACCGTTGTTCACCGCCCACACATAGACCAGCCAGTTGGCGGCGATCAGGCAACCGCTGCCCACCAGGATCGCCAGGCGCACAGGGTTGTCGCGCAATTCGCGCAGCCAGCCGGGATGCTTCCACACCAGCAGCAGCAACGAGCCGAGCAGCGCCGACCAGAGCACGCGCTGGGCAATGATCTCCACGGCCGGGTAGTGCGCAAGGGTCTTGAAGTAGAGAGGGATGAACCCCCAACAGATATAGGCGCTCAGGCCCAGGATGTACCCCCGACGGGGATTGGCGACTTGCATGGAGCTCCCTGCTGGCACGGTTTCGAAATCGAATCGCTGATCGGTAACTGTTACACATCAAACCATTGGAAACAAAAAGGCGAACGCTGCTTTCAGGCCCGGCGCCCGGCTAGAACAGCTTCAGCGGCTCTTCATTGAGTGCGGCCAGTTGCTCGCGCAGCGCCAGCACCTGGTCACCCCAATACCGCTCGGTGCCGAACCAGGGAAAACTGCGCGGAAAGGCTGGGTCTTCCCAGCGCCGCGCCAGCCAGGCGCTGTAGTGCATCAGGCGCAGCGCCCGCAGGGGTTCGATCAGCGCCAGCTCGCGCGGATCGAAGTCGTGGAATTCGCGGTAGCCGTCCATCAGCTCGGACAGCTGGCCGAGGCATTCCTGGCGGTCGCCGGCGAGCATCATCCACAGATCTTGCACCGCCGGGCCCATGCGGCAATCGTCGAGGTCGACGATATGAAACACTTCGTCGCGGCACATCATGTTGCCGGGGTGGCAGTCGCCGTGCATGCGGATGTTCTGGTGCGGCGTGGCCTTGTACACCTCTTCCACGCGCTTGAGCAGGTCACGGGCGACCGACTCGTAGGCGGGCAGCAGGCTGCGCGGTACATGGTTGCCTTCGAGCAGGGTCTGCAGCGAAGCGTGGCCGAAGTTCTGCACCCCCAGCGCTTCGCGGTGCTCGAACGGACGTGTGGCGCCCACGGCATGCAGGCGGCCCAACAGCTGGCCCAGGCGATAGAGCTGATCGAGATTGCCGGGCTCTGGCGCCCGGCCGCCTCGGCGAGGAAACAGGGTGAACCGGAACCCGGCGTGTTCGAACAGCGTTTCGCCTTCGTGCACCATCGGTGCTACCACGGGCACTTCGCAATCGGCCAACTCGGCCGTGAACGCGTGTTCTTCCAGAATGGCAGCGTTGGTCCAGCGGCCGGGGCGATAGAACTTGGCAATCAGTGGTTGGCCATCTTCGATGCCCACCTGATAGACGCGGTTCTCGTAGCTGTTGAGTGCCAGCACCCGTGCATCGCTCAGAAAGCCGATGCTTTCCACGGCGTCGAGCACCAGGTCTGGAGTGAGTGTTTCAAAAGGGTGGGCCATGCGAACTCCTGCGCGCGGCAGGCTGCCGCGTCCGGCTCGCCATGGTAGCGCAGACGCGGCAACAGCGGTGGCCGGGTTACGCGCCGATCACCCCGCCATCCTCGCGGCTGATGGCAATCACCGACGAGCGTGGCTTGCCGTTGGGCAGGTGTTCGGGGAAGGTCGAACCGCCATTTTCGCCCGGGTGCTGGATGCCGATGAACAGGGTGCGTTGATCGGCAGCGAAGCTGACGCCGGTGACTTCGCAGCCGACCGGGCCGACCATGAAACGGCGGATCTCGCCGCTGGCAGGGTCGGCGCAGAGCATCTGGTTGTTGCCCATGCCAGCGAAGTCGCCCACGTTGGTGGTATCGCCATCGGTCTGCACCCACAGTCGACCGGCATCGTCGAACGCCAGGCCATCGGGGCTGTTGAACATGTTCTGCGGATTGATGTTGGACGAGCCACCCTTGGCCTGGCCAGGGTGCACGCCGGGGTTGCCGGCCACCAGGAACAGGTCCCATTCGAAGTCCATGGCGCCGTGCTCGTCGCCGCTTTCGCGCCACCGCAGGATCTGACCGTAGACGTTCTTCGCGCGCGGGTTGGGGCCGCCGACCGGTTGGCCGTCGTCACCGCGTTTGACGTTGTTGGTCAGGGTGCAATAGACCTGGCCATCTTTCGGGCTGACCACGATCCACTCGGGGCGGTCCATGCGCGTGGCCTGCATGGCGGTGGCAGCCAGCCGCGCGTGGATCAGGACCTCGGCCTGGCTGGCAAAGCCCTTGCTGGCATCCAGGCCGTGCTTGCCATGGGTCAGCTCCAGCCACTGGCCACGGCCCTTGGGATGATCGGCGTTGCCGTCGCCGTCGTCGAAACGCGCAACGTACAGCGTGCCGTGGTCGAGCAGGTCACGATTGGCCTTGGGGTTGTGGTGGTCGATGCGGTCGCGGCTGATGAACTTGTAGATGAACTCGCCACGCTCGTCGTCGCCCATGTACACCACGGCGTGCCCGTCGCGGGTTTCGGCCAGGGCTGCGTTTTCATGCTTGAAACGACCCAGTGCGGTGCGCTTGACCGGCATGGCGGTGGGGTCGAACGGGTCCACTTCCACGACCCAGCCATGACGGTTGAGCTCGTTGGGGTTGTGCGCCATGTCAAAGCGCGGATCGTGGGGGTGCCAATTGATTTCCTTGCTGGCCGCGACCACGCCGTAGCGTTTCTGCGCCGCCGTGAAGGCTAGCGTGGCGTCGGTGCTGCCGAAGCAGTCGGTGAAGTTTTCTTCGCACGTCAGGTAGGTGCCCCAGGGCGTCTTGCCATTGGCACAGTTCTGGAACGTGCCATGTACCAGTTGCCCGGTGCTGTCGGCAGCGGTCTTGAGCAGGGCGTCGCCTGCGGCTGGCCCGCTGACGCGAATCGGCGTGTTGCCGTGTACGCGGCGGTTGTACTGCGAACCCTGCACGAAGTGCCAGTGGCCGGCCTTGCGCTGGATCTCGATCACCGACAGGCCTTCGCAGGCCAGGGCCTTGCGCACTTCTTCAGCCGACTGCGGGCTGCCGCCATGGGCGTAGAGATAACGGTAGTTGGTGTATTCGTTGTTGATGGCCATCAACGCGCGATTGGTGTCGTTGGGGAAGGGGAACAGACTCATGCCATCGTTGTTGTCGCCGAACTGCACTTCCTGGGCTTCGGCGCTGCCGTTGCCGCTGGGATCGAAGGCCGGGCCGCCGGCTTGCAAGGGTTGTCCCCAGCTGATCAGCACGCTGGCCCGATAGCCTGGCGGCAGGCTGATGGTGTCGCTGGTGGCCGCCGCAATGCCGGTGAAACCGAGCAGGCCGCTGTTACCGGCGCTCACGGCGCTGGCAATGGCCGTACGGGTCAGCAGGTTACCGCCCATGAACATCGCGGCACCGCACAGCGCACCAGCACCAATGAAGCGACGACGGCTCAGGCCGGTGATCTTTTCCAGGTCGGTGGCTTGGTGTTCTTCTAATAGGCTCATGATCATCTCCCTTCAGGTCAGCGAGTACCTTAAGGAGGGATTATGACGAACAGGTTGCAGGCAGGGGGTGTGCCGATGCGTGCGTGCAGAAATGTTTCCGAATACAGCAATACGGGGGGAAACACGGTGCAAAGCCAGCATGCATGCGCACAAGAGAATTAGCTAACCAGGTGGGCTAAGATACGCTGTAGTCACCTGTACAAAGGAGTCGCTACCGATGGCCATTCACAATGTTCACGATGCCAAAAGCAATCTGTCCCGGCTGCTGGATCAAGCTGCGGCCGGTGAAGTGGTCGTCATTGCCAAAGCCGGCAAGCCGGTTGCCCGGCTGGTGGCTTATGACACGCCACAAGCAGGTGAAGCAAAGCGTATCGGTTTCATGCTTGACCTGGAGGTACCCGAAGACTTTGATGAGCTGGACATTGAGGTCGCCAATCTCTTCGAGGGCAAGGTGTGAAGTTACTGCTCGACACGCATATCCTGATCTTGGTTGCCAAGGACAGCCCGATGCTTTCAGCAAGTGCTCGATCGTTGATCGGCAATATGGATAACGAGGTGTACTTCAGCGCAGCGAGTCTGTGGGAAGTGGCCATCAAGAACGGTCTGAGCCGCAGCGCCACGGTCATCGATACGGCGCGTCTGCGCCGGCAGCTATTGCTCAATGGCTACAGCGAGCTACCCATCACTGCAGCCCATGGCATGGCCGTGGAAAAACTGCCGCCCATTCATCGCGATCCGTTCGGTCGCCTGCTATTCGCCCAGGCTACCCTCGAGAGCATGCAGTTACTGACGGCCGACGCATTGTTGAGCCAATACGGCGCACCCGCATTGCACGTTTGAATCGTCCTACCCAATAAGCTCCAGATGCAGATGCTCGGCAACGCTTTGGGCACTGGCGTCCTTCAGGTAGGGCACCCGACCCAGGCAGGGCGCTGGCAGGCGTTCGGCCAGGGTGGCGAGGTTCTCCTCGAGCCGTGAGGTTTTCGGGTCGATGATATTAGCCACCCAGCCGGCCAGTTGCAGGCCGTCGCGGGCGATCGCTTCCGCACTGAGCAGCGCATGGCTGATGGCACCCAGGCGCACGCCCACCACCAGAATCACCGGCAGTTTCAGGGCCATGGCCAAGTCCGAGAGGTTGGCTTGGTCGGACAGCGGCACGCGCCAGCCGCCGGCGCCTTCGATCAGGGTGAAATCGGCCTTCTGGGCCAGCACGTGACGCATGGGCGCCAGCAACGATCCAACCGTCAGCGCCACGCCAGCCTCGCGAGCGGCAATGTGTGGAGCGATCGCCGGTTCGAAGGCCACTGGATTGACCTGCGCGTATTCCAGGCGGATCGAGCTTTGCGCCATCAGGGCCAGCGCATCACTGTTGCGCAGGCCCTTGGGGGTGACATCGCAGCCCGAGGCGACGGGTTTGGCACCCAGCGTACTGAGGCCCTTGAGCCGGGCGGCGTGCAGCAGGCCGGCCGCCACCGTGGTCTTGCCGATGTCCGTGTCGGTACCGGCGATGAAATAGGCGCTCATCAGGATTGTCCTTGCTCGACGGGTTTGCGCAGCACAGCGTAGACCAACTGGTAAGTGGCTGGCAGCCCCACGGGTGTACGAAAGGCTTCATAGGCCTGCAGCAGGCCGAGCATGCGCGCCCGGCCAGTCAGGCCGTCAGGGCGACCGGGGTTGAGGTTGTGCGCGCCCAGAGCCTTGAGTTCATGGGTCAGGCCGCGCACGTCAGGGTAGTGCAGCACATGGGGCACGTTATCCAGGCCCAGCACCTCCAGGCCGCTGTCGGCGCACAGGCGCTGGTAGTCGGCGAATTCACGAAAGCGGTTGACGTGCACTCGGCCATCCACCGCTCGCCAGCTTTGCCGCAGCTCGTGCAGTGTGCCCGCGCACAGGCTGGCGAATGCCAGCACGCCGCCGGGCTGCAAGGCCCTGTAGGCCTCGGCGAGCACCGCGGCGAAATCGCTGCACCATTGCACTGCCAGGCTCGAATAGATCAGGCCACAGCAGCCATCGCGCAACGGTAGCTGTTCGGCATCGCCGGCCACATGCCAAGTGGCTCCGCCCTGGCCACGGGCGTGGGTCAGCATGCCTTCGGCAATGTCCAGCGCCACGCCGGCGACGTCGGGAAAACGCTGCGCCAGGACGCGGCTGAAATAGCCCGTGCCGCTGCCCAGGTCAAGCCATTGCAAGGGTTGCAGATCGGCCGGCAGGCGGGCGAGCAGCGCATGGCCAACGTCGCGTTGCAACTGCGCGACGCTGTCGTAACTCGCCGCTGCCTTGGAAAAGGAAGCCGCCACCCGCCGCTTGTCCGGCAACCCCGACGCCGCCTCCCGGCCTGCTGCCGCAGAAGCCACCTCATCCACCGCCACTCCTGTAGCAGCGGCGCAAGCCGCGTCATCTACCACCGCCAAACGTGCGCCAAACGCAACACCGTTGCCGTTATTCATCAAAACCTCGCTCACGCAGGAAGGCCTGAATTGCACCGGCGACCCTCTGCGAGTCTTCCAGCATGAACGCATGGCTGGCCTGCTCGAACAAGCCGATTTCAGCCTCTGGCAGCAGCTCCCGCAACGCGCTCACCGCCCAAGCAGGCACCAACGAATCACGCCCGCCGAACAGGTGCAGTTGCGGCCCGGCAAACGCCTGCAACGCGGCCCGGGTATCCAGCTCCGCCAGCACATGCAGGCCCTCCACCAATGTCTGTGTCGAAGTCGGCTCAGCAACCGCCAGTCGCCGAGAAAGCCCGCGCGGATCAGCAGCGCCTTGCGCACAGAGCGACGCGAAGCGCTTCAGCAGGGTTTTCGGATCCGCCTCGCAAGCGGCCAGAAACGCTTCGAACGTCTCAGCGGGCATTGCATCCGGCCAGTTGGCGCGGGCCACGAAACAACTGTTGCTGGCCAGGGTCAGCAAGCCACGGCAGCGCTCGCCACGGCGCGCCGCCAGTTCGGCAGCAAGCATGCCCCCCAGCGACCAGCCACCCAGCCAGACATCGTTCGGCAGGCGTTCGTCGAGCGCATCGAGCCAACGGCCAGGCACGGCAGAGCCTGGCGCAGGCAACGGTTCGACCTGCACCTGCACGGGCTCGGCAAGCCCCTGCAGTGCTGCGATCAAAGGGTCCAGCGCGCTTGTGCCCAGGCCCCAGCCCGGCAGCAGGATCAGCCGATCAGGCATGCTCGGCCCCCAGCAGCGGGTAGCACTCAGCCAGCGCATCGAGCAGTTGCTGCACCTGGGCACTGCTGTGAGCGGCCGAAAGGGTCACCCGCAATCGCGCACTGCCGACGGGTACCGTTGGCGGGCGAATGGCTGTCACCAGCACTCCGCGCTCGCGCAACAGCCGCGACAAATGCAGCGCCCGCCCGGCGTCACCGATGAGAATGGGCTGAATGGGCGTGAAGCTGTCCATCAAGGTCAGGCCCAACCGGGCAGCGCCCTGCCTGAACTGCGTGATCAGGCTCGTCAGGTGCTCGCGCCGCCAGTGCTCGCTGCGCAGCAGCTGCAGGCTGCGCAAGGTGGCGCAGGCCAGCGCCGGTGGCTGGCTGGTGGTGTAGATGTAGGGGCGGGCGAACTGCACCAGCGTCTCGATCAGTTCCTCGCTGCCGGCGACGAAGGCGCCTGCGGTGCCGAACCCCTTGCCCAGGGTCCCGACCAGCACCTGCACATCGTCCATCCCCAGCCCGAAGTGTTCGACGATACCGCCACCGGTGGCGCCCAGGGCACCGAAGCCGTGGGCATCGTCGACCATCAGCCAGGCGCCCCTGGCCCGTGCGGCAGCCGCCAGTTGTGGCAGCTCCGCGAGGTCACCGTCCATGCTGAAGACGCCATCGGTCACTACCAGCGTATTGCCGGTGGCTTTGTCGAGGCGCGTTTCCAGGCTGGCGGCATCGTTGTGCAGGTAACGGCTGAAGCGTGCGCCGCTGAGCAACCCGGCGTCCAGCAGCGAGGCGTGGTTGAGACGGTCCTGCAGCACGGTATCGCCTTGCCCGACCAAGGCGGTGACCGCCCCCAGGTTGGCCATGTAGCCCGTGGAGAACAGCAGCGCCCGTGGACGCCCGGTGAATTCGGCCAAGGCCTCTTCCAGCGCGTGGTGAGGGCTGCTGTGACCGACCACCAGATGCGATGCACCACCGCCCACGCCCCAGCGTTCGGCACCCTCGCGCCAGGCCTTGATCACTTCGGGGTGGTTGGCCAGGCCCAGGTAGTCGTTGCTGCAGAAAGCCAGCAGCGGTTGGCCATCGACCACCACCCATGGCCCCTGCGGGCTTTGCAGCAATGGACGCTGACGATAGAGGTCGGCGGCGCGGCGCTCGGCCAGGCGCGCGCTGAGGTCGAAGGGCATGCAGGCCTCGAATGGCAGGGGGTGAACGCCGGCCGCTGGGGCCGGCGCAGGGTCAGGCGGACGCGGCGTCGTAGAACAGGTCGCTGCTCTTCTGCTCGACCAGAGCCTGCTCGATGGCCGCTCGATGAACCTCGTCGGCGTGTTCTTCGCGCGCTTCTGGGGCGATGCCGAGGCGGGCGAACAACTGCATGTCCTTGTCCGCCTGCGGGTTGGCCGTGGTCAACAGCTTGTCGCCGTAGAAGATCGAATTGGCTCCGGCCAGGAAGGCCAGGGCCTGCATCTGTTCGTTCATCGCTTCACGCCCGGCGGAAAGGCGCACATGGGACTGCGGCATGAGAATGCGCGCCACGGCCAGCATGCGGATGAAATCGAACGGGTCGATGTCCTCGGCGTTTTCCAGCGGCGTGCCCGCCACTTTCACCAGCATGTTGATTGGCACCGACTCGGGGTGCTCGGGCAGGTTGGCCAGCTGAATCAGCAGCCCGGCGCGGTCGTCCAGCGACTCGCCCATGCCCAGGATGCCACCAGAACAGATCTTCATGCCGGCGTCGCGCACATGAGCCAGGGTCTGCAGGCGTTCGCTGTAGGTACGGGTGGTAATGATGCTGGCGTAGAACTCCGGCGAGGTGTCCAGGTTGTGGTTGTAGTAGTCAAGGCCGGCCTGGGCCAGTGCCTTGGTCTGGTCTTCGTCCAGGCGGCCCAGGGTCATGCAGGTTTCCAGGCCCAGCGCCTTGACCCCTGCAACCATCTGCAACACATACGGCATGTCCTTGGCCGAAGGGTGTTTCCATGCCGCGCCCATGCAGAATCGCGTCGAACCGATCGCCTTGGCGCGGGCGGCCTCTTCGAGCACTTTCTGCACTTCCATCAGCTTTTCTTTTTCCAGCCCGGTGTTGTAGTGCCCCGATTGCGGGCAGTACTTGCAGTCCTCGGGGCAGGCACCGGTCTTGATCGACAGCAGGGTCGAGACCTGAACTCGATTGGGGTCGAAATGCGCCCGGTGCACGCTTTGCGCCTGAAACAGCAGGTCGTTGAACGGCTGCACGAACAGCGCCTTGACCTCGGCCAGGGTCCAGTCGTGACGAACGGTTGCAGTTGTACTGGCGCTCATCGGCGATTCCTTGTTTATGCTGGGCGTGCGCTGGGACGCAGGAATGTCCATGGGCGCAACGCGGCTATTGAGTCGAATGCGGGCATGATTAAGGAAGCTCCATGCACTGTCAACCTCCTGCAGGTACCTCGGTTTACAAGTGGATAAAAAATGATCAGGTCTGTGTCTTGTGCGACGAAGCGTCGGGCAATCCCTATGCCCTGTGCGAGGCCTGCGAATGCGAGCTGCCCTGGCTGGACGAGCAGTGCACGGTGTGTGCACTGCCGCTGGCGATGAGCGGGTTCACCTGCGCGCCCTGCCGGCGCCGGCCTCCGGCCTTCGAGAAGGTGGAGACGCCCTGGCACTACGGTTTCCCCGTAGACAGCCTGATCACGCGCTTCAAGCACAACCGCCAGTGGCCCTACGGACGTCTGCTGGCCGAGTTGACCAGCCACTGGCTCGACCACCGTTTCAACGAAGGATTGCCACGCCCGCAGTTGCTGATCCCGGTGCCCATGGGGCGCAAACGCCTGCGCCGGCGCGGTTTCAACCAGGCTGAGATGCTCGCTCGATGGTTGTCCAAGGCACTGCACATCGACTGCGATTCGAGCCTCGTGCAACGACCGCGCGAAACCCAGGCGCAGCAGGAATTGGGCGCCAGGGCGCGGTTGCACAACTTGCAACAGGCTTTCTCCCTGTTGCCCGATGCGCGGTTGGAGGGGCTGCACGTGGCTCTGGTCGACGATGTGATGACCACCGGCGCCACCGCGCAGGCCCTGGCCACGCTGCTTCGCCAGGGCGGCGCCGCACGGGTCGACGTCTACTGTCTGGCGCGCACGGCCAAGCCCGAGTAGCCTTGGCCCATGACCTTGCCCCCCTTGCTGGCCCAGTACATCGCACGTCGCCCACACCGCATCGAACTGCTGCGTCATATCGCCGAGCAGGGTTCGATCACCCGCGCCGCCAAGGCGGCCGGCCTGAGCTACAAGGGCGCCTGGGACGCCATCGACGAACTCAACAACCTGGCCCACACGCCACTGGTCGAGCGGGTCGTGGGCGGCAAGGGCGGCGGTGGCGCGCGCTTGTCCGAGGAAGGGCAGCGCATGCTGCGCCTCTACGAGAAGCTCCAGGCCTTGCAGGCGCAGGTGCTCGAAGCCGCCGAGGAGGCCAGCGACCTCGACCTGCTGGGCCGGCTCATGCTGCGCACCAGTGCCCGCAATCAACTGCAGGGCCGCGTGACTGCCATCGACGCCTGGGGCCGCAACGACCAGATCACCCTCGATCTGGGCGCCGGGCTGAGCTTGCGCGCGCAGATCACTCACGACAGCACGCACACGTTGACGCTCGCGCCTGGAGCGGTGGTGGTGGCGCTGGTCAAGGCCGGGTGGCTCTGCGTGTTGCCCTTGGACGCTGCCGGCATGCCCGGCCATAACTGTCTGCAGGGGGTCATGGAGCAGATCCTGCCGGACACTCAGGGGCCCTGTGAAATGCGTATCGGCCTGGCGAATGGACAAACCCTGTGCGCATTGTCCGAGCAGTGCTCGATCCGTGAGGGCGACTCGGTCAATGTATGGCTCGATCCTGCCAACGTCCTGCTCGGCACCCCGCTCTAACCCGCGCCATAGCCGTCGAATCCCGTTGATCCCCCTCTTTCAGCACGCCAGCCAGCGGCTGCCGCGGCACCACCTGACGGCTGCCGACTGGCGCCGTGCGGCTATTGACTTTGCCCAGGCGTAAACGTATGTTTCAAACATCCGTTTGATAGCGACAACCTGTCGCAGGTCGAACCCACCGGAATTCATCAGCAGAGGTTCATTGCTATGCCTGATTACAAGGCCCCCTTGCGTGATATTCGCTTCGTCCGCGACGAGTTGCTCGGCTACGAAGCGCACTATCAAAGCCTGCCCGGCTGCCAGGATGCGACCCCGGACATGGTCGATGCCATCCTCGAAGAAGGCGCCAAGTTCTGCGAACAGGTACTGGCTCCGCTGAACCGTGTGGGCGACATCGAAGGCTGCACCTGGAGCGAAGACGGCGTGAAGACGCCGACCGGTTTCAAGCAGGCCTACAAACAGTTCGTAGAAGGCGGCTGGCCCAGCCTGGCCCACGACGTCGAACACGGCGGCCAGGGCCTGCCCGAATCCCTGGGGCTGGCGGTGAGCGAGATGATCGGCAGCGCCAACTGGTCGTGGGGCATGTACCCCGGCCTGTCCCATGGCGCCATGAACACCATTTCCGCCCATGGCACCCCCGAGCAGCAAGAGGCCTACCTGACCAAGCTGGTGTCCGGCGAGTGGACCGGCACCATGTGCCTGACCGAACCGCACTGCGGCACCGACCTGGGCATGCTGCGCACCAAGGCCGAACCCCAGGCCGACGGCAGTTATGCGATCAGCGGCACGAAGATCTTCATTTCCGCCGGCGAACACGACATGGCCGACAACATCGTGCATATCGTGCTGGCACGTCTGCCCGATGCACCGGCTGGCACCAAGGGCATCTCACTGTTCATCGTGCCCAAGTTCCTGCCTGACAGCGATGGCGCGATCGGCGCGCGCAATGCGGTGAGCTGTGGCTCGCTGGAACACAAGATGGGCATTCACGGCAACGCCACCTGCGTGATGAACTTCGACAGCGCCACCGGTTATCTCATCGGCCCCGCCAACAAGGGCCTGAACTGCATGTTCACCTTCATGAACACGGCACGCCTGGGCACCGCCCTGCAGGGTCTGGCCCATGCCGAAGTCGCGTTTCAGGGTGGCCTGCGCTATGCCCGCGACCGCTTGCAGATGCGCTCGCTGACCGGTCCCAAGGCGCCCGAAAAGGCCGCCGATCCGATCATCGTGCACCCGGACGTACGCCGCATGCTGCTGACCATCAAGGCCTTCGCCGAAGGCACGCGGGCCATGGTCTATTTCACCGCCAAACTGGTGGACGTGCTCAAGTTCAGCCAGGACGAGGAAGAGCGCAAGCGCGCCGATGCCCTGCTGGCGTTCATGACGCCGATCGCCAAGGCATTCATGACCGAAGTCGGTTTCGAAGCCGCCAACCACGGCGTGCAGATCTACGGTGGGCACGGTTTCATTGCCGAGTGGGGCATGGAGCAGAACGTGCGCGACAGCCGCATTTCCATGCTGTACGAAGGCACCACCGGCATCCAGGCACTCGACCTGCTGGGCCGCAAGGTGCTCATGACCCAGGGCGAGGCACTCAAGGGCTTCACCCGGATCGTGCACAAGTTCTGCCAGGCCAACGAAGGCAACGAAGCGCTTGCCGAGTTCGTTGCACCACTGGGGCAATTGAACAAGGAATGGGGCGAGCTGACCATGAAGGTCGGTATGGCCGCCATGAAGGATCGCGAAGAAGTCGGCGCAGCCTCGGTCGACTACGTGATGTATTCGGGCTACGCCTGCCTGGCCTATTTCTGGGCCGACATGGCCCGTGTGGCAGCGCAGAAGCTGGCTGAAGGCACGGGCGATGCCGCGTTCTACACGGCCAAGCTGCAGACGGCACGTTTCTACTACCAGCGCATCCTGCCGCGTACCCGCACTCACGTTGCCGCCATGCTCTCGGGCGCGGCCAACCTGATGGACATGGACGAAGCGCACTTCGGCCTGTCCTACTGACAGGTACGCCAACCAGCCTGCGGCGCGCGTCGAGCGTGCCGCCCGGCTTTCGAACTTCAGCCCTTGAATTTCTGCGAGTCAGCCATGGCGGACTACAAAGCTCCCTTGCGCGATATGCGCTTTGTTCTGAACGAAGTATTCGACGTTGCCAGCCACTGGGCGCAGCTGCCGGGCCTGGCCGACAGCGTCGACGTGGAAACCATGGAGGCGATCCTCGAGGAAGCCGGCAAGGTCACCGCCCAGGCGATCGCGCCATTGAGCCGTGCGGCCGATGAAGAGGGCTGCCACTGGCGCGATACCGCAGTGACGACTCCGGCCGGGTTCATTCAGGCCTACCAGACCTACGCCGAGGGTGGCTGGGTCGGCGTGGGCGGCGAGCCTGCCCACGGCGGCATGGGCATGCCCAAGGTGATTTCGGCGCAGGTCGAGGAGATGGTCAACTCGGCCAGCCTGGCGTTCGGCCTGTACCCGATGCTGACTGCCGGTGCCTGCCTGTCCATCAACGCCCATGCCAGTGAAGAGCTGAAACGCACGTACCTGCCCAAGATGTATGCCGGAACCTGGGCCGGCTCCATGTGCCTGACCGAAGCCCATGCGGGTACCGACCTCGGCCTGATTCGCACACGTGCCGAGCCACAGGCCGACGGCAGCTACAGGGTCAGCGGGACGAAGATCTTCATCACCGGTGGTGAGCACGACCTGACCGAGAACATCATTCACCTGGTGTTGGCCAAGCTCCCCGACGCACCGCCAGGCCCCAAGGGTATCTCGCTGCTGCTGGTGCCCAAGTTCATGGTCGATGCCGACGGCAACCCGGGCGCGCGCAATGCCGTGTCCTGCGGTTCCATCGAGCACAAGATGGGCATTCAGGCGTCGGCCACCTGCGTGATGAACTTCGATGGCGCCACCGGTTACCTGGTCGGCGAGGCCAACAAGGGGCTGGCGGCCATGTTCACCATGATGAACTACGAGCGTCTGGGCGTAGGCATTCAGGGCCTGGCGTCGGCCGAGCGCTCCTATCAGAACGCCGTGGAATATGCCCGTGACCGGCTGCAGAGCCGTTCGCCCACAGGGGCCGTGCAGGCCGACAAGATGGCCGATCCGATCATCGTTCACCCGGATGTGCGGCGCATGTTGCTGACCATGAAAGCCTGCAACGAAGGCGGGCGGGCGTTCTCCACCTATGTCGCGTTGCAGCTGGACACCGCCAAGTACAGCGAGGAGCCGGCCACGCGCAAGCGCGCCGAAGACATGGTGGCCTTGCTGACACCGGTGGCCAAGGCGTTCCTGACGGACCTGGGCCTGGAAACCACGGTGCATGGCCAGCAGGTCTTCGGTGGCCACGGCTATATTCGCGAATGGGGCCAGGAGCAGTTGGTCCGCGATGTGCGCATCACTCAGATCTACGAGGGCACCAACGGCATCCAGGCGCTGGACCTGATGGGCCGCAAGGTGGTGGGCAACGGCGGTGCGTTCTATCAGCTGTTTTCCGACGAAGTGCGTGCCTACGCCGCCCAGGCCGATGCCGCGTTGCAGGAGTTCACCCAACCACTGATCCACGCGCTGGACCGTTTGGATGCGCTGACTGCCGGGGTTCTGGACCGCGCCGCGAACGACCCGCGCGAGATCGGCGCCGCGTCGGTCGAGTACCTGCAAGCCTTTGGCTACACCGCCTATGCCTACATGTGGACAAGGATGGCCGCTGCTGCGCTGGGCCGGCAGGACGAGGCGTTCTATGCCAGCAAACTGGGCACGGCGCGCTTTTATTTCGCCCGGTTACTGCCGCGGATCCACTCGTTGGCGGCTGCCGTCGATGCTGGCAGCTCGTCACTGTTTCTGTTGGATGAGGAGCAATTCTGACGGTGTAAGCTTTGGCTTACATCACGTGGTGTCTTTGAGCTATATCCGTAGATTGGATCCACAGTTAATCTTCACTCCAAGGACGTTGCGCAGGATGCGCCTAGATATAACAGGGACACGTAGGATTTCTGCCAGGACGGCGGACGGAAATGGATGTCATGGGAAACAGTCTGCAAAACCCCGCTTCGGCGGGGTTTTCTTTTTTCCGCTCCCGAATAATTTCCCCTGTAGCAGCGGCGCAAGCCGCGTCACCGACTGCGCGGTACACCTGACCCACTGCATCAAGGCCGGACGCGGCTCGCGCCGCTGCTACAGGGTTGCGCAAGCCAGTCGTGAAGGTTTGCGCCCCGTGTAGCAGCGGCGCGAGCCGCGTCACTGGCGACGCGATACACCTGACACCCCGCATCGCCGCCGGCCGCGGCTCGCGCCGCTGCTACAGGAACGCGTGGGGCTCATTATGGGTTGCGCGCCCCGTGTAGCAGCGGCGCGAGCCGCGTCACTGGCGACGCGATACACCTGACACCCCGCATCGACGCCGGCCGCGGCTTGCACCGCTGCTACAGGTTGCGTCAGGTCATGGTTTCGCTGGCGGCTTGAGCAGCGCTTCTGCCGCCTTGGCCAGGTCCGGCGGGAGGAAATCCCGGTCCGGGTTGTAGTCGGCCTTGAGGAAGCGCGTCAGGTCCTGCAGGTCGCCTGGGCTGAGAATGCCCGCGGCCTGCTTGAGGCGCAGGTTGTCGAGGATGTAGTCGTAGCGGGTGTTGTTGTAGTCGCGTACCGAGCTGTACAGCTGACGCTGCGCATCAAGCACATCGACGATATTGCGCGTTCCCACCTGATAGCCGATTTCGGTGGCCAGCACCGAGCTCTGGTTGGAGATGATCGACTGCTTGCGCGCCTGCACCTGCTCGACATCGGTATTCACCGCACGGTGCAGGTTGCGGGTGTTCTCCACCACTTGTCGACGCAGGCTTTCACGCTGCTGTTCACTTTGCGTGAGCCGCGCGTAGGCCTCACGGACCTGCGAACTGGTCAGGCCGCCGCTGTAGATCGGAATGTTCAACTGCACCCCAATGCTGCGCTGCGACACATCGCTGCCATAGCTCACGCCCGGCAGGTTGGACGGATTGCTGAAACCCAGATTGTCGTTGTCGCCCTTCTGGTATTGCGCCACCGCATCCACCGTAGGCGCATGCCCGGCCTTGCGCTGGCGCAAGGTCTGCTCGGCGGCTTCCACGGCGTAGTTGCTGGCCAGCAGATCGAGGTTCTGCCGGGAAGCGGTGTCGACCCACGCGCTCGCATCGTTGGGCATCGGCGCCAGCACTGGCAAGGTGTGAACGATGCCCTGGATCGAATTGTACTCGCGGTTGGTCAGCGTTATCAGGGCTTGGAAGGCGTCGTCGACCTGACGCTGGGCGATGATCCGATTGGCCCGGGCGGTGTCGTAGCTGGCCTGGGATTGCAGGGTGTCGGTCTTGTCGGAAAGACCGACGTTGAAACGCTCCTGCGACTGATCGAGCTGGCGCCGGAAAGCGTTCTCTTCGGCACGCGCGGTGGCCAGGTTGTCCTGCGCGCGCAGCACCGAGAAATAGGCCTGGGCACTCTGCAGAATGAGATTCTGCTCGGTGGCCGACAACTGCACCGCCGCCTGCTCGTCGACCGCCTTGGCGGCCTTGAGCTGGAACCAGCGGTCGGCGCGGAACAGCGGCTGGCTCAACTGCGCCCGGTAGGAGTTGCCGCTGCGGTTGTACACCGCCGACGGCTGGTCCAGCGCCGTGCGGGTATCGTTGATGTCATAGCCCGCCGACAGGTTGGGCAGCAAGCCTGCCCGCGCCTGCGGCACGATTTCGCTTTGCGCGGCGTAGTCGGCCCGCGACGCCGCCAGGTCGGCGTTGTTCAGCACCGCTTCCTGATAGACGCTGACCAGATCGGTCATGCTCGCCAGCGGTGCCTGCTGCGCCAGGGCCATGCCTGGAATGGCACTGGAGACGGCCAGGGCGAGGGCCGTTGCCGAGGGAAATCTACTGCGCAGCATGGGGCAATCCTTGGTCTGAAAGCTGGGTCTGGGCATCAGCTGTGAAAAGAGGCGTGGGGCAGGGCGAGTGTAGAGCGCGGCGCGCCGCACAACAATCCGGCGCAACGGCCAATATCAAGACCTGCAGGCGGAGTTGGCGTTCCGTGTGCGGGCCGTCTATGCTGTGCACGTTCTTGTCGGGGTGCCTTGCTATGAGGCTGAGATCGGATAATCCGGATCCCGTTGAACCTGATCAGGTTAGCGCCTGCGTAGGGAACAAGATTTCTCGTCCTTTCGGCGAGTCCTCTTGTGCTTCGTCCGGGGTCTCGCGCATTTTCTGCACAGCACCTCGCGTACAAGCACAGCATCCGTTCACAGGGTGCATCCGTGCCTTTCAGGTTCGCTCCGACATTCCCGTGCTGGATGCCGTCTGGAGAGCCTGTGATGAATACAAAAGCAAAAAACACCGTGCATTTGAGCGAATCGGCCCAAGTCGATTCCGGCTCCGTGCAGCCCTTCACCCGTTCACGCAAGATCTACGTTCAGGGCTCGCGTGCGGACATCCGCGTGCCGATGCGCGAGATCAGCCTGGATGTCACGCCCACCGACTTCTCGACCGGCAACGGCGCGGGCGAGATCAACCCGCCGGTGACCGTCTACGACACGTCGGGCCCCTACAC
Source organism: Pseudomonas sp. CFBP 8770 (assembly GCF_014841705.1). Classification (NCBI taxonomy): domain Bacteria; kingdom Pseudomonadati; phylum Pseudomonadota; class Gammaproteobacteria; order Pseudomonadales; family Pseudomonadaceae; genus Pseudomonas; species Pseudomonas sp. CFBP 8770. The sequence goes on from NZ_JACYUL010000003.1 coordinate 340,951, forward strand.
CGACCCCAGCGTCGTCATCGACGTGCGCAAGGGCCTGGCTGATATACGTTCGGCCTGGATCGACGACCGCGGCGACACCGAGCGCCTGGCCGGCCTGAGCTCCAACTTCGGCCAGCAACGCCTGAGCGACGACGAACTGACCAAACTGCGCTTCGCCCATGTGCGCAACCCGCGCCGGGCCAAGGCTGGCGCCAACGTCAGCCAGATGCACTATGCCCGCCAGGGCATCATTACCGCCGAAATGGAATACGTCGCCATCCGCGAAAACATGAAGCTGGCCGAGGCGCGCGCTGCCGGCCTGCTCAAGGACCAGCACAAGGGCCACAGCTTCGGCGCCAGCATTCCCCAGGAGATCACCGCCGAATTCGTGCGCGACGAGATCGCCCGCGGCCGCGCCATCATTCCGGCCAACATCAACCACACCGAACTCGAGCCGATGATCATCGGCCGCAACTTCCTGGTGAAGATCAACGGCAACATCGGCAACAGCGCGCTGGGTTCCTCCATCGAGGAAGAAGTGGCCAAGCTCACCTGGGGCATTCGCTGGGGCTCGGACACGGTAATGGACCTGTCCACCGGCAAGCACATCCACGAGACCCGCGAGTGGATCATCCGCAACTCGCCCGTGCCGATCGGCACCGTACCCATCTATCAGGCCCTGGAAAAAGTCGGCGGCGCGGCTGAGGACCTGACCTGGGAGCTGTTCCGCGACACTCTGATCGAGCAGGCCGAGCAGGGCGTCGACTACTTCACCATCCATGCCGGCGTGCTGTTGCGCTATGTACCGCTGACGGCCAAGCGGGTCACCGGCATCGTCAGTCGCGGCGGGTCGATCATGGCCAAGTGGTGCCTGGCGCATCACAAGGAAAACTTCCTCTACACGCACTTCGACGAGATCTGCGAGATCATGAAGGCCTACGACGTCAGCTTTTCCCTGGGCGACGGCCTGCGTCCCGGGTCGATCGCCGACGCCAACGACGAAGCCCAGTTCGGCGAACTGGAAACCCTCGGCGAGCTGACCAAGATCGCCTGGAAGCACGACGTGCAGTGCATGATCGAAGGTCCGGGGCATGTGCCGATGCAGTTGATCAAGGAGAACATGGACAAGCAGCTGGAGTGCTGCGACGAAGCGCCGTTCTACACCCTTGGCCCACTGACCACCGACATCGCGCCGGGCTACGACCACATCACCTCGGGCATCGGTGCGGCGATGATCGGCTGGTTCGGCTGCGCCATGCTCTGCTACGTGACGCCCAAGGAGCACCTCGGGTTGCCGAACAAGGATGACGTGAAGACCGGCATCATCACCTACAAGATTGCCGCCCATGCCGCCGACCTGGCCAAGGGACACCCGGGCGCGCAGATCCGCGACAACGCCTTGAGCAAGGCGCGCTTCGAGTTTCGCTGGGAAGACCAGTTCAACCTGGGGCTGGATCCAGACACCGCGCGCGCCTACCACGACGAAACCCTGCCCAAGGATTCGGCCAAGGTCGCGCATTTCTGCTCGATGTGCGGCCCGAAGTTCTGCTCGATGAAAATCACCCAGGAAGTGCGCGAGTACGCGGCCAACCAGAAGATCGAAGCCGTCGACCTGAGCGTGGAAGAGGGGATGCGCGAGCAGGCGCAGCGCTTCAAGCAGGAAGGCAGCCAGCTGTACCAAAAGGTCTAGTCAGTATCTTCGGTGGTACGGCCTTGCCGGCCACAGACCGCTCCCACAGGATCGCGATCCCTGTGGGAGCGGTCATCGGCCGCGAAAGCCGCACCGCGTTCGACCTGACTCTCCGCCAATGCCCCAACAACCTTCGACCCATTTCCACTCGAGCCCATCCATTGAAAACCTCCTATTCTCCCGATATCGCAGTGTCCACCGCCCAGCGTGTGCTGGGCGGGCGCGACCTGTTCTCCCTGTGGTTTTCCCTGGGCGTGGGCCTCATGGTGCTGCAGACCGGCGCCCTGCTGGCGCCTGGCCTGGGCCTCGCCGGCGCACTGGCGGCGATCTTCCTGGGCACCCTGGTGGGTGTTTTGCTGCTCGCCTCGGTCGGCGTCATCGGCAGCGACACCGGACTCTCCGCCATGGCGGCCCTGCGCCTGACCCTGGGTCGCGGCGCCGGCAGCGTTCCGGCCTTGCTCAACCTGCTGCAACTGATCGGCTGGGGTTCGTTCGAGATCATCGTCATGCGCGATGCCGCCAGCCTGCTGGGCACGCGCGCGTTCGGTGAGGACAGCCTGGGCAGCAACCCCTGGCTGTGGACGCTGTTCTTCGGCGGCCTGGCGACATTGCTGGCGGTCACCGGACCGCTGACCTTCGTGCGCAAGGTGCTGCGCAAATGGGGTATCTGGCTGCTGTTGGCGGCGTGTCTGTGGCTGACCTGGAACCTGTTTGCCAAGGCCGACCTGACTACCCTGTGGAACACCGCTGGCGACGGCTCCATGGACCTGGCCACGGGCTTCGACATCGCCATCGCCATGCCCTTGTCATGGCTGCCGCTGATTGCCGACTATTCGCGATTCGGCAAGCGCGCCAGAAACGTGTTCGGCGGAACCGCCGTGGGTTTCTTCATCGGCAACTTCTGGTTGATGAGCCTGGGCGTCGCCTACACCCTGGCGTTCGCGCCCAGCGGCGAAGTCAATGCGCTGCTGCTGGCGTTGGCCGGTGCCGGCCTGGGCATACCGCTGCTGCTGATCTTGCTGGACGAGTCGGAGAACGCCTTCGCCGATATCCATTCGGCAGCCGTATCGACCAGCTTGCTGTCGGGGCTCAAGGTCGAACACCTGGCTCTGGCCATCGGTATCATCTGCACGCTGATCGCCTGCCTGGCACCGCTGGCGCAGTACCAGAACTTCCTGCTGCTGATCGGCTCGGTGTTCGCGCCGCTGTTCGGCGTGGTGCTGATGGACCACTTCGTGCTGCGCAAGCGTTCGGCCCAGGTCGAACCGCGCGCCGTGCGCTGGAGTGCACTGCTGTCCTGGCTTGGCGGCGTGTGCCTGTACCATGGGCTGGCCAATCTGTACCCGCAGATCGGCGCAACTCTGCCAGCGCTGCTGGTGGCCGGGTTGCTGTACTACCTGATCGAGCGAGCGCTCAACCGCGGCCCGGGAACAGCTCGGGCTTGATCACGCCATTGAGGCGCGGGTAGGCAATCTTCACTTCCGGGTGGCCCATTGCGTAGGGGGCGATGCTGTACACGTTGTACTTGAGCACCACGCCCCCATAGGTGAGCGCAATGTTCGGCGTTTGCTGGAAGGGCCACTGGCGAATGAACTCGGCGTCCTTGTCCAGTTTGCTGGCGACCAGCCAGCCGCGGTGGGCTTCTTCGGCGGCCTGCCAGAACGCTCGCTCCTGGCCTGGGACCAGCATGTCCTGCAGGGTCAGCTCGCGGTGCTCGCGACGCGACCAGTTGATGAAGCCGCGCCCGGGCATGCCATGGGCGCCGCCGGTCATGGCGTAGCTGGACAGCTCGACCACAACAATGCCGTCATGCTGTTCGCGTACCTTGGCTTGCAGGTAGCTGCTGTAGCGTGGCTGGGCCTCGCGCATGAACTGCTCTTCGTAGGCCTTCAGGGTCGCCGGCACGCGGGCGTCGGGGGTGTTGACGGTCATCTCGCGCAAGCGCTTGTCGATGGCTGCATCCAGGCCCGGCTCGTCGGGAAAGTGCACCACGTCGATGTTCACCAGCGGGCAATCCTGATTGTCGCAGCCAGGCTTGAGGTGCTCGAAAGCCTCGCGCTTGGTGTCCAGCGGCGCCCGGTAGTTGGGCTGGAAGAGGCTGGAGCAGGCTCCCAGGGTCAGGGCGACGCAGGCCACGGAGGCGAACTTGAGAAACGACATGAGGGTCCTTGGCGGGTAATGGAATTATCGTGGTTGGACTGCCGGTCGAACCGTCGGTTCGCCAGCTGCGCAATCTTAATGCCTGCTCGCTCAACCGCCTATCCCGAGGCTTGCGGCTTCACCTCAAAGGGGGCTGCAATACAGGCGCATCGCGGTTAGGATGGCCCCATGCTGCATGCACGAGTAAGAGGTTTTTCCATGTCAGATTCATCCCGGTCGATGCCTACAGCGGTCGAAATCGACAAGCGCGAGCTCTGCTTCCAGGGCTTCTACAAACTGGACAAGCTGTTCCTGCGCCACGAGCTGTTCAACGGTGGCATGAGCAAGCAGATCAGCCGCGAATTGTTCGTGCGCCATGATGCCGTGTGCGTGTTGCCTTACGACGCCGCTCGCGACGAACTGGTGCTCATCGAGCAGTTCCGGGTCGGCGCGGTGGGCAAGGTCGACAACCCCTGGCTGATCGAAATGGTTGCCGGGCTGATCGACAAGGACGAGCTGCCCGAGGAAGTCGCGCACCGCGAGGCCGACGAGGAAGCGGGCCTGCAGATCCAAGCGCTGTGGCCGATCAGCAAGTACTTCCCGTCTCCCGGTGGCAGCGACGAGTACGTGCACCTCTACCTGGGCCGCTGCAGCAGCGAGGGCGCGGGTGGCCTGCATGGCCTGGAAGAAGAGGGCGAGGACATCCGCGTCAGGGTCTGGGCATTCGACGATGCCCTGCAGGCCGTGCGCGATGGTCGAATCATCAACGCGGCAGCGATCATCGCCATTCAATGGCTGGCCCTGAACCGCGACGAAGTCAGGGGGCTGTGGTCGTGAGTCCGTTGCGCGAGCGCTACCGGGTCGATCTGGTCGGCCTGCAGGCTGCCTGCGAAGCCAATTATGCGCGGCTCATGCGCCTGCTGCCGGACATGCGCAGCCAGCAGGTGTCGCGCCGCATCGCCATGACCCAGGCCGACCAGATGCTCGGTGTGCTGACGCTGGAGGTGCTGCTGGCCTGTCCGTACACCACCACCCTGCGCGTACGCCAGGAACACAGCCTGCCATGGCTGCCGGTGCCGCAGATGGAAGTGCAGGTGTACCACGATGCGCGCATGGCCGAAGTCGTCAGTGCCGAGCATGCTCGGCGTTTCCGCAGTGTCTACCCCTATCCCAATGCGGCCATGCACCAGCCTGACGAAAAGGCTCAGCTCAACCTGTTCCTTGGCGAGTGGCTGAGTCATTGCCTGGCCTGTGGCCACGAGTACGAAGCGGTACGCTGAGCATCGTCCTGCACGAACGCCGCACGTCGCATTGCCCTTGCCATCCAGGCTGCGCATAATTTGCCGGTTGCCCCTTTCGCCTGGAGACGGTCTTGCCGAGCCTATCTGATCCCACTGTCGATGCCCCGGTGCTGCTCGTGCAGCTTTCGGACAGTCATCTGGTGGCCGAAGCCGACGGCGCCATGTTCGGCGTGAACACGCGCCAAAGCCTGGCGCAGGTGGTCGCGCAGGTGCTCATGGAACAGCCACGCATCGACTTGCTGGTCGCCACCGGTGACCTGTCCCAGGACGGCACGCTGGCGTCGTACCAGGCGTTCGCGCAGGCCACCCAGGTCATTTGCGCACCGGCGCGCTGGCTGCCCGGCAACCATGACCAGCCTGCGCTCATGCAGCAGGCCGCCCAGGGCACCCAGTGGCTGGAGCCGGTGGCGGACGTGGGCGCCTGGCGGGTGACCCTGCTCGATTCGACCATCGCTGGTTCGGCAGCCGGCTATCTGGCCGACGACCAGTTGCAGTTGCTCGAGCGGGCGCTCGTTGAAGCACCGCACAAGCATCACCTGGTGTGTCTGCACCACCATCCGGTTGCGATCGGCAGCCAATGGATAGAGCCCATCGGGCTGCGCAACGCTGAGGCCCTGTTCGAGCTGCTCGCGCGTTTCCCTCAGGCGCGGGGCCTGCTCTGGGGGCATGTGCATCAGGAAATCGACCGTCACGCCCATGGCTTGCGCCTGCTGGCGTCGCCGTCCACGGGCATTCAGTTTCTGCCAGGCAGCGAGGATTTCGCCCTGGACGACCGAGCGCCGGGATACCGCTGGCTGCGGCTGATGCCCGATGGGCAGATCGAGACAGGCGTGTCGCGCCTGGCAAACTTCACCTTTACCCCCGACCTGAACGCCGCGGGTTATTGACTCAGGGGCGGTAGCGCGGCCTTCGCGGGCAGAGCCCGCTCCCACGGGGTTTCGTGCCAGGCTTGCGGCTTGCCCATATACCGACGCACCAACACCCCAACTGCACCCCCGACAAGGTAAACTGCGCGCCATCTCTATGCCCGGAGGCCCCCATGCCCGGTTCGATCCTCTACATTCACGGTCTGAACAGTTCGCCGGATTCGCAGAAAGCCCGCCAGCTGAGCGCGCTGATGCAACGCATCGGCCTGGCCGACCAGCTTCGCGCGCCGGCGCTGCACCACCATCCGCGCCAGGCCATTGCCCAGCTGGAAGCCGCACTGGCGGAGCTCGACGCGCCATTGCTGGTGGGAAGCTCCCTCGGCGGCTACTATGCGACGCACCTGGCCAAGCGCTTCGGGCTCAAGGCATTGTTGATCAACCCGGTGGTCAATCCGCACCGTCTGTTCGATGGCTACCTGGGGATGCAGACCAACCACTACACGGGCGAACGCTGGCAGTTGACCCGCGACCACGTCACGGCGCTGGCCGAGCTGGAAGTGCCGGCGCCTACCGATCCCGAGCGGCTTCAAGTGTGGCTGCAGACCGGCGACGAAACCCTCGACTATCGCCAGGCGGCGGCCTTCTACCAGGCCTGCAGCGTACACATCGAAAACGGCGGCGACCACGGCTTCCAAGGCTTTGCGCAGAAGTTGCCAGCGCTGCTGGCATTCGCCGGCATCGACGCGGCGCGTTACCAGGCCGTCGATTTTGCCCAGCTTTGATCACTCTTTTCACGAACGACTGACGACGAGACCCCATGGCCAATCCCAGCGCTAGCTCCTATAACGCAGACGCCATCGAAGTCCTCTCGGGCCTCGACCCGGTGCGCAAGCGCCCGGGCATGTACACCGACACCAGTCGGCCCAATCACCTGGCCCAGGAAGTCATCGACAACAGTGTCGACGAAGCCCTGGCGGGCCATGCGCGGTCCATTCAGGTCATCCTGCACGCCGATCACTCTCTGGAAGTGTCCGACGATGGCCGTGGCATGCCCGTGGACATCCACCCCGAGGAAGGCGTCAGCGGCGTCGAACTGATCCTCACCAAGCTGCACGCGGGCGGCAAGTTTTCCAACAAGAACTACCAATTCTCCGGCGGCCTGCACGGGGTCGGTATCTCGGTGGTCAACGCCTTGTCCAATCAGGTGCGGGTCAGGGTCAAGCGCGACGGCAACGAGTACCAGATGACCTTCGCCGATGGCTTCAAGGCCACCGATCTGGAAGTCATCGGCACCGTCGGCAAGCGCAACACCGGCACCAGCGTGTACTTCGCCCCGGACCCGAAATACTTCGATTCGCCGAAGTTTTCCGTCAGCCGCCTCAAGCATGTGCTCAAGGCCAAGGCGGTGTTGTGTCCCGGCCTGCTGGTCAGCTTCGAAGACAAGGGCAGCGGCGAGAAGGTTGAATGGCATTACGAAGACGGTCTGCGTTCGTACCTGATCGACGCGGTCACCGAATTCGCTCGCCTGCCCGACGAGCCGTTCTGCGGCAGCCTGGCGGGCAACAAGGAAGCCGTGGACTGGGCACTGCTGTGGTTGCCCGAAGGTGGCGACAGCGTTCAGGAAAGCTACGTCAACCTGATTCCCACGGCCCAGGGCGGTACCCACGTCAACGGGCTGCGCCAGGGTCTGCTGGATGCGATGCGCGAGTTCTGCGAGTTCCGCAACCTGCTGCCGCGCGGCTTGAAGCTGGCGCCGGAAGATATCTGGGAACGCATCGCCTTCGTGCTCTCGATGAAGATGCAGGATGCGCAGTTCTCCGGCCAGACCAAGGAGCGGCTGTCCTCGCGCGAGGCGGCCGCGTTCGTCTCTGGCGTGGTCAAGGACGCCTTCAGCCTGTGGCTCAATGCCCATCCCGAGTTGGGCATGCAGTTGGCCGAACTGGCGATCAGCAACGCCGGGCGCCGCCTCAAGGCGAGCAAGAAGGTCGAGCGCAAGCGCATCACCCAGGGCCCCGCATTGCCCGGCAAGCTGGCCGACTGCGCCGGCCAGGACCCAGCCCGCTCCGAGCTGTTCCTGGTCGAAGGCGACTCGGCAGGTGGCTCGGCGAAGCAGGCACGGGACAAGGAATTCCAGGCGATCCTGCCGTTGCGCGGCAAGATCCTCAACACCTGGGAAGTGGACGGCAGCGAAGTACTCGCCAGCCAGGAAGTGCACAACATTGCCGTGGCCATCGGCGTCGATCCCGGTGCCGCCGATATCAGCCAGCTGCGCTACGGCAAGGTGTGCATTCTGGCCGACGCCGACTCCGACGGCCTGCACATCGCGACCCTTCTGTGCGCGCTGTTCGTCCAGCACTTCCGGCCTTTGGTGGACGCCGGTCACGTCTACGTCGCCATGCCGCCGCTGTACCGCATCGACCTGGGCAAGGAGATCTTCTACGCCCTGGACGAGGCCGAGCGCGACGGCATCCTCGACCGCCTGGTCGCCGAAAAGAAACGCGGCAAGCCGCAGGTCACGCGCTTCAAGGGCCTGGGCGAAATGAACCCGCCGCAACTGCGCGAAACCACCATGGACCCCAACACCCGCCGCCTGGTGCAACTGACCCTGGACGATTTCGCCGGGACCACCGAGATCATGGACATGCTGCTGGCCAAGAAACGTGCGGGCGACCGCAAGGCGTGGCTCGAGTCCAAGGGCAATCTGGCCGAGGTGCTGGCTTGATCGCAGCGCTGCTGACAGCCCTGTTCGCCCTGGCCCTGCCGACGCTGGCCGTGGCGTCGGGGAAACCACCCGTGCCCGAGCTGACCCTGGTCGGCGAGCACGCGGTGGACGGCATGCCCAGCGGGAATCTGTCCGGGCTGGCGCTGTGCCGCAAGGCATTGTGGGCCGTTTCGGACCGGGAGGACGGTACGGTCTATCGACTCGACACCTCGACCCCCGACTGGCAGGCCACGGCCGTAACCTTCAAGGCGCCGCCGGTACCGCCCAGCGGCCTGCCTGTTCGTCTGCGCATGAGCAGTTGGGCGGCGGCCTTCGTGCGCGGCGGCGACCTGGATTTCGAAGGCATCAGCTGCGATGCCCGAGGCAACCAATACCTGGTCAGCGAAGCTCACGTGGCGGTGCTGCAGATTCCCGTGTCGGGCGAGCCGAAATGGTTGCCCCTGGACCCGACCCTGGTCAGTCAGGCACGTGCCAGCAATCTGCTGTTGCATTTCAATGCCCTGTTCGAAGGGCTAACCGTCAACCCGGCCGGCGACCGCTTGTGGCTGGCGGCCGAACGTCAGCAGCGCGGCCTGTTGGCCGTTCGCAAGCGGCCGTTGAGCTGGAGTTGTGAGGGGCGTTGCGTACTGCTTGCCGAAGGCGGTGTGGAAGCCCTGCCGGTGCAGATTCCCCGGGCCCGGCACATGCCGCGCGATTTTGCCGATCTGGCCTGGTTCGATGGCAAGCTGTTCACGCTGGAACGCAATGCCTACCGCATCTGTCGTCGCGATGCGGACACGGCTGCCGTCGAGCGTTGCTGGTCGTTCGCCGCCGAGGCGCTGTTGCCGGCCCGCCGTTATGATGCTCCCTACGGTCTGACCGAAGCGCTGAGCGTCGATGCCGAGGGGGCGTGGGTGGGCACCGACAACAACCAATGGGCCCGCGCCGATGGCGAGCGTCGCCCGGTGGTCTGGCGTTTCGCGGCCCCCGCCGGCGGCTGGAGCGCGGCGCCATGAGCCAGGCCGCACCGGGCAGACGCACTGGCAAGGTGTTGATGCTGCTGGCCTGGGCCGCAGCCTTGTACCTGGCCACGCAGTTCTTCGGTGACTGGGAGCAGCGTCGCGAAAACCCCAATGCCGTGCCGGTTTCCCAGCACGGCGACGGCTACGTGGAAGTGCAATTGGCCGGCAATGGCCAGGGGCACTTCGTCAGCGGCGGCTTCATCAATGGGCAGCCGGTGCAGTTCATGCTCGACACCGGCGCCACCGATGTGGCCATGCCCGAAGCGGTAGCGCGCAAGCTTGAATTGGCACGCGGGGCGCCGGTGCTGCTCACCACTGCCAACGGCAAGACCCAAGGCTACCGCACCGAGATCGCCACTCTGCAGCTGGGCGATATCCGCCTGAGCAATGTCCGCGCCCTGGTGGTGCCGGGCTTCGACGGCGACCAGGTGCTGCTGGGCATGAGCGCTCTGAAACAACTTGAATTCACTCAGCGCGGTGGCAACTTGCTGCTGCGCCAGACCACGAAACGATGAGGCTTGCATGAGCGATTCCCTCGATCTCAGTCTTGACGGCGTAGAACGCCGGTCCCTGGCTGACTTCACCGAACAGGCCTACCTCAACTACTCCATGTACGTGATCATGGACCGCGCCCTGCCGCATATTGGCGATGGCCTCAAGCCGGTCCAGCGACGCATCGTCTATGCCATGAGCGAGTTGGGCCTGGACGCCGACGCCAAGCACAAGAAGTCCGCGCGCACCGTGGGCGACGTGCTCGGCAAGTTCCACCCCCATGGCGACTCGGCCTGCTACGAGGCCATGGTGTTGATGGCGCAGCCGTTCAGCTATCGCTACACGCTGGTCGATGGCCAGGGCAACTGGGGCGCGCCGGATGATCCGAAATCCTTTGCGGCCATGCGCTACACCGAGGCGCGCCTGTCGCGCTATTCCGAGGTGCTGCTCACCGAGCTGGGGCAGGGCACGGCGGACTGGGTGCCGAATTTCGACGGTACCCTCGACGAGCCGTCGGTACTGCCGGCGCGGCTGCCCAATATCCTGCTCAACGGCACCACCGGCATTGCCGTAGGCATGGCCACCGATGTTCCACCGCACAACCTGCGCGAAGTGGCCAGCGCCTGTGTGCGCCTGCTCGACGAGCCCAAGGCGACGATCGAGCAGCTCTGCGAACACATCCAGGGCCCCGACTACCCGACCGAAGCGGAAATCATCACCCCGCGCGCCGATCTGCTGAAAATCTACCAGACCGGTCGCGGCTCGGTGCGCATGCGCGCGGTGTATCGCCTGGAAGACGGCGACGTCGTCGTCACCGCCTTGCCGCACCAAGTGTCCGGCGCCAAAGTGCTGGAACAGATCGCGGCGCAGATGCAGGCCAAGAAGCTGCCGATGGTGGCGGACCTGCGTGACGAATCCGACCACGAGCATCCGTGTCGCATCGTCATCATTCCACGCTCCAATCGCGTCGAAGTCGACGATCTGATGCAGCATCTGTTCGCCACCACCGATCTGGAGTCGACCTACCGGGTCAACGTCAACATCATCGGCCTGGACGGGCGCCCGCAGTTAAAGAACCTGCGCGCGTTGCTGGTCGAATGGCTGGAGTTCCGTGTCAACACCGTGCGCCGTCGCCTGCAGTTCCGCCTGGACAAGGTCGAACGTCGCCTGCACCTGTTGGACGGCTTGCTGATCGCCTTCCTCAACCTGGATGAAGTGATCCACATCATCCGCACCGAGGAGCATCCCAAGGCGCGCCTGATCGAACGCTTTGCCCTCACCGAGATCCAGGCCGACTACATTCTCGATACGCGCCTGCGTCAGCTGGCGCGCTTGGAAGAAATGAAGATCCGTGGCGAGCAGGAAGAACTGGCCAAGGAGCGCGCCAAGCTGCAGGCGCTGCTGGGCAGCGAAAGCAAGCTGAAGAAGCTGGTGCGCGCCGAGCTGATCAAGGACGCCGAAACCTATGGCGACGCGCGTCGCTCGCCGATCGTTGCGCGCAGCGAAGCGCGCGCGCTGTCGGAAAACGAGCTGATGCCGACCGAGCCGGTGACGGTGGTGCTGTCCGAAAAAGGCTGGGTGCGTTGTGGCAAAGGTCACGACATCGACGCCACGGGCCTCTCCTATAAAGCCGGCGACGGCTACAAGACCGCGGCCACCGGGCGCTCGAACCAGTTCGCGGTATTCATCGACTCGACCGGGCGCAGCTACTCGGTGGCCGCGCACACCCTACCTTCGGCCCGAGGCCAGGGCGAGCCGCTGACCGGCCGGCTGACGCCGCCCCCCGGCGCAAGCTTCGAGTGCGTGATGCTGCCCGACGACGACGCGTTGTATGTCATCGCGTCGGACGCCGGCTACGGCTTCGTGGTCAAGGGCGAAGACCTGCAGGCCAAGAACAAGGCTGGCAAGGCGCTGCTCAGCCTGCCCAAAGGGGCCAAGGTGATCAACCCGCGTGCCGTACCCGATCGCGAACGCAATTGGCTGGCCGCGGTGACCACCGAGGGGCGCCTGCTGGTATTCAAGATCAGCGACCTGCCGCAACTGGGCAAGGGCAAAGGCAACAAGATCATCGGCATTCCCGGTGATCGAGTGGCCAGCCGTGAAGAATTCGTCACTGACCTGGCAGTGGTTGCCGAAGGCTCGACCCTGGTCCTGCAGGCGGGTAAACGCACGCTGTCGCTCAAGCCCGACGACCTCGAGCACTATAAAGGCGAGCGCGGTCGGCGTGGCAACAAGCTGCCCCGCGGTTTCCAGCGCGTCGACGCCCTGGTCGTGGAAAACCTCTGATCGACGATCGCGCCCGGACGGCGGCAGTGCTGCCGTTCGACGTACTAGCACTGGAGTCGGGGCGCGGATTCACGGATGATAGGCCCTTTCGCGGCGCTGCCAAGCGGCAGCGTCCAGACGACCCGGTCAAGTATTGCTGCGGTTGCCGTGTGGCAGCCGCCTGGATGAAATGATGAAACTGTTGCGCCTCCCCGTGATTCTATTGCTCAGCGGCGTGCTGGGACTGGCCGGATGCAGCACGCATCAGCCAGTGGCCCTGTATCAGCTCGACAGCGGCAACCCCGGGCTGCCCAAGGAAAGCCGCGGCATGGCCGTGCTGCTGGGGCCAGTATCCGTGGCTGACTACCTGCAGCGCGAAACGCTGCTGCAGCGCCAGTCCGATGGCAGCCTGAGGGCGTCCACCGACGGTCGCTGGGCCGGCAGTCTTTCTGCAGACATCGACCAGTTGCTGTTGCGCCAGATGGCTTGGCGCCTGGACAGCCAGCGCGTAGTGCTGGCACCCACGCCAGCCAACTTCACGCCTGACGCCCAGGTACTGTTGTCGATCACCCGCCTCGATTCGGGCAGCCGCCAGCCGGCGATACTGGATGCCCAGTGGCGCGTCCTGGACCGCCGCGGGCAGGTACGCGACAACCGTATCGTCCACCTTGAAGAAAAGCATGACGGCGGTACTGCGGATCAAGTCCAGGCCCAGGGCGTTCTGCTTCAGCGCCTGGCCGCACAGTTGACGGCGGCGCTCAAGCCGCTGGCCAACCAGCCGGCGCTGGTCGAGGAGCGCAAATCCGCGCCGGCGCAGGTGCGCCGCGAGCAGGAAAAGTCGCGGATTCCCTTGGCTACGCCCATCCGTACCGATCTGGAAGTGTTCCGCTTCTAGAACGGCGCCCACAAAAAAGCCCGCGTTGCGGGCTTTTTTGTGGGCAATCGCTCAACCGATCAGCTGATTCGTGCCAGTTGGCGTTCCAGCAGGGACGGGTAGGGCTCCAGCAGCCGCTCGACGCAACAGGCGCCTTCAGGGCTGGCGATCGAGCGAATGCGCGCGCGTTGACGGATCAGCGGGTCTTCGCCGATCTCGCGCACCACCAGCAGCAGGTTGCGACTGTGCTGGGAGAGCGCCAGTGCATCCTGCGCCGATTCGGTCAGCAGCAGGTCGATGGAATTCAAGCCATGAACGTCATCGCTGAGCACCAGCCCCAACTGCAGTTGCAGGGTGATGCCGCTGTCGGCGACCTCGATCTGCAAGGCATGGCCCAGGGCGCGCAACAGTTCGCCGCAACAGATCGCGTTGGTCAGGTAGTCGTCCCCGCTGTGCTCGCTGTGAAACAGCATCAGCGTGCTGCCATCGTTGAGCATGTGCACTTCGCCCTCGTACAGCGAGGCAGCCTGTTGCAGACAGTCGTGGTAACGCTCCAGCAACTCGGCCAGGCGTGCCTTGGGCAGGCGACGCAGTTGTTCCTGCGCGCCCAGTTGCACGGCCAGCACAGCGCTGTCGGTGTGCACCCGGGCCACGGCCGTGGTCGGCTGCTTGATCACGGCCACCGGGGTTTCGCGCAGATCGGAGAACGGATCGTCGCCGAAGTCTTCTTCGTCTTCGTCCGCGTGAATCTGGCGCATGACCGGTTTTACCGGCTTGGCTGCCACGGGAGGGAAGGGACCCGGCCTGGCGGTTGCCGTGCGCACGGGTGGCGCCGCTTGCGGCTCGTCGTCTTCGTCCGTGTCGTCGGGCTCGACCTCCGGCTCGCGCGGCTCGGGCGCCAATTGCGCGTGCAACTGCCGCGCCAGATCACCGATCTCGTCGGTGCGCTGAGTGGCCGGGGTGAACTCGTCGGGGTTGCGCAACCAGACCCGCAGCTGCAGCAGCGGCGTGGAGATGTAACGACCCAACCGCAGGCTCAAAGCCAGTGCCAGCACCAACAGGATGCCCGCCAGCACACCCATGCTCTGCAGGCTGATGGTCAACGGCTGCTGGAACTGGTTCATGTCCAGGCTGATGCGCAGTTGCCCGGCCAGCGCATCCTGGAAGTTGATCTTCGTTTCGTACAGCCCCTGGCTCTGCCCCAGCAGGCCGCTCTTGGGGCGCTGGCCGGCTTCGGCGAGAATGCGGTTGTCCGGGCTGAAGATCGCCGCGTGGGCGACCAGCGGGTTCTTCACCAAGTTGTTGAGCAGCACGTTGAGGCTGAGGATGTCGTTGGACACCAGCAGCTCGGTGGCGGACGTGGCCGTCTGCGTGGTCAGGCTCTGCCCCACCGCGTCGGCCTGCTCGTGCATGGCCTGCTTGAACTGCAGACCCATGACGCAGGCGTAGATCACCAGGGCAATGGCAACCAGCACGATGTTGGTGAACGCGATGCGCAAAGCCAGGGGCACTCGACGGTGGCGCACGGCTCGGAAGATCAGCAGGAAGAAGTTGTCGGTTTTGACTGGCGTAGGCCGGTTCACTGAGCGCGGCTCTTTGTCCGTGAAGTTGGCGCGCAGTATAACGACCCCCCTCCGAGCGGCAAAGCGCTGCCTGTGCCCGATGGTCACTGAAAGTGGTTAGAATGCGTTTTTTTTCATGAAACGGGGTGCCTCTTGCGCGAAATCGTCCTGCTCAACATCACCGCTCAGGAGCAGTCGGGCATCGCCGATGCCTTGCGCGCCGCTCTGGCCGCCGATACCACGTTCAGCGCCGCCCAGTCCGCCACGCCGGCTGAACATGTGGTCAGCGTGATGGGGCGCCAGGTCGGTCACCCCGCCTTGCAGCAGGTGGTCAGCCTGCTGAGCGAGCATGGCTTGGCGTTGGCGAGCATCGAACGCCTGTCTGCCGCCGTGGGCGGCAACGCCTGTTTCGAGCTGGGCCTGCTTGGCACGCTGGAGCAGCCGCTGCAATTGCGCGGGCAGGTGCTGGAACTGAGCGCTGCGCTGGGTCTGGACATCGTCTACCAGCCCGAGTCACCCCAGCGCCGACACCCACGCCTGGCGGTGTTCGACATGGATTCGACCCTGATCGAGGCCGAGGTGATCGACGAACTGGCCAAGGCGGCCGGCATCGGCGAACGCGTCGCGGCCATCACCGAGCAGGCCATGCGCGGCGAAATCGATTTTCGCGCCAGCTTCAAGGCGCGTCTGGCACTGCTCGATGGTCTCGACGTTGCGGTACTCGATGACATCGGTGCTCAACTGCGCCTGAGTGAAGGGGCCGAGCGCTTGTTCGCCGAACTCAACCGCATGGGTGTGAAGACGGCCATTCTGTCCGGTGGCTTCACTTATTTCGCCAGGCAGTTGCAGGAGCGCCTGGGTATCACCCATGTGTTCGCCAACGAATTGCAGGTGGTCGACGGCAAATGCACCGGCCTGGCAGTCGAGCCGATCGTCGACGCCCAGCGCAAGGCCGACCTGCTGCAGCAGCTGGCTCGTGAACAAGGTGTGGAGTTGAGCGAGACCCTCGCCGTGGGCGATGGCGCCAACGACCTGGCCATGCTGGCGATTGCAGGCCTGGGCGTGGCGTTCCGTGCCAAACCGCTGGTGCGGCAGTCGGCGCGTCAGGCCATCAGCGTGCTGGGGCTGGACGCCGTGCTGTACCTGCTGGGCCGCCGCGACTGAACGCAGGCTGGCTCAGAGGTCTTTCCACAGCGAATCGAAGTCTTCTTCGGGCGCAGCATCGTCGGCACCGGCCGGCGCCGGTGTGGCCACTTCCAGCAGGTGGTATTCGAACTGGTTGAAGCTGCCGGTGCCGGTCATGCGCTGACCAAGGCCGGCCGGGCGTTCTTCACCTTGGGTGTTGATGATCACCTTGTTGCCTTCCTGGAACGGCATGCGCGGCGCCAGCAGTGAGGCAGGTATGTCGATGGCGCGGATCTCCGGCAGCAACAAGCCGCGGAGGAACTGGCTGTTCTGCTCGCTGACGCGTACCAGTTGCAGACCGCATGGCTGCGCGTGCGGTGCCACCAGCTCGATGCCCATCTGCGTACCGCCACTGCGCACCTGACGGATCCAGCGCACCACCGCCACGCTCCAGCCCTGGGCCTGAGTGTCCTGGATACCGATCATTTCTCCGGCCTGCAGCTGCGGTGGAACTTCCCTTGGCCATGCCAGGCAGTAGCCGCCGGGGCTGTGGTTGACGATCTGCAGGGCGTAGGTAGGGAAGTGCTGGTCATTGTTGGACGCGCTGGCGGCGCCGCTGCCTTCGCCGCTTGGCAGGTCGTACTGGATTTCTTCGTAGTCGCCGTGCCGATCGGTTTCGGTCGGCCTGCTCCATGACTGGGTGGCGGCGCCCGGCACGAACTGCGCGCTCTGGGAAAGGGCCGGGCGCTTGAGGATCTCGCTGAAGGAGCGCTCGCCGCCGATGTAGTAATGCAGCGCGCTCATACCGATACACACCGTCAGGTTGCCCTGGCCAGGGGTGCGGGTAAAGGTACGTTCCGCCACATCGCCCCAGGCGGCCGCCACGTGTTGCAGCAGATCGATACTGAAGTTGCTGGGGATCAGGCGCGACTGCGCACGCTGCTCGACCGGCATTTCCAGATGCGCCTTGATGGCCTCGACCAGATCGGCCGGATCGAGCCCGACCAGCAGCGGCAGCTGATCCTCTTCATACAGCGTCTTGTAGCGCGGCGGGCTGTCTTCGTCGGGCGCCATGGCGAACAGGCTCGAAGCCAGGGTGGCAGGCTGCACACGCACCAGCAGGCTCCAGGCCTCGAGCACTTCGGCCAGACGCAGGATCGCCTGCTGGCGCATCTGGTTGCAGCGTGAGCTGCCCAGCAACAAGGCGGCGGTGTAGCTTTGCTGCACGCTCAGGGTCGTGCCATGAGCGGCCAGCGGATCGTTGATCGGAACGTTCTGCAACTGATGCGCCAGGGCTGCCTGGTATAGCTGGTGCAATTCCAGCCAGACCCCGTCGGGCACCGGACAATACAGCAGGCTGGCACGCATCACCGGCCCATTCAGACAGTGCAGGGCGCGCTGCGCGGCGGTGGCCAGGAGGGTGGCGCGATCCTTGGAGGCACGGTCTTTCGCGTAGGTGGCGCTGATGCGCAGCACGATCTGCTTGTAGCCGATGGCCAGATGGTTCTGCAGGGCCTGGCACAGGTTGGCGACCTTGCGCGAGCGCTCGTCGAGAACGATAGACTGGTTGAGGAAGTGTCGTTCCAGATGCTTGCAGACGAAATACACCTCGGGCCGCAGCAGCTCGAGCAGTTGCAGGCGGTTTTCGCTGGGCGTGAGCAGCTGGTTGAGCTCGCCCAGGCCCTGGTACAGCAATCGGGCGGTTTCCCCCAGATTGGCCTTGGGCAGCTTGGCAATCCAGCGCTTGAGGTCGCGCGGGGTCGCTTCGCAGAAGGTCAGGCTCAACTGCGATGGCGTCGGTGCGCGCAACAACAGAGGGGGGCGTGGCGACATCGGTCGTTTCCCGGTTCAACTCAGGTCGTCGCTCGAGGGCTTGAACGACGAAAAAAGACAGGCCATTCATTTGGCCGTATGCAAGGACTCTAACAGCATTGGATAACGGTCGCAGCCCCGATGTCGCCGAGGCTGCGCCGTGCCGTCCGCGCGGCTCAGATCACCGGGGTAGGCGTCGCCGACGCGGCCGCGGTCGAACTGTGCGCAAGTCCCAGGCCCTGGCCCATGTTCACCGGTGAAAGATTGGCCAGATGATGGGCCCATTGGACCTGTTCCGGGCCAAACAGCATGACCACGGTGGAGCCCAGCTTGAAGCGGCCCATCTCGGCACCCTTCTCCAGATGGATCGGCGCGCGAGCGGCTTCGTCGTAGCGAAAGGTCTTGAGTTCGCGCTTGGGTGGCGTCACCAGGCCCGCCCAGACGGTTTCTATCGAGGCGACGATCATCGCGCCCACCAGCACCATGGCCATCGGTCCGCGTTCGGTGTCGAAGATGCACACCACCCGTTCGTTGCGCGCGAACAGTTCAGGCACGTTCTCGGCGGTGGTCTGGTTGACCGAGAAGATGCGCCCCGGCACATAGATCATTTCACGCAGGGTGCCCGCCAGTGGCATGTGCACCCGATGGTAGTCGCGAGGTGACAGGTAAATGGTGGCGAACTTGCCACCCATGAAGGGGGCGGCGTTGTCTGGATCGCCGCCCAGCAGTTCGAGCACGCTGAAACTGTGGCCCTTGGCCTGGAAGATGCGACCGTGTTCGATGGTGCCCAGTTGGCTGATGGCGCCGTCGGCTGGCGAGAGGATTGCACCGGGGGTCGGGTCCAGCGGGCGGGCATCGGGCTTCAAGGCACGGGTGAAGAAGGCGTTGAAGTTTTCGTAGGCGCTCAGGTCCTCGACCTGGGCCAGCGACATGTCGACGTTGTAGCGCTCGGCGAACCAGCGGGTGAAGGCGTTCTTGAACCAGCGCGAGCGGCACTCGGCAACGCACCCGGCCAGGCGCGAGAGCAGGTGATGGGGCAGCAGGTACTGACTGATGATGAACAAGCGATCTTTCATTGAGTGTCCTTAAACTTCGATAGGGGTGTCGGGGTGGTTGCCCCATTCGCCCCAGGAACCGGCATAGCCCTTGACGCGTGGATAGCCCAGCGCCTTGGCCACGAGATAAGTGAAACCAGAGCGGTGATGGGTCTGGCAGTGAGTGATGATTTCCTTGTCGGCGGTGATGCCCAGGCCGTCGAGCATCTGAGCGGCATCGCTGCGAATGCGCAGCTGGCGCGCCGGATCCATGACCGCAGTCCACTCCAGGTTGATTGCACCGGGAATGTGCCCCGCCTTGGCTGCCAGCACTTTTTCGCCCGAGTATTCCAGCGGGCCGCGGGCATCCCAGATGGCCAGGTCGCTGGTGCCCAGGCGGCTTTGCAGGTACTCGCGGCTGGCGGTGGGCTCGTCGTGCAGGGTCAGCGGCAGCGGGCCACCGGCGCTGGCTGGCGTGTCCTGGCTGAGCGGCAGGCCGGCCGCTTCCCATGCCAGAATGCCGCCATCGAGGTAGTGATAGCGGGAATGACCGATCACGTCGAGCATCCAGATGAAGCGTCCGGCCCAGCCGCCGCCCTCGTCGTCGTAGACCACGTAGGTCGCCTGCGGGTTGTGCCCCAGCTCGCCGAACAGCTGCTCCAGTGCCGCCAGCCCAGGCAGCAGCCCCGGTGCGGGTGGCTGACCCAATTGGGTACGCTTGGGATCGACGAAACGCGCCCCGCGGATGTGCCCGGACGCATAACGTGCGGCGCTGGTCAGGTCGACCACGATCAGGTTGGCGGCATCGAGCCGGGTGTCCAGCTCATCGGGCTCGATCACCAGGGGCAGGCCAGAGAAGTCAGGCATTCGGGTCTCCAGACGAAACGGAACGGCGATTGTAGCGCAAGCCTCACCGGCTGCGGTTGGTAAAGGTGTCCAGCGCGCGCTCGATGCACTGTGCGGTCTTGCCGAAGCCCTGCACGCTGATCTCGGAAAACGGGCGTCCGCCCTGGTCGGCGACCAGCAGCGTGTGTACCCGGCCTTCGACGCCCAGCGAGCGCAGCAGCAGGTGTTCACCGCGGAACAGCGCGCGCAGGGTTGCCGGCAGCAGCGCCTGGAGCTGTGCACTGTTGGCGGTGTTCATGCGCAACTGGGTCGGTTGGGCGAGCAGCCGCTGCAACAGGCTGCTGTGCTCGATGCCCAGGCTCAACGCGGCCGCCTCCTTGGGCAGCCCGGCGCTCTGGTGCACGCGCAGGCTGCCATGGCTGCGGTCGACCATCAGCAGCATGACGCGCTGCATGCCGCACGCCAGCAATGCATCGCGTGCACAGGTGGTCAGGTGCAAGGCATTGTTGAAAGGCGTCGGTGTGGCCAGCAGCTGCGTGCACAGATGCCGCCAGCTCGTCAGTGCCGCTTCGCTCGGCGCAGGGGCTGGTGCCGGTTCGCTGTCCTGCGTCGCGAGCGTGTGCTGCGGCGGCCACGGCAGGCTGCGCGCCGGATGCCACAAGTCGGCAGCCCAGTGCACACGGGCGCTGTGCACCGCGTGTTGATGGACCTGTTGCTGCACCTGTTCGAGCGGCACTTGCAGGTAGAGGCAACTCAGGTACTGCCAGCGCTGCAGGTGGGGGGTGAACCAGCCGTGCTGCGCCGCCAGGGCCAGACCGTTGGCCATCAGGATGGTATTGGCCGGTTGGTTCAACCAGCGCCGCAACGCCGGCTCGTCGTCCAGCTGCTGTTGCTGGCGCAGGCGATGCTGGTTGTCGCGGGCGATGTGCAGCGCCTGCACCAGTGCTCGACGTTCCCCCAGCAGCAGGCCATAACCGTGCAGCACCCAGGCCGGCAGACGCCATTTCTGCGCCAGCGCCTGGCAAAGCACCAGCAGCGGTACGCCGAACAAGGCCTGCTCGACCGTGGCCGCCGCTTCGCCTTCGGCAATGACCCGCCGCTCCCATTCATCGAGCAGCTCAGGGTAGGTGGCAGCCAGGGGCCAGAGCGGCGACAGGAACAACAGGCTGCCCCAGTGGATCTCCTGCCACAGCCGTGCCAGCCGTGCCGCGAACAGGCCATTGGCCTGCTGGCTGGCGTGCTGGCTGACCATCTGCAACTGGCGCAGTGTCAGGGGCATCTGCTGCGGCTCGAGCGCAGGCAAACGCATCAACAACTCTTCGGTGCGCGACAGACCCAACCGATTCAGGGCAACTTCGAGGCTTTCCGCCGGTTCCGCCAGGCTGTTGCTGGCATGCCGGTTGGCTTCGCGCATCACGCTGAGCACCAGCGCCGGGCTGTGCTGCATCAGGTCGGCGATGTCGCGCAGCGAGCGGCGCCTGTCCTTGATCGCCGCGCGAACCTTGTCGTGGTAAAGCCTGGGGATCGGCAGACGCACGCCATCGAGCAGTGCGAGCCAGGTGTCTAGGGTTTGAGGCTTGGCGTTGGACACTATGCTTATCCTGATGCATGCCTGAATGCAGGCCGACTACACGAACGGACCAAACTGGCTTTTGAAAACCGCTGCCTATAGTCTGGCGCAGTTCTGCCGATAAGGAGAACAACAGATTCAACATCATCTTTTTCGTCCTTGAACCCGACTTCTGAAGTGTTTTTTATCCATGGCTAAAATCATCGGCATCATTGTCGTGTTCGCGAGCGTGCTGGGCGGATACGTGCTTTCCCACGGCCAGCTGGCCGCCCTGGTGCAGCCCTTCGAGGTGCTGATCATCGGTGGCGCCGCACTGGGCGCGTTCCTGCAGGCCAACCCCGGCAGCACCACCATGATCGTGCTGAAGAAGTCGCTGAAGATGTTCAAGTCGCGCTTCAGCCATGCCTTCTATCTGGAAGTGCTGAGCCTGCTGTTCGAGATTCTCAACAAGAGCCGTCGCGAGGGCATGATGTCCATCGAGGCCGACATTGAGGACGTCGCCGCCAGCCCGATCTTCGCCAAGTACCCAGCCCTCCTCAAGGACGAGCAGATGATGGCGTTCATCTGCGATTACCTGCGCATCATGTCTTCGGGCAACATGGCCCCACACGAACTCGAAGGTCTGTTCGACATGGAGCTGTTGAGCATGAAGGAAGAGCTCGAGCACCCGTCCCACGCTGTCACCGGCATCGCCGATGCGTTGCCCGGTTTCGGTATCGTTGCGGCGGTCCTGGGTATCGTCGTGACCATGGCCTCGCTGGGTGATGGCGACAAGGCAGCGATCGGCGGTCACGTGGGCGCCGCCCTGGTCGGTACGTTCCTGGGTATCCTGGCGGCCTACGGTTTCTTCGGGCCCTTGGCGACCTGCCTGGCCCATGATGCCAAGGAAGAACTGAACGTCTACGAGGCCATCAAGGCGTCGCTGGTGGCTTCGGCCTCGGGCATGCCGCCGTCGCTGGCCGTGGAGTTCGGGCGCAAGGTGTTGTACCCGGCGCACCGGCCCAGCTTCGCCGAACTCGAACAAGCCGTACGCGGTCGCTGAGTCATGGAAAACAACCAGCCCATCATCGTCAAGCGGGTCAAGCGCTTTGGCGGCGGCCACCACGGCGGCGCCTGGAAGATCGCGTTCGCCGACTTCGCGACGGCGATGATGGCGTTCTTCCTGGTGTTGTGGCTGTTGTCCGAAGCCACGCCTGAACAGAAGATCGCCATCGCTGGCTACTTCAAGGACCCGATCGGCTTCTCCGAAAGCGGCACGCCCTATGTCATCGACTTGGGCGGCTCGCCCCAGCTATCGCCTGAGAAGACGCTGAATCCGGACGTCGAGGTGTCGCCGCCCAAGCCCGAGACCTCGACCCAGGTCGCGGCCGAGCAGGCCGAGCAAGTGGCCCAGCAGGTTGAAAAGGAACGCCTCGAATTGTTGCTGCAGGAACTGCAGAACAAGGTCGACGAAAACCCCCAGCTGCAGAAATTCAAGGACCAGATCCTTTTCGAAATCACTCAGGACGGCTTGCGCATCCAGATAACCGACGCCGAGAATCGGCCGATGTTCGACCTGGGCAGTGCGCGGCTCAAACCCTATTTCGAGGACATCCTGCTGGCCATGGCGGACACCATCAAGGCGGTGCCGAACAAGATCAGCGTCAGTGGTCATACCGATGCCAAGCCCTACGCCGGCAGTGCGGCGGGCGGCTTCGGCAATTGGGAGCTGTCGTCCAACCGCGCCAATGCCGCGCGTCGCGCGCTGGTGGCCGGCAGCTACCCTGAAGAGCAGATCGCGCGCGTAGTGGGCTATGGCTCGTCTTCGCTGTTCGACCGCAAGGATCCGTTGAATTCCATCAATCGCCGTATCGATATCGTAGTGCTGACCAAGAAGGCCCAGCGCGATATCGAAGGCGAGCAACCAGCCCTGGAAACGCCAGCCCCCGATGCGCCTCCAGCCGCCAGTCCTCCTGGCGCGTCGATCGGTGATCCCGATGCGCCGGTGCAGCCGCGCGAGCTGCGCCAGCGGCTGAACCTCTTCGAAGACGGCTCGACGAAGATGGTCGAACCGGGCAAGCCCGCGCCCTGATGGGCCGCGCAGCCTTTCAGACGCTGGGTCTGTTCTAGAATCCACGCCCGATGCGTTCGCGCAGGCCCCTGTGGATATCTCGCGCTCGCACATGCAGCGGCGTTTCATGCTGACTGGTCGGCATGCGCAGGGCTGCCTCGCGGTGGTAGGCCTCGATGACGAAGTCCAATTGCTGCGTGCGTGTCAGGGTTGGCCAATGAGCCAGGTATTCGGGCAGCGCCTGGTCGCCCATTCGATACACACAGATGCGCCGGTCCCACGAGGTTGCCTCGCCGATGGAGAAGGGTATCCACCAACGTCGGGCGCTGCTGTGGGACATCATCAGGATCACGTGGGTGCAGTCGCGGATGTGCGCGGTGATTGTCTCGGTGACATGCAGGGTGGTCAGCGATTCGAAGTCCATCACGTCCATGCGTACCTCGATCCCGGCCCTGCGCAGCTGCTTGCGGACCCGCAGCGCGTGTGGATGATCGGCATGCTGGTAGCCGATGAACACGCTCATCGCCGACTCCCGCCAGCAATCGGTCGTGCGAGGCGCAGGCAGGCAACGGGCAGGTCGAACATGGAAAACCTTCATCGTGAGTGTGGAAGGTTGAAAGATTGTTCAATGCCGTTTAAGCGGCAAGGGATGTCATTGAAAAGAGACAATCCCTACCGCCGCAGGTAAATTTCCTTACAGTTGGTTCCTATTGTCCGGCCCTATGGCGCCTGCAGCAGCGCGCGCATCGTCGCTACGATACGTTCGACCTCGGCGTTGTTCAGGGTCAGCGGCGGCAGCAGGCGAAGGGTGGTGCCGCGGGTTACGTTGATCAACAGGGCATGCTCTTGCGCCGCCCGCTGCATCAGCTCGCGGCAGGGCCGGTCCAGCTCTATGCCGATCATCAGGCCCATGCCCCGAACCGCTTTGACCCCGGGCAGGTTTCCCACTTCGCTGCGCAACCGTTCGAGCAGTACTCGCCCTTGACGCGCCGCATTGTCCAGCAGCCGCTCGCGCTCGATGATGTCCAGCACCGTGCAGCCAACCCTGCAGGCCAGCGGGTTGCCGCCGAACGTGCTGCCATGACTGCCGGGCGTGAACAGGCGGCCTACTGCCGCGCTGGCCAGGCAGGCGCCGATCGGAATGCCGTTGCCCAGAGCCTTGGCCAGCGTGATCACATCCGGTTGGATGCCCGCATGCTGGTAGGCGAACCACTGGCCGGTGCGGCCGATGCCACTCTGGATCTCATCGAGCATCAGCAACCAGCCATGGTGGTCGCAGTGCTCACGCAGGGCCCGCAGGTAGGCCGCGGAGGCGACATGGACACCGCTTTCACCCTGAATAGGCTCGAGCAGCACTGCCGCAATGCGCTGGCCGAACGCCTGGGTGACGTTGGCCAGCGCGTCGAGGTCGGCGAAGGGGATCTTGACGCAATCTCCCGGCAGTTGGCCCAGTCCGGCGCTCAGGTGAGCGCCGTCGCTGGCCGCCAAGGTGGCCAGGGTGCGCCCGTGAAAGGCATTGTTCATGACCACCACCAGGGGGCGGGCGATACCGCGGGCATGACCATGCAGGCGGGCCAGCTTCAACGCGGTCTCGTTCGCCTCGGCTCCCGAGTTGTTGAAGAACGCCAGGGCGAGGCCGGACTTCTCGGCCAGCTTCGCACCCAGCTGTTGCTGCCAGTCGATGGCATACAGGTTGGAGGTGTGCAGCAACAGCCCGGCTTGTTCAGTGATGGCGGCTACCACATCGGGATGACTATGGCCCACGTTGGTCACCGCTACTCCGGCCAGTGCGTCCAGGTATTCGCGGCCGCTGTCGTCCCACAGGCGAGTACCGAGGCCGCGGCTGAACATCAGGGGCAAGGGTTGATAGGTAGGCATCAGGTGGCTGGCGCTCATCGCGAATTTCTCGGCAGGGAATGAATCCGCAGTATTCCCTTCAAGCTCTGATGGATAAACGCCGCTAGACTGGATGCACTTTTCACCAGGAGTTGATAATGGATCTGTTCCAAGCCATGCAGGTGTACGTGAAAGTTGTGGAGCTAGGCACCATGACGGCGGCGGCCAAGGCCTGCGACTTGTCCACGACCATGGTCAGCAACCACTTGCAGGCACTGGAGCAGCGTCTGGGGGTAAGCCTGTTGCTGCGCACGACGCGCCGTCAGCAGGTGACCGATGCGGGCCAGGCCTACTACCAGCGCTGCCTGGAGGTGCTGGGGCTGGTCGCCGATTCGGAGCGCTGGGCCGAACACACCCAAGCCACCCCGCAGGGACTGTTGCGGATCACCGCCCCGCCCACGTTCGGCGCCGAGTGCCTGGCGCCGGCGTTGGCGGGGTTTCTGCAGCGTTACCCACAGATCAGCGTCAGCCTCAGCCTCGGCGATCAGGTACAGGACATGCTCGACGGTCAGTACGACGCCGCCCTGCGCTTGGGTAATCTGGAGCCCTCGACCTTGATTGCACGTCCCCTGGACGACTATCGACTGAGCATCTGTGCGTCCCCGGACTACCTGCGTCGCCATGGCACGCCTGGCCACCCCGAAGAGCTGGCCGCGCACGAGTGCCTGCAATTCATGTACAACCCGGGCGATGAATGGCGCGGGACGCAAAAGCGTTGGTCGATGCAGGGACCCACTGGAACGATCGGCGTCGATGTTCGCGGGCGCCTGGTCACCAACAGCAGCGCCGGACTGCGTCAGGCCGCCTTGGCGGGCATGGGCCTGGTGATGCTTCCCGACGTGCTGGTGCGTGGCGATCTCGAGGAAGGCAAGCTGATCCAGGTACTGGCTCGATACGCGTTACCCGGCAGACCCATGCACCTGCTTTATCCACAGGCGCGATACCGTTCGCCGAAGCTGCGTGCATTCGTGGACTACATCGTCCAGACCCTCGGGCCGCAGCCGGCCCGAGGATCAGCAGGTGCCCTGAATCAGTAGGTGTCCTGGGTCAGGCTGGCGATGATCGAGCGGTAGCTGTTCATGCGCTGCTGTTGCACTCGGCCATCGTCCAGTGCCGCAAGCAGGGCGCAACCGGGTTCGCGGTCATGCTTGCAGTCGCGGAAACGACAGGTGCCGAGCAGGTCGGCGAACTCGATGAAACCGGCTTCGACGTCGGCGCGGCTGACATGGCCCAGGCCGAATTCACGGATGCCGGGGGAGTCGATCAGTTCACCGCCACCGGGGAAGTGGAACAAGCGCGCGGTGGTCGTGGTGTGCGTACCCTGGCCGGACCATTCCGACAGCGCACCCACGCGGGCCTGCACTTCAGGCAGCAGGCTGTTGACCAGCGATGACTTGCCCACGCCGGACTGGCCGACGAATACGCTGATGTGACCATCCAGGCGTGCCTGCAATTGCTGCATGCCATCGCCCTGATGGGCCGAGACCTCGAGCAGCGGGTAACCCAGCTGGCGATACACCGCCAGCAGCGCGTTGAGCGCCGGCGCGTTCTGCTCGTCGATCAGATCGGCTTTGTTCAGCAGCAGCAGGGGATGGATGCCCGCGTGTTCGGCGGCTACCAGGTAGCGGTCGATCAGGTTGGCATGGGGCTCGGGCATGGGCGCGAACACGATGACGATCAGGTCGACGTTGGCCGCGACCGGCTTGAGCTGCCCGCGGCTGTCGGGGCGGCACAGCTCGGTACTGCGCGGCAGTTGGGCAACGATGACACCGATGCCCTGATTGCCCGCGCGCCAGACCACCTTGTCGCCGGTGACCAGCGCTGGCAGGTTGGCCCGCAGATAGCAACGGCAGACCTGGCCGGCGTGCTCGCCTTCCAGTGCCTCGACTTCCACCTGAACACCGAAGTGCGCGATCACCAGCCCCGTCTGCTCGGGGCCCAGGTCGCCGCCTTCGAGCGTCTCCAGGGCCTGGGACTCGCGCTTGGCGGCGCGGGCAGCGCGCTCGCCCTGGATTTTTTCGATACGCCAGTTCTGGCGGCGGTTCAGTTGGCGTTTGGCCATGTGTGTTCCGTGTAAATGAATGCAGGTGTTGACGAAGGCGGGATACTAGCACGGCCGGCTACGCTAAACTGCGCAGCTACGCCGAGGAGACTTTCATGCAGAACCCACAGAACCTGATCTGGATCGACCTGGAAATGACCGGCCTGGACCCGGATCACGATGTCATCATCGAAATGGCCACCATCGTCACCGACAGCGACCTCAATACCCTCGCCGAAGGCCCGGTCATCGCCATCCACCAGAGCGACGAGATCCTCGCCGGCATGGACGAGTGGAACACCCGTCAGCACGGCGGCTCCGGCCTGACCCAGCGGGTCCGCGAGAGCACCGTCAGCATGGCCGATGCCCAGGCGCAGACCATTGCCTTCCTCGAGCAATGGGTGCCCAAGGGCAAGTCGCCGATCTGCGGCAACAGCATCTGCCAGGATCGCCGCTTCCTCTACCGCCACATGCGCGAACTGGAAAACTACTTCCACTACCGCAACCTCGATGTCTCGACGCTCAAGGAGCTGGCCGCGCGCTGGGCCCCGGAGGTCAAGGACAGTTTCCAGAAGGGCAGCACCCACCTGGCCCTGGACGACATCCGCGAATCCATCGCCGAGCTGCAACACTACCGCAAGCACTTCATCAAGTTCTGAAGCTCGGAAAAACCTGCTGTGGGAGCGGGGTGGGTGGCAGGCTCTCAGCCCATGAAGAGGCCCATGTGGGAGCGGGTTCTTAGCCCGCGAAGGGGCCCTCAAGCCTACCTCTCTCAATACACCCGACGCCGCGGTGCCTGCATGGCACTGGCGATATCGGCGGCCAACCGCGCGATATCGGCATGAGCCAGGTTACCGACACTGACACGCACCGCCGGCCCGCTCTGCAACCGGAACGGCTGGCCCGCCTGGACCGCCCAGCCGGCGGCTGCAAGGGCCTGCACCGTCGATGTCTCGTCAGTGACCGGCAGCCACAGGTGCAGACCTTCACCAGCGCCGCACAACCTCACACCGTTGAGTTCGAGCGCTTCGATGAGCGAAAGCCGTCGACTTCGATAGTTGGCGCCAACTGCCGTCAAACGATCCGCTTGCAGCATCGCGTTCCAAAGGTGGGCGGTCAGCCGTTGCAGCAGCAGACTGACCCAGCGCGGACCGACCCGCTGCTGACGTTGCATCTCGGCGTGCAAGGAAGCGCTGGCGCCCGCAATCGACACGCGCAGGTCGGGCCCGATGAACTTGCTGGTCGACAGTACATAGAGCCAATGTTGCGGCAGTGGCTGCAGATCGATAGCCGGGGCCTGGCTCAACGGCCCCCAATGATCGTCGATTACCAGCAAGGTCTGGGTAGCGCCCTGCATGGCCTGTGACCACTGCCGCCACCGCTTGGCGTCGAACGAACAGCCGGTGGGATTCTGCGCGCGGGGAGTCAGTACCACGGCGGCTGCGCCGCGCAGCACCTCGGGCGCCGGTGGCAGCGCGCCGTGGTCGTCCATGGCCAGTATCATCGGCTTGAGCTGCAGCCCGGTCAGCAGGTCGCGCAACGGCGGCCAGCACGGATCTTCGATCAGTACCGTGGCGCCGGGTCGGCAGCGCGCCCGCAGTGCCCGCTCCACAGCGTCCAGCGCCCCGCAATACACGCCCACGTGCTCGCTGGGCAATCGCTGGCTCACGAGCCAGTCGCGTGCCAGGCCGGATAGCTGTGGATCATCGCCGAACTGGTCGAAACCATCCTGCTTGAAGTTGCGCAGCAGCCAGCCGTGATCAGCGGCTGGCAACAGCGCGGCATCCAGGTTGCCGCTGGCCATGTCGTCGAGGCCCTGAGGAATAACGAAGCCGTGTTCGGCGACCTGCGACCCAGGTGCATTGACGCGCGTGCCGCGGCGCCCGTCGGTCACCACCATGCCGCTGTCGCGCAGCCTTCTGTAGGCCGCCGCAACGGTATTGGGGCTGACCTTGAGCTGCACTGCCAGGTCGCGAACCGAAGGCAGCGAAGCGTTTTGAAGCAAATCACCTTGCCGTATCTGTCGCTCGATGGCATCCGCGATCTCGACGGCAGTGCGCGCGTTCGTCAATAATGTATTCATACATTCATATTATTGTATTGGTACATAAATGAAAAGTGCGTTGGTATTGCGGCATCTCGCCTTCGAAGACCTGGGTTGCCTGGCTGCGGTGCTGGAAGCCGAAGGCTATGAAATCCAGATGGTGGAGGCGCCACTGCATCCGTTGGCGTCGCTGGATGTGAGCTCGGCAGACCTGCTGATCATTCTGGGTGGGCCCATCGGTGCTTTCGATGACGCCTCATATCCATTTTTGCTGGACGAACTCGAACTCATCCGCCAACACCTGGGCAGCGGCAAACCCTTGTTGGGTATCTGCCTGGGCGCCCAGTTGATCGCCCGTGCCCTGGGCGCGGGCGTCGCCGCCATGGGCCACACGGAAATCGGTTTCGGCCCCGTCACCTTGACCGAAGCCGGGCGCGCCTCGGTCCTCACGCCGCTGGTGCACGGAACACCCGTGCTGCACTGGCACGGCGATCAGTTCGAGATACCACCCCAGGCGACACTGCTCGCCAGCACCGAGGCCTGCCCCCATCAGGCATTCAGCGTGGGCGATCAGGTGCTCGCGCTGCAATTTCATCTCGAGGTGGCACCGCAGGCACTCGAAGCATGGCTGGTCGGCCATGCCAACGAACTGCATCAACAGCGAATCGACCCCCGCGAGCTGCGCGCCCAGGCCCAGGCCATGGGTTCTGCAGGCGTAGAAGCAGCCGGCACGATCCTGATCGACTGGCTGGCGCGCCTGCGATGAGTGGGGCGAGGTCCGTCATCGAGTTGCGGCACGTGCTCGCGGGCAAGTCTCGCCGTTTTACGCGCCCAGGCAGTTTCACAGGTATCGACAAGGAGTCGGTGTGCGGACCGGTTGAAGTGGGAACGCTGGGAATAACAGGCGATGAGCAGGGGGACCGCCGCATCCATGGAGGCCCCGACAAAGCCCTTCACCACTACCCGTTCGAGCACTACCAGGAGTGGACACAGCTCATCGGCGAGCATCCACGCCTTGCACGGCCAGGCGCATTCGGCGAGAACCTGTCGACTGTCGGTCTCGACGAAAACACGGTTTGCCTGGGTGACATCTTTCGCTGCGGCGACGTGCTCCTCGAAGTCAGCCAGACCCGCCAGCCTTGCTGGAAGCTCAGCGACCGCTTCGAGGTGAGCGATATGGCCTTGCGCATGCAGGCCAGTGCAATGACCGGCTGGTATTACCGGGTCCTCGAGGGCGGTGTCCTGCAAGCAGGCGACGCAATGGTGCTCCAGGATCGCCCCATCCCTCGATGGCCGTTGCGCAGAGTCATCGCGCTGTTGTACGAACGGCCGCTGGACCTCGATGAGTTGAGCCAACTTGCGCAACTGCCGCTCGTACCATCCTGGCGCTCACTCGTGGAGCGGCGCCTGACAACGGGCCAGATCGAGAACTGGGCCAGCCGAGTGCTGGGTCCCCTTTCAGGAGAGTAGAAACCATGCAGCACTTTCGCGTCATCGTTCAATTGCACCGGGCGTACTGGTGCCAGTTCGATATAGAGCATGCCGCTGCCGAGCATGCATTGGCAGATGTGGTCCGCCGGTTCCCCGAAGGCGAGGGCTACACCCTCGACATACAACGCAAAACGGGTGAGCGCCGATTGCTGGAATCCACGCCTGACGGAATTCGCGTGCTGTATGCGCAGGGCATATTCGCAAAGACTTGAATGCCATCAATGGCGTCATTGGTTGAACATCACGGGTAAAGAGGTACGCAGCAAGTGAATATGGAAGTTGGTCCGGAAAGCCATGATGGCGTCAGGAACATGCTGGAGAAACTGTCTTCTTTGTGGGTCGTGCGGGCGGCAGTCAACAACGACGCGACTCCTTACAGTCAATTGCTCTTCGAGCACGGCAGGTTGGACTTTAGCGAGTCGCTGGTTCCGTTTCGAAGTCATCCAGCCTGGCAGGCGGCTACGGCCGAAATGAAATCCAGATGTCTGTCCTATGGCTGGATTATCTATAACCTCAAAACCATTTATATCGAATGCGACATCGTGACACCGGCCTGCGAGGACATCATCAAAAGGCCACCTGTCGAGTCTCGCAACCGTGACATCCTGCAGCGAGTGATGTCTGAGGCGCTGCTCGACGAAGCGCTCCACACCAAGATGTCGGTCACGGCATGCAATTACATCTATCTGAACCGAAAGCTGCCCTACCTCGATTTCAGCGACTTCAATCTTATCCGCTGGCGCGATCAGATATTGTCCACATGTATGGCTGAGTGGCAGCGGCGGCTCACTCGATTCGGTATTGCCTGTGCCAGTGAAACCTTGATCACTGACTACCTGAAGACCTTGTCCGAGGATGACTCCATCCAGCAGGTGTGCCATGAGGTGACTCGTACTCACGCGGTGGATGAGTGGAGCCATTCAAGTGTTTTCAGTTTTGTAGCGTGCGATATCGTCCACACGCTAAGTGTCGGCGAACGAACGTACTTGCAGGCTGTAATTGCCAAGACGGTGGAGATGTTTGCCGATAACGAACTGGGTGCCTGGGCTCGGGCGCTTTCTCTAGCGGGATTCCAGGGGTATGAGGCAATGCTTCTGGAGTGTTCTCGATCAAGCGAAGTAGAGGTCTACACCGAGTCGGTTTTCAGTCTCCTTGCACGTATAGGTCTAGAATAGATGGTGCTTTCGGCCAAGAACAATTCATCTGCCGTAGAGCCAGTTGGGCCAGGTTTTCTACGGTGTGATGTGGCATGCGACGTTGCCGAGAACGCGAGGAGATTTGTCTTCACGGTGCTCGATGAACAGCGTGAAGAAGAATATGTCCCAGGCCGTTACCTGATACTTGAATACGCAGGTGCTACCGGTCAAGTTCGCACGGCCTGCTATTCGATAGTGGCCTGCCCCACGCGCTGGCAGGTTGAGATCATCGTCCAGCGTGTGCCTTCCAAAGGGTTGTCAGAGACGATGTTCAATCATCTGATGGTCGGCGCCTTGGTGCGCTGTGTGGGCGTTGCAGGAGACATCACGGCGCAGCAGCTTTCAGGCTTGGATAGCGTAGCGCTGTTGGCTGGTGGTATCGGTTTTACCTTGCCTTGGGCATTGATACGCGAATTCAGGCAATGGGCACGGCAAGGCCGCCGAGTGCCACGGATCACGTTATTGTTGTGCACGCCCTCTCTGGAAGCCGTGCCATGCTTCGCCGAGTTGATGACCCTGGAGCTTGCCGAACGCTGGTTCACCTTGCGCATCCATGTCACCCGCCAGTCGCTGTACCAAGACAAAGGCTGCTTGTGGAGGGGGCGTCCAAGCCAGCGGGTACTGGACGCCCTGGAGGCGTCGCAAGGCATTGTAATCTGCGGAAGCCAAGCATTCGCCGTAGAAATACACCGGGCCATGAAGGTTCGGCATGGTGGGGCCCAGTACTTTATCGAAGCATTCAGCTCGGCCGATTCGCCGTTGCCCGCCAAGCAGGCCGACACTGGAACAGTGCGTTTGAAGATACCCGCGTCGGGGGTCGAGTTCGAGGCGGTTCATTCGTTGACCCTGCTTGCGCAGTTGGAATCCCAGGGCCTGAAAGTGCGCAGTCAGTGTCGTGCTGGAATCTGTGGTGCCTGCAAGATCAAGGTCTTGAAAGGGGACTGTCGCAGCGAGGCCGATTTTGCACTGAGCGCACAGGAGCGCGCGGCTGGGTACGCATTGGCGTGTTGCAGCTATCCTGTGGGCGATGAGCTCACGCTGTGTCTCCGGACCTCTTGAAGCGGACAACGCAAGTCCGTGCTCGGTATCATGGGAGCTCATCGCGGCGCCCGTGTTGCAGTCGCTACCGCGCCTATCCCGCTGCCTTTGGCCCCAGGTTCCCATGCTGCTGACCCTCTACCTCATCGCCATCACCGCTGAAGCCATGACCGGTGCCTTGTCCGCAGGGCGGCGCGGTATGGACTGGTTCGGTGTGGTGCTGATCGCCTGTGTGACCGCACTCGGCGGTGGCTCGATGCGCGACGTGTTGCTGGGCCACTACCCGCTGACGTGGGTCAAGCATCCCGAATACCTGGTGCTCACCAGCGTGGCGGCGCTGGTGACGATTTTCATCGCGCCACTCATGCGCCGCCTGCGCTCGCTGTTTCTGGTGCTCGATGCGCTGGGGCTGGTGGCGTTTACCCTGATCGGTACCATGACCGCGCTGGAGCTGGGCCACGACTATCTGGTGGCGTCCATCAGCGGCATGATCACCGGGGTCTTCGGCGGCATCCTGCGCGATATCCTCTGCAACGACATTCCCCTGGTGTTCCGCCGTGAGCTGTATGCCAGCGTCTCATTCGCTGCGGCGTGGTGCTTTCTGGGTTGCACCTACCTGGAGCTGGTGCCGATTCAGGCGCTGTCGATCACCCTGTTCGGCGGTTTTCTGCTGCGCCTGTTGGCTATCCGTTTCCACTGGGAAATGCCCAAGTTCGTCTACGACGACCGTTGAGCGTGGGCCGCCAGGGCCCATTCGACGTGTTCACGGACCAGTGCGCTGGGGTGCTCGCGGCGTGCCTTCAAGGCTTCGAGCACCGGGATGCTCGACGGTGCGTTGCCCAGCCCCACCGCCAGGTTGCGCAGAAAGCGCTCGTAACCGGCGCGGCGCAGGGGCGAGCCTTCGGTGCTGTTCAGAAACCGGTCTTCATCCCACAAAAACAGCTGCGCCAGTTCGGCATTGTCCAGTTGATGCCGCGGCTGGAAATCGCCTTCGCCCGAAGGGCGGGCGAAGCGGTTCCACGGGCAGACGATCTGGCAGTCGTCGCAACCGAACACACGGTTGCCGATCAGCGGCCGCAGCTCGGTAGGAATGGGGCCCTTGAGCTCGATGGTCAGATAGGAAATGCAGCGACGAGCATCCAGTACGTAGGGCCCGACGAAGGCGGCGGTAGGACAGATATCCAAACAGGCCGTGCAGCGTCCGCAATGCTCGCTGGCGTGGGGCGGGTCGACCGGTAACGGCAGGTCGACGAACAGTTCGGCGAGGAAGAAGTAACTGCCTGCCTTGCGGTTGAGTACCAGCGTATTCTTGCCGATCCAGCCCAGCCCCGCTTCCTGGGCAATGGCTTTCTCCAGCACCGGCGCGCTGTCGACGAAGGCGCGGAAGCCGAACGGGCCGATGTCCTGCTGGATGCGCTCGGCCAGGTGCTGCACCCGTTTGCGGATCAGCTTGTGGTAGTCGCGGCCCAGAGCATAGCGCGAGACGTAGGCTTTTTCCGGCTGCGCCAGGCGTTGCGCCATTTGTGTGTCGCCGGGCAGGTAGTCCATGCGCAGCGAAACGACCCGCAAGGTGCCCGGCACCAGTTGCTCGGGGTGTGAGCGCTTGCTGCCATGGGCGGCCATGTAGTCCATTTCGCCGTGATAGCCAGCATCGAGCCAGCGCTGCAGGTGTCGTTCATGCTCGCCAAGGTCCAGGCCTGCGATGCCAACTTGCTGGAAACCCAGTTCGCGTCCCCATTGCTTGATGGAGAGCGCCAGGGCGGGAAGGTCGATGGTGGGAGCAGACATGCGAGCGAGGAAACCGGTGCGGAGGTGGGTATAATTCTGCCAGACATCGACAGCAAAGGTTCAAGCATGCCGCCAGACACGCAAATTCCCGACGCAGAGCAACGCCAGCCTTCGGCCGCCGTGCAGCTCAACCCTGACACCTTGCCGGTTCTGGCCGCGCGGCCGATGGATGCGCACAAGGGCATGTACGGCCGTGTACTGGTGATCGGTGGCGACCATGGCACCGGCGGCGCGGCCTTGCTCAGCGCGCAGAGTGCCCTGCGCAGCGGGGCCGGCATGGTAACGCTGGCCACCCGCGGCGAGCACGTGGCGCCGGCGCTGGCGCGTCTGCCGGAAGTGATGGTTGCCGATATCGCCTCGGCCAACCAGCTCCGGGCGCTGGCCGAGGCTGCCACGGTGCTGGTGGTCGGGCCCGGCCTTGGGCAAGCCAGCTGGGGCCGCAGCCTGCTGTCGGTGGCGGCCAGCCAGGACAAGCCTCAGGTCTGGGACGCCGATGCACTGAATCAGTTGGCTCAGGGCGCGGTGGCGCTGCCGGCCGATGCCGTGCTGACCCCGCATCCAGGGGAAGCGGCCAGACTACTCGGTATCTCCACCACGCAAGTTCAGGACGATCGCCCTGCGGCGGCCCTGCGCCTGGCGCGTCAGTATTCGGCGGTGTGCGTGCTCAAGGGTGCGGGCAGCCTGATTGCAGCGCCCGATGGGCGCCTGGCGATCTGCGAGCAGGGTCATCCCGCCATGGCCACCGGTGGCTTGGGCGACGTGCTCGCCGGGCTGGTCGGTGCGCTGCGTGCTCAAGGCATGGATGGCTTCGATGCGGCCTGCCTGGGGGTGTGGCTGCATGCCTGCGCCGGAGAGCGTCTGGGCAAGGGCGGCCGTGGTTTGGCGGCCAGCGATCTGATACCTGCCATTCGTCAGTTGCTCAAGGAGCATTATCCGTGTCTGAAGTAGAAATCTACCTGGAAGGCGAGCCGGCCATGCTCGCGTTCGGTGCGCGCATGGCAGAGATTACCCAAGGCGGCGGATTGATCTTTCTGGAGGGTGATCTGGGCGCCGGCAAGACCACCTTTTCCCGAGGCTTGATCCGCGGCCTGGGCCACGTTGGGGCAGTCAAGAGCCCCACCTTCACCCTGGTCGAACCCTACGAGATCGGCCCTATAAAAGCCTTTCACTTCGACCTCTATCGTCTTGTTGATCCAGAGGAATTGGAGTATTTGGGCATCCGCGACTACTTTGAAGAGGACGCCTTGTGCCTGATCGAGTGGCCCCGACAGGGCGCAGGCTTTTTGCCAAAGCCGGACCTGACCATTACCATAAGCCCGCAAGCGGCTGGAAGGCTGTTGAAGTTATCGCCACAGGGCTCACGCGGTGAGTCCTGGTGTGCCGCTGTGGCACAGAAATCCAAATAAATTGATGGGGTTAGGTATGCGCATTCGCGCGCTGGTCGCGGTCGTTGGTCTGATGTTGACGGGTTTTGTCGTCAATGCCGTGGCCGCTACACAAGTCAAGAGCGTGCGCTTGTGGCGAGCGCCGGACAACACCCGGCTGGTCTTCGACCTTACAGGTCCCGTCCAGCACAGTGTGTTCACGCTGTCGTCACCCGATCGACTGGTCATCGACATCAACGGCGCCACTGCAGCCGGTCCGTTGAGCGTGGCCCCTGGTGACTCGCCCGTCACCAGCGTGCGTTCGGCACAGCGTACGCCTACCGATCTGCGCGTGGTGGTCGATCTGAAAAAGGCCATCACCCCGAAAAGCTTCACGCTTGCGCCCAACCAGCAGTATGGCAACCGCCTGGTGGTCGACCTGTTCGACTCGGCGGCCGATGCCGAGCCCACGCCACCCCAGCCGGCCGTGGCCATCACGCCGGCGGTGCCGGTGACGCCGACGCGTCCGGCCATCAAGCTGACTCCGGTGCCCAACGGCAAGCGCGATATCGTCATCGCCATCGATGCCGGCCACGGCGGCGAAGACCCGGGCGCCTCGGGCCCGCGCGGGCAGCACGAAAAAGACGTGGTGTTGCAGATCGCCAAGGAACTGCAGCGCCAGATCAACGCCGAACAAGGCTTTCGCGCCGAGCTGACGCGCACCGGCGACTACTTCATTCCGCTGCGCGGGCGCACTGAAATCGCCCGCAAGAAGGGCGCTGACCTGTTCGTGTCCATTCACGCCGACGCCGCGCCGTCATCGGCGGCCTTCGGAGCCTCGGTGTTTGCTTTGTCCGAGCGCGGCGCCACGTCGGAAACCGCTCGCTGGCTGGCCGACACCGAGAACCGTTCGGACCTGATCGGTGGCGCCGGGAACGTCAGCCTGGATGACAAGGACCGCATGCTGGCCGGCGTGTTGCTGGATCTGTCGATGACCGCCTCGCTGACTTCCAGTCTCAATGTGGGCCAGAAAGTGTTGAGCAATATCGGCCAGGTGACACCGCTGCACAAGCGTCGGGTCGAGCAGGCCGGGTTCATGGTGTTGAAATCGCCAGACATCCCATCGATCCTCGTGGAAACCGGGTTCATCTCCAACTCCAACGAAGCCAACAAGCTGCAAAGCTCGGGTCACCAGCAGGCGCTGGCGCGATCCATCCGTACCGGCGTGAAGCAGTTCTTCCAGCAGAACCCGCCGCCGGGCACCTACATGGCCTGGTTGCGCGACACCGGCAAGATTGCCCGCGGCCCCAGCACTCACGTGGTGCGTCCCGGCGAAACCCTGGCCATGCTGGCGGCGCGCTACGACCTGGGCATCGCCACCTTGCGCAGCGCCAATGACCTGAAAACCGATGAATTGAAGATCGGCCAGGAAGTCACCATTCCTAGTACTGCGCTGGCGTCCCAGTAATGGTTGAATCGGCGCGTATCGAGCTGCTCAGTCCGCGGCTCGCCAACCAGATCGCGGCCGGCGAGGTGGTCGAACGACCCGCCTCGGTGATCAAGGAGCTGCTGGAAAACAGCCTGGACTCCGGCGCCCGCCGCATCGACATCGAGGTCGAGCAGGGCGGCGTCAAGCTGCTGCGCGTGCGCGACGACGGTGGCGGCATCTCGGCCGACGACCTGCCCCTGGCCCTGGCTCGCCATGCCACCAGCAAGATCCGCGACCTGCAGGACCTCGAGCGTGTCATGAGCCTGGGGTTCCGCGGCGAAGCACTGGCCTCGATCAGTTCGGTGGCGCGGCTCACCCTCACCTCGCGCACCGCGGCCGCCGATCAGGCCTGGCAGGTGGAAACCGAAGGCCGCGACATGGATGCCCGTGTGCAGCCTGCGGCGCACCCAGTGGGCACCTCGGTGGAGGTGCGCGACCTGTTCTTCAATACGCCTGCACGGCGCAAGTTTCTCAAGACCGAAAAGACCGAGTTCGACCACCTGCAGGAAGTCATCAAGCGCCTGGCGCTGGCGCGCTTCGACGTCGGCTTTCACCTGCGGCACAACGGCAAGAGCATCCTTGGCTTGCATGAGGCCCATGACGAAACTGCCCGTGCACGGCGGGTCGCCGCGGTCTGCGGGCCGGCGTTCCTCGAACAGGCGATGCCGATCGAGGTAGAGCGCAACGGCCTGCGTCTGTGGGGCTGGGTAGGCTTGCCGACGTTTTCGCGCAGCCAGGCCGACCTTCAATACTTCTTCGTCAACGGCCGAGCGGTGCGCGACAAGCTGGTGGCCCACGCGGTACGGCAGGCTTACCGCGACGTGCTGTTCAACGGCCGTCATCCGACCTTCGTCCTGTTTCTGGAAGTGGACCCGGCGGTGGTCGACGTCAACGTGCACCCGACCAAGCATGAAGTGCGCTTTCGCGACGGGCGCATGGTGCATGACTTTCTCTACGGCACACTGCACCGGGCGCTGGCTGATGTGCGTCCGGAAGACCAGTTGGCGAGCGCGCCGGCGCAGGCCCAGCCGTTGCGGCCGAGCGGGGCCCAGGCAGGCGAGTTCGGCCCTCAGGGTGAAATGGGCCTGGCGGCCAACCTGCTGCACTCACCGATGGCCCAACCGCAGTCGAGTGGTGGTTCCAGCGGCGGTTATTCATACACGCCGCGGCCGACCGCTGCGCTGCCAGTGGCCGAGGCGCAAAGCGCCTACCGGGAATTCTTCGCCCCGTTGCCCACCGCCGGCAGCAGCACCGCGCCGATCCCCAGCCTGCCGCCGAGCCAGGGTGACATTCCGCCGCTGGGCTACGCGCTGGCGCAACTCAAGGGGATCTATATCCTCGCTGAAAACGCCCAGGGGCTGGTCCTGGTGGATATGCATGCGGCGCATGAGCGCATCATGTACGAGCGTCTGAAGATCGCCATGGCCAGCGAAGGCCTGAGCGGGCAGCCCTTGCTGGTGCCCGAATCGCTGGCCATGAGCCAACGCGAGGCGGACTGTGCCGAGGAGCACGCGGCGTGGTTCCAGCGCCTGGGCTTCGAGCTGCAGCGCCTGGGTCCGGAAACCCTGGCCATACGCCAGATCCCGGCACTGCTCAAGCAGGCCGAGGCCAATCGCCTGGTCGGCGACGTCCTGGCCGACCTGATGGAGTACGGCACCAGCGACCGTATCCAGGCCCATTTGAACGAATTGCTGGGCACCATGGCCTGCCACGGTGCCATTCGCGCCAACCGGCGCCTGGCCATTCCGGAAATGAACGGCCTGCTGCGCGATATGGAAAACACCGAGCGCAGTGGCCAGTGTAACCATGGCCGGCCGACCTGGACCCAAATGGGCCTGGACGACCTGGACAAACTCTTCCTGCGCGGGCGTTGAGCATGAGTGGCCTACCTCCGGCGATCTTCCTCATGGGGCCCACCGCCGCCGGCAAGACCGACCTGGCCATCGAGCTGAGCAAGGTGCTGCCGTGCGAGCTGATCAGCGTCGATTCGGCGCTGGTCTACCGCGGCATGGACATCGGCACCGCCAAGCCGTCGCGGGCGGTGCTCGACGCCCATCCGCACGCACTGATCGACATCCTCGATCCGGCGCAAAGCTACAGCGCCGCCGATTTTCGCCGCGACGCCCTGCAAGCCATGGAGCAGATCACCGCGCGGGGCAACATCCCGCTGCTGGTTGGCGGCACCATGCTGTATTTCAAGGCCCTGCTCGAAGGGCTGGCGGACATGCCGGGCGCCGATGCCCAGGTGCGCGCCGATCTGGAAGCGCAGGCCGCGCTGCACGGCTGGCAGGCATTGCACGACCAGCTTGCGGCGGTCGATCCGGTCTCCGCCGCGCGCATTCATCCCAATGATCCGCAACGTCTGATTCGAGCGCTGGAGGTCTACCGCGTGAGTGGTTCGAGCATGACCGAGCTGCGCGCGCGACAATCTGCGCAAAGTACCGAGGCAGGCGCATTGGCAAGCGGTCAATTGCCCTATACTGTGGCCCACTTGGCAATCGCACCCGCCGATCGCTCGGTGCTGCATGAGCGAATTGCCGTGCGTTTCGGACAAATGCTGGAACAAGGCTTCGTCGACGAGGTCACTGCCTTGCGTGCTCGAAGTGACTTGCATGCAGGGCTTGCGTCTATACGAGCGGTGGGCTATCGGCAAGTCTGGGATCATCTGGATGGCAAGCTGACCGAGGTGCAGATGCGCGAACGCGGCATCATCGCCACGCGCCAATTGGCCAAACGGCAGTTTACCTGGTTGCGCGGTTGGGCCGATCTGCACTGGCTCGACAGCCTGGCCGGTGACAATCTGCCTCGCACCTTGAAATACCTGGGTTCGGCCTCCATATTGAGCTGAGTCCCGCAATTGCCGTCTATCCTTGGGGTCTGACGGTCAGAGCCTTCATCTTTTCAAAGCTTTTCCACTATTGATCCTTAAAGGAGTGCGGCACATGTCAAAAGGGCATTCGCTACAAGACCCTTACTTGAACACCTTGCGTAAAGAGAAGGTCGGCGTCTCGATCTATCTGGTGAACGGTATCAAGTTGCAGGGCCAGATCGAATCGTTCGACCAGTTTGTCATCCTGCTGAAGAACACGGTCAGCCAGATGGTCTACAAACACGCGATTTCCACGGTTGTACCGGTGCGTCCGATTCGTCTGCCAAGCGCGACCGAATCCGAGCAGGGCGACACCGACCCAGGTAACGCTTGATAGGAGTCTGCCTTGTTCTTTGAGCGCCACGGTGGTGGTGAGCGAGCGATCCTCGTTCATCTGGATGGTCAGGACCCTGAGGCGCGCGAAGACCCGCAGGAGTTTCAGGAGCTGGCCATCTCGGCCGGCGCCGAAACTGTCGCATTCGTCAATGTCGCCCGTCATCGGCCCAGTGCCAAATTTCTGATCGGCAGCGGCAAGGTCGAGGAACTGCGTGACCAGGTCAAGGCCGAGCACGCCGATCTGGTGATCTTCAATCACACCCTCACACCCAGCCAGGAACGCAACCTCGAGAAAGTCTTCGAGTGCCGCGTGCTGGACCGGACCGGTCTGATCCTGGATATCTTCGCGCAACGCGCCCGTACCCATGAAGGCAAGCTGCAGGTCGAACTGGCCCAGCTCGAGCACATGAGCACGCGGCTGGTTCGTGGCTGGACTCACCTCGAGCGCCAGGGCGGTGGTATCGGCCTGCGCGGCCCGGGTGAAACCCAGCTGGAAACCGACCGGCGTCTGCTGCGGGTTCGCCTGCGCCAGATCAAGCAGCGCCTGGAAAAGGTTCGCAGCCAGCGCGAGCAGGCACGACGCGGCCGCCGGCGTGCCGACATCCCGTCGGTGTCCCTGGTGGGCTACACCAACGCCGGCAAGTCGACCTTGTTCAACGCCGTCACGCAGTCCGAGGTGTACGCGGCCGACCAATTGTTCGCCACCCTCGACCCGACCCTGCGTCGGCTCGAATTGAACGACCTGGGGCCGGTGATCCTGGCCGACACGGTGGGCTTCATTCGCCACCTGCCGCACAAGCTGGTCGAAGCGTTTCGCGCCACCCTCGAGGAGTCGAGCAACTCCGACCTGCTGCTGCACGTGATCGACGCCCATGAGCCCGAGCGCATGGCGCAGATCGAACAGGTCATGGCCGTGCTCACCGAGATCGGTGCGCAAGGCTTGCCGATCCTCGAGGTGTATAAC
Source organism: Pseudomonas sp. CFBP 8770 (assembly GCF_014841705.1). NCBI lineage: Bacteria > Pseudomonadati > Pseudomonadota > Gammaproteobacteria > Pseudomonadales > Pseudomonadaceae > Pseudomonas > Pseudomonas sp. CFBP 8770. Next base: position 382,795 of record NZ_JACYUL010000003.1, read on the forward strand.
AAACTCGACCTGCTCGAGAACGTCGAGCCGCAGATACAGCGCGATGCCGACGGCAAGCCGGTCAGGGTCTGGGTGTCGGCGCGCGATGGGCGCGGCCTCGAGCTGGTCAAGCAAGCGGTCGCCGAGTTGCTGGGCGAAGACCTGTTCGTCGGAACGCTGCAGCTGGGCCAGACACTGGGCCGCCTGCGTGCACAGCTGTTTTCGCTGGGCGCGGTGCAAAGCGAAGCGCATGATGAGCAGGGTGGCAGTTTGCTGGCAATACGTTTGCCGCGTGCGGAGCTCAATCGCCTGGTCAGTCGCGAAGGCATGGAGCCCGCTGAATTCATCGAGCAACACACTTTGCAATAAAAGCCTCGCGTGGCAGCTGTGCTGTCATGTCGGGCATTCTGTAGCATTGGTCGGCGCGCCGTGGGTGCGTCTTTGCTTTATCAGATGGAGAGCGCTATGGCTTGGAATGAGCCGGGTGGCAACTCGAACAATCAAGATCCTTGGGGTGGTAAACGCCGTGGAGGCGACCGCAAGGGGCCACCGGATCTCGACGAGGCCTTCCGCAAGCTGCAGGACAGCCTGAACGGTTTGTTCGGTGGTGGAAAGAAACGCACAGGTGGCGGTGGCGACAGCGGAGGCACGTCCAAGGGCGGTGGACTCGGCCTGTTGGGCATCGGCCTTGCCGTGCTTGGCGCGATCTGGCTGTACAGCGCGGTGTATGTGGTCGACGAGCAGGAGCAAGCCGTGGTGCTGCGCTTCGGCAAGTACTACGAAACGGTGGGCCCGGGCCTGAATATCTATTTCCCGCCCATCGACCGCAAGTATCTGGAAAACGTCACGCGCGAGCGTTCGTATACCAAGCAGGGGCAGATGCTCACCGAAGACGAGAACATCGTCGAAGTGCCGCTGACCGTGCAGTACAAGATCACCAACCTGCAGGACTTCGTCCTGCGCGTCGACCAGCCTGAAATCAGCCTGCAACATGCTACCGACAGTGCGCTGCGCCATGTGGTGGGTTCCACCGCGATGGACCAGGTGCTGACCGAAGGCCGCGAGCAGATGGCCGGCGAGATCAAGGAGCGCCTGCAGCGTTTCCTCGACACCTACCAGACCGGTATCACCGTCACCCAGGTAAACGTGCAGAGCGCGGCAGCCCCGCGTGAAGTGCAGGAAGCCTTCGACGACGTGATCCGTGCCCGGGAAGACGAGCAGCGCTCGCGCAACCAGGCCGAAGGCTATGCCAACGGCGTGATTCCCGAGGCTCGCGGTCAGGCCCAGCGTATCATCGAAGATGCCAACGGCTACCGCGACGAAGTGGTATCGCGCGCCAAGGGTGAGGCCGACCGCTTCACCAAGCTGGTCACCGAGTACCGCAAGGCTCCCGACGTGACCCGTCAGCGCCTGTACCTGGAAACCATGCAGGACGTATACAGCAACACCAGCAAGGTGCTGGTGGCCAGCAAGGAAGGGCAGAACAACCTGATCTACCTGCCGCTGGACAAGATGGTCGGTGGTGACCGCAACAACAGCAGCACGCCTGCCGCCAGCACGCCGGCCTCGGCCAGCGACGCCGCCGGCGCACGTGCTGCGGCCGACCTGCAGCAGCAACAGCGTGAAATGCGTTCAAGGGAGAGTCGCTGATGGGCAATAAATCTGTGATCGCCCTTGTCGTCACCGTCGTTCTGGCGGTGGCAGCATGGAACTGCTTCTACATCGTCGCGCAGACCGAACGTGCGGTACTCCTGCAGTTCGGCCGCGTGGTTCAGGCCGATGTCCAGCCTGGTCTGCATGTGAAGCTGCCGTACGTCAACCAGGTGCGCAAGTTCGATGCGCGGCTGATGACCCTCGACGCCCCGACCCAGCGGTTCCTGACCCTGGAGAAGAAAGCGGTGATGGTCGATGCCTACGCCAAGTGGCGTGTGAAGGATGCCGAGCGCTACTACACCGCCACTTCCGGCATGAAGCAGATCGCCGACGAGCGTCTGTCACGCCGCCTCGAATCGGGTCTGCGGGACCAGTTCGGCAAGCGCACCCTGCACGAAGTGGTGTCGGGCGAGCGTGACGCGTTGATGTCCGACATCACCACGTCGCTCAATCGCATGGCGGACAAGGAGCTGGGTATCGAGGTCATCGACGTGCGCGTCAAGGCCATCGACCTGCCCAAGGAAGTCAACCGCAGCGTGTTCGAGCGCATGAGCACCGAGCGTGAGCGCGAGGCGCGCGAGCACCGTGCCAAGGGTAACGAACTGGCAGAAGGCATCCGTGCCGATGCCGATCGTCAGCGTCGCGTGCTGTTGGCCGAAGCCTATCGCGAGTCCGAGGAAGCGCGTGGTGACGGCGATGCGCAGGCAGCGTCCATCTACGCCCAGGCCTATGGACAGGATCAGGAATTCTATTCCTTCTTCCGCAGCCTGCAGGCATACCGCCAGAGCTTCGCCAACAAGAGCGACGTGATGGTGCTGGACTCCAAAAGCGATTTCTTCCGCTTCATGGAGAAGTACAAGCCCTGATCGGCTTTCCCCGCCGGGCGGTTTAACCGTTTGGCGGGGTGAACGATCGGCGAAACGTGTGTATGATGCGGCAGCCGGGAAATTCCCGGCTTTTTTGCGTCTGCAACATAGATTGGCCGATTCATAGGCCCGGTTCATGAGGACATTGCCCCGCGACCTGCTTGCGGTGGGCGATTTCTGCTTCACTCAAGGCTAGCCCGACGGCAGGCCGCCCGGATCATAGGGGAAAGGCGTAATGGCAACGGTAGACCGCTGGCTGCTGCCAGATGGCATCGAAGAAGTACTGCCGCCCGAGGCTGCGCGCATCGAAGTCGCGCGGCGTCAGGTGTTGGACCTGTTCCAGAGCTGGGGTTACGAGTTCGTCGTGACGCCGCACATCGAATACCTCGAGTCGCTCCTGACCGGTGCTGGCCAGGATCTGGATCTGCGCACCTTCAAGGTGATCGACCCGCAATCGGGTCGGCAAATGGGCTTTCGTGCCGACATCACGCCCCAGGTGGCGCGCATCGACGCGCACACCCTGCGCCGTGAAGGGCCGAACCGCCTGTGCTATGCCGGCAGTGTGCTGCACGCACAGCCGCGGGCACTGTCCAGTTCGCGCAGCCCGATCCAGCTGGGCGCCGAGCTGTATGGCGACGCCAGTCCGAGCAGCGACGTGGAAGTCATCAGCCTGATGCTGACCATGCTGGAAATGGCCGATGTGCCAGACGTGCACATGGATCTGGGCCACGTCGGTATCTACCGCGGCCTGGCCCGTGCGGCCGGGCTGTCGGGCGATGTCGAGCAGCAGTTGTTCGATGCCCTGCAGCGCAAGGCCATCGACGAAGTGATCGTCCTCACCGAAGGGTTGCAAGCGGACCTTGCCGAGATGCTGCGTGCCCTGGTTGGCCTGTGTGGCGGTCGCGAAGTGCTGGCGCAGGCCAAGGTACGCCTGGCCAATGCACCGGCGCCGGTGATGACCGCGCTGGACGACCTGCTGGCGATTGCCGAACGGCTGTCGTTGCGTTTTCCGCAATTGCCGCTGTACTTCGACTTGGGCGAGTTGCGCGGTTATCACTATCACACCGGCGTGGTGTTCGCCGTGTTCGTTCCAGGCATGGGCCAGTCCATTGCCCAGGGCGGCCGCTACGACGACATCGGCGCGGACTTCGGTCGCGCCCGCCCGGCAACCGGTTTCTCCACGGACCTCAAGTCCCTGGTGACCCTGGGTCGGGCCCGGATCGAACTGCCTGCTGGTGGCGTCTGGATGCCTGACAGCACCGATGCGGCTCTGTGGCAGGCAGTCTGCCAGCTGCGCCGCGAGGGCCGGCGCGTGGTCCAGGCCTTGCCGGGACAGACGATCGAGGCTGCCGGCGAGGCAGATTGCGACTGTCAATTGATTCAGCAGAACGGGCAATGGCAAGTGCTGCCACTGGCCTCTTGAGTTTTCCCGCCGGCCGCTGCCGGCACCAAGTTTGCGCGAATGAGGACAAGTGTTATGGGTAAGAATGTCGTAGTCCTGGGCACCCAATGGGGTGATGAGGGCAAAGGCAAGATCGTTGATCTGCTGACCGAACATGCGGCCGCGGTGGTGCGCTATCAAGGCGGCCACAACGCCGGCCACACGCTGGTCATCGACGGTGAGAAAACCGTCCTGCACCTGATCCCGTCGGGCGTGCTGCGCGAAGGCGTCCAGTGCCTGATCGGCAATGGTGTGGTAGTTGCACCTGACGCGTTGATGCGTGAGATCACCAAGCTGGAAGAGAAAGGCGTACCGGTGCGCGAGCGCCTGCGTATCAGCCCGTCCTGCCCGCTGATCCTGTCCTTCCACGTGGCGCTGGATCAGGCCCGCGAAAAGGCCCGCGGCGAGCTGAAGATCGGCACCACCGGTCGCGGCATCGGCCCCGCGTATGAAGACAAGGTTGCCCGTCGCGGCCTGCGTGTGGGCGACCTGCTCAACATGCCGCGCTTCGAAGACAAGCTGCGTGAGCTGGTGGACTACCACAACTTCATGCTGGTGGGTTACTACAAAGAGCCGGCCATCGAGTTCGAAAAGACCCTGGCCGAGTGCAAGGAATACGCCGAGCTGCTCGAGCCGCTGATGCTGGACGTGACTGCCGAACTGCACGACCTGCGTCGCGCCGGCAAGGACATCATGTTCGAAGGTGCCCAAGGTTCGCTGCTGGACATTGATCACGGTACCTACCCGTACGTGACCAGTTCCAACACCACCGCGGGTGGCGTTGCGACCGGCTCGGGCGTGGGTCCCATGTTCCTGGACTACATCCTGGGCATCACCAAGGCGTACACCACCCGTGTCGGTTCGGGTCCGTTCCCGACCGAGCTGTTCGACGAAGTCGGTGCGCACTTGGCCAAACAGGGCCACGAATTTGGCGCGACCACCGGCCGTGCTCGTCGTTGTGGCTGGTTCGACGCTGTCATCCTGCGCCGCGCTATCGACGTGAACAGCATTTCGGGCATCTGCCTGACCAAGCTGGACGTACTCGATGGTCTGGAAACCATCAATATCTGCACCGGTTACAAAGATGCAGAAGGCAAGGACGTAGCCCCTACGGACGCTGACAGCTACGTGGGCCTGCAGCCCGTGTACGAAGAAGTGCCGGGTTGGAGCGAGTCGACCGTGGGTGCCAAAACCCTGGAAGAGCTGCCCGCCAACGCTCGTGCCTATATCAAGCGTGTCGAGGAGCTGATCGGCGCACCGATCGACATCATCTCGACCGGGCCAGACCGCAACGAAACCATCGTGCTGCGTCATCCGTTCGGCTGACAGCGGTTCGCGCAACACAGCACAGGGCCCTTCGGGGCCCTTTGTCGTTCAAGCAACGGGCAAACCTCGGCACGGCCTTTGCTGTGTGAGTCCTCAATCAGGCGCCATCATCAGAATGGCGTCAATAAAAAGGGGATTCACATGTCCGCTGTCCTTTCTCTTCTGCGCAGCAGTTTGCTGCGTCCGGTCTTCATCGCCTTGGGCATCGCTCTTTTGGTGCAGGTGCTGGCCGCCATTGCGCTGACCCGAAGCACGGTCACCGCGCTTGAATCGGACCTGGACCGTCGCATGGCTCAGGATAGTCAACGGCTGACGGGCGAGCTGCAAAGCGCGAGCGCGGAAGTGTCTTCCGGCCTCGAGAGTCTTTCGGACAATACCCGCCAGCGCCTGAGTGCCGGTTTGTCGGCGCGTCTGACCGGCGAGCAGGCGCAGATCCGCGCCACGCTGGACAAGGACCTGCAGGAATCGGCCACCGACATGGCCGAATTGCTGGCCTCCGTCGCGCCGCGGGCAATGTGGGACAACGATGTGCCGACGCTTTCCGAGTTCGCCCGCCGCGCCCAGCGCAATCCCAACGTACTGTTCGTGATCTACAACGACGCTCAGGGCGAGCACTTGACCCGCTACTTGAACCGCGACAACCCCATCAACCAGGCGCTGCTGGCCAAGGGTGCGGGTGAGCGAGCCTTGGACAAGGTACTCAATGCGGCCAAGACGGATCCGGCGGTGATCTATGTCGAGGCCTCGATCAACCCCAATGGCGCAGAGATCGGCCGGGTGTTGATGGCTGTCTCGCGCACCGGTGTGGAGGCCGAGGTGGCCGAGCTGGACAAGCGCTTCGCGGCATTGATTGCCAGTGCAGGGCAGTTGGTGGGCGAAAGTCTGCAAGGGGCTTCGGCCGAAAGTGCCAAGGCGCTGCAGGCGCGTCTGCAGTCGGCGGAATCGGCGGCGGCGACCATGCAGGCCAATACCCACAGCACGGTGCAGGCCGCTGCGGCGCAGTTGCGCTGGCGCATCGGGCTGTGTCTGGCCCTGGTCGGCATGGTCATGCTGGTGGTGCTGGCCGCGGTACTGGGGCGGCGCGTGGTGCACCGCCTGCGTCTGCTGGTCGGCGCGCTGGACGACCTGGCTGCGGGTGAGGGTGACCTGACCAAGCGGGTTGCGATCCACAGCCGTGACGAGATCGGCGACATGGCGGCGGCGGTCAATCGGTTTGTCGACAAGCTGCAGCCTATCGTTCGCGAGGCGGGCGAGGTGGCGCACAAGACCGGCGTCGAAATCGGCAGCATGGCTCAGCGCAACGCCGGCGCCGATGACGCCGCCCAACTGCAGCGCGATGAAGTGGCGCAGAGCCTGCACGACCTGTCGCAGATGGCCGATGAAGCTCAGGCGGAGAGTCAGGCGATGCAGTCGGCCTTGCAGCAGGTGGCGCAGATCCGCAAGGCCACGGACGACAATACCCGTGCCTCGGAACAGGTCGGAGGTCTGATCGAGGCGCTGGCCGGCCAGGTACAGAACGGTTCCAAAGTGATCGAGCGCCTGGCCGAGCAGAGCCAGCAGATCGAAGTGGTGTTGACAGTGATCCATGGGATCGCCGAGCAAACCAATCTGCTGGCGCTCAATGCCGCCATCGAGGCGGCGCGGGCTGGTGAGACCGGCCGCGGTTTCGCTGTGGTCGCCGATGAGGTGCGTGCTCTGGCGAGCAAGACGCAGAGTTCGACCGGCGATATCCAGGCCCATATCGGCGCGCTGCAGGCCGGTGCGCGGGAGGCGGTTGCGGCTATCGGCCAGGCCGGACGGCAGGCGGACGAAGGGCTGGCGGTGCTGCGCGACAGCGCGCGGTTGCAGCAGGCGGTGCAGGCTTCGGTCGAGCAGGTGCACTCGGCGATCGGCCTGGCAACGCAGGCTGCCGAACAGCAGGCACGAGGCGCGCAGGCTGTGAAGGGCAGGGTGCAGGTGATTCACGCCCAGGCAGAAAAAGCAGCGTTCGCCGTACAGCAGACCACGGCCAGCAGCCGGGAACTGGACAAGCTCGCTGCCCAGCTCAAAGCCAGCCTGGGCCAATTCCGCGCCTGAGGCCTCGCTGCGGTGTTTCTAACGAAGCGCAGCGCTCTTTTCGCGGCCACGGACCGCTCTTACAGGACTGCGTGGCTTCTCTGTGGGAGCGGTCATCGGCCGCGAAGGCCGCGCTGCGGTCTGTCTGACGAACCGCGGTGCCCTTTCGCGGCCACGGACCGCTCCTACAGGATTGCGTGGCTTCACTCTGTGCGGTTCAGGTACATACGGGTGGTGAGCAGGTACACCGGCACGCCGGAAATCAGGATCAGCAGTGCCGCGTAGGGCGCGGCGGCGGCGAATTCCATGTTCGAGGTGTGCGACCACACCTCGGTTGCCAGCGTCGTCATGCCAGTTGGGGCCAACACCAGCGTGGCGGTCAGTTCCTTCATGCCATCGAGGAACACCAGCGCGAATGCCGCCGCCATTGCCGGGAAGATGATCGGGAGAGTCACCCGGCAGAACGCGGTGAACGGCGTGGCGCCCAGGGTACGTGCCGCTTCTTCGAGCGCAGGCGCGGCCTTGTTCAGGGCAGTACGCACCGGCGCCTGCGCCAGGGGCAGAAACAGCAGCGCGTAGGCCAGCAACAGTAGCCCTGTGGTCTGGTACATCGCCGGAACGTAGTGCAGGGCGAAATACACCAGCGTCAAAGCGATCACCAGCCCAGGCAGTGCATGCAGCAGGTAGGGCAAGCGTTCTGCCCAGATGGCCAGGCGGCCCTGGTGGCGTACCACCAGCAGGCCCACGGGCAATGCCAGCGCCAGGCACAGGGCCGCGCCCCCCAGAGCCAATGACAGCGAGGTCAACAGTGCCTCGCCGATGGCCGCTGCGGGAAAGGCCGCCGACGAGCCTTTCAGCAGCCAATAGCCAAGCATGGCCAGTGGCACCCCGCTGCCAACGACCACCAGCAGCAGGCAACACAACTGCGCCAGCACGCGCCAGGCGCCGAGCCGCAAAGGGGTTGCACGGCGGGCTGCGCCCTGACCGGTGCGAATGTGACGCGCATTGCCACGAACCTTCAGCTCCAGCCACAGCAGCAATAGGCACAGAACCAGCAACAGCGCCGACAGCATTGCCGCATTGGTGTTGCTGAATTCCAGTTCGAACTGTTGATAGATCGCTGTGGTGAAGGTCTGCAACCCCAGGATCGACAGGGCGCCAAACTCCACCAGCATGTGCAGCGCGATCAGCAGCGCCCCGCCCAGCACCGCCGGCCACAGCAGCGGCAGCGTGACCTTGAAGAACACCCCCGTGCGGTTCTGCCCCAACGTACGCGCCGATTCCTCCAGAGAGGTGTCCAGGTTGCGCAACGTGGCGGCGACCGGCAGAAACACCAGCGGGTATTTCGACAAGGTCATCACCAGAATGGCGCCGCCCAATCCTTCGAATCGCGAGCTGAGCGAAACCCAGGTAAAGCCGCTGACGAAGGCGGGCACCGCGAACGGCAGGCAGAGGATCACGCCCCAGAGACGTCGGCCAGCCAGGTCGCTGCGCTCGAGCAGCCAGGCCAGGCTCACACCGATGATCACGCAGGCCGCCGTCACGCCGGCCATCAACATCAGGGTGTTGCCCAGCAAACGCAGCACGTAGGGGCGCCACAGCAGCCTGATGGCTTCATGCAGGCCGGCTTGCCACGCCTTCAGGCCAACGTAGAGCAGAGGCAGCAGGCTCAGCCCGACCAGCAGCAGGACGGGTACGAGCACCCAGATCGAGGGGCGCTTGCGCCGCCCTGCAGGCACGACGAGAGAAGTGGTCAATTCAGGCCGACGTCCCGTTCCAGGTCCAGGGCGTCCTCGGCATTGCCGATGTCCGCTGGGGTGATGGCTGGGGCCTGCAATTCTTCGAACGGCTTCAGGCCACGGTCCGAGACCATGCCTTTGTGCAGTGGGTACTCGGCAGTGGTCTGGGTGATGACGCGCTGGCCTTCCTCGCTGGCCATGTAGGCGAGCAGCGCCTGGGCTTCGCGCGGATGCTTGCTGGACTTGAGGACCGCAGCAGCGGAAATGGTGATCAGGCCGCCGGCGTCGCCGTTGCTGAAGTAATGCAGTTTGGAGTCGAGCTGGCCTTTCTCGCGCTGGAGTGCGAACCAGTAGTAGTTGTTTACCAGAACGGTGGCGATTTCGCCGTTTTCCACCGCCTTGAGAGCGACCATGTTGTTGGTGTAGGTCTTGCCGAAGGCGCGCAGACCGGTCAGCCATTCCTCGGCGGCTTCGCGACCGTGCAGCTTGATGATGGCCACGGCTTGCTCCTGGAAGGCGCCGCTGGTGGGCACGAAACCGACCTTGCCCTGCCATTGCGGCTCGGCGAATTCCAGGACCGTTTCGGGCAGGTCTTTCTCGTCGATCAGCTTTGGGTTGTAGGCCACGACGCGAACGCGAGCGGTCACACCCATCCACGAACCGTCCTTGGCGACGTATTCAGGCGGCAGCATGCTCAGGGTGCTGGCGTCGATTTTGGCCAGAAAGCCTTTCTCGCCCAGATTGTTCAGAGGGGGCGACTCTTCGGTGTAGATGAGGTCCGCCGGAGAGCGTTCGCCTTCTTCCATTACCTGGCTGGCCAATTGATTGCTGCTGCCCTTGCGGACATTGACGTGAATCCCGGTCTTGGCCTCGTAGGCTTGTGCAATGGCCTCGCCTATTTCCTTGTGCTGACCGTTGTAGAGGGTCAGCTCGACCTTGTCGGCGGCCTGGACCAACGGGGCGGCCAGTGCCGTGCTCAGCAGGCATGCAGCCAGTGCGCGAAAAAGGGACTGGGGAGTTCGTGTGGGCATGAGCAACTTCCTTACGGCAGGACAGCGGAATCTTGAAACAATTGTAAACGATATAAGTTCTCAGGTGGCTTTCCGGATCCACACGAGGCATCTCCGTAGCAGCGTTCATCGGCCGTGAAGGGCGCCTTGGGGTGTATCGGGAAGACCGCGTCGCCTGTTTCGCGGCCACGGACCGCTCCTACGGGAGAATGGTGGGGAGATTTTGGGGTGCCAGAAACGCAAAAACCCGCTTTCGCGGGTTCTTGTAAAGAATTGGTGCCCAGAAGAAGACTCGAACTTCCACGACCGTAAGGTCACCAGCACCTGAAGCTGGCGTGTCTACCAATTTCACCATCTGGGCAGCATCAGCAGCGTTGTACGCCGTTGATGGGGCGCACTATACGACCGCCTTTTTGATCTGTAAACCCCTGTTTTGATTTTGTTAATTCAAAACATCCAACTGCCTGACAAAGGCCCGAAACGCAAAAACCCGCTTTCGCGGGCTTTTGTGAGTGGCACAAGATTGATGTAATCTCGTGTCCTGAATTGGTGCCCAGAAGAAGACTCGAACTTCCACGACCGTAAGGTCACCAGCACCTGAAGCTGGCGTGTCTACCAATTTCACCATCTGGGCAGCATCTGCAACGCTGTGCGTTGTCGATGGCGCGCACTATACGGAGCGCTCTTTACGCTGTAAACCCCCATGGCAAGAAAAATCGACTAAAATTCTCCAGTGGCGTCCCGGACACTGTTTTCGACCTCGGGGCAGGGCTTTTAACTGGCAGGCAGCGCCTGAAATTTCCCGTTTCAATACGCGTATGCCAAACTAACGCCTATATAGACAAGGTGAATTCTCTCTAATGGCCGATTGGCAGACCCTCGATCCCGAGGCCGCTCGTGAAGCGGAAAAATACGAAAACCCCATTCCCAGCCGTGAGCTGATCCTCAAGCACCTCGACGAGCGCGGCTCTCCCGCCAGCCGCGAGCAGATGGTGGACGAGTTCGGCCTCACCACCGAGGACCAGCTGGAAGCCCTGCGCCGCCGCTTGCGTGCCATGGAGCGCGATGCGCAACTGATCTACACCCGTCGTGGCACCTATGCTCCGGTGGACAAGCTGGACCTGATCGCCGGCCGCATCAGCGGCCACCGCGATGGTTTCGGCTTCCTGATCCCCGACGACGGCAGCGACGACCTGTTCATGAGCCCGGCGCAGATGCGTCTGGTGTTCGATGGCGACCGTGCCCTGGCCCGAGTCTCCGGCCTCGACCGTCGCGGCCGTCGTGAAGGCGTGATCGTCGAAGTCGTGTCGCGTGCCCATGAAACCATCGTTGGCCGGTACTTCGAAGAAGGCGGCATTGGTTTCGTGACACCGGACAACCCCAAGGTGCAGCAGGAAGTGCTGATCACCCCCGGTCGCCACGGCGCCGCGAAGATCGGCCAATTCGTCGGGGTGAAGATCACCCACTGGCCAACCGCGCGCTTCCAGCCTCAGGGTGACATCGTCGAAGTGCTGGGCAACTACATGGCGCCCGGCATGGAAATCGACGTCGCCCTGCGTACCTACGACATTCCCCACGTATGGCCAGAGGCCGTGCTCAAGGAGGCCGCCAAGCTCAAGCCGCAGGTGGAAGACAAGGACAAGGAGAAACGCATCGACCTGCGTCATCTGCCGTTCGTGACCATCGACGGCGAAGACGCGCGCGACTTCGACGATGCCGTCTATTGCGAAGCCAAGAGCAAGCTGCGCCTGTTCAACGGCGGCTGGACCCTGTATGTCGCCATTGCCGACGTGTCCAGCTACGTGAAGCTTGGCTCGGCGCTCGATACCGAGGCGCAGGTACGTGGCAACTCGGTGTACTTCCCCGAGCGCGTGATTCCGATGCTGCCCGAGCAGCTGTCCAACGGCCTGTGTTCGCTGAACCCCCATGTCGACCGCTTGGCCATGGTCTGCGAGATGACCATCTCCAAGACCGGCGAGATGACCGACTACAGCTTCTACGAAGCCGTGATCCACTCCCACGCGCGCCTGACCTACAACAAGGTCAGCACCCTGCTCGAGCATTCGCGCAGCAGCGAAGCCAAGACCCTGCGCGGTGAGTTCGGCGATGTGCTGCCCCATCTCAAGCAGCTGTATGCTCTGTACAAGGTGCTGCTGTCGGCGCGCCACGTGCGCGGTGCCATCGATTTCGAGACCCAGGAGACCCGTATCGTCTTCGGCTCCGAGCGCAAGATCGCCGAGATCAAGCCGACCATCCGCAACGATGCCCACAAGCTGATCGAGGAATGCATGCTGGCGGCCAACGTGGCCACTGCCGAGTTCCTCAAGAAACACGAGATCCCTGCTCTGTATCGCGTCCACGACGGCCCGCCCCCGGAGCGTCTGGAAAAACTGCGTGCCTTCCTTGGCGAGCTTGGCCTGTCGCTGAACAAGGGCAAGGACGGTCCGTCGCCCAAGGATTACCGCGCGCTGCTGGAAACCATCCAGGGTCGCCCGGACTTCCACGTGATCCAGACCGTCATGCTGCGCTCTCTGAGCCAGGCGGTGTACAGCGCCGACAACCATGGTCACTTCGGCCTGAACTACGAGGCGTACACCCACTTCACCTCGCCGATCCGCCGCTACCCCGACCTGCTCACGCACCGGGCGATCCGCAGTGTGATCCATTCCAAGCAGGACACCCCGCACGTCAAGCGCGCCGGTGCTCCGACCATTCCCAAGGCGCGGATCTATCCGTACGACGAAGCGGCGCTGGAACAGTTGGGCGAAGAGTGTTCGATGAGCGAGCGCCGCGCCGACGAAGCCACCCGTGACGTGGTCAACTGGCTCAAGTGCGAGTTCATGAAGGACCGCGTAGGCGAAACCTTCCCGGGCGTGATCACTGCCGTGACTGGTTTCGGCCTGTTCGTCGAACTGACCGACATCTTCGTCGAAGGCCTGGTGCACGTCACCGCGCTGCCGGGCGACTACTACCATTTCGACCCGATCCACCATCGCCTGGCCGGCGAGCGCACCGGGCGTAATTTCCGCCTGGGCGACACGGTCGAAGTGCAGGTCATGCGGGTCGACCTGGACGAGCGCAAGATCGATTTCGGCATTGGCGAGGCAACGCTGAACCAGCCGATCGGGCGCAAGAACCGCAAGGCCGACGCGCCGGCCGGCAAGCCCAAGAGCTACCCGACCACGCCTGCGGTCGAAAAGACCCCCGCCGAGAAGCCAGCCGCTGCCGCCGCCAAGCGCAGCGCTGCCCCGAGCAAGGCGCGCAAGGCCGACAGCGACGAGGTCTATCGGGCATCCGATGCCGCCGCGCAGAACGCCGAGGTGCGCAAGAGCCGGGAAATGAAGAAGGCCCTGCTTGCCGACGCGGCCAAGGGCGGCTCGACCAAGGCTTCCGGCAGCCGCAATGGCGGTACTGGTGGCGCGGGTGGCGGAGGCGATGCCAAGGCGACCAAGCACCGCAAGGGTCCATCGAAGTCGGGTAGCCGCAAGCCCAAGGCCAAGTCATGAGTCAGTTGGAAAAGATCTATGGCGTGCACGCCGTGGAGGCGTTGCTGCGTCATCACCCCAAGCGGGTCAAGCAGATCTGGTTGTCCGATGGCCGCAGCGAGCCGCGGGTGCAGACCCTGGTAGAGCTGGCAACGCAGAATCGCGTGGCGGTTGGCCAGGCCGAGAGGCGTGAGCTGGATGCATGGGTCGAAGGCGTCCACCAGGGTGTAGTGGCGGAGGTCAGTCCGAGCCAGGTGTGGGGCGAAGCGATGCTCGACGAACTGCTGGATCGCACCGAGGGCCCGCCGTTGCTGCTGGTCCTGGATGGCGTGACCGATCCGCACAACCTGGGTGCCTGCATGCGTACCGCCGATGCGGCTGGAGCGCTGGCCGTGATCGTGCCAAAGGATAAGTCCGCCACCCTGACCCCGGCCGTGCGCAAGGTGGCCTGCGGCGCGGCAGAAGTAATTCCGTTGGTGGCCGTGACCAACCTGGCGCGTACCCTGGAAAAACTGCAGCAGCGTGGCTTGTGGGTCGTGGGTACCGCCGGCGAGGCGGAAAACGAGATCTACCAGCAGGACATGACCGGGCCGACCATCCTGATCATGGGCGCCGAAGGCAAGGGCATGCGTCGCCTGACCCGCGAGCACTGCGACTACCTGGTGAAACTGCCGATGGCGGGCAGCGTGAGCAGCCTGAACGTGTCGGTGGCGACCGGTATCTGTCTGTTCGAAGCGGTTCGTCAGCGTAACGCCAAGAAGAAATGATCCACCCGGGCCGGCCCCTCTGCTCGCGAAGGGGTCGGCTGCGACGCCACTGCTGTTCAAATATTCACCAATCCCCTTGCTTCCCCCCACCCCCTTCTCTACAATTGCGCCCCTTGCCGTGATGGCTGGTGCACTCGTGCGCCTCTATCGACAAGCCACAAGGCAAGACACACAGTGTCATTCACTCCTTGTCTGACCGCTCTGGCGGCAGGCTACAACCCGTAAGGAGCATTCATGCGTCATTACGAAATCATCTTTCTGGTCCACCCGGATCAGAGCGAGCAAGTCGGCGGCATGGTTGAGCGTTACACCAAGCTGATCGAAGAAGACGGCGGCAAGATCCACCGTCTGGAAGATTGGGGCCGTCGTCAACTGGCCTACGCCATCAACAACGTTCACAAGGCTCACTACGTGATGCTGAACGTTGAGTGCACCGGCAAGGCCCTGGCCGAGCTGGAAGACAACTTCCGCTACAACGATGCCGTGATCCGTAACCTTGTCATCCGTCGCGACGAAGCCGTCACCGACCAGTCCGAGATGCTCAAGGCAGAAGAAAACCGCAGCGAGCGCCGTGAGCGTCGTGACCGTCCTGAGCACTCTGACAACGCCGATGGCGATGACAGCGACAACAGCGACGCCAGCGATAACGCTGACGAGTAATCCACGGACCTTTTGAGGAGCCCATTACATGGCACGTTTCTTCCGTCGTCGTAAATTTTGCCGCTTCACCGCTGAAGATGTGAAGGAGATCGACTACAAAGATCTCAACACTCTGAAAGCCTACGTATCCGAAACCGGCAAGATCGTTCCAAGCCGTATCACCGGTACCAAGGCTCGTTATCAGCGTCAGCTGGCCGTCGCTATCAAGCGCGCCCGCTTCCTGGCCCTGCTGGCCTACACCGACAGCCACGGCCGCTGAGACCGGGTTGTCGATACGCAGTAAAAGGATAGATACGCATGCGTGCCCTGGCTGATTTCATCATGCGCGGTCGCATGCAGGCCACTCTGGTAGTGGTCGGATGCGCGGCATTGCCGCTGTTGTTCTGGTTGAGTGCTGCCGCAGCGTGCCTGGTGTACCTGCGGCGCGGCATGAGTGACGCCATTGGTGTCCTCATCTGGGCTCTGCTGCCGGCCTTGGCCTGGTGGTACTTCGGTGAACCGCGCACCTTGATGGTGTTGCTGGGCGCACTGGGGCTCGCGGCGCTGTTGCGCGCGGGGTGGGCCTGGAATCGCGTGCTGCTGGCCAGCATAGCGCTGGGGCTGGTGTACGGAGTGTTGTTGGGCGTTGTGTTTCGCGAACCCATCGAAGCGTTGGCGCAGGCGTTGAACGAACGTCTGCCGCAGATGCTCGGTGGTCTCTACCAGCAGATGTCGGTAGAGGAGCGGGCCAACCTTGGCAGCCTCATTGCGCCGGTGCTAAACGGTTTGATAGCGGCCTTGTTGCAAGTCGTCAGCGTGGCAGCCCTGATACTGGGGCGTTACTGGCAGGCGGCGTTGTACAACCCGGGTGGTTTTGGCCGCGAGTTTCGCGCCATTCGCATTCCACTCTGGCCGGCGGTACTGCTGCTGGCGTGCATGCTCATCGGTCCGAACTTCGGACCTCAGATGGCCATGTTGACGCCGCTGTGCAGCGTACCGCTGGTGTTCGCCGGGCTGGCCCTGATGCATGGGCTGGTCAAGGCGGGCAAGCTGGGCAGGTTCTGGCTCGTGGGGATGTACGTCACGCTCGTGCTGTTCATGCAGCTGATCTATCCGTTGCTCGTGGTCCTGGCCATTGTCGACAGCCTGATTGATTTTCGCGGCCGCATCGGGCCGAAAGGTACCGATAGCGATTCCGCGAACGGTGAAGGTTAAAAGTTAAGAGGTTTATACCAAATGGAACTGATCCTGCTGGAAAAAGTCGCCAACCTGGGCAACCTGGGCGATAAGGTAAATGTTAAGGCCGGTTACGGTCGTAACTTCCTGCTGCCATTCGGCAAGGCTACCGCTGCGACCGCTGCCAACCTGGCTGCGTTCGAAGAGCGTCGCGCCGAGCTGGAAAAAGCAGCTGCCGACAAGAAGGCTTCGGCCGAAACGCGTGCTGCCCAACTGGCCGAGCTGGAAGTGACCATCACTGCCACCGCTGGCGACGAAGGCAAGCTGTTCGGTTCGATCGGCACCCACGACATCGCTGACGCCCTGACCGCCTCCGGCGTGGAAGTGGCCAAGTCTGAAGTGCGTCTGCCGAACGGCACCATCCGTAACGTTGGCGAATACGACGTAGCCGTGCACCTGCACAGCGACGTTGAAGCTACCGTACGCGTTGTCGTAGTAGCTGCATAAGTCGGCTGGCACCTCTGGTGCCAGGCGGTTTAACATCGGGCACGACCTGTTCACAGGTCGTGCCCTTTGTTTTTGTGAATTGTTTTTGTGAAGACGCTGTTTTCTGCAACCCGAATTTCAAGTGGCCATGAACGAGATATCCGCTCCCGAGCAATACGATCTGCAAACCGCTGCCCTCAAGGTGCCGCCGCATTCCGTCGAGGCCGAGCAGGCCGTGCTCGGCGGCTTGATGCTGGACAACAACGCCTGGGAACGTGTGCTGGATCAGGTGTCGGACGGCGATTTCTATCGTCATGACCATCGGCTGATCTTCCGCGCCATCGCCAAGCTGGCCGATCAGAACACGCCTTTCGATGTGGTGACTCTGCACGAACAGCTCGACAAGGAAGGCCAGGGCACTCAGGTCGGAGGCCTGGGTTACCTGGGCGAGCTGGCGAAGAACACGCCGTCGGTGGCCAACATCAAGGCTTACGCGCAGATCGTCCGCGAGCGTGCCACCCTGCGTCAACTGATCAGCATCAGCAGCGAGATCGCCGACAGTGCGTTCAATCCGCAGGGGCGCAACGCTGCCGAAATTCTCGACGAGGCCGAACGGCAGATCTTTCAGATCGCCGAAGCGCGGCCCAAGACCGGTGGCCCGGTCAGCGTCAACGACCTGCTGACCAAAGCCATCGATCGCATCGACACGCTGTTCAATACCGATGCAGCCATTACCGGCCTGTCCACCGGCTACACCGATCTGGACGAGAAGACCAGTGGCCTGCAGCCGGCCGACCTGATCATCGTCGCCGGCCGGCCGTCCATGGGCAAGACCACCTTCGCCATGAACCTGGTGGAAAATGCCGTGCTGCGCAGCGAGAAAGCCGTGCTGGTGTATTCGCTGGAAATGCCAGGTGACTCGCTGATCATGCGTATGCTTTCTTCGTTGGGGCGTATCGATCAGACCAAGGTGCGTTCGGGCCGCCTGGACGACGACGATTGGCCGCGCCTGACCTCGGCGGTCAACCTGCTCAACGACCGCAAGCTGTTCATCGACGATACCGCAGGTATCAGCCCGTCGGAGATGCGTGCACGTACCCGTCGCCTGGTGCGCGAGCACGGCGAGATCGGCCTGATCATGATCGACTATCTGCAGTTGATGCAGATCCCCGGTTCCAGCGGCGACAACCGTACCAACGAGATTTCCGAGATCTCTCGCTCGTTGAAGGCGCTGGCGAAGGAGTTCAATTGCCCGGTAGTGGCGCTGTCGCAGCTCAACCGCTCGCTCGAGCAGCGGCCGAACAAGCGTCCGGTGAACTCCGACCTGCGTGAATCCGGCGCCATCGAGCAGGACGCCGACGTGATCATGTTCGTCTATCGCGACGAGGTGTATCACCCTGACACCGAGCACAAGGGCATTGCCGAGATCATTATCGGCAAGCAGCGTAACGGCCCGATCGGTTTCATCCGCCTGGCGTTCATCGGTAAATACACGCGTTTCGAAAACCTGGCGCCGGGCAGCTACAACTTCGACGACGACGAGTAGCGGCTCAGCAGGCCCGGCCCCTTCGCGGGCAGAGCCCGCTCCCACAAAAAGGCGGCGCGGCATGCGGCCCCTGTGGGAGCGGGGCGGGCGGCCAGCCCTCTGCCCGCGAAGGGGGCACTGCGGTTTGTCAGGTCTACCGGATAAAATTCTTCGTCGCCTATTTCCGACTAAAGCCATCGGAATTGGTTATTTTTTGTGCTATATTCCGCGCCCGCGATTTTTCATACGGTCATCGACATGCAAGCAGCCAAGCCGCTTTTTGACTATCCCAAATACTGGGCCGAATGCTTCGGCCCAGCGCCTTTCCTGCCCATGAGCAGGGAGGAGATGGATCAGCTTGGCTGGGATTCGTGCGACATCATCATCGTTACCGGTGATGCCTATGTCGACCATCCGTCGTTCGGCATGGCCATCATTGGCCGGCTGCTGGAAGCCCAGGGGTTTCGCGTGGGCATCATTGCCCAGCCGAACTGGCAGTCCAAGGACGACTTCATGAAGCTGGGCGAGCCGAACCTGTTCTTCGGTGTCGCGGCCGGCAACATGGACTCGATGATCAATCGCTACACCGCCGACAAGAAGGTGCGTTCCGACGACGCCTACACGCCCGGCGGCCAGGCGGGCTCGCGGCCAGACCGCGCCAGCCTGGTGTACAGCCAGCGTTGCAAGGAAGCCTACAAGCATGTGCCGATCGTGCTGGGCGGCATCGAGGCATCGCTGCGCCGCATCGCGCACTACGACTACTGGCAGGACAAGGTCCGCCATTCGATCCTGATCGACGCCTGCGCCGACATCCTGCTGTACGGCAACGCCGAGCGCGCCATCGTCGAGGTGGCCCAGCGCCTGTCGTACGGTCAGAAGGTCGAAGAGATCACTGACATTCGCGGCACTGCGTTCATTCGCCGCGATACGCCCAAGGACTGGTACGAGGTCGACTCGACCCGTATCGACCGGCCGGGCAAGGTCGACAAGATCATCAACCCGTACGTGAACACTCAGGACACCCAGGCCTGCGCCATCGAGCAGGAGAAGGGCAACCTCGAAGACCCGAACGAAGCCAAGGTCGTGCAGATCCTGGCAAGCCCGCGGATGACGCGGGACAAGACGGTGATCCGCCTGCCGTCCTTCGAAAAGGTGCGCGGTGACGCCGTGCTGTACGCCCACGCCAATCGCGTGCTGCACTTGGAAACCAACCCCGGCAATGCCCGTGCCTTGGTGCAGCGGCATGGCGAAGTGGACGTGTGGTTCAACCCGCCGCCCATTCCCATGACCACCGAGGAAATGGACTACGTGTTCGGCATGCCCTATGCGCGGGTTCCGCACCCGGCGTACGGCAACCAGAAAATTCCGGCCTACGACATGATTCGCTTCTCGGTGAACATCATGCGCGGCTGCTTCGGTGGCTGCACCTTCTGCTCGATCACCGAGCACGAAGGGCGGATCATCCAGAACCGTTCCGAAGAGTCGATCATTCGCGAGATCGAAGAGATCCGCGACAAGGTACCGGGTTTTACCGGAGTGATCTCCGACCTCGGCGGCCCGACCGCGAACATGTACCGCATCGCCTGCAAGAGCCCGGAAATCGAATCCGCGTGCCGCAAGCCGTCGTGCGTGTTCCCGGGGATCTGCCCGAACCTGAACACCGACCACTCTTCGTTGATCCAGCTGTACCGCAGCGCGCGGGCACTGCCGGGCGTGAAGAAGATCCTCATTGCCTCGGGCCTGCGCTACGACCTGGCGGTGGAGTCCCCCGAGTACGTCAAGGAGCTGGTGACGCACCACGTTGGCGGCTATCTCAAGATCGCCCCGGAGCATACCGAAGAAGGTCCGCTGAATCAGATGATGAAGCCGGGTATCGGCTCGTACGACAAATTCAAGCGCATGTTCGAGAAGTTCTCGAAAGAGGCGGGCAAGGAGCAGTACCTGATCCCGTACTTCATCGCCGCCCACCCCGGCACCACCGATGAAGACATGATGAACCTGGCGCTGTGGCTCAAGGGCAACGGTTTCCGTGCCGACCAGGTGCAGGCGTTCTACCCCTCACCGATGGCTTCGGCCACGGCGATGTACCACTCGGGCAAGAACCCGTTGCGCAAGGTCACCTACAAGAGCGACAACCTGACCATCGTCAAGAGCGAGGAGCAGCGCCGCCTGCACAAGGCGTTCCTGCGCTATCACGACCCCAAGGGTTGGCCGATGCTGCGCGAGGCACTGGAACGCATGGGCCGTGCCGACCTGATCGGTCCGGGTAAAAACCAGCTGATTCCGTTGCATCAGCCGGCTACCGACACCTACCAGAGTGCGCGACGCAAGAATTCCACGCCTGCCGGCAGCCACAAGGTGGCCAAGGAAACGCGCATCCTGACTCAGCACACCGGGTTGCCGCCGCGTGCCAGTGACGGGTCCAAGCCGTGGGACAAGCGCGAGCAGGCCAAGGCTGCCGCCGAGGCGCGCAGCAAGCAGGCCGCCAAGGATCGCCAGCAGGCCGCCAAGCCCGGCAAGGGCAAGAGCAAGCCGGCGCGCCAGCCAGTGCTGCCGCGCTGAGGTTCGCTCGGGTGCCGTGAGCCGCTTGGCTTACGGCTCGATGGAAATGCCGGCCTTGTCTTCGTGCGGGTTTGAAGGTGAAGGTCGTGGCCGGCGTTGAGCGATGGCGGAATGAGCGGCGTTGTTTGCCGTGTCTATCACCCCGTCCTCGCTCGCACGTCGCAGCGCGTCGATCAATGCCTGCGGAGGGTCGAACGGCCCCTTGCGCTTTCGGACCGCTTGCGGCGTGGCCAGTGGTTGTGCGGCAGAAGTGTCGTGCTCTGTTGTCATGTCGATGTTTCCTGATTGAGTGAGTCCCCAGATTAGATTGAGCGGACCCGGCCTGAGCAATACAGGTTTATCGCACCACGACATGGCCAATGTATGCGACGCTGCTACAACCTGGACGCCTGCAGCCGTCTGATCTGTAGCGGCTGCGCAGGGCAGTGTGTGCAAGCCCGCTCATGGCATAAGTCTTGCGCCGTTCTCTTACCTTCCAGGCTCGCAGGAGGCTCGCCGTGTCGATTCATGTCGCATTGAACCATGTCACCCATTATCGCTATGACCGCGCTATCGACGTCGGCCCCCAGGTGGTGCGTCTGCGCCCCGCGCCGCACAGCCGTACGCGGGTGCTTTCCTATGCCCTCAAGGTGTCGCCAGCGCAGCATTTCATCAATTGGCAGCAGGACCCGCAGGGCAATTACCTGGCCCGCCTGGTGTTTCCGGAGAAGGCCACCGAGCTGCGCATCGAAGTGGACCTGGTTGCCGAGATCGCGGTGTTCAATCCCTTCGATTTCTTTCTCGAGCCGCATGCGCAGCAGATGCCTTTCGCGTACACCGACGAAGAGCAGCATGAGCTGGCCCCCTATCTGGAAACCCTGGCCCTGACGCCGAGGTTTCAAGCGTACCTTGACGGCATCGACCGTACGCCGATCCCCAGTATCGATTTCCTGGTCAGGCTGAACCAGCAACTCAGCCAGGACATTCGCTACCTGCTGCGCATGGAGCCGGGCGTGCAGACGCCGGAGCACACGCTGCTCACCGGTGCCGGTTCGTGCCGCGATTCCGCCTGGTTGCTGGTGCAGCTGATGCGCCGGCTGGGGATTGCCGCGCGCTTCGTCTCCGGTTACCTGATCCAACTGGTTGCCGACGAGCAGGCCCTGGACGGTCCGTCGGGTACCGATGTCGACTTCACCGATCTTCACGCGTGGTGCGAGGTGTATCTGCCCGGTGCTGGCTGGATCGGTCTGGACGCCACGTCCGGGCTGTTTGCCGGGGAGGGCCACATTCCCTTGGCGTGCAGCCCCGAGCCTTCGTCGGCGGCGCCGATCAGTGGGCGGGTAGAGCCGTGCGAAGTGACGTTTTCGCACCGGATGTCGGTGCAGCGTATCTGGCAGACGCCACGCGTCACCTGGCCTTTGAGCGAAGAGCAATGGGCGGGCATGCAGGTGGTGGGGCAACGGGTCGATGCCGATCTGCTGGCAATGGATGTGCGCCTGGGCATTGGCAGCGAGCCGACGTTCGTGGCCATGGATGGCGATGCTTGCGCGAGGTGGGACGCTCGAAGCGACACGCCTGCCAGTCGTTTCAAGGCCACGTCGATGCCCGACGTGTTCAGCGTCGACATGCCCCCATCCACGGGTTGGGCACAGTCGGTCCAGGGTGTGGATGAGCTGTACGAGCAGGCCCGACAGTGTCGCCTGGAGGCTCAGCGGTTCATGATCGATGGTCGGCAGACCGGCACCGGCGCGGGTAATCCGTTGCTGCTCGGTGGGACGACGGCGGCGGATTCGCCGTTTCTACGGCGGCCCGACCTGCTGCGCAGTCTGATCGGGTATTGGCATGATCATCCGGCTTTATCGTATCTGTTCAGTGGCACTGCCTGGCCGACCCCGCGGGTCGACGAAACGCGCAGCGATGCGCTGTACGAACTCGAGATCGCCTTGGCACAATTGCCCGCTGTCGGCGTGCCGTGCCCGCCGGGGCTGATCGACCGTGTGCTGCGCCATCTGCTGGTGGATGTGACCGGTGACCCTGCTGGTGCGCAGTTCTGCATCGCCCGGCTGGATGGCGACGGGCCGGGAGAGCGGGCGGGTCTGCTGCGCCTGCAGGGCCTGGAAATGTCGCCCCACGGGCGCATGAACCTGGCTTTGCAACTGTTGCTGCGCAGCCTGGTGGCGCGCTTCTGGCGCCTGCCCTACGCACCGGCCAGGCTCACCCGCTGGGGCACACAGCTGCACGACCGCTTCATGTTGCCGTACTTCATCGAGCGCGATTTCGCCGAGGTGATCGACGATCTCAATGCACACGGCTATGCCGTGGATGCCGGATGGTTTGCCGCACAACGGGCGTTTCGTTTTCCAGCGATGGGCGACTGCGTTGTAGAAGGTATTGCCGTGGAACTGCGCCACGCCCTGGAGCCTGGCCCCGGACGAGGCAGTGCCAGTGGCGCACCGCAGTCCCCGGACGCATCGCTGGAACGCCTGCAGGTGCGCGTCACCGGGTTGCTGGCGGATCGTTACCGGCTGGCCGTCAATGGCCGGCCCTTGCCGCTGACCGCCACCGGTCGGGCGGGCGAGTTCGTTGCGGGGGTGCGCTACCGTGCCTGGCAGACGGATCACGGCGATCACGTCGCCGGCCAGGTTCATGTGCCCTTGACCTTCGACATCGTCGACACCTGGACGCAGCGCTCGCTGGGGGGGTGCCAATACCATGCCGTTCACCCTGGTGGGCGCAACTACGAAAGCCCACCGGTGAATGCCAACGAAGCAGAAAGCCGGCGTATGGCGCGGTTCTTCCGAATTGGCCACAGCCCCGGCAGGCTGGTGCTGCCGCCGCTCAAGGTCGACGATGACTTGCCGATGACCCTGGACATGCGCCGCGCCCCTTGAGGCGAGGTGTGCCCCATGGACGGTATCCGTGCATCGTGCAGGCTGCGATAATCGTTCTTCTCACCGCTGCCCCCGAGCTTCGCCATGTCTGACCTGCTTGATCGTTACTCGCTGTCCGGCGGGTCCTATCATGAAATGCTCGACCCCGATGGCGGCGTGCGCCCGCACTGGCAGCGCCTGTTCGAGCATCTGCAACGCAGTGCGCCAGGCCAGTTGTCGCAGCGCCAGGCGTCGTTGACACGGCAGATCCAGGAAAACGGCGTCACCTACAACGTCTACGCCGACCCCAAGGGGGCCGATCGGCCATGGGAGCTGGACCTGTTGCCGCACATCATTCCTGCCCACGAATGGCGACAGGTCGCGGCGGGCATCGCCCAGCGGGCACGCTTGCTCAACGCCGTGCTGGCCGATATCTACGGCCCGCAAACGCTGATTGCCCAAGGGCTGCTGCCCGCCGAGCTGATCTTCGGGCACAACAACTACCTGTGGCCGTGCCAGGGCATGCAGCCGCCGCAAGGCACGTTCCTGCACCTGTATGCTGCGGATCTGGCGCGCACACCCGATGGACGCTGGTGGGTCACCGCCGATCGAACCCAGGCGCCCTCCGGCGCAGGCTATGCACTGGAAAACCGCATGGGCCTGTTGCGGACCTTTCCCGAGCTGTACCGCGACTTGAAAGTGGAGCACATGGCCGGTTTCTTCCGCACCGTGCAAGACACCATGAGCCGTCTGGCAGCCAGCGCCAACGAGGCGCCGCTGGTGGTGCTGTTGACGCCTGGGCGGTTCAACGAAAGTTATTTCGAGCATCTGTACCTGGCGCGCCAGCTCGGCTATCCGCTGGTCGAGGGCAGTGACCTGACCGTGCGCGAAGCGACCGTCTACCTGAAAACCTTGAGCGGTCTGCGCCGGGTGCACGCGATCATGCGCCGCCTGGACGACGATTTCTGCGACCCCCTGGAGTTGCGCACCGACTCGGCTCTGGGCGTGCCCGGCCTGCTCGACGCCGTGCGCCAAGGCAATGTGATGGTGGCCAATGCCTTGGGCAGCGGCGTGCTCGAATCGCCCGGGCTGCTGGGCTTTCTGCCGCGGATCTGCGAGCACCTGTTCGGCGAAACCTTGATCCTGCCTTCCATCGCCACCTGGTGGTGCGGCGAGCCGCCGGTGCTGGCCCAGGCCCTCGAGCGGCTGGACGCGCTGGTGATCAAGCCGGCCTTTCCATCGCAGAACTTCGGTCCGGTGTTCGGTCGAGACCTGGACGCTGCCCAGCGGCAGGCGCTGACCGAACGCATTCAGGCCCGGCCTTATGCCTACGTTGCCCAGGAAATGGCTCAGCTGTCCCAGGCGCCGGTGTGGCACTGCCACGGCAACCACCTGCAGCCACGGGCGATCGGCATGCGCGTGTTTGCGGTCGCCGCTGCCGACGGTTACCGGGTCTTGCCCGGTGGCTTGACCCGGGTGGCCACGGACGCCGATGCCGAAGTGGTGTCGATGCAGCACGGCGGCGCCAGCAAGGACACCTGGGTGTTGGGCGAGCACGCTCCGGTCGGCGAGCAGTGGCGGGCGCAGCGGACCATCGGCGTTCATGACCTGGTGCGCATGGATCCCTACCTGCCTTCGCGGGTGGTGGAAAACCTGTTCTGGTTCGGCCGTTACTGCGAGCGTTGCGACGGCAGTGCGCGGCTGCTGCGGATCATTCTCGGCCGCTACCTGGACGGCGACGATCCACAGGCCTTGCAGGCCGCCGTCGATCTTGCCGAGAGCCTGCACCTGTTGCCCGAAGAGGGCGACCTGCGCGAGCGCCTGCTGACCGCCCTGCGCGGCGAAGACTGGGCGTTCAGCCTGCGCGCCAACCTGCAGCGTCTGCAGTGGGCGGCGTTTCAGGTGCGCGGCAAGTTGTCGCGAGAGAACTGGCAGGCGTTGGGCGAACTGCAGCGCGAGTCACTGATGCTCGAAGTCGACGTGCCGGACCTGGGCGAGTCGCTCGACTTTCTCAATCGGTTGGTGATGAACCTCGCCGCGCTGTCCGGTTTTGCGCTCGACGACATGACGCGCGATGAAGGCTGGCGGTTTCTGATGATCGGACGGCGCATCGAACGCCTGCAGTTTCTCAGCAATGGTTTGTCGGCGTTTCTGGCAAGCGATGCCCTGGACGATCAGGCAGGCCTGGACTGGCTGCTCGAGTTAGGCAACAGCAGCATCACCTATCGCTCGCGCTATCTGGCCGTGCCCCAGTTGATACCCGTGCTGGACCTGCTCCTGCTCGACGCGCAGAACCCCCACGCGGTGTTGTTCCAGCTCAAGCTGGTGGCGCGGGCCGTGCGCCGCCTGAGCGATGAGTTCGACATGCCGGTGGATCGTGCCCTGGAGCCGCTCATCGAGCGTGTGGCCCGCTTCGACCTGGGCACCCTGGAAAATGCGCTGTTCGGTGAAGCCAGCGTGCGCGCCGTGCTCGAGGGCTTGCGCAGCCTGCTGCAGGATATCGCCAGTGTCAGCGTTCAGGTATCGGACCGCCTGGCGTTGCGCCATTTCGTCCATGTCGATGATGTCAGCCAGCAAACGGTGTCGGTGTGATGAGCGCGCATTACCAGATCGTTCACGACACCCGTTATTGCTACGACAGTCCGGTGTCGCTGGCCAAGCAGCTGGCGCACCTGTGGCCCAGGCCTTGCGCGTGGCAGGTGTGCCACGAGCAAGCACTGCAGATCAGTCCCGAACCGACTCGGCGTACCGATGAGCTCGATGTGTTCGGCAATCCGCTGACGCGGCTGGCCTTCGAGCGCCCTCACGATGAGCTCAGGGTCGGCGCGCGTCTGCATGTCGAGGTGCTGCCACGAATGCCGCTCGTGCTCGCCCTATCGCCGGCCTGGGAGTCGACCCGCGATGCCCTGTGCTACAGCGGTGGGCCAGTCGCGGCGCAGGTGCTGCAAGCCTGTCGCTACCGCTTCGAGTCCCCCTACGTGCGCCTGAAAAAAAGCTTCGTGGCGTTTTCCGCCAGTTGCTTTCCGTCCGGCCGGCCGATGTTGCAGGGGGCGCAGGCCTTGATGCAGAAGATCTTCAGCGAGTTCACGTTCGATGCCATGGCCACCCAGGTGGCGACGCCCTTGGTCGAGGTGTTGGAGAACCGCCGGGGCGTCTGCCAGGACTTTGCCCACCTGATGCTGGCGTGCCTGCGCTCCCGCGGCTTGGCGGCACGCTACGTCAGCGGCTATCTGCTGACCCAGCCACCGCCAGGGCAACCGCGGATGATCGGTGCGGATGCGTCGCACGCCTGGGTGTCGGTGTTCTGCCCGGTGCTGGGATGGGTCGATTTCGACCCCACCAACAACGTTCAGCCGGGGCTGGAACACATTACCCTGGCATGGGGGCGTGATTTCAGCGACGTGTCGCCCTTGCGCGGGGTGATTCTGGGCGGCGGCGGGCATGATCCCGAGGTGCGCGTGACTGTCCTGCCAATGGCTTGAGCCGAATGTTTACCGCGGATGTCTGACTGCTGGCAGATTGCTGCAGCCTGCGGCCAATCGTGAAATGATGGCCGCCGTAGCCTTTCCCCCTGCCTGGAGACTCACATGTTCGCAAAAGCTTTAGCGGTATCGGTGCTCGCGTTGGCCAGCGGTCAGTTGCTGGCGGCCGAGTGTTCCACCACCGTCGATTCGACCGACCAGATGACCTTTGGCACGAAGGCTATCGAGATCAGCAAGAGCTGCAAGACGTTCACGGTCAACCTGACCCATTCCGGCAGCCTGCCCAAGGAAGTCATGGGGCACAACTGGGTCCTGAGCAAGCAGGACGATGCCCGCGGCATCGCGATGGACGGCATGAGCGCCGGCATCGACAACAGCTACCTGAAAAAAGGCGACGAGCGCGTGATTGCGTACACCAAGGTCATCGGCGCCGGGGAGAAGGATTCGGTGTCGTTCGATGTGTCGAAACTGTCGGCAGAGCAGAAATACCTGTTCTTCTGCTCGTTCCCGGGTCATCTGGCCATGATGAAAGGGGCAGTGACCCTGGTCGATTGAGTGTTCGCCTCGACCACGCAGGAGCGGTCATCGGTCGCGAAGCAGGCGACGCGGTATGCCTGATTCACCGCGTTGACCTTTTCGCGGCCACGGACCGCTCCCACAGGACGTCCGCCATTGCGTGTACTGGCTTCAACCAGGCACCTTGAACACGTGGCGCAGGTAGGCGACGAAATTCGGGTCGCGGCACTGGGTCTTGGCGGCCTCATCGGAAATCTTCGCCACTGGCTGGCCATTGCAGTCGGTCATCTTCAGCACGATGTTCATGGGCTCCACGCCCGGAATGTCGCAGGTCAGGTTGGTGCCGATACCGAAGCTCACATTGATGCGCCCGCGCAGTGCGCGAAATATCTGCAGCGACTTGGGCAGGTCCAGCCCATCGGAAAACACCAGGGTCTTGGTCATCGGATCGATGCCCAGCTTGCGGTAATGAGCGATGGCCTTTTCTGCCCAGACCACCGGGTCACCCGAATCGTGACGCAAGCCATCGAATAGCTTGGCGAAGTACAGGTCGAAATCCCCGAGAAACGCATCCATGGTGATGCAATCGGTGAGGGCGATGCCGAGCAGGCCACGGTACTCGCGCACCCAGCAATCGAGGGCGGCGATCTGGCTGTCGATCAAGCGCGGCCCCAGTTGCTGGTGAGCCATGATCCACTCGTGGGCCATGGTGCCCAGCGGCTTGAGATCCAGCTGACGAGCCAGATGCATGTTGCTGGTGCCGACGAAGCGCCCCGGAAACTCGTGCTTGAGTACCGTGACCACTTCCTCCTGCACCTTGTAGGAAAAGCGTCGACGGGTGCCGAAGTCAGCCACCTGCAATTCGGCCAGCTCTTCACTGCTGGCATTGGCCTGCAGCCATTCGAACTTGCGATAGAGTTTTTCCCGCGGCTGGCTGAGCAACACATCGGGATAGCGAATGCGGTTGCGCACCTCGCTGACCGTGGCAAGCAGTGGCACTTCGAACAGGATCACATGCAGCCACGGCCCGCGCAGGCGAATGAACAGCTGGTCGTTCTCGATGCCGATGCTCAGGTAGCGCAGGTTGAAGCGAAACAGACCCAGGAAGCGCAGGAAGTCGGGCTTCATGAAATTGATGCCTTCCAGAAAGCTCAGCTGGTCCGGGCCCAGGCTCAATTCGGACAGCTGCTCGAGCTGTTCACGAATGTCGTTCAGGTAGGGCCGCAGGTCTTCGCCGTTGCGACAACGAAACTCCCACTCGACATCGACGTTGGGGTAGTTGTGCAGTACAGCCTGCATCATGCTCAACTTGTAAAGATCGGTGTCGAGCAGATTTTGCACGATGCGATCGGCGAACACGCTCTCGCTCATCAGGGTCTCCAGAACCGCGTGCCTTGTTTGGAACGACGGTGGCGCACAGTAAGGGCACATTCTGCCAGCTTTTTGGAGCGCGGGTGGGCGCGACAGTGCCCTTGCAATGCGTACCTGTGCCGATGCGGCCGGGATGCCGACGGTGGCGGTCTGCAGCGCCCGCTCGGTACGCAGCGCAAGCATCGTGTGGTGCGCGGTGTAGCGGTTATGCACCGACAGTGTGCACTTCGGTTACGTCGGCTGTTACAGCATGGTTGCCCACCAGCGCCGCGAGGGGTTGCAATGATGGCGCGCCTGGGTTGTACCCGCGCTGTTTATGGGTGTCACCATCCCCGTGCCAGACGGTTGCACGACCTGTAGGAAATGGTCATGGCCCGACTCTGTGCGCTTGAAAATGAAAACTGCGCAAGTTGGGCAAATGCGCTGGCACGGCGCTTGCTCGGAGCAATGCGCTGAAGCTGTAGTGCCAACCAAAAAAATTCAGGAGCACCACTCATGTCGCAGACGTTTTACAGGAAAGGTTTTCTGGCTCTCGCAGTGGCAGCTGCGCTGGGCGCTTCGTCGATTGTTCAAGCCGACGTTAAGATCGGCGTAGCAGGGCCGATGACCGGTGCCAACGCATCGTTCGGCGAACAGTACATGAAGGGTGCACAAGCGGCAGCGGACGCCATCAACAAGGCCGGTGGCGTGAACGGGGAGAAGATCGTGCTGGTGGCCGGCGATGATGCCTGCGAGCCCAAGCAGGCTGTGGCTGTAGCCAACAAGCTGGAGCAGGATGGGGTCATCGGCGTGGTCGGCCATTTCTGCTCCTCGTCCACCATCCCCGCATCGTCCATCTACGCGGATGGCGGCATCCTCATGATCACCCCGGGTTCGACCAACCCGCAGGTGACCGAGAGCGGTCTGGACACCATCCTGCGCATGTGCGGTCGTGACGACCAACAGGGCATCGTGGCTGGCAACTACATCGTCGATGTGCTCAAAGGCAAGAAAGTTGCAGTCATCAACGACAAGGACACCTATGGCAAAGGCCTCGCCGATGCCACCGCCAAGCAACTGACCGCTCGCGGTGTCAAACCGGTGCTGGAAGAAGGCCTGACCCGCGGCGAGAAAGACTTCAGCGCCCTGGTCACCAAGATCCGCTCCACGGGCGCAGACGTGGTGTATTTCGGCGGCCTGCATCCCGAGGCTGGTCCGCTTGTTCGGCAGATGCGCGAGCAGGGCCTCAAGGACGTCAAGTTCATGTCCGATGACGGCATCGTCACCGACGAGCTGGTCACCACTGCCGGCGGCGCGCAATACGTCGACGGCGTTTACATGACCTTTGGCGCCGATCCACGCGCGCTGCCCGACAGCAAGGCGGTGGTGGACGAGTTCCGCAAGTCCGGCTACGAGCCTGAAGGCTACACTCTGTACGCGTACGCTTCGTTGCAGGCTTTGGCCGCAGGCTTCAACGGCGCCAAGTCGAACAAGGGCGAAGAGGCTGCCAAGTGGCTGAAGGCCAACCCGGTCAAGACCGTCATGGGCGAGAAGGCCTGGGACACCAAGGGTGACCTGAAAGTGTCCGACTACGTGGTCTACCAGTGGAACGCCGAAGGCAAGTACAAGCAGCTGGAACAGCAGAAGTAGGACGCTTGCGCTGGCGCATGCCAGTCCGGGCCGCCCTTGGGGTGGCCCACGTTTCCCTCAATACCGCCTGACGGGTGGCGGGCAGGCCAACGCCTGCCCGCACCTTGCGCGGTGCGCGGTTCCAGACGTTCGCGAGAGTGCATGATGGACGGTATCTTCCTGCAACAAATGATCAACGGCCTGACCCTGGGGTCGGTGTACGGCTTGATCGCCATTGGCTACACCATGGTCTACGGCATCATCGGCATGATCAACTTCGCTCACGGCGACGTTTACATGATCAGTGCCTATCTGGCCGCCATTGGCTTGGCCGTGCTGTCG
This sequence comes from Pseudomonas sp. CFBP 8770, assembly GCF_014841705.1. Classification (NCBI taxonomy): domain Bacteria; kingdom Pseudomonadati; phylum Pseudomonadota; class Gammaproteobacteria; order Pseudomonadales; family Pseudomonadaceae; genus Pseudomonas; species Pseudomonas sp. CFBP 8770. The sequence continues at coordinate 413,672 of NZ_JACYUL010000003.1, forward strand.
TTCTTCGGCCTCGAATCCTTTCCGTTCCTGATCCTGGGCACATTGGTGTTCACCATCGTGGTGACCGGTGTGTACGGCTTCGTGATCGAGCGCGTGGCCTACAAGCCGCTGCGCAACTCGACCCGGCTGGCGCCGCTGATCAGCGCCATCGGCATATCGCTGATCCTGCAGAACTATGCGCAGATCAGCCAGGGCGCTCGCCAGCAAGGCGTGCCGACCCTGCTCGAAGGGGCCTGGCGCCTTGAAGTGGGCACCGGTTTCGTGCAGATCACCTACACCAAGATCTTCATCCTCATTGCCGCCTTCGTGGGCATGGGCGTGCTGACCTACATCATCAAGTTCACCAAGCTTGGGCGCATGTGCCGCGCCACCCAGCAGGATCGCAAGATGGCCTCGATCCTGGGGATCAACACCGACCGGGTCATTTCCTACGTCTTCATCATCGGCGCGGCCATGGCGGCGCTGGCCGGCGTGTTGATCACCATGAACTACGGCACGTTCGACTTCTACGCCGGGTTCATCATCGGCATCAAGGCGTTCACCGCAGCGGTGCTGGGTGGCATCGGCTCACTGCCCGGGGCCATGCTCGGTGGCTTGATACTGGGTGTTGCCGAATCGCAGTTCTCCGGCTTGATCAACTCCGACTACAAGGATGTGTTCAGTTTCGGCCTGTTGGTGCTGATTCTGATCTTCCGTCCCCAAGGCCTGCTGGGTCGCCCACTCGTGGCGAAGGTATAAGTATGTCCGCACCTACTGCCAAACCTATCGATATCAAGAAAAGCCTGGTCGACATGGTCATTGCCGGCCTGCTGGCGCTGATCGTGTTCGGCCCCATCGTCGGCATCGTGCTCGACGGCTACAGCTTCAACCTGCAACCGGCCCGCGTCGCCTGGCTGGTGGCAGCGGTCATGGCCGGACGCTTCCTGCTCAGCCTGTTCCTGCAGACACCGCGTGGCCGCAGCATTTCCCAGAGCTTCGAAAGTTCGGGGTCGGGTGTGCACGTGCTGCCGCCGGACTACAAGTCGCGGCTGCGCTTCATCATTCCAGCGCTGATCGTGATCGCCATCGTGTTCCCCATCTTCGCCAACAAGTACATCCTCACCGTGGTCATTCTCGGGTTGATCTACGTGTTGCTGGGCCTGGGCCTGAACATCGTGGTCGGTCTGGCCGGTCTGCTCGACCTGGGCTACGTGGCGTTCTATGCCATCGGCGCCTACGGCCTCGCCTTGGGCTACCAGTACCTGGGCCTGGGCTTCTGGTCGGCGTTGCCGCTGGCCGCGATCGCGGCGGCGCTGGCGGGGTGCATACTGGGTTTCCCGGTGCTGCGAATGCACGGGGACTACCTGGCCATCGTGACCTTGGGCTTCGGCGAAATCATTCGCCTGGTGCTCAACAACTGGTTGTCGTTCACCGGCGGTCCCAATGGTGTGCCGGTACCTTCGCCCACCTTCTTCGGCCTGGAGTTCGGTCGTCGCGCCCGTGACGGCGGGGTGCCGATCCACGAGTACTTTGGCTTCGAATACAACCCCGACCTGAAATTCGTGTTCATCTACGCCGTGCTGTTCCTGGTGGTACTGGCCGTCCTCTACGTCAAGCATCGGCTCACGCGCATGCCGGTAGGGCGTGCCTGGGAAGCCCTGCGCGAGGACGAGATCGCCTGCCGCTCGATGGGCCTGAACCACGTATTGGTCAAGCTTTCGGCATTCACCATCGGTGCTTCCACCGCCGGCCTGGCCGGGGTGTTCTTCGCCAGCTACCAAGGCTTCGTCAACCCGACCTCGTTCACCTTCTTCGAGTCGGCGCTGATCCTTGCCATCGTCGTGCTGGGCGGTATGGGTTCCACCGTGGGCGTGGTGATTGCTGCCTTCGTGCTGACCGTGGCACCGGAGCTGCTGCGCAGTTTCTCCGAGTATCGGGTATTGCTGTTTGGCGTATTGATGGTGCTGATGATGATCTGGCGACCACGTGGCCTGATCCGTATCAGCCGTACCGGCATCAAGCCAGTCAAGGGCGCATTGATCGACGCCAAGGGGACTACGCCATGAGTAACGAAGTCATTCTTTCGGTCGAGAAATTGATGATGCATTTCGGTGGCATCAAGGCCTTGAGCGATGTCAGCCTGCAGGTCAGGCGCAACTCGATCTTTGCCCTGATCGGCCCCAACGGCGCAGGCAAGACCACTGTCTTCAACTGCCTCACCGGGTTCTACAAAGCCACTGGCGGGCGCATCGAACTCAACGCTCGTGGCCAGAAGACCAACGTCATCAAGCTGCTCGGCGAGCCGTTCCAGGCCACCGACTTCGTGTCGCCACGCAGCTTCGCCAGCCGCGTCTGGTACAAGATGTTCGGCGGGACTCACCTGGTGAACCGCGCAGGGCTGGCCCGGACCTTCCAGAACATTCGTCTGTTCAAGGAAATGTCGGTGCTGGAAAACCTGCTGGTGGCCCAGCACATGTGGGTCAACCGCAACATGCTGGCAGGCATCTTCAACACCCGTGGCTACCGCAAGGCCGAAGAGGACGCTATCAAGACAGCGTTTTACTGGCTGGAGGTGGTTGACCTGGTGAACTGCGCCAACCGCTTGGCCGGTGAGCTCTCCTATGGCCAGCAACGCCGTCTGGAGATCGCCCGGGCCATGTGCACGCGGCCCCAGGTGATCTGCCTGGACGAACCGGCGGCGGGCCTCAACCCCCAGGAAACCGAGGCGCTGAGCGGAATGATCCGCCTGCTGCGTGACGAGCATGATATGACGGTAGTGCTGATCGAGCACGATATGGGCATGGTGATGAGCATTTCCGACGACATCGTGGTGCTGGACCACGGCAATGTGATCGCCAAGGGCGGCCCCGAGCAGATCCGCAACGACCCCAAGGTGATCGCGGCCTACCTGGGTGCCGAAGAGGAGGAGCTGGTATGAGTACGCCCATCCTCGAAATGAAGGAGATCGACGTTCACTACGGCCCGATCCAGGCGCTGAAGAAAGTCTCGCTGCACATCAACGAGGGCGAGACGGTCAGCCTGATCGGTTCCAACGGTGCGGGCAAGTCGACGCTGCTGATGTCGATCTTCGGCCAACCGCGCGCCAGTGCGGGGCAGATCATCTACCGGGGCACCGACATCACCCAGAAGTCGTCCCACTACATCGCTTCGAACGGCATCGCTCAGTCGCCGGAAGGCCGCCGGGTGTTTCCCGACATGTCGGTGGAAGAAAACTTGATGATGGGCACCATCCCCATCGGCGACAAGCACTCGAGCGAAGACATGCAGCGCATGTTCGAGCTGTTCCCACGGCTCAAGGAACGGCGCAATCAGCGTGCCATGACCATGTCCGGAGGCGAGCAGCAGATGCTCGCGATCGCCCGTGCGCTGATGAGTCGACCCAAGCTGCTGCTGCTCGACGAGCCGTCGCTGGGGCTGGCACCGATCGTGGTCAAGCAGATCTTCTCGACCCTGCGCGAGCTGGCCCAGAGCGGCATGACCATCTTCCTGGTCGAACAGAACGCCAACCATGCGCTGCGGCTTTCCGACCGCGCCTATGTGATGGTCAACGGCGAGATACGCCTGACCGGGACGGGGCGTGAATTGTTGAGCAACGACGAGGTGCGCAACGCGTATCTTGGCGGTCATTGAAAACACCTGAACGGCCCATCGAACGCCCCGTCAGGGGCGTTTTTCATTGCCTTGCACAATTGTGGAAAACAAATTCGCTGGAACCTCCACGTGCGACATAAAACCACTGTTGGTCACTGAAACGCCACAATCCACGCTTGTCCCCAATTGCTGTGGAACCGGTTGTGGACAAGTTGGTGGTATACCCCTGCAAGCCGCGTAGCACGTGGCCTGCAGGTTATTGATCAAAAATCGCACAGTGCATTCTCGAGTCGCACGAGCGGCGTTTGTCAACTGTTTTATCCACCGTGCCAATCAGAGTGACAGTACCCGGTCATCCTGTGGATAAGTCTGTGAACAAGCCTTGGAAATACCTCGAAAAGTGGCGGTTTCACTGGCGTTGCGCCTTTGGTCGTGTGACCCCTGCAAACTGAATGTGGTTTCTGCATACGCATTGCATCCGGCCGGTCAAGCCAAAAAATTCTAATGGCGTCCAGCCAGCTTGGCTTTCGACACAGTCGTGCAGGCCGAAGTTGCCCCCAATCTCTGTGGAACCGCTTGTGGATAAGATGCGGGTAACCACGCCTGGGCCCGCAGCCACGAGGGTTTGAGGGCCCTGCTCGATTATTGATCAGTTGCATACGGTCGATCCGCCGGGCATTCTGCAAAACCCCATTCACGGTGGCGACGGTTCGAACGGCCTGCGCATTGCGTGGGTACGCTCCGTGGCTACCCCCGCAGGAGACCCGCATGACTTCCACGGTATTCATCACTGGCGCCACGTCCGGATTTGGCGAAGCCTGCGCTCGCCGTTTTGCCGAGGCAGGCTGGTCGCTGATCCTCACCGGCCGTCGCGAAGAGCGCCTCACGGCACTGAGCGAAGAGCTGTCGGCAAAGACGCGGGTGCATCCGCTGGTGCTCGATGTGCGCGACAGAAAGGCCATGGAGGCCGCCATTGGCGGATTGCCCGAGGAGTTCGCCAGTATCAGTGGGCTGGTCAACAACGCCGGTCTGGCACTGGGTGCCGATCCTGCGCCCAAGTGCGATCTGGACGACTGGGACACCATGGTCGATACCAACGTCAAGGGCCTGATCTACGCAACGCGGCTGTTGCTGCCGCGTCTGATTGCCCACGGCAAGGGCGCCACCATCGTCAACTTGGGTTCCGTGGCGGGCAATTACCCGTATCCCGGCAGCCACGTCTACGGCGCCACCAAGGCCTTTGTCGGGCAGTTCTCGTTGAGTCTGCGCTGTGACCTGCAAGGCACCGGCGTGCGCGTCACCAACCTGGAACCTGGGATGTGCGAGAGCGAGTTCTCCCTGGTGCGTTTCGGCGGCGACCAGGCACGTTACGACGCTACCTATGCCGGCGCCAATCCGATCCAGCCGCAGGACATTGCCGAAACCATTCACTGGATTCTGACCCAGCCTGCGCACATCAACATCAATCGCCTGGAAGTGATGCCGGTCACGCAGTCGTGGGCCGGCTTCGCCGTGGAGCGTCCAGGCAAGGCGTGATCGGCCCCCGTGTCAGATGAACGCCTGCAGGCCCTGGTAGCAGGTCAGCAGGTGGTAGGGGGTGGTCGATGGCATGTCGGTGCGGCTGACCATGCCAGTGCCATCACGGCATTCGTGCCAGCCGCCAGGGTGCAGGAAGCGCCCGCGCAGCACCTGTAGTTGCGCAGTGACCGCTGCACCGGGCTGCAAGGTCAGCGCTCGCAGGTATTCGGCCTGTGCCCAGATACGCTGGGTGGCGTCCAGTACCTGGCCGTCGAGCGTGAGCATGCTCATGACCACGCCGTCCCGAACGCCTGTGCGCTGTGCATAGCCGAAGGCGCGCTGCAGGGAGAGGTGCAGCGCACTGCCCTGTAATAGCGGTGAGGTCTGCACGAGGAACAGCCATTCGAACTGATGACCCGGCTCGAACCAGTTGTCCACTGCACCGCGCGGCTTCTCCAGCATGATCCCGTGCTCGGGCTCCACGAAGCGCGCCTGCATGGCGTCGCACAGCGCTTGCAGCGCCGCTTGCGTGGGTTGGTCGTCACGCACTGCCAGGGTTGCCAGAAAGCCTTCGGCCAGGTGCATCAAGGGGTTCTGCAGCGGGCCGCTGCCCAGGTTCGCCCAGTCTTCGCCGAGCACGGCTTCGTAGAGGCCGTCATCTGTGGAAAACCGTGTCGCAATCACCTCGAGTGCGGCATTGAGCACCGATTCCACCAGCGGTTCGCGCACTTTGGCCCAGTAGTGCGCGCAGGCGAAGACGATGAACGCGTGGGTGTAGAGATCCTTGCGTCGATCCAGCGGGCGACCCTGGGCGTCGATGCTGTAGAACCAGCCGCCGTGTTCGGCATCGTGGAAATGCCGTTGCAGGGAACGGAACAGGGTGGCGGCGTGTTCGCGGGCACCGGGTTGCTCGATCAGGCTGGAAAAAACGTACAGCTGACGGGCGCAGGCCATGGCGCGGTAGCGCTGCGCCGGCAACGGCTGGCCGGCAGCGCTTACGGCTTCGAACGGCAAGCCGAGTTCGCTATCGAAGCCGGCCCCTTGCCAGAGTGGCAATACGATTTCGCGAAAGTGCGCTTGGGTGGCCGCCAGGGCGGCGTGCAGCGTTGGGTCGGGCATTGGCGGGATCATCGCAGGCGTTTTGCGCGACATGGTAGCAGGTGTCGGGCACGGCTCCTAAAGCAAGGCCCCCGGACAGAGGGCCGCGCCGCCATCAGCCGGCCAGCAGCCAGGCACCGGTCAATGCCGACAGAGCACCGGCCACGCGCACCAGCGGCGCCGCTGCCGTTGGCAGGAACCGAACGACGGCATAACCCGCCGCATGCAGGGCTGCGGTCGCCGCGACGAAACCGGCGGCATAGGCAACCGGGCTGGACATGTCCGGCAATTCCAGGCCGTGAGCGACGCCGTGGAACAACGCGAACAGCGCAGTGGCCACCACCGCCAAGAGCAACGGTGGCCGCACGGCCAGTGCCACGGCCAGGCCCAGCGCCAGTACCGAGGCGGCAATGCCGCTTTCCAGTGCAGGCAGTTGCAGGCCGGCGAAACCCAGCAGCCCACCGATCAGCATGGTGCCGACGAAGGTGCAGGGCAGGGCCCAGCGTGCCGCGCCTTGCTGCTGCGCCGCCCACAGGCCGACGGCAAGCATGGCCAGCAGGTGGTCCAGACCACCCAGAGGGTGACCGATGCCAGCCAGCAGGCCATTGTCGCCGTGGCCCGGATGAGCGAAGGCCACGGCCGGTGTCAGCAGCAGGGCTGCGCAGGTGAAAAGCGTCTTGAAGGTCATGCGTGTCGGTTCCTTATCGTCGTGATCACGGTGATTGCGGGCAAGGGCGCGCGGGGTTCAGGCGGCGTCGAGCAGGCCTTGGCGTTCGATGAAGGCAATGATCTGCTCCAGACCCTGCCCGGTTTTCTGGTTGCTGAAGACGAACGGCTTTTCGCCGCGCATGCGTCGGGTGTCACCGTCCATCATTTCCAGTGACGCGCCTACCAGCGGCGCCAGGTCGATCTTGTTGATCACCAACAGGTCGGACTTGCAGATGCCAGGACCGCCTTTGCGCGGCAGCTTGTCGCCAGCGGACACGTCGATCACGTAGATGGTCAGGTCCGACAGTTCGGGGCTGAAGGTGGCGGACAGGTTGTCCCCACCCGACTCCACAAGAATCAGATCCAGGCCCGGAAAGCGCCGGTTGAGCTGGTCCACGGCTTCCAGGTTGATCGATGCGTCTTCGCGGATGGCGGTGTGCGGGCAACCGCCGGTTTCCACGCCGATGATGCGCTCGGGCGCCAGTGCCTGGTTGCGCACCAGAAAGTCGGCGTCCTCGCGGGTGTAGATGTCGTTGGTGACCACCGCCAGGTTGTAGCGATCACGCAGGGCCAGGCACAGGGCCAGGGTCAGCGCGGTCTTGCCGGAGCCTACCGGGCCTCCGATACCGACACGCAGGGGTTGGGTATTCATGGTGATTCTCCTAGGAACGGAACAAGCGGCTGTACTGGCGCTCGTGGGCCATGCTCGCCAATGACAGGCCGAAGGCGGCGCTGCCGTAGTGTCGGGGATCCAGTTCGGTGGCATCGAACTGTGCCTGCTGCAGCGTCGGCAGCAGTTGTGTGGTGAGGCGCTGAGCGGCCTGTTGGCCCAGGGGCAGGGTTTTCATGAGCACCGCCAACTGGTTTTCCAGCCAACTCCACAGCCAGGCCGCAAGGGCATCCTGTGCAGGGATATTCCAGGCGCGCGCGGCCAGCGCCCAACCCAGCGCCAGGTGGGGTTCTTCGAGTTGGGCCAGATAGTGGCGGGCCGGTGTGTCCAGTTCGGCAAGGCCGAGCAACAGCTGCTTGAGCGAGTAGCCCATTTGCCGACTTTCGAGTTGCAGCTCGCGGGTTTCTCGACTCGCGCGGTGTTCGGCGCACAACTCCAGCAGTTGTCCCCAGTCCTCTTCGGCGACGGCCACGCAGTGGGCCAGCAGCAGGGGGGCCTCGAAACGTGCCAGGTTGAGCAGCAGTTGGTCGGCGATCCAGCGATGGGCGCTCTGTGCATCGGTCACCGTGCCGTTTTCCACGGCCATCTCCAGGCCCTGCGAGTAGCTGTAGCCGCCAATCGGCAACTGCGGGCTGGCCAGGCGCAGCAGGGCCCAGGCGTTGTTCACGTGCGCACGCCGAACTGGTGCAGTTTGGGCGCGTAGTTGAAGTCTTCTTCGCCATGACGGGAGTGATGGTGACCGCCGCCATAGGCACCATGTTCTGGCTGGAAGGGCGCAAGCAGCGGCTCGGTCTGCGCACCAAGCTGTTCGAGCATGGCCTTGAGCACGTAGTCGTCGAGCAGGCGCAGCCAGCCGTCACCGACTTGCAGGGCCACGTGGCGATTGCCCAGATGATAGGCAGCGCGCGTCAGCTCGAAGGCGCTGCTGCAGGTGACATGAAGCAGCGCCTCGGGCCGTGCGCAAACACGCACTACGCGGCCGTCCTCGGCCTGTAGGCATTCACCGTCGTGCAACGGAGGTTGACCGCGTTCCAGAAACAGACCGACGTCTTCACCCTCGGCACTGAAACAGCGCAGGCGACTTTTGCTGCGGGCCTCGAAGTTCAAGTGCAGTTCGGCAGCCCATTGGCCCGCAGGGGCGATTCGGCGATGGATAACCAGCATTGGCGGCGTCCTTTTCAGAGCAGTGGCCAATGCAGAGCAAGTGTCTTGCCAACCCAAGAATGGCGGATAACCAAGGGCAGCCGCCAGAAAAGAGGGCGATTTCGTGCACTTGTTCGGTGCGCTAGGTGTTCGCGTGCACCGGCAGGTGGCGCAGGCGTTACTGACTGAGGCCCTTCCAGTATTTGGCGCCGATGAAGATGAAGCGCAATTGCTGGCCGATCTTCGCCTCCGGGGTCAGGTGGGCCGGCAAGTCGGCCGCCGGTGGGTCGATCAGCTCGGGGAGCGTGGCAAATACGGCTTTGACGACCAGATCGGCCATCACCTGCAGTGACGCGCTGCTCAGGTGCTGCCATTTGGGCATGGAGCCCAGGTCGGTGGCCAGGTCGGCGCTGATGCCGGCGCGCAGGCTGGCAATGGCTTGGCGGACGGGCAGGGAACCGCCGTATTGCTCGCGGGCGAGAAACAGGAATTGCGGGCGGTTGGCAGCGACCCCGTCGAGAAAGATGCGCACGGAGGCTGCAGTGAGTCCGCCGACCACTATTTCATGGTGACGAACCAGACGCAGGGTGGCGCGGAACGTGGCGTCCACTTCGTTGACCAGGGCCAGGCCGAGCTGATCCATATCGTCGAAATGGCGATAGAAACCGGTGGGAACGATGCCGGCAGCCTTGGCAACTTCGCGCAGGCTGATACTGCCGAAGCCTCGACCGGCCGCCATCAATTGGCGTGCTGCTTCGAGGAGGGCGAGGCGGGTCTGCTGTTTCTGTTCGGCGCGAGGCAACATCGACGGAGCTTCTGTGAAGGGCAGCAACGAACTCTAGCAAATTGACAGGCGGGGCGTCGAACCAAGCAGGCGATGTGGTGGGTTATGCGCAGGCGGCAAGCCCGGCTTGGGGAGACCGGGCTTCGTCGGATAGATCAAACCGCAGCATCATGCGTTGGCTTGACCTTGGCGATCGAGCAGGCGCTGCGAACCGTTCTCAGCGAAGGTGCCTTGTGGAGTGCGGTCCGCGCCGTCTTCAGCGAAGGTAGCCTGTGGGGTGCGGTCCGAACCGTTCTCGGCGAAGGTGCCTTGTGGGGTACGGTCCGAGCCGTCCTCGGCAAAGGTGCCCTGTGGAGTGCGGTCCGCGCCGTCTTCGGCGAAGGTGGCCTGTGGGGTGCGATCGGAACCGTTCTCGGCGAAGGTGCCTTGTGGAGTGCGATCCGCGCCATCTTCGGCGAAGGTGGCCTGTGGAGTACGGTCCGAACCGTTTTCGGCGACAGCGCCTTGTGGGGTGCGATCGGAACCGTCTTCGGCCAGGTAGGGCTGGCTGAAGCTGGCAGCGCTGGAACGCAGTTCGGCGGAAACACTTTGATCGGCGGCTGGCATGGCAAAAGCGTTGGCAGCGAGGACCGAGAGAGTCAGGGAAAGCAGCAATTGGCGTTTCATGATGTAGGCGCTCCTTGGGAGGGCAGTAATTGGGTACAGAGCCAATGCTACTCTTTGAAATTCGATAGAAAAGTTCATAAAGGCAATGGTAACAATCAACGAAAATGATGTTTTGCCGCGAGGGCTCTAGATCGGAGGTTTCAGTGCACCAGTGCGGTGAATTCTCGGGCCCTGGGCACCGTTGTCGAGCGTCACCATCGGTAACGTCGATGAAGGAGCGACGCTAAAATCCTGTAGCAGCGGCGCGAGCCGCGTCCTGGTTGACCACGTTGGATCAGGCAGATCGCATGTATCGCCGACGCGGCTCGCGCCGCTGCTACAGGGGGCAGACCGCGATCCCTGTAGCGGCGGCGCAAGCTGCGTCCGGGTTCAGGCACACCGCATCCGCCGTTGAAGCGGCTCGCGTCCGGGCTCGAAAAACCCAAAAACTAAACCCTCGAGGCGTTTATCAGTCCTACCCTTGTTAGGTAGCAACCTCTGTGCTCGCGGGAGCACGCAGTCTCAAGGAGCCCGCAATGACGCGCCCACGTAAAATCATCGCCTGGACCCTGGGCAGCCTGTTGGTCCTGCTGGTGATATTGGTGGTGGTGATCGCCACCTTCGATTGGAATCGAATCAAGCCCACGCTCAACGAAAAAGTATCCGAAGCCCTGCATCGGCCCTTCGCCATCAATGGCGACCTTGCTGTGCACTGGCAGCGTGAAACGGATGAGGGCGGCTGGCGTGCCTGGGTGCCGTGGCCGCGCTTCGTCGCGCAAGACATCACTCTGGGCAATCCCGACTGGTCGCAGAAACCCCAGATGGCGAGCCTGCAGAAGGTCGAGTTTCGCCTCTCGCCCCTGCCGCTGCTGGCTCAGCGGGTGGTCATACCGCGTATCGACCTGACCGGCCCCGACGTTGCCCTGCAGCGCTTGGCAGATGGGCGCGCCAACTGGACCTTTAAGTTCGACGAAAAAGACCCCAATGCCGAGCCTTCCAAATGGGTCATGGACATCGGTGCCATAGGCTTCGACAAAGGCGTGGTGGCTTTCGACGACCAGACACTCAAGACCTCGGTCAAGGTGTTGATCGACCCACTGGGCAAGCCCATTGCATTCAGCGATATCGTCGGCAGCAGTGCGGCGAAGAAAGTCGCTGACCAGGGCGCCAGTGCACAGGACTATGCCTTCGGCTTCAAGGTCGATGGCCGCTACAAAGACCTGCCGCTGTCGGGTTCAGGCAAGATCGGCGGGCTGCTGGCGCTGCAGGATGCGACGCGACCGTTTCCCGTGCAGGTCGACCTGCGCATTGCCGATACCCGTGCGGCAGTGGCCGGTACCCTGACCGACCCGCGCAATCTCGGCGCCCTGGATCTGCGCCTGCGCCTGAGTGGCAGCAGCCTAGGCAACCTGTACCCGCTGACTGGCGTGACCCTGCCGGATTCTCCCGCCTACGAAACCGATGGGCACTTGCTGGTCAAACTGCACGAGCCCGGCGGTGCGTCGTTTCGCTATGAAGGCTTCAACGGCAAGATCGGCAACAGCGACATTCATGGTGATCTGGGCTTCGTCGCCAGTCAGCCAAGGCCCAAGCTGAGCGGCGCTCTGGTGTCCAACCAGTTGCTGTTCGCCGACCTCAAGCCTTTGATCGGCGCCGATTCCAATACCGAGCAGAAAGCTCGGGGCGGGGCCAGCAAGCAGCCCACTGGCAAGGTGCTGCCCGTCGAAGAGTTCAAGACCGACCGCTGGCGTGCCATGGACGCCGATGTCGAATTCACCGGACGCAAGATCGTCCACAGCGAAGAACTGCCATTCACCGATCTCTACACCCATGTGGTGCTCAATGACGGCAACCTGCGCCTGGAACCTCTGCGCTTCGGTGTGGCCGGTGGCAAGCTCGATGCGCAGATTTCGCTGAACGGCCGCACTACGCCCTTGCAGGGTCGTGCCAAATTGACCGCGCGCGGGTTCCAGCTCAAGCAGCTGTTTCCCACGTTCGAGCCCATGCGTACCAGTTTCGGCCAGCTCAACGGCGATGCGGACATCACCGGCACCGGCAACTCGGTGGCGGCGTTGCTGGGTTCAGCGGACGGTAATCTGAAGATGCTGGTCAATGATGGTGCCGTGAGCCGGGACCTGATGGAAATTGCCGGACTCAACGTCGGTAATTACCTGGTCGGCAAGATCTTCGGCGACAAGGAAGTGGAGATCAATTGCGCGGCGGCCTCGCTGGGCATCAAGAACGGGCTGGCCAGCACCGACCTGTTCGTTTTCGATACCGAGAACGCGATCATCTACGTCGACGGCACGGTGAATTTCAAACAGGAACAACTGGATCTGAAGATCTCGCCGGAGTCGAAGGGCTTCCGCCTGCTGTCGCTGCGCTCGCCGTTGTATGTCCGCGGCCCGTTCGCCAAGCCCAATGCCGGGGTGCAGGCAGTGCCTTTGTTGCTACGCGGTGCAGGCATGGTCGCATTGGGCGCTACCATCGGGCCTGCGGCGGGCCTGCTGGCGCTGGTCGCGCCCAGCGGCGGCGAGCCGAACCAGTGCACGCCTTTGCTGGAGCAGATGAAGTCGGGCAAGGCACCCAAGACCGTGCCTGCTTCCTGAGACGGTTCGAGGGGTGCTCCCGAGCGCTGCGGCGCGCCGGTTGAACCAAGTCGCGCCCTTCGCGGCCACGGACCGCTCCTGCATGGGGTTGCGGTACTCCTGTAGGAGCGGTCATCGGCCGCGAATGGGCCCTGCGGTGTATCAGGTGAATCGAGTCGCGCCCTTCGCGGCCACGGACCACTCCCACAGGGGCTTGCGGTACTCCTGTAGGAGCGGTCATCGGCCGCGAAACGGGCCCCGCGGTGTATCAGTTGAAACACGTCTGGTCTGACGCGGCCGTCAGGCACAAAAAAGCCAGAACCGAAGTTCTGGCTTGGGACCTGCGGCAGGCTGTTACAGCGCGCCGTAGATGTCCGCCATGTCATCGGCGTGTTCTTCTTCCTGGGCCAGGATGTCTTCGAAGATACGGCGAGTGGTCGGGTCCTTGTCGCCGATGTACTGAATGATCTCGCGGTAGCTGTCGATCGCGATCCGCTCGGCCACCAGGTCTTCGTAGACCATCTCTTTCAAGCTGTTGCCGGCAACGTACTGGGCGTGGGAATTCTTGGTCAACAGGTCGGGGTTGAATTCCGGCTCGCCACCCAGCTGCACGATACGTTCGGCCAACTTGTCGGCGTGCTCGGCTTCCTGCTCGGCGTGTTCCTTGAATTCATCGGCTGCGATGCTCGCCTTCAGGCCGTTGGCCATGAAGTAGTGGCGCTTGTAGCGCAGCACGCACACCAGCTCGGTCGCCAGCGAGCTGTTGAGCAGCTTGATGATCTCTTCGCGATCGGCATCGTAACCTTCGGTGACCGCGCCGTTCTCGACGTGCTGGCGCGCGCGGGCGCGCAGTTCTGCTACCGATGTCAGTTGGGAAGTTTCGAGGTCGATCATGGTTGTCTCCAGCTATACGGTTTTGGCCGTCGCGCTCTGTTGCCCCGAATTCGGGGCCCGGCGGGATCGGTACATAGGTCTCGCTACACAGTTGTGAGTCGCGGCGGCGACGAAAAGTTTTATTACAAATGGCCTGGGGAGGGCCTTTCGTCAGCCGCCTGAGGCAGGATTACGGCGCGGTTTCGTTGAGCTTGCGTTGCTCGCAGGTCATGAAGCCCTTGGTGGCAACATGTCCCGAACTGTCGAAACTCACGTAGTAAGGCTGCTGATGGCCTTCACGGGTCAGGATGTAGTTGTTGCAGGTGCCGTACATGGAGTTGGCAGTGCCGGCAACGACGGTCGAAGGCGTGCCGCCGATGGCCAGAACCTGCTGCATGGTCATGCCTTTCTCGACCTGCTTGACCAGTGGCGCGTCACGGTAGGTCACGAAGTCCACCGGGTTCTGCACGGTGGTGTTCGATGAACAGCCAGCCAGCGCGGCCACGGCAAAGAGTGCTGCCAAAGATTGCTTGTACATGGGGAGTCGCTCCTTCGATGGGCCGTGAGTGGCCCCGTGATGCTTGGAGCGCATCGACCGCGCGATAGTTCTGAAATCTTTCAGCCAGCAAAGCGTCTGCAGAGCGCATGGAGACTGGCTGCGATGGAAAACAAATGACGCAATTTAGCCACGGATCGGCATGCGTCCGCCTACTGGCCCTTCGCTCGCAACGCTGGCAGACTGCCTGTCCTTTCGAATCGCTCGCTTCTGAGGCTTTATGCCCATGTTTTCTTCGCGTCAAGTGCTGATCGCCAGCTGGATTCTGGTGTTCGGCGGCCTTCTGCTGGTCTTGCCGATGCGCCTGCTGCCGAGCTTGCTGGCCGGCCTGCTGGTATTCGAACTGGTCAACATGCTCACGCCGCAACTGGAACGCCTGATTGCGGGGCGGCGTGCACGGTGGGTGGCAGTGGCGCTGCTGGGCACCTTGGTGGTCAGCAGCCTGGCGCTGCTGTTCGCCGGCGTCATCAGTTTCATCCTGCACGAAGCGGAAAACCCCGGCGCTTCACTGAACAAGTTCATGGGCGTGGTGGACCGCGCCCGCGGCCAGTTGCCGCCTTTCATCGACGCCTACCTGCCGGCCAGTGCCGCCGAGTTTCGCGTGGCCATCAGCGGCTGGTTGAGCAAGCACCTGAGCGATCTGCAACTGGTGGGCAAGGATGCGGCGCACATGTTCGTGACCCTGCTGATCGGCATGGTGCTGGGAGCCATCATCGCGCTGCAGACCATTCCTGATCCCGGACAGCGCAAACCACTGGCGGCGGCATTGTTCGATCGCCTGGCGCTGTTGGTGCGGGCCTTTCGCAACATCGTTTTCGCGCAGATCAAGATTTCGCTGCTGAACACCTTCTTCACCGCCATTTTCCTGGCCGTGGTGTTGCCGCTGTGCGGGATCAAGCTGCCGCTCACCAAAACCCTCATCGTGCTGACCTTCCTGCTCGGGTTGTTGCCGGTAATCGGCAATCTGATCTCGAACACCTTGATCACCATCGTCGGATTGTCGCTGTCGATCTGGGTGGCGATTGCAGCGCTGGGCTATCTGATATTGATCCACAAGGTCGAGTACTTCCTCAATGCGCGGATCGTGGGCGGGCAGATCAGTGCCAAGTCATGGGAGCTGCTGCTGGCCATGCTGATATTCGAGGCAGCGTTCGGACTGCCCGGGGTGGTGGCGGGGCCGATCTATTATGCCTATCTGAAAAGTGAGTTGAGACAGGCGCAGTTGGTGTAGGGCTTACTGGCCTCTTCTCGGGCAGAGGGCTCGCCGCCCGGCCCGCTCCTGTGGGCGAGCCCTGTGCCCGCGAAGAGGCCGGACCTGCCTTACTCGGTGCCGTAGCGCTTGCGGGCCTCGATGGCCAGGCCGCTGCCGATGCTGCCGAAGATATTGCCTTCCACGTGCCGCGCATTGGGCAGCATGGCCGCCACGCCGTGGCGCAAGGCCGGGATGCCGCTGGAACCGCCGGTGAAGAACACCGTGTCGACCTGCTCCACGCCCACGCCTGCCCGATTCAGCAACTCCGACACACTGCCACGCACGCGCTCGAGCAGGCCATCGATGGCGCTTTCGAACAATGCTCGGCTCAGCTCCACGCTCAGTCCGGGCTCGATGCGATCCAGCGGCAAGTGGCGACCGGCTGCTTCGGTGAGCTGGATCTTGGTTTCCTCGACTTCCATCGCCAGCCAGTGTCCGGCTTTCTGCTCGATCAGCTTGAACAGGCGGTCGATACCGTCGGTGTCCTGGATGTCGTAGCGCATGCTGGCCAGGGCCAGTTGCGCCTTCTGCAGGTACACCGAGTTGATGGTGTGCCAGGTCGCCAGGTTCATGTGGTGGCTGGTAGGCATGAAGGCGCCGCTCTTCATCCGGCTGCCGTAGCCGAACAGCGGCATCACGCCCTGCAGGCTGAGCTGCTTGTCGAAGTCGGTGCCGCCAATGTGCACGCCACCGGTGGCCAGAATGTCGTCCACGCGGTTGTCCAGCGCACGCCGCTCAGGGGCCAGGCGCACCAGGGAAAAGTCGGAGGTACCTCCGCCGATGTCGACGATCAGCACCAGCTCCTCACGCTCGATGGTGGACTCGTAGTCGAAAGCCGCGGCAATCGGCTCGAACTGGAAGGACACGTCCTTGAAGCCGATCTTTTTCGCCACCTCGGCCAGGGTGTCTTCGGCTTCCTGGTCGGCGGCCGCGTCGTCGTCGACGAAATGCACTGGTCGCCCCAGCACGACCTGGTCGAATTCACGCCCGGCGTTGGCCTCGGCGCGGTGCTTCAGCTCGCCGATGAACAGGCCCAGCAGGTCCTTGAACGGCATCGCCGTGCCGAGCACACTGGTGTCGTGCTTGATCAGCTTGGAGCCCAACAGACTCTTGAGCGAGCGCATCAGGCGGCCTTCGTAGCCTTCCAGATATTCGTGCAGCGCCAGGCGCCCGTACACTGGACGCCGCTCCTCGAAGTTGAAGAAGATCACCGAGGGCAGGGTGATCTTGCCGTCTTCCAGTACGATCAGTGTCTCGCTGCCCGGGCGGTGCCAGCCGACGGTGGAGTTGGAAGTACCGAAGTCGATGCCGCAGGCGCGGGCCGGGGATGCGTTTTTCATGGCGAGGCGGGTCTGTTCAAAAAACGGCCGCGCAGTGTATGCCAGTTGCGTACAGAATCAAGGCCTGCGACTGCCTTGAAAGTGCGCCAGTGGCCCCAACCTTCTAGCCATCGACCGTGCTGTACAACCCACTGTTCACATCCAGTGGCCTGCAGCCGATAAACTTCCCATGCGTTGCCGAGTCCGACCAGTAGGCGCGGGCGGCGCGCATTCGCTCATTGATGGTGATGCTTAGATGGATTTCAAAGACTATTACAAGATTCTGGGCGTCGAGCCGACGGCGGACGAAAAGGCGATCAAGACCGCCTACCGCAAGCTGGCGCGCAAATATCACCCCGACGTCAGCAAGGAAAAGGACGCCGAGGACAAGTTCAAGGAGGCCAGCGAAGCCTATGAGGCGCTGAGCAATGCCGACAAGCGCGCCGAATACGACGAGCTGCGCAAGTATGGCCAGCATGGTCGCCCGTTCCAGGGCCCGCCAGGGTGGCAGAGTCGCGGCGGCGGTGGTTTCCACGAAGAGAACGCCGGCGATTTCTCCGACTTCTTCAGCACCATTTTCGGTAACGGCGGCGGTCGTGGTGAGCCCGGTGGCAACCCGTTCGGCCGTGGCGGCCAGCAGCGCAGCGCTGCACGCAAAGGTCAGGATGTGGAAATGGAGCTGACGATATCGCTGGAGGAAACCCTGGCCGAAGAGTCGAAGAAGATCAGCTTCAAGGTGCCGCAATACAATGCCGGCGGTCAGCGTCTGACCGATGTGGTCAAGAATCTCAACGTGAAGATCCCCGCCGGGGTTGCCGACGGCGAACGCATTCGTCTCAAGGGCCAAGGCGCGCCGGGTGTAGCGGGCGGTGCCAGCGGCGATCTGTTCCTGACCCTGCGCCTGGCGGCTCACCCCTTGTTCGAGGTGGACGCCCCCGACCTCATCATCCAGGTGCCGCTGGCGCCTTGGGAAGTGGCGTTGGGCACCAAGGTCGCGGTGCCTACGCTGACCGGGCGGATCAACCTGACGATCCGCCCGGACAGCCAGAACGGCCAGCGCCTGCGGGTCAAGGGCATGGGTTTGAAGAACAAGCTCGGCGGACGAGGCGATCTGTTCGCGCAGTTGAAGGTAGTGATGCCCGCACAGGCTGACGAGGCGACCAAGGCGGCCTGGGCGGCCCTGGCCAAACACGCCGAATTCGACCCGCGCGAGAACTGGGGACGCTGATATCGCTAGGCCTCGGTACCGCCACGTCGGCCGCCCGAAGGCATCTTCAGGCTGATGTCGCCGCGAATCGGTATGAGGCCGGGCGTGAGCACTTCGCCCGGGTCGAGACCGAAACGCAGCGGTTGTTCGCTGTCCACTACGCTGACCCGCAAGCTGGGAGTACCGGTCAGGTTGGCCAGCCCAGGGGTGCGGCTATAGTGGTTGGCGATGGTCTGATCGGTCAGCGCCAGCCACTTTTCATCGGGTTTGAGATTCTGCAGCATCTCGATCCGCTTGTACGCATAGTAGACGCGCAGGCGTTGCTGCAGATGCGGTGCAGGGTTGTTCAGGCCGTCGGTCGACAGGCTGGCGGCGCAGTCCAGTGCCTTGATGCTGATGCCCTGGCGCCGCGCTTCCACCAATACCTGGCGCAGGGTGTAGCGGCCGCTGTCCAGGGTAGTGCCACGGTTGTGCAGGTCGCGTAGGGTCTTTTCCAGATCGCGACCCAGTGTTCCCGTCCTCTGGAACCGGTCGAGCAGGTCCTGGTGCAGATCCTTGAGCAAGCCTTGCACGTACAGCGTCTTGACCTGCTGCGCCTTGAGCGTGGACATGTACTTGATCAGCAGCTGACAGCTGCCAACGGCATTCCTGGATTCATTGACCACCAACCCGGTATTGCTGGCATACACCTGAGTGAAAAATTCCTTGGGCGTCATGGTGCTGCTCACCTTCGGCAAGCGTGGGCTCTGCTGCGGGGTCGAGGTGAGGAAGAAGGCTTCGGCTTCGTCGCCCAAGGCCCTGCGCAGCGCGATCAACTGTGAGCGCCCGGTGCGCAGCACGCTGTCGATCGGCCCGGTCATCAACTGCTGCGCATCGGGTTTGATCAGCATGGCGGTAATGTCGCGAAAGTCTGGCGCCGTGTCGAACGCAGCCAGCGCATCGGTGCTTGCGGCCACGGTCTCGGGGGCAGTCACCGTGAACAGCTCCCAGTGACCTTTCCAGCTTCGCTGCACAGGGTAGCTGCCGGTGATCTGTTCGGGGGCGATTGGATCGACGATCACCCAGCGCTCCAGCGTGGTGATGTAGCTGACCTGAAAGACCTTGCCCTCCAGGCGAATGTAGTGCTGGCCCTCGGGCGTAGTGAACACGCCTTGATAGATGCCGGTGCCCTCCAGCAATCCGGTCAGGTCTTCACCCGTTGCGATGAGGTCCAGTGGTGAGCCACCGGGAATCACGCGGTCGATCTGAGCCAGGTCTGTCGCACTCAGGTCCGCTGTATCCAGATCGAGCGCGGCGCCCAGTTCCTCGAAGTTGCCCAGTTCGCCGATGGCTTCCTCACCCACGCCGCGCAACAGTGGCATGTCCATGAGGATGTTCAGCGCATCCAGGATTGCCGCCCTGAAGGCTGCCTGACGTACTTTCTGCGAAGATCCGTGCACAGCTTTCGCCAGGTGGCTGCCAAAAGCGATCGACCCTGCCGCCACGGCCACCAGCGCTACCAACGGATCGCCCGGCGCCATGGGCGTGACGATCCGCATGAACGCCTCCAGATCGACCAGAAACAATTCCTTGCGCAGCTCACGATTGCTGTTCAACAAGAGTTTGGCGTCGAGTTTCAAACGCGTGCGAACCGTGTTGAAGAGGAACGCGAATACATCCTCTTCGATGGTCACGGCGACGCCGTTGAGCAAGCGCTGTCCGGCCTCCCACGGCGTGGTGCGTATGCGCTCCAACGTTGCCAGCAACAGTGTGCGCGGCGGCACCACCGATTCGCCCGGTGTATCGAAATGGGCGATGAGGCGTTCACGCCCCTGCTCTTGCGCAGCTGTCTCGGCAACCCACTGGTACATCTGCTGTTCGTTGTGAAAGGTTCTGAACCAGCCTGCCGGCATGTAGAGGATTTCCGGCCCCTGACCGGTGGTGATGCGCAATATGTCGAACGATGTCAGGTCACCCAGGGTGAAGCTCTTGATCGTGGTCAGGGTACGGGTCTTGTGCAGCCGCTTCAGGTCCTCCAGGGTGGGCGGGCCTGCAACCGGCCCGGCGAACGCATCGAACACCAGTCTGAGCTCCTTGTTGCTCAGTGCACCGCTGTTGTAGGCGTTCCAGACGAAACTGAAGAACAGGATCTTGATCAGTACCCGACCGTCATCGGCGTAGTCGCGCAGGAAGATGTCCAGGCGCTTCTGATAGTGGGTCGAGAAATCCGTTGCCCAGAATTCCTTCATGATCTGCGAAGGCGCCAGTGGCACTTCGTTCGTGTCGTTGTAGATCCCGGCTTGCTGGACGGTATAGAACCCGGACATCTGATCGAGCAGGTCGAAGTTCACTTGATAGAACGTGTTGAACCGGCGCAGCACCAACTCGGTAACGGTCAGCGTTTCCTTGGGCTTGCCGATGTGTTGTTGTCCGGTAAACGCGCGAGGGCTGTTCTGGGCGTTGTCGAAGTCGTGCCAATAGACGGTGTCCGGGTCCAGGTCCAGCGTGGTATGGAACTTGAGCAGCTTGATGCCCCAGTCTCGCGCGCACTCGCGCAGGTCGGGGAAGTTTTCGTAGTAGCGGTTGGCGATGAGGCTGACGTTTTCAGCCGATAGCGGGGTGGCGCCGGTCATGGTGTAGCTCCTGGATCGATGGAGCTGCACCATAGAAAAACCGTCGGGGGACTACGGCCTATATAGATAGGCCGCCTGTGCGCAAATCATGACCTCGATTTCACGACTGCGTTTTCGGGAAGGTCTTCTCAAAACAGAAAATAGCGCTGCGCCATGGGCAGCACATCCGCCGGCTCGCACCACAGCAGCACGCCATCGGCCTTGACCTGGTAGGTCTGCGGGTCGACGTCGATGTCAGGCAGGTAGCCGTTGTGGACCAGGTCGGTCTTTTGCACCGAGCGACAGCCCTTGACCACCGCGATCTGCTTTTTCAAGCCCAATTGCTCGGGCACGCCTGCGTCCAGCGCGGCCTGGCTGATGAAGGTCAGGCTGGTGGCGTGACGCGAACCGCCGAAGCTGGCGAACATGGGCCGGTAGTGGACCGGTTGCGGCGTCGGGATCGAAGCGTTGGCGTCGCCCATGAGGCTGGCGGCGATGGCACCACCCTTGAGGATCAAGGTCGGCTTGACGCCGAAGAACGCCGGTCGCCAGAGCACCAGGTCCGCCCATTTGCCGACCTCGATCGAACCCACTTCATGGCTGATGCCGTGGGTGATCGCGGGGTTGATGGTGTACTTGGCGATGTAGCGTTTGGCGCGGAAGTTGTCGTTGCCCTCGGCATCCTCGGCCAGTGCACCGCGCTGTTTCTTCATCTTGTCGGCGGTCTGCCAGGTGCGTGTGATTACCTCGCCGACCCGGCCCATGGCCTGGCTGTCGGAACTGATCATGGAGAACGCGCCGAGATCGTGCAGGATGTCCTCGGCGGCGATGGTTTCGCGCCGAATGCGGCTTTCAGCGAAGGCCACGTCTTCGGCGATGCTGGGGTCCAGATGGTGGCAGACCATGAGCATGTCGAGGTGTTCGTCGATGGTGTTGCGGGTGAACGGACGGGTCGGGTTGGTCGAGCTGGGCAGCACATTGGCGAAGCCGCAGGCCTTGATGATGTCCGGGGCGTGGCCGCCGCCGGCGCCTTCGGTATGGTAGGTGTGGATGGTGCGGCCCTTGAAGGCGGCCAGAGTGGTCTCGACGAAGCCCGACTCGTTGAGGGTGTCGGTGTGGATCGCAACCTGCACGTCGTATTGATCGGCCACGCTCAGGCAATTGTCGATGGCTGCCGGGGTAGTGCCCCAGTCTTCGTGCAGCTTTAGACCGATGGCCCCGGCCTTGACCTGCTCTATCAGCGGCTCGGGCAGGCTGGCGTTGCCCTTGCCGGTGAAGCCGATGTTCATGGCGAACGCATCGGCGGCCTGGAGCATGCGCGCCATGTGCCACGGCCCCGAGGTGCAGGTGGTCGCATTGGTGCCGGTGGCCGGCCCGGTGCCGCCGCCGATCATGGTGGTGACGCCGCTCATCAGCGCCTCTTCGATCTGCTGCGGGCAGATGAAGTGGATGTGGGTGTCGATGCCGCCCGCGGTGAGGATCATGCCTTCGCCGGCGATGACCTCGGTGCTGGCGCCGATGGCGATGGTCACGTCAGGCTGGATGTCGGGGTTGCCGGCCTTGCCGATCGCCGCGATGCGCCCGTTCTTGAGGCCGACGTCGGCCTTGACGATGCCCCAGTGATCGATGATCAGGGCGTTGGTGATCAGCGTGTCGACTACTTCGGCGGCCAGCAGCTGGCCCTGGCCCATGCCATCGCGGATGACCTTGCCGCCGCCGAATTTCACTTCTTCGCCGTAGGTGGTGAAGTCTTTTTCCACTTCGATCCACAGGTCGGTATCGGCCAGGCGGACCTTGTCACCGACGGTCGGGCCGAACATGTCGGCGTAGGCTTGTCTGGAAATCTTCATCGGTATGCCCTGGAATTCAGTTGTGTGTGGACCCTGTGGGATCAGAGGTCACCCATGATGCGCCCGGCGAAGCCATACACCCGGCGCAGGCCGGCGAGGTCCACCAGTTCCACTTCGCGACTCTGGCCCGGTTCGAAACGCACGGCGGTTCCAGCGGGAATGTTCAGGCGCATGCCCCGCGTCGCCGCACGGTCGAAATGCAGGGCGTCGTTGGTTTCGAAGAAGTGATAGTGCGACCCCACCTGAATGGGCCGATCGCCGCTGTTGGCCACGGTCAGGCTGAGGGTGCGCCGGCCGACGTTGAGCTCGATGTCGCCAGGCTGGATCCGGTATTGGCCAGGAATCATGAAATAGCTCCTCGAAGCGAAGAAAGACAACGTTTCAAGCCGAGGCCCGGGGCGGCTCGGCGCCCGGCTGCAGCGCCAGTTGCATGAAGGTCAGGTCCAGCCAGCGGCCGAACTTGATGCCTACCTGCGGCATCTGCCCGGTGGTGACGAAGCCCAGGCGTTCGTGCAAGTGGATCGATGCCTGATTGCCGCTTTCGATGGCGGCCACCATGACGTATTTGCCGCTCTCGCGAGCACGCTCGATGAGCGTCTGCATCAGCCGCGCGCCGAGACCTTTGCCGCGCTGGTCGTTGCGCACGTACACCGAGTGCTCGACGCTGTAGCGAAAGCCTTCGAAAGGTCGCCAGTCGCCGAAGGATGCGTAGCCGGTGACCTCGCCCCGTTCCTCGACGACCAGGATTGGATAACCCTGCGCCTGGCGCGCCTCGAACCACGCCTGACGGTTGGCCAGGTCAACCGGCTTCTCGTTCCAGATCGCCGTGGTGTTGAGCACTGCATCGTTGTAGATCGCGCAGATCCCTGGCAAATCGTGCTCGCTTGCATCACGAATCATGGCCGTGCCTCAGGCGATGGGTTGATGGACGGTGACCAGTTTGGTGCCGTCGGGAAACGTGGCTTCCACCTGGATCTCCGGGATCATTTCCGGAATACCTTCCATGACCTGTTCGCGGCTGAGCAGGGTGGTGCCGTAGTGCATCAATTGCGCGACCGTCTGGCCGTCGCGGGCGCCTTCGAGCAGGGCCGCGGAGATCAGCGCCATGGCTTCCGGGTAGTTCAGCTTGAGGCCACGGGCCAGACGGCGCTCGGCTACCAGGCCGGCGGTGAAGATGAGCATCTTGTCTTTTTCGCGGGGTGTCAGGTCCATGGGTGTTCCTTCAGAATATGGGTTGGCAGTGAGGGCTTCTTCGCGGCCACTGGCCGCTCCTGCAGCTACCCGGCAGATCGCCTGTGGGCGTGGCCGGCCGCCGCAAGCAGGTATCCGGCAGATCGCCTGTGGGAGCGGTCAGCGGCCGCGAACGGGCTGGCAGATTCAATCAGGTGCTCCAGATCCGCGGCGCCAGCGCTTCGCGGCCGAGCACGGCCGGGCGCAGCAGCGTCCACAGTTCGATCAGCCAGTCGCGCGCATGCAGCGCCTCGTCGGCCAGGCAGCGTGCCACCAGCAACCCCGGCAACTGGCTCAGGTCGCCGCGTACGCGCGTCGGCAGTGCCCGGCAGCGTTCAAGCAGGGCGGGGTCGACCTCGCCGGTCACCAGCAAGGTGGCGAACACCGGCTGGCCATCCAGGCCCACGGCCGAGTCGAGCAAGCCATCGTTACCGATGATGCGCTGGCGTTCATGCCACAGCAGCTCGCCGTCGCGGCGAATTTCCAGGCGCGACTGAAAATGCCCCTGGTCGAAACGCTCGGCCGCCGCCGGGCGTCCCACGGCGACGATGTCCCAGTAGAGCAGCCGGGCATCACCTTGCAGGTGAATACGGGTATCCAGTTCGGCCTGGGCGGCACTGTAGACGATGGTCTCCTGGGGCAGCCACTCCAGAGTAGCGCCCGCGGCCACATGCAATTCGGTGCTTTGATAGGCAGGGCTGTTGGCGCGGTACCACTTTGCGGCGCCGGGCGTGGTCAGTTGCGCCCAGGCGTTGGCATCGACCCGGGCACTGATGTCCAGCCGATCGCCCCCGGCGATGCCGCCAGGCGGATGCACAATGATGTGCTGGCACACCTCGGGCCCTTCGGCATAGAGGTGCTTCTGCACCCGCAATGGGCCGAAATGGCGGCGCAGGGTCGGGCGCGTGCTGTCGCCGAACCGCGCGTACCCCAGCTCCAGCCGGGCGTGCCAGCTGGGCGTGTAGGGCATGGAAGTGACGGGTAGATTCATGACCTTCATTCTTGTTCGGGTCGCGGCAGATTAAATGGTTACCAGGCCGCGTACACCCTCCGATTCCATGTTTTCACCTCGACCCTGCTGAACGATTTCACCGCGCGACATGACCAGATACTGATCGGCCAGTTCGGCGGCGAAGTCATAGAACTGCTCGACCAGCAAGATGGCCATGTCGCCGCGCGCGGCCAGCTGCTTGATCACGGCACCGATTTCCTTGATCACCGAGGGCTGGATGCCTTCGGTGGGCTCGTCGAGGATGAGCAGCCGCGGCCGGCTGGCCAGCGCCCGCCCGATTGCCAGCTGCTGCTGTTGGCCGCCAGAGAGGTCGCCACCGCGGCGGTGCTTCATCTGCAGCAGCACCGGAAACAGTTCGTAGATGAACGCCGGCACTTCGCGAGCCTCACTGCCGGGAAAGCGTGAAAGCCCCATCAGCAGGTTTTCCTCGACCGTCAGGCGGCCGAAAATCTCGCGACCCTGCGGCACATAGGCGATGCCGGCATGCACCCGCTGGTGTGGCTTGAAAGCGGTGATCGGTTTGCCTTCCCAGGCCACGCTGCCTTGCTTGGCCGGGATCAAGCCCATCAGGCACTTGAGCAGGGTGGTCTTGCCGACGCCGTTGCGCCCCAGCAGGCAGGTCACTTCGCCGATGTTCACGGCGAACGAGAGGCCGCGCAGGATGTGGCTGCCGCCGTAGTATTGGTGAAGCTGGTCGACTTGGAGCATGGTTTTGTCCTTGTTCTTGCAATGTCCGGGCGGGCCTCTCGCGGTCAGTGGCCGCGAACGGACCTCAACGCCCCAGATAAACCTCGATCACCCGCTCATCGGCCTGCACCGCCTCAAGCGAACCCTCGGCCAGCACGCTGCCCTGGTGCAGCACCGTCACATGGTCGGCAATCGAGCCGACGAAGCCCATGTCGTGCTCCACCACCATCAATGAATGCTTGCCGGCCAGGGTCTTGAACAGTTCGGCGGTGAACTCGGTTTCGGCATCGGTCATGCCCGCCACCGGCTCATCGAGCAGCAACAGCTGGGGGTCCTGCACCAGCAGCATGCCGATTTCCAGAAACTGCTTCTGGCCATGGGACAGCAGGCCGGCCGGGCGATCGACCGACGCGCTCAGGCGGATCGTCTCCAGCACCTCGGCAATGCGGTCGCGCTGCTCGCCCGTCAGCCGCGCACGCAGGCTGGCCCAGACCGACTTGTCGGTCTTCTGCGCCAACTCCAGATTCTCGAAAACGCTCAAGGCCTCGAACACGGTCGGCTTCTGGAACTTGCGGCCGATGCCGGCCTGGGCGATCTGCACCTCGCTCATGTGGGTCAGGTCCAGAGTTTCGCCGAACCAGGCCTTGCCCGTGGTGGGCCGGGTCTTGCCGGTGATCACGTCCATCAGGGTGGTCTTGCCGGCACCGTTGGGGCCGATGATGCAGCGCAGCTCGCCCACGCCGATGTAAAGATTGAGGTCGTTCAACGCCTTGAAGCCGTCGAAGCTGACGCTGATGTCCTCCAACGTCAGGATGGTCCCGTGGCGGGTGTTGAGCCCCGGTCCGCTGGCCTGGCCCAGGCCAATGGCATCACGGCTGGTCCCGGCGTCGCTGTTGGGATCCAGCACGGGTTCGAGCATGAACTCGGCGGTTGCGGTGATTCTCATTGTTCACCCCTCTTTTTCAACAGGCCGATCACGCCCTTGGGCAGGTACAAGGTCACGATGATGAACAGCGCACCAAGGAAGAACAGCCAGTATTCAGGAAATGCCACGGTGAACCAGCTCTTCATGCCATTGACGATGCCGGCACCCAGCAGCGGCCCGATGAGCGTGCCGCGTCCGCCCAGGGCCACCCAGACGGCGGCCTCGATGGAGTTGGTCGGCGACATCTCGCTGGGGTTGATGATGCCCACCTGCGGCACGTACAGCGCCCCGGCGAGGCCGCACAGCACTGCGCTGAGCACCCAGACGAACAGCTTGAAACCGCGCGGGTCGTAACCACAGAACATCAAGCGGTTCTCGGCGTCGCGCAGTGCGGTCAGCACCCGGCCGAACTTGCTGCGGGCCAGGCGCCAGCCTACATAAAGGCTGAGCACCAACAGCGCCACGGTGAGCAGGAACAGCACGGCACGGGTGCCCTGGGAGGTGATGCTGAAGCCCAGGATGCTACGGAAGTTGGTGAAGCCGTTGTTGCCGCCAAAACCCGTCTCGTTGCGGAAGAACAGCAGCATGCCGGCGAACGTCAGCGCCTGGGTCATGATCGAGAAGTACACGCCCTTGATCCGCGAACGGAAGGCGAAGAAACCGAACACCAGTGCCAGCAAGCCTGGAGCCAGTACCGCCAGGCACATGGCCCAGAGGAAGTGCTCGGTCCCGACCCAGAACCAGGGCAGCTCGGTCCACGAGAGAAACGTCATGAACGCCGGCAAGCCATCGCCGGCCGCCTCACGCATCAGGTACATGCCCATGGCATAGCCGCCAAGGGCGAAGAACAGCCCGTGGCCCAGCGACAACAGGCCGGCGTAGCCCCAGACCAGGTCCAGTGCCAGGGCGACGATGGCATAGCAGAGGATCTTGCCGACCAAGGTCAGGGTGTAGGCCGAGACCTGCAAGCCGTTGCTGGCCGGCAGCAGTGACAGCAGCGGCAGGGCGATGAGGATCGACAGGATCACCACGCCGATGGCGAGGGTCACTTTCGGCCCGGCTTTCTGCGCAGCAGTGAGCATCAATGGCTGGTTCATCAGTCGATCACCCGTCCTTTCAGTGCGAAGAGGCCTTGCGGACGTTTCTGGATGAACAGAATGATCAGCGCGAGGATCAGGATCTTGCCGAGCACCGCACCGATCTGCGGTTCCAGGATCTTGTTGGCGATGCCCAGGCCGAACGCGGCGGACACGCTACCGGCCAGTTGGCCGACGCCGCCGAGCACCACCACCAGAAACGAGTCGATGATGTAGCTTTGCCCCAGGTCGGGGCCGACGTTGCCGATCTGGCTCAGCGCCACACCACCCAGGCCGGCGATGCCCGAGCCCAGGCCGAAGGCGAGCATGTCGACCCGGCCGGTGGGCACACCGCAGCAGGCGGCCATGTTGCGGTTCTGGGTCACGGCGCGCACGTTCAGGCCCAGGCGGGTCTTGTTCAGCAGCAGCCAGGTCAGCACCACCACGGACAAGGCGAAAGCGATGATGACGATGCGGTTGTACGGCAGCACCAGGTTGGGCAGCACCTGCCAGCCGCCGGAGAGCCAGGCCGGGTTGGCCACTTCCACGTTCTGCGCACCGAAGATCAGGCGAATCGCCTGGATCAGCATCAGGCTGATACCCCAGGTCGCCAGCAGGGTTTCCAGGGGGCGTCCGTACAGGTGGCGGATGACGGTGCGTTCCAACACCATGCCGATCACAGCGGTGACGAAGAAGGCCACGGGCAGGGCGATCAACGGGTAGTACTCGATGGCGCCCGGCGCCAGGCGCTGGACCAGCATCTGCACGACGTAGGTGGAGTAGGCACCGAGCATGAGCATCTCGCCGTGGGCCATGTTTATCACGCCAAGCAGGCCGAAGGTGATTGCCAGGCCCAGGGCGGCCAGCAGCAGGATCGAACCCAAAGACATGCCGCTGAAGGCCTGGCCCAGGATGTCGCCGATCATCAGTTTGCGCTTCACTTGAACCAGGCTGGTCTTGGCAGCGGTGCGCACGGCGGCGTCCGTCTCGACACCGGGCGCCAGCAGATTTTCCAGGCGGGTGCGCGCCAGTGGCTCGCCGGTTTCACCCAGCAGGCGTACCGCAGCCAGACGCACGGTGGGTTCGGGATCGACCAGTTGCAGATTGGCCAGGGCCAGGGTCAAGGCGGTTTTCACCGTCTGGTCCTGTTCACCGGCAGTCTGCCGGTCGAGCAAGGGCAGCTGGTTGGGCTGCGCCGAGCGTTGCAGTTGCTGCGCGGCGGCCAAGCGCACCCGAGCGTCGGTGCTCAGCAGTTGGTGGCTGGCCAGGGCGGTTTCCACCAGGCCGCGCAGGCGATTGTTCAGGCGCAACTTGCGCAGCGGTTCCACGGCTGCGGCGGTGCCGTCGGCCGCTGTCATCTGGCCATTGGTTTCGATGAACGGTTTTTTCCCGGCATCGGCTGCCACTCGGCCATCCTGAAGGGCGGTCAGCAGCGCCAAACGCGACGGCTCGGGCTGCGCAGCCCAGGCTTCCAGCAGGCGAACCTGCTCGGCGGATGAGGCGCTGGTGAAATCGCTGGCATCGTTGGCGCTGGCCATCATGGGCAAGAGCAGAACGACAGCGAGAAGGAATCTGAATAGGGACATTGCAAGTCCTTGGAATTGAAGGCAACACCCGCCCCCCTGTGGGAGCGGTCATCGGCCGCGAAAAGAGCACCGCGGTCTACCAGATGCACCGCGATAGCCCTTCGCGGCCACAGACCGCTCCCACAAAGGCAACACCGGCAAACCTGTGGGAGCGGTCATCGGCCGCGAAAAGAGCACCGCGGTCTACCAGATGTACCGCGATAGCCCTTCGCGGCCACAGACCGCTCCCACAAAGGCAACACCGGCAAACCTGTGGGAGCGGTCATCGGCCGCGAAAAGCGCACCGCGGTCTGTCTGACGCACCGCGCAGCCCCTTCGAAGCCATGTGGATCAGTTGCTCTTCACCGCATGATCCGGCTTCTTGTCGTTGCCAAGAATGTACGGGCTCCATGGCTGGGCGCGGATCGGCTCCTTGGTCTGCCACACCACGTTGAACTGACCGTTGTCTTCGATCTCGCCGATCATCACCGGCTTGTGCAGGTGGTGGTTGGTCTTGTCCATGGTCAGGGTGTAACCCGACGGCGCGGCGAAGGTCTGCCCGGCCATGGCCTCACGCACCTTGTCCACGTCGGTGGATTTGGCCTGGTTGGCGGCCTGTGCCCACATGTTGATGCCCACGTAGGTCGCTTCCATCGGGTCATTGGTGACCACGGTGCCCGCATTCGGCAGGTTCTTGGCCTTGGCGTAGGCTTTCCAGTCAGCAACGAACTTGGTGTTTTCCTTGTTCTCCACCGACTGGAAGTAGTTCCATGCCGCCAGGTTGCCTACCAGCGGCTTGGTGTCGATGCCGCGCAGTTCTTCCTCGCCCACCGAGAACGCCACCACTGGTACGTCGGTGGCCTTCAGGCCCTGGTTGGCCAGTTCCTTGTAGAACGGCACGTTGGAGTCGCCGTTGACGGTGGAGATGACCGCAGTCTTGCCGCCGGCGGAGAATTTCTTGATGTTGGAAACGATGGTCTGGTAGTCCGAATGACCGAACGGGGTGTAGACCTCTTCGATGTCCTTGTCGGCCACGCCCTTGGAGTGCAGGAAGGCGCGCAGAATCTTGTTGGTGGTGCGTGGGTAGACGTAATCGGTGCCCAGCAGGAAGTAGCGCTTGGCCGCGCCGCCGTCTTCGCTCATGAGGTATTCGACCGCCGGGATCGCCTGCTGGTTGGGCGCGGCACCTGTGTAGAACACGTTCGGCGACATCTCTTCACCCTCGTACTGCACGGGGTAGAAGAGCAGGCCATTGAGTTCTTCGAAGACCGGCAGCACCGACTTGCGCGACACCGACGTCCAGCAGCCAAAGACCACCGCCACCTTGTCCTGGGTGATCAACTGACGGGCTTTCTCGGCAAACAACGGCCAGTTGGACGCCGGGTCCACCACCACCGCCTCGAGCATCTTGCCATTGACGCCACCCTTGGCGTTGATCTGGTCGATGGTCATCAAGGCCATGTCTTTCAGCGAAGTCTCCGAGATGGCCATGGTGCCGGACAACGAGTGCAGGATGCCGACCTTGATGGTCTCGGCAGCCTGGATCGTCCAGGACAAACCCATGGCAGCGATCGATGCGGAAAGGGTGAACGCCTTGATCAAGCTGCGACGCTTCATTGTGCAATCTCCATGTACGGAATGTTGTTCCGGTGCGGCAGGTGGGGACTTCTCGCTGGAGTATTGCAAGGGGTGTGCCGGAGTCGCGCAGGGGCGCAATACGAGCCGGTTGCGGCGAGGCAACGCAGCGGCGCGCACCGTGCTGGTGCTCGACCGGCAGGATGGTGCGCAGGCTTGAGTGGTATTGGTGCACCTGACTTCGTGCGTGGTCGGTCAGGCAGATCGCGTGCGCCGCTGACGCGGCTTGCGCCGCTGCTACGGGGACCGCGAATTCCCTGTAGCAGCGGTGCGAGCCGCGTCCGGTCGCACCACAGATACAGCTGGATGACTCAGATCGCTTCGATCGACGGCCGCAGGCGGACCACCATCTGGTCCACGGCCCAGATCAGCAACAGCGACACACCCACCAACGGAAACAACACGCCTACCGCACCCATCACCCCGACCGCCACCTTCCATCGCGGCAGATCATGGCGCAGTGGCGGTACCCCAAGCTTCCCCTGAGGCCGGCGCTTCCACCAGATCACCAGGCCGCTGACCGAACTGAGCAGGATCATCAGGCAAACCAGCAGCACGATGATCTGATTGACCAGGCCGAACATCTTGCCTTCGTGCAGCATCACGCCGGTTTCGGTAGCTCGGGCGACCAGGCCGTACTGTGCCCAGCGCACGTCGGCCAGAACCCGACCGCTGTACTGATCGATGTGCAAGGTCGCGTCGTTGCGCGGATCGTCGGCGAATACCGCCACGGTGAACACGCCGCTCGCGGTGGTTGGCAGGGTAATACTGTAGCCGGGTTCCACCTGCAAACGTGTGGCGGTGTCGACCACGCTCTGCAGGCTGATCTGCGGCGCCGCCGAGGCCTGCGCGTGCTCGCCATGGGCCATGTGTTCGGCGTGCGCGCCGCCGGACTGCGGCATCGGTGTGTGTTCCATGGCCCATGGCACGGTCTGCCGGTGGGCCTGGTTGAGCCTGCCAGCCTGCTCATCGGAGGTGGGCATGTCGTTCCACATGGCGGCGGGAAACTGGTTCCACAGCTGGGCATATTGCTTGCCCCAGAAACCGGTCCAGGTCATGCCGCTGAGCAGCATGACCAGCAACAACGCCGCACCCCAGAAACCCACCGCCGCATGGACGTCGCGCCAAAACGCTCGACCGCGGCTGCGCCAGCGCGGCCAGAGCACGCCGCTGGCCGCAGTGCCGCGCGGCCACCACAGGTACAGGCCGGAGATCACCAGCACGATGCCCCAGCCGGCGGCGAGCTCGATCAGCCGGTCGCCGACCGTGCCAACCATCAATTCGCCGTGCAACGCCCTGGCCACGGCCTGCAGGTTCCACTTGGCATCCTGCTCGCCCAGCAACTCGCCGGTATAGGGGTTGACGAACACATTCAGTTCGCGGCCATCGGCATGCACCACGAACTGGGCACTGCGCTCGGCGGTGCTGGGCGGCAGGTACTGGCCGATGGCGCCACGTGGGTAGGCGTTGTGGGTTCGCAACAGCAACTCATCGGCGCTCAGGCGCTGTTCGGCCACCGGCACCGTGAGCAGGTCGCGGTACATCCAGGGGTCCAGCTGTGGCTTGAACAGGTAGATGATTCCAGTCAGCGCCAGCAGGATCATGAACGGCGCGACGAACAGCCCGGCGTAGAAATGCCAACGCCAGGCAAGGTTGTAGAAAGAGGTTTTCATGGGCAAGACGTGTTCCGACTTTTCGTGTTCTCGACAGTGACCCATGCGCTGTCCGTCCCCTTCCACAGGTCAACCACGCCCCCGCGTGGGAGCGAGCCTTACCCGCGAAGAGGCCCGCGTTGACAGCACACAAGCTTATGTAGGTCTGGTGTTGAAGCTCAAACCAACGAAGGCGGTGCACGCGTGCGTGCGCCGAGGAACACGGCTTGTGTCGCATGCCCCGCGCGGGGCTCGGCCATGAAGACACTGTGCGGGCGCTGCGCATTCGCCCCCGCAATGGCCAGCGCCTGAGGCAGCGCCGGGCAATGGAAGAACAGGCTGCAGTAACCGCACTTTTCCATCAGCACGTGCAGGTCGCTGCCGCTCGCGGCGCTGCCGTGATGCTCGCCATGAGCCTGGTGGTCCATGGCGGGCATGTCCATGACGGGCACGGCGCTGTCCAGCACCACACTGGACATCCGGTGGTCCATCGGCATGGACTGGGAAATCAGCGGGCCGATGAACATCATCAGCATCGCGAACAGGCTGATCCAGCTGGCGCGCGCCTTGGCAGACGGCGTGGAAGGAGGGCGCTTGGCGCTCAGCGCGTTCATTCAGTCAATGCGCATGCTCGGCGGCCTCATCCTGCGCGGGCGCCTGCTTGAGTACCTGCACTTGCACAACGAAATCACCTGCCTTGGCGAAGTGCAGCGTCACGGGAAAATGCTGGCCCGTCTGCAATGGACTGCTCAGTTTGAGATCCAGCAGCATCACATGAAATGCCATGGGCGCGAACACTGCATGGCCGCTGGCCGGAATGGTCACGCCCTGCACCTGCTGCATCTTCATCATGCCGTCCTGGTTGATGTGTTGATGCAGCTGCGCCTCGCCGGCGATGGGCGTGTCGACGCTGGTCAGCGTGTCGTCGTCGAGCCCGCGGTTGCGCAGCTCGAAGTACACCGCCGCTGTCGGCGAGCCGGGTGGCAGTTCCTGGGACCAGGGTTCGACGATGAGCAGGTCACCCGCTTTGTATTGACGGACGTCGCCCTGTGCGGCCGCAGCAAGCAGCATGAGCACACAGGCAGACCAGAATCTTTTCATCGCAGACACCCCGGTACGAAAGCCGCCATTGTAGCAGCGGCGCAAGCCGCATCGGCGGCATCCGCAATAAATCTGGTCCACCGCGCAAGTCGCATCGGCGGTAACCGCAATAAATCTGATGCACCGCGCGAGCCGCATCATCAGGCACCGCAATGCTCTGTAGCAGCGGCGCAAGCCGCGTCATCAGGCACCGCGATTCATCTGCACCTGCAATGAAGC
This sequence comes from Pseudomonas sp. CFBP 8770, assembly GCF_014841705.1. NCBI lineage: Bacteria > Pseudomonadati > Pseudomonadota > Gammaproteobacteria > Pseudomonadales > Pseudomonadaceae > Pseudomonas > Pseudomonas sp. CFBP 8770. The sequence goes on from NZ_JACYUL010000003.1 coordinate 447,167, forward strand.
CGCATCCATGAACATGCGATCCACCGCGGGCAGCGTCGGGCGCTTGAGCACCAACACCGGCAACCCCAACTCCCGCGCCACCTGCAGCTTGGGTTCGGTGGCGCCGCTGCCGCTGTTCTTGCTGATCAGCACGTCAATCCGGCGGCTGGCAAACAAGGCGCGCTCGTCGTCCAGACAGAAAGGACCACGGGCGCCGATGACCTCGCATTGCGCCGTGCCTGGGTAGGGGTCCAGCGCCCGCAGGGTCCAATGCTGATGCGGGGGGATCTCGTGCAGGTGCTGCAGAGGTTCGCGACCCAGGGTAAACAGCGGTCGCTGAAACGGTGCCAGCGCCTGCACCAGTTCAGCCCAGTCGACTACCTCTCTCCAGTCGTCACCCGCCCCAGGCGCCCAGGCCGGACGGCGCAAGGCCCAGCACGCGATGCCGGCCAGGCCCGCTGCCTTCGCAGCATTGGCGCTGATCTGCGCCGCATAGGGATGAGTCGCGTCCACCAGCAGGGTAATGCCCTCGTCACGAATGTAGGCTGCCAGCCCTTCAGCCCCGCCATACCCACCGACACGCACCTGACAACGCAGATCGGTCGGCACACGACCGACGCCCGCCAGGCTGTAGACATGCTCAGGCCCCAAGGTCCGTGCGATCGCCAAGGCCTCGGTCACGCCACCGAGCAGCAGAATGCGCTTCATGGCTTCGTCCCCGCCCAGCCGACGATGCCACCTTGGCGGTCGATCGCGAACACCTCCACCTGAACCTGATCAGGCACCACGCTGCAGGCGAAGCGCCAGGCATGGCGGCAGACCTCATCGCCCAGCTTCACGCCCTCGGCATGCGCCAGGGCCAGCGCTTGCTGGCTGGTATTGGCCGCGCAGATCCGCGCTTGCAGGTCGCTGTTCGCGCCGATGTCGCGCGCCCAGCCCGCCAATTGCGTCAGGTCGATGCTCGAATGCCGGCTGTGCAGGTCCATGTGCCCCGCCGCCAGCTTGCTGATCTTGCCGAAACCGCCACACAGGCTGAGTTTGTCCACCGGCACCTTGCGCAGGTGCTTGAGTACCGCGCCGACGAAGTCGCCCATCTCGATCAGGGCGATCTCGGGTAATGCGTAGACCTGGCGCATGGTGTCCTCGCTGGCATTGCCGGTGCACGCGGCGATGTGCAGGTAGCCGTTGGTGGTCGCCACATCGATGCCTTGATGAATGGAGGCGATGTAGGCGGCGCACGAGAACGGCCGCACGATGCCGCTGGTGCCCAGGATCGACAGCCCGCCGAGGATGCCCAGGCGCGGGTTCATGGTCTTGAGCGCCAGGCCGGCGCCGTTCTCGACATTGACAGTGACCTCGAAGCCGCCGCCGTAGCCCTGTTCCTCGGCCAAGCGCGCCAGATGCTCGCTGATCATCCGCCGCGGCACCGGATTGATCGCCGGTTCACCGACGCCCAGCACCAGCCCCGGTCGGGTGACCGTGCCCACGCCATCACCGGCCAAAAAGCGGATGCCAGGCTCATCGAGCAGGCGCACCCGGGTGTACAGCAGCGCGCCGTGGGTTACGTCCGGGTCATCGCCGCCGTCCTTGAAGGTACCCGCTTCAGCGCCCTCGGCATTCAGCCGGCAGAACTCCAAACGCATCGACACCTGCTTGCCCTTGGGCAGCACGATATGCACCGCATCGCTGGCTCCACCGCCGAGCAACAGCCTTGCGGCGGCCAGACTGGTGGCCGTGGCGCAGCTGCCAGTGGTCAGGCCGCTGCGCAGTGGCGCCGGCTGCTCCGCTGTTTCTTCACGCATCGAGAGGCTTGACCGCGTCGAGCAGGGTGATCGGCAGCGCTTGGCGCCAGGTGTCGAACTCGCCCAACGGACAGGCCTGGGCAATGTGCAGCCGGGTCAGTTCGCCACCGTGGCGCTCGCGCCACTGCACCAGCGCCACTTCGCTTTGCAGCGTGACCGCGTTGGCCACCAGACGGCCGCCGGGTTTCAGCGCCGCCCAGCAGTCGGTCAGCACGTTCTCGCGGGTAACGCCGCCGCCAATGAAGATCGCGTCAGGCATGGCCAGCCCGGCCAGGGCCTGCGGCGCCCGACCGCTCACCAGCTGCAGACCCGGCACGCCGAGAGCGTCACGGTTGTGTTCGATCAAGGCTTGCCTGCCTTCGTCGGATTCGACCGCGATGGCCCGGCAACTGCGGTGGGCGCGCATCCATTCGATGCCGATCGAGCCACAGCCGGCACCGACGTCCCACAGCAGCTCGCCTGGCTGGGGTGCCAGACGAGCCAGGGTCACCGCGCGAATATCGCGCTTGGTCAACTGGCCATCGTGGCGAAAGGCAGTGTCGGGCAAGCCGGCCAGGGGGGACAGCCGCGGGGCGTCCGGGCTTGCCTGGCATTCGATGGCGATCAGGTTGAGTGCGGCGATCTCGCTGAAGTCATCGTTGGCGGTACCGTCGATACGACGTTCGCCGGCCCCCCCCAGGTGCTCGAGCACGGTCATGCGGCTGGGGCCGAAGCCGCGCTCGCGCAGTAACTGCGCAACGGCTTGCGGGCTTGCCCCATCGTTGCTCAACACCAGCAAGCGCTGGCCGCTGTACAAGTGCACGGCCAGCGCCGCGACCGGACGGGCGACCACCGACAGGGTCATCACGTCCTGCAATGGCCAGCCCAGACGCGCGGCGGCCAGTGAGTAGGAAGACGGCGAGGGCAGCACGTGCATCTGCGCTGCCGGGACTTGCCGCGCCAGGCTGGCGCCGACGCCATAGAGCATCGGATCACCACTGGCCAGCACGCAGACCGCCTCGCCGGGCTCGGACAGTACTGCATCGAGGCTGAACGGGCTGGGCCAGGCAACGCGGGTACCGACGACGCAGCGCGGCAGCAGTTCGAGCTGGCGGGGCGAGCCGACGATGCGCCGCGCGCTCAACAATGCACGTCGCGCCTGTTTGCCCAGGCCCGCAAATCCGTCTTCACCGATACCTACCAGGGTCAGCCAGGCCGACATGAATATCCCTCATACAAAGCTATTCCGACGGGCAGACTTTTCATGCCTTCGGCCAAAGCAGGCATAATACCGCGCCTTACCCATTCCAGTGGTTTTTCGCGCGTGTCCGGTGCCCCTTTGAACAAGACCTCGAACGTTGTCCGCCCCTCGGCGTGTCCGGGGTTGCTGCGTATCGTGCAGGCATTGGACGGGGGGATCTGCCGCATCAAACTGGCCGGTGGCGAACTGGGTGCCGACCAGGCCGAAGCGGTGGCCGAAGCCGCCGAGCGGTTCGCTCAGGGGACGATCGAGGCGACCAACCGCAGCAATCTGCAGATTCGGGGTATCGGTGAACGTCATCAGGCCTTGATCGAGCATTTGCTGCAGGCTGGCTTGGGTCCACGGGACGCGGCCGGTGACGACGTGCGCAATGTCATGCTCAGCCCCACCGCCGGCATCGACCCCCAACAGGTCGTCGACACGCGCCCACTGGCGGCCCAGGTCATCCACAGCCTGGAAACCGAGCCGCGCTTCCATGCGCTGTCGGCCAAGTTCGCGGTGCAGTTGCACGGCGGCGAGCGCCTGGCGATGCTCGAGCATCACCACGATCTGTGGCTGTCGGCCTTCGAACGTGATGGGCAATGCTGGTGGGCGTTCGGCCTGGCCGGCGGTCCCGGGAGCGACCCTGCCGTGGGCGCCGTGCCTTTTGACCAAGGCCATGCCCTGGTGGTGGCGGTGTTGGACCGCTTCCTCGAACTGGCGCGCCCTGAACACACGCGAATGCGCGATCTGCTTGCCGACGCCGTCTTCGCAGGCAGAGAACTCAGCCGCCCGCCTCGCTCCCACAGGCTCCTCGTCGCTGATACCACCATGCCAGCCCCCACAGCCAAGGCAGGCAAGATTGCTGCACCTGTGGGAGCGGGCTCTGCCCGCGAAGAGGCCGCCACTGACACCACCCAGGCACTCCTCAGCACCCTGGGTCTGCCTGTTTGCTCTGCACCACTGGACAAGCCGCTGGCCGCTTTCGAACTGGGCATCCAGCCACAGCGCCAACCAGGCGTGAGCTTCATCTGCACCCTGGCCCCCCTGGGCCGGCTGACCCCGGCCATGCTGCGCGGCGCCGCCCAGCTCGCTCGTGATCACGGCAACGGCACCCTGCGCATGACCCCATGGCAAGGCCTGCTGCTGCCTGATCTACGCGATCCGCAACCCGTGCTCCAGGCCCTGACCCACTTGGGTTTCATCACCAGCGCGCAGCAGCCACTGGCGGCCATGATCGCCTGCACGGGCGCCAGCGGCTGTGCCAAGGGCCTGGCCGACACTAAGGCGGATGCCGTTCGCCTTGCCACCTTGCTGCCTGCACAGGCGCCCCTGAGCGTACATCTGAGCGGCTGCCCACGTTCCTGCGCCGCGGCCCATGTCGCCCCGGCGACCCTGCTGGCCAGCAGTGCCGGCCACTATGACCTGTATCTGCGCGACGCCGAACGACCCGGGTTCGGGACTCTGCTCGCGCGCCATCTTTCACTGGATGCGGCCGCTGCCCTGCTGCGCGACCGCTCACGGAGCGACACCCATGATTGACTACATCCGCGATGGTCAGGAGATCTATCGCAACTCCTTCGCCATCATTCGTGCCGAAGCGAAGCTGGACCAGATCCCCGCCGACCTGGAGAAACTCGCCGTGCGGGTCATTCACGCCTGCGGCATGGTCGATGTCGTCCAGGACCTGCGCTTCTCGCCCGGCGCCGGCAAGGCCGGACGCGACGCCCTCGCTGCCGGCGCGCCGATCCTGTGCGATGCGCGCATGGTCGCCGAGGGCATCACCCGCGCCCGGCTGCCCGCCAACAATCAGGTGATCTGTACCCTCAAGGACGCCAGCGTGCCAGCCCTTGCCCAAGCCTTGGGCAACACCCGCTCGGCGGCTGCGCTGGAGCTGTGGCGACCCCATCTGGAGGGCGCGGTGGTGGTCATCGGCAACGCCCCCACCGCGCTCTTCCACCTGCTCGACATGATCGATGCCGGCGCGCCCAAGCCCGCCTTGATCCTCGGCTTTCCAGTCGGCTTCGTCGGCGCGGCCGAGTCCAAGGCGATGCTGGCGGCGGACAGCCGTGGTGTGCCGTTCGTCATCGTCGAAGGCCGCAAGGGTGGCAGTGCCATGGCTGCCGCAGCGGTCAATGCACTGGCCACGGAGGTCGAGTGATGCAACCGCGTGGCCGTCTGCTGGGACTGGGCGTAGGCCCAGGCGATCCCGAACTGATCACCGTAAAAGCGCTGCGCCTGTTGCGCGAGGCGCCTGTGGTGGCCTATTTCGTTGCCAAGGGCAAGAAGGGCAACGCCTTCGGCATCATCGAGGGCCACCTGCAGGCTCTGCAAACCCTGCTGCCGCTGGTCTACCCGGTCACTACCGAGGCACTGCCCGCGCCGCTGTCCTATGAACAGGTCATCAGCGATTTCTACGACACCGCCAGCCTGGACGTCGCCGCGCACCTGGATGCCGGCCGTGACGTGGCAGTGATCTGCGAGGGCGATCCGTTCTTCTACGGCTCCTATATGTACCTGCACGACCGGCTCGCCGAGCGCTATGAAGCCCAGGTGATCCCTGGCGTCTGTTCGATGCTCGGCGGTGCTTCGGTGCTGGGTGCACCGTTGGTGTATCGCAACCAGAGCCTCTCGGTGCTGTCTGGCGTGCTGCCGGCGGACGACCTCAAGCGGCGCCTGGCCGACGCCGACGCCGCCGTGATCATGAAGCTGGGCCGCAACTTTCCCAAGGTTCGCCAGGTGCTGACCGAGCTTGGCCTGGCCGAGCGAGCGCTGTACGTCGAGCGCGCCACCATGGCCAATCAGAAGATCGTCCCCCTGGCCGAAGTCGATCCGACCTCGTCGCCCTATTTTTCCTTGATCATCGTTCCCGGTGAGAGGTGGCAAGGCTGATGCACGCTCCCGCAATCGTCATTCTCGGCAGCGGCGCCCTGGCCACCGCGCGGCGCCTGCAGCAACTCTATCCACAGGCGCTGATCCACGGCCTGGCCGAGCGCGTGACCGGTGTCGACCGCAGCTACGAGGACTTCGGCGCCACCCTGCGTCAGTTGTATCGACAGGACACGCCGATCATTGCCCTGTGCGCGGCGGGCATCGTCATCCGCTGCCTGGCGCCGCTGCTGCTGGAGAAGGGCGCCGAACCGCCGGTGCTGGCCGTGGCCGAAGACGGCAGCGCCGTGGTGCCGCTGCTGGGTGGCCTGGCCGGGGTCAACGTGCTGGCTCGCGAGATTGGCGCAGGCCTGGGGGCCGCCGCGGCGATCACCACCAGCGGCGAGTTGCGTTTCGGTACCTGCCTGCTCAATCCGCCCAGCGGCTATGCCCTGGCCGACCTGGAACTGGGCAAGCGCTTCGTTTCCGATCTGCTCGCCGGTGAGCGGGTACGCGTCGAAGGCGCCGCGCCCTGGCTGGACGACGCACGGTTGCCCAAGGACGCACAGGCGCGACTGACCATCCATGTCGGCAGCGCCGCGCGGGCACCGGTTGCCCACGAACTGCTCATCCATCCGCGCAGCGTGCTGGTGGCGGTGAATGCAGCGCTGCCCCACCTCGCGCAAGCCGTACGCGATGCACTGCAGGGCTGTCATATTGCCCTGCCTGCGTTGGCGTGCCTGCTGGCGGACGAGTGCGCCATGGCCGATCCGGCACTGCACGACGCTGCCGCCGACTTGGGCGTGCCGCTGCGGTTTGCCACGGCGCAGGGCTCGCTGGTGCAGATGGCCGGCCACGCGGTGCCGCAGTCGTCGCCCGTGGCGATCGGCGAACATCTGGCGATCGCCATGGCCGAGCAGCCACTGGACCTGTCGGGCATTGGCCGGCCGCGCGGACGTCTGGCCGTCATCGGCCTGGGCCCCGGGGCCGCCGACCTCATGGTCCCGGCGGTCAAGGCGGAGCTGGCGCGTGCCAACGACGTTCTGGGCTACGAAACCTACGTGCGCATGGCCGGCCCGTTTCGCGCCGATCAGGTGCTGCACTGCACCGACAATCGCGAAGAGATGCAGCGTGCCCGGCACGCGTTCGAACTGGCCGCTCAGGGGCGCTCGGTGGTGGTGGTATCGTCCGGTGACCCCGGCGTGTTCGCCATGGCGGCTGCGGTGCTGGAGGCGCTGCACGAATCCGACGACCCGAGCTGGCACGCGGTAGAGCTGCAGATGCTGCCCGGCGTGTCGGCCTCCCTGGCCACGGCGGCCCAGGCCGGCGCGCCGCTGGGCCACGATTTCTGCGTGCTGTCGCTGTCCGACAACCTCAAACCTTGGGCAATCATCGAGAAGCGCCTGGACCTGGCCTGTCAGGCTGATCTGGCCCTGGCGTTCTACAACCCGATTTCCCGTTCGCGGCCATGGCAACTGGGCAAGGCGCTGGACATCGTTCGCCTGCATCGCACGCCTGCCACCCCCGTGGTGCTGGGCCGCGACATCGGCCGTCCCGGCCAGACCCTGCGGGTCATAACGCTGGGCGAGCTGACGCCCGAACAGGTGGACATGCGCACCATGGTGCTGGTGGGCTCCTCCACCACCTGCACCTTCGCCAAGGCCGCAGGCGGCACCTGGGTATACACCCCACGCTGGTACGGCACGAAACCCTGATCTACAAACGAACACCAACCGCCGCCGAACGCCCCCTGTAGCAGCGGCGCAAGCCGCGTCCGGCTGCACCGCGCATTTCCTGATACACCGCGTTTGCCGCCGACGCGGCTCGCGCCGCTGCTACAGGGGCACGTGCAAGGTCAGAGGGTTTTCAAAGGCGGCACGATGGCCTCGCGCTGGGAGGCCCAGTGCTCCACCAGCTCGCGCAACTGTGACATTTCGATTGGCTTGGCCATATGCCCGTCCATGCCGGCCTGGCGCGCCTGCTCCTTGTGCTCGCTGAGAATATGCGCGGTCAGCGCCACCACCGGTGTGCGCACGCGCTGGTTGCCCATTTCCCAGGCCCGCAACTGACGGGTCGCCGAGAAGCCGTCGAGAATCGGCATTTCACAGTCCATCAGCACCAGGTCGTAACGCTGGGCCTTCATCGCCTTCAAGGCTTCCTCGCCATTGCTGGCCGTGTCGGGATGCAGGTTGAGCTTGCCGAGCATGCCGCGGATCACCTTGGTGGAGATATTGTTGTCCTCGGCCACCAGAATACGAAAATCACTGGGCAGATCGATAGGCGCCAGGTGGGCGGCAGCGAGTGGCGGTGCCTCGCTTTCTCCGCGGTGGCTGAGCTCGTCGGCCAACGTGGTCTTGAGGGTGTAGCCGGCCACCGGTTTGGCCAGGATGCGCTTGATCCCGGCATTGCGCGCCACGACCTTGCTCGGCGCATTGCTGATGCCGGTCAGCATGATCAACAGAATGTCGTGGTTCAGGCTTGGATCTTCCTTGATCTTCGCGGCCAGTTGCATGCCGGTCATGCCGGGCATGTTCTGGTCCAGCAAGACCACGTCGAAATAGTCACGCAAATGCGCCTTGGTCCGCAGCAAGGCCAAGGCTTCCTTGCCCGACGGCACGGAGCTGACATTCAGGCCCCAGGCACTGCACTGCTGCACCAGCACCTTGCGGCATGTCTCGTTGTCGTCGACCACCAGCACCCGCGCGTTCTTGAGCGGCAGATCAAGGTCCGAAGCAGGCTGCTCGAGGCGTTGCGGATCCAGCGGCAGGGTCAGCCACAGGGTGCTGCCATGCTCGCTGCCGCTCTTGATGCCGAAATCACCCTTCATCAACAGCACCAGTTGGCGTGCGATCACCAGCCCCAGGTGCCCGCTCAGGCGGTTGCCGTCGAGCAGGTTGGTGCTGCGCAATTCGGTGTGCAGCAGCGCTTCGCGTTCGGCGCCCGGCATCGGCTCGCCGCTGTCCTGCACGGCGATGCGCAGGCGCGGGGTAGCGCTGCGCTGGTCGAGCGCCACCACCAGCAGGATCTCGCCCTGGTCGGTCTTCTTCAGCGCGTTGTCCAGCAGGCTCAGCAGCGCCTGGCGCAGACGCGTCGGATCCCCGCTGATGACTCGCGGAACCTGGGGCTGGGTAAAACTGATCAACTCGATGTTCTGCTGCTCGGCCTTGGCGCGAAAGATGTTCAGGCAGTCTTCGATCAGGGCGTGCAGGTCGAACTGCACGTCGTCGAGCTCGATCTGCCCGGATTCGATCTTCGAGATGTCGAGGATCTCGTTGATCAGACCGAGCAGCTCGTTGCCGGCACTGTGGATGGTCTGCACGTAGTCGCGTTGCTTGACCGACAGCGGTGTGCCCAGCAACAGCTCGGTCATGCCCAGGACGCCGTTCATGGGGGTGCGAATCTCGTGGCTGAGCTTGGCCAGGAACTCTGCCTTGGCGTTGATCTCGGCAGTGCTGGCCGCCAACTGCCGGCTGGCGCTGAAGCGATCCTCGCTGATGCTGCGCAGGCGCTGGGTCAGCGCGGTATTGAGGATCACCCCGCCGACCATGGCGAACCCGAGCAAGGTGAAAATCAGCCACTGCGAAGGTGTGCGGGTCAGGCCCAACAGCGCCGGCAGTACCACCAGGCACCCCAGGTTGCACACCAGCAGCCCCAGGCAGAAGGTACGTGCCGGGCGATAACCCTGCAGCCAGTGCCAGATGCCGATCATCAACATGGTCATGCTGGTCAGGGCCAGCAGGCCGTAGGCGAAGAAGTTGAACGGCAGGCCGTCGATGAACAGCAGCAACAGCCCGCACAGGGCGATCAGGGCAACCTCGGCCTTGATGATGCGGTTGGAGCGCTGATGGCCGCGTACGGCGAAGAAACGCAGGCAGAACATCAGCCCGGTCATCGATGCCAGCAGCAGCGCGCTGTAGGCCGCTGGTGTACGCGCCGCCGGCCACAGCGAAACCCAGGGGCCGGTGAAGTTGAACAGGATCAGGGCCGAGGCCAACAGGCAGGCCTGGGAGCAGGCCAGCCACAGGCTGCTGCTGGAACGGCGATGGGCGAAGCACATCAGGTTGTGCAGGATGAGCATCGCAACGCAGCCCAGCAGCAGCCCGAAGAGCAACGGCTCACGTTGATCGGCGGCCGCTGCGGAGGAAGATTGCAGAACGATGCTGGGGCGGATCTGGTGTTCCGAGGCGATCCGCAGGTAGACGTCGAGGGGCTTCTGGCTTACCGGCAGGGTCAGCAGATGGTCGCTGCTGGCCAGTGGTGCCTCGGTGTTGACATCGGTGTCCGACGACACGCGTCTGATCAGCGTGTCGGCATCGAGCACATAGAAATCCAGGGCCTTCAGGTCAGGACAGAAAATACGCAGCAACAATTCCTGGTCGGTCGCTGGCAGACGATAGTGCAGCCACAACGCACCGTTGGGCCCGGCGGCGTTGACCTGGCGCAGTTGCACCGGGGCGAACTGATTCTGGAAGCGTTCGGAGCGCACGTCGCCCAACTGCAGCCGACCGTCCTCGTCCATCAACATCGACCAGCCGCCCGCCGACTCTGCCTGGGCGCCGAGCACACAGAGCAGGGCCAGCAGGCCAGCGGTGAATCCTATGGCAGTCCTGAGCCAGCGCAAGGCGAAATCCCTTCGTAGATGAATGCCTGATTATAGCCGCGTGCGCCATGAAACGTGTGTCGGGGGCTTGAAGCCCCCGACAGTCACCACGCTTATTTGCCGCTTTCGCGGGCAATGGCCCGGTAGCCGATGTCATGGCGATAGAAACAACCCTGCCAATCGATCTTCGCAGCCAGTGCATAGGCCTGGCGCTGCGCGGCGCTGACGCTGTCGCCCAGTGCCGTGGCGCACAGCACACGACCACCGGCGGTGACGACCTGGCCATCCTTGAGCGCGGTGCCGGCATGGAATACCTTGCCGGTCTCGGCAGCCGCCGCGTCCAGGCCGCCGATCGCATCACCCTTGGCATAGTCGCCCGGATAGCCACCCGCCGCCAGCACGATGCCGACACTCGGCCGTGGGTCCCACTGAGCCTCGACCTTGTCCAGCGCCTGGGCGAAAGCCGCTTCGATCAGCAGGATCAGGCTCGACTGCAGGCGCAGCATGACCGGTTGGGTTTCGGGGTCGCCGAAACGGCAGTTGAACTCGATGACCTTGGGGTTGCCGGCCTTGTCGATCATCAGCCCGGCATAAAGAAAACCGGTGTAGACATTGCCTTCTTCCGCCATGCCGCGCACGGTCGGCCAGATGACCTGATCCATGACCCGCTGGTGAACCTCGGCGGTCACCACCGGGGCAGGGGAGTACGCACCCATGCCGCCGGTGTTCGGGCCGCTATCGCCGTCGCCCACGCGCTTGTGGTCCTGGCTGGTGGCCATGGGCAGCACGTTCTTGCCATCGACCATGACGATGAAGCTGGCTTCCTCGCCGTCGAGGAATTCTTCGATGACCACCCGCGAACCCGCGTCACCGAAGGCGTTGCCGGCGAGCATGTCGCGTACGGCGTCTTCGGCTTCCTGCAGGGTCATGGCAACGATCACGCCCTTGCCCGCAGCCAGGCCATCGGCCTTGATGACGATCGGCGCACCTTTTTCACGCAGATAGGCCAGTGCCGGCTCGATCTCGGTGAAATTCTGGTAATCGGCGGTAGGAATCTTGTGCCGCGCGAGGAAATCCTTGGTGAAGGCTTTCGAACCTTCGAGCTGGGCCGCGCCTGCGGTCGGGCCGAAACAATCCAGGTTGCGCGAGCGGAACAGGTCGACCACGCCAGCCACCAGCGGCACTTCAGGGCCGACGATGGTCAGCGAAACGTTCTGTTCGGCGAAGTCCGCCAGTTGCTCCAATGCCAGCACGTCGATAGCGACGTTCTCGCACTTGGCCTCGGTGGCGGTACCGGCATTGCCCGGTGCCACGAAAACTTTCTGGACCCGTGGGTCCTGGGCGACTTTCCAGGCCAGCGCATGCTCGCGCCCGCCGCTGCCGATGATCAATACGTTCATGGTTCAAAACCTCGGTAAAGCGGAATTCTAAGGGTGTTCGCGGTACGCCGCGTAACGACCTGACGCGGCTTGCGCCGCTGCTACAGGGGCGGCGTACCCGTGAAACATCACTGTAGGAGGCCGCATCTTCAATGCGGCCGTCGCCAGATCAGTGGCGGAAATGGCGCATGCCGGTAAATACCATGGCGATGCCGGCTTCGTCAGCGGCCGCAATCACCTCGGCATCGCGCATCGAGCCGCCCGGTTGGATCACCGCGGTGATGCCCACCTTGGCGGCATTGTCCAGGCCGTCGCGGAACGGGAAGAACGCATCCGACGCCATGACCGAGCCCTGCACCTGCAAGCCGGCATGTTCAGCCTTGATCGCCGCGATGCGCGCCGAATTCACCCGGCTCATCTGCCCGGCACCGACGCCGATGGTCTGTCGGTTCCTGGCGTACACGATGGCGTTGGACTTCACGTACTTGGCGACTTTCCAGGCGAAGATCAGGTCATGGATTTCCTGTTCGCTGGGTGCCCGGCGCGTCACGACTTTGAGGTCATCGGCACCGATCATGCCGATGTCGCGGCTCTGCACCAGCAGCCCACCGTTGACGCGCTTGTAGTCCCACGCCTCGGCACGCTCGGCCGACCACTGCCCGCAGGCCAGCAGGCGCACATTGGCCTTGGCCGCCACGATGGCGCGGGCTTCCTCGCTGACGCTCGGGGCAATGATCACTTCGACGAACTGACGCTCGACGATGGCCTTGGCAGTGGCCGCATCCAGCTCGCGGTTGAAGGCAATGATGCCGCCGAACGCCGATTCGGTATCGGTGGCGTAGGCCAGTTCGTACGCCTGACGGATGCCGCCCTCGGCGTCCGGGCACACGGCCACGCCGCAGGGGTTGGCATGCTTGACGATGACGCAGGCCGGCTTGACGAAGCTCTTCACGCACTCCAGGGCGGCGTCGGTATCGGCCACATTGTTGTAGGACAGCTCCTTGCCCTGCAACTGGGTCGCCGTGGCAATGCCCACTTCGGCCGGCTGCGCCTCGACATAGAATGCCGCCTTCTGATGCGGGTTCTCGCCGTAGCGCATCTCCTGCGCCTTGACGAACTGGCTGTTGAAGGTCCGCGGAAACTCGCCGCGGCCTTCGGTGCCCAGACGCTCGCCGGTCTGGTCGATGGTGCCCATGTAGTTGGCGATCATGCCGTCGTACGCGGCGGTATGTTCGAACGCCTTGAGCATCAGGTCGAAGCGCTGCGCGTAGGTCAGGCCGCCGGCCTTGAGCCCGGCTAGCACCTGGGCATAGTCACCGGCGTTGACCACGATGGCCACGTCCTTGTGGTTCTTCGCCGCGGAACGGACCATGGTCGGCCCGCCGATGTCGATGTTCTCGATGGCCGTGGCCAGGTCGCAGCCAGGCTTGGAAATCGTCGCCTGGAAGGGGTAGAGGTTGACCGCCACCAGGTCGATCGGCTGGATGCCGTGCTCGGCCATGATCGCGTCGTCGGTACCGCGACGGCCGAGGATGCCGCCATGGATCTTCGGATGCAGGGTTTTCACGCGGCCGTCCATCATCTCGGCGAAGCCGGTGTAGTCGGCCACTTCCACGGCAGCCACGGCGTTGTCGCGCAGCAGCTTGAAGGTACCGCCGGTGGACAGGATCTCGACGCCAAGGGCTTCCAGTTCGCGGGCGAATTCAACGATTCCGGTCTTGTCGGAAACGCTGATCAAGGCGCGGCGGATCGGCAGGCGGGTGGTCTGGTCGGTCATCACGATTTCCATCTTCAAAGCGTAGAAGTCAACAAAAAAGGCGAACCGCTGGGTCGCCTTTTCTGGTTTGAATGCTTCGGTTACAGCAGGTCGTACTGCTTGAGTTTCTTGCGCAGGGTGCCTCGATTCAGGCCCAGCATCTCGCTGGCCTTGGTCTGGTTGCCCTTGACGTGGTTCATGACGCTTTCAAGCAGGGGAGCTTCGACTTCGGACAGCACCAGGTTGTACACGTCCGTGACGGAGGCGCCTTCGAGGTGGGCAAAGTAGTTGTGCAACGCCTTCTCGACACTGCCGCGCAGGGTCTGGCCCTCTTCGCTCGGCGTGTTCAGATGCTGCTTGAGGTTTACATTGTCGCTCACAGGCGTTGTTCCACTCACTAAAGTCTCGCTCATCATCGTCATGCGGCCACCTCTTTCGCGTCCCTTTCACCAAGGCTTCTATAGCGCTCGCCGAAAAACTCGCGAACGTTGGCGCATTGCTCTTGCGTCTCTTGCAGCCCATTGAAATGGGTGCGAAATTCACGTCCGCCAGGCTGTGTACACAGGTACCAGCCAACATGCTTGCGGGCGATGCGCACGCCCATCACATCACCGTAAAAGGCGTGCAGGGCCTGCAGATGTTCCAGCAGGATGCTTTCCACTTCATTCAACTGCGGTGCCGGCAGCAGCTCGCCGGTGCGCAGGTAATGCTCGATCTCCCGGAAGATCCAGGGCCGACCCTGCGCCGCGCGTCCTATCAACAGGCCGTCGGCACCGGTCGCCTGCAGTACCTGCCGGGCTTTGTGCGGTGAATCGATGTCGCCGTTGGCGAAGACCGGGATGGACACCGCCTGCTTGATCGCAGCGATGGTGTCGTATTCGGCTTCGCCGGTGTAAAGGTCGGCGCGTGTGCGACCGTGCACCGCCAACGCGGCAATGCCCGACTGCTCGGCAATCTTTGCAACAGCGATGCCATTGCGGTTGGAGCGGTCCCAGCCCGTGCGAATCTTCAAGGTTACCGGCACATCCACGGCGGCCACCACGGCTTCCAGAATCTGCGCCACCAGCGCTTCATCCTTGAGCAAGGCAGACCCCGCTGCCTTGTTGCATACCTTCTTCGCCGGGCAGCCCATGTTGATATCAATGATCTGCGCCCCGGCCTCAACGTTTGCACGTGCCGCCTGCGCCAGCATCTGCGCGTCCCCTCCGGCGATCTGCACCGAGCGTGGCTCGGGATCGCCCTCGTGGACCATGCGCAGACGGGATTTGCGGCTGTTCCACAGGCTCATGTCGCTGGTGACCATTTCCGACACCACCAGGCCTGCGCCCAGGCGCTTGCACAACTGACGAAAGGGCTGGTCGGTGACCCCGGCCATGGGGGCCAGGATCAGCGAGTTGTTCAAGGTGTATGGGCCGATGCGTACCGCCGACATAGGACTTCCCTGTTGTGGGGCCGGATCATGAGAGTTCGAAAAAGGGTTGGCATAATACCCGCTCTCGATGACGGGTTAAAGATAGATTTGGATAAAATCTGAACAGTTATCTGCCCGCACGGACAGCTTTGAACGGGCGCAGGGCACCCGTACCCTGGCGCATCCGGCTATTCGGGCGAGCGGAAACTGAGGCTGTAATTGACCGCCGCAGGGCCTGGGTCGAGGATGTCCAGGGCAATGTGGATGGGCGTTTGCGGCGGCATCTCGGCCTTGCCGGCCAATTCGCCGTCGAGGTATTCGCTGGGCTTGAAGCGACGGCTGGCGATCAACTGCCCGTTGAGATCGGCGAAGCGCAGCTCCAGCAACGGGAAAGGCTGCGCGAACGCAGCACGGTTGTAGATGATCGCATCCACCACCAGCGCGCCGGCGAACTCGGGATGGCTGCGCACCACCAGATTGCTGCTTTTTACCAGGGCAATATCGACCTTGGCCGGCACACTGCAGCCTATAACGGGGCACAGTTGCTGGAACAGCGGGCGGTACTGGTCCTGACGGGCCAGTTCGGCGAAATGGTAGACCAGGTACTGCACGCCCAGGCCCAGTGCGGCCACGATCGCCAGGCCCAGCCACAACAGACGCTTGCCCCAATGCGAGCGGGGCTTCTCCCAGGCCAGTTGCATCGGCTCGTCGAGCAGGTCGGCCAGATCGTCTTCGTCGCGCAAGGCTGGCTCGTTACGACTTGCCTGCACCTTGCGAGTGGTAGTGGATGCGGCAGCGGGCGGCTCGTCGCGGTCATGCTCGTCGAGCGCCGACAAGCGACCATGGCCATCCACCGACGGCTCGTCATCGACATGGGTTTCGTCGAGGGGC
Source organism: Pseudomonas sp. CFBP 8770 (assembly GCF_014841705.1). Lineage (NCBI taxonomy): Bacteria > Pseudomonadati > Pseudomonadota > Gammaproteobacteria > Pseudomonadales > Pseudomonadaceae > Pseudomonas > Pseudomonas sp. CFBP 8770. Next base: position 463,072 of record NZ_JACYUL010000003.1, read on the forward strand.
TCGGGGTGGGAAAACGAAGGCTCGGTCCGCCTGGCAGGTGCTGGGGTCTGGTCTTCATCCAGTGCCGGCAGCCGTTCGATGATCGGTGGCAAGGCCGCCGTATCGGCATCGGCATCGGCATCGTCCCGGCGCGCGCTCAGGCTGTCCATTCTGGGAGCATCACCCAGTTCGAGTCGATCCAGGTCGATGTCACTGTTGGTCCACGGCCGCGGGGCCAGTTCCGGCGGTCTGGGCAAATTGGCCGGGGTCAGGGTTGCGCTCTGTTCGAGCAACTGCCGGGCCGCATTGAAGACCTGCAGGCAGGAGCCGCAGCGAACCACACCGCGCGCCACACTCAGTTGGTTGTGGCTGACACGGAAGCTGCTTTGGCAATGCGGGCACTGGGTGACGAAACTCTCGCTCATGCGCAGGTCCTGGTAGGGCCGAGGGACATTCTGGGTGGGGCTCAGCGGCGACGGCCGCTGATGCGTACCCAGCCGTCACGGTTGGCAATCGGATCCAGCTCGAAGTCGCGGGCGTAGGCCGCCGCGACTTCTTCGCCCTGTTCTGCCAGGATGCCCGACAGCGCCAGCAGGCCGCCAGGCCGGACCAATCCGCTGAGCTGGGGAGCGAGGCTGACCAACGGTCCCGCAAGAATGTTGGCGACCAGCACATCGGCCTGCTGAACGGGGAGGTCGGCAGGCAGGTACACCGGGAAGCGCTCATCGGCAATGCCATTGCGCTGGGCGTTGTCGCGTGAAGCCTCCAGCGCCTGCACATCGATGTCGGTGCCAACCGCCTGACGCGCGCCCAGCAGCAACGCAGCGATGGCCAGAATGCCCGAGCCGCAGCCGAAATCCAGCACCTGCGTGTCCTGCAGTTGTTGCCCGTCCAGCCATTCCAGGCACAGTGCCGTGGTGGGATGGGTGCCGGTGCCAAACGCCAGGCCTGGGTCCAGCAGCAGATTGACCGCTTCAGGCTCGGGAGCTTCGTGCCAGCTGGGCACGATCCACAAGCGGCGGCCGAAGCGCATGGGCTGGAAATTATCCATCCAGCTGCGCTCCCAGTCCTGGTCCTCGATCACTTCCGCGTGATGCTCGGGCAGGGCGGCGTCGGTCAACAACTGCAAGTGGGCGAACACAGCCCCGGCGTCGGTATCGGCTTCGAACAGCGCCAGTAGATGGGTGTGCGACCAGAGCGGCGTGGTGTTGAGCTCGGGCTCGAAGATCGGCTGGTCTTCGGCATCCATGAACGTCACGGACACGGCACCGACTTCCAGCAGGGCATCTTCATAGGTTTCGGCTTGTTCTGGGCTGATGGCCAGACGGACTTGCAGCCAAGGCATGGCAGGCACCTTCGATCTAAACGGGGGGCGCAGCACGGTCGCTGCGACAAGCGCGCCAGTTTACGCGAGGAGACGCGCGAGGACCAAAAAAAACCCGGCTCGAGAGCCGGGTCTTTTTTACATCCATACCTTTATGTCTACAACCGAATCACTTCTCGCTGGCCAGTTTGTGTTCCAGGTAGTGGATGTTGACGCCGCCTTTGCAGAAACCCTCATCACGGACCAGATCGCGGTGCAAAGCGATGTTGGTCTTGATGCCGTCCACGATGATCTCGTCCAGGGCGTTGCGCATACGGGCCATGGCCTCGTCGCGGTCCTTGCCCCAGGTGATCAGTTTGCCGATCAGCGAGTCGTAGTTCGGCGGTACCGCATAGCCACTGTACAGGTGCGAATCGACGCGAACGCCGTTGCCGCCCGGTGCGTGGAAATGCTTTACGGTGCCAGGGCTCGGAATGAAGCTCTTCGGGTCTTCGGCGTTGATCCGGCACTCGAGCGAGTGACCGCGAATGACCACGTCGTCCTGAGTGAACGAGAGCTTGTTGCCGGCGGCAATGCTGAGCATCTCCTTGACGATGTCGATACCCGTGACCATCTCCGATACCGGATGCTCTACCTGCACGCGAGTGTTCATCTCGATGAAGTAGAACCGGCCATTCTCGTAGAGAAACTCGAACGTACCGGCACCGCGGTAGCCGATCTCGATACAGGCTTTCACGCAACGCGCCAGGACTTCCTCGCGCGCGGCTTCGTCGATGCCCGGTGCCGGCGCTTCTTCCAGCACCTTCTGGTGCCGGCGCTGCAGCGAGCAGTCACGGTCGCCCAGGTGAATCGCCTGGCCCTGACCGTCGGACAACACCTGGACTTCCACGTGACGTGGGTTGGTCAGGAATTTTTCCAGATACACCATCGGGTTGCCGAACGCGGCACCGGCTTCGGTGCGGGTCAGCTTGGCCGAGGCGATCAGGTCTTCTTCCTTGTGCACTACGCGCATGCCGCGACCACCGCCGCCGCCAGCGGCCTTGATGATCACTGGATAGCCGACTTCACGGCCGATGCGCAGGGCCTCTTCCTCGTCTTCCGGCAGCGGACCATCGGAGCCGGGCACCGTCGGTACGCCCGTTGCGATCATCGCGTGCTTGGCCGACACCTTGTCGCCCATCAGGCGAATGGTTTCTGCAGTCGGGCCAATGAAGGCAAAACCGGATTTCTCGACCTGCTCGGCGAAGTCCGCGTTCTCGGCGAGAAAGCCATAGCCTGGGTGAATGGCCGTGGCGCCAGTCACTTCGGCCGCGGCAATGATTGCCGGGATATGCAGATAGGACAGGTTGGCAGGCCCCGGACCGATGCACACCGACTCGTCAGCCAGGCCAAGGTGCATGAGCTCCTTGTCGGCCTTGGAGTAGACGGCAACGGTCTTGATGCCCAGCTCTTTGCAGGCACGCAGGATCCGCAAGGCGATTTCGCCGCGGTTGGCGATCAGAACTTTTTCCAACATCGCAGGCTCTCCGCTGGTCAAACGATGGTGAACAGCGGCTGGTCGTACTCAACCGGCTGACCGTCTTCTACCAGGATCGATTCGATCACACCGCTGGTTTCAGCTTCGATGTGGTTCATCATTTTCATTGCTTCGACGATGCACAGGGTATCGCCTTTCTTGACGGTCTGACCGACCTCGGCAAAGGCCGGCGATGCTGGCGACGCCTTGCGGTAGAAGGTGCCGACCATCGGCGAGCGGGCCACGGTGCCGTTGAGCTTGGCAGCCACAGGCTCGGCCGGGGCGGCAGGTGCAGCGGCGACGGGCGCTGCGGCAGGCGCGGCCATCGGCGCCGGTGCGTAGTACTGCTGCGCCGGAGTCTTGCTGTGACGGCTGATCCGTACGGATTCTTCGCCTTCCTTGATTTCCAGCTCGTCGATGCCGGACTCTTCCAGCAGCTCGATCAGTTTCTTGACTTTACGAATATCCATCAATCATCAACTCCCAAGGGTCGGTCAGGGGCGTTCAGTAGGTGTTCTTGCCAAGCGCCTTTCGAAGAAGGCTGCAAACACTCATGTGCCGTTGAAAAGGGCCGAGTGACGGCGAAAATTCTCGAACGTGCCGGTGAAAAATACGCACGTCGAACAGTGGGATGCTCATCGACAGCGGCGCGTCACGTCAGGGGTGACATCGGTCATGAAAAGCTGTCGAGTCATGTCCATTTCAAGTGGTGTCTTGCCATCGGCTTCACGGGCAAAGCGGGCGAACTATGCCGGAAACATCAGGCGTATGTCCAGTTAAGCGCAATAGCCCGCACGTTGTCCGATGTTTGCGCAAAATTTGTGACTGGCTTGTCGGTTTCGGTCACCGACGATGTCACCGATTGCCTGAAGACGGTATTTTCCCGAGGAACGTTGCCGCGTCGACTTCGCCCACCACACGCGAGGCTGCCTGTTCGTTGCCGTTGCCGTCGAAGAACAGCAATGCAGGGGGCCCGAACAGCTTGAAGCGATCGAGCAGGGCGCGTTGTTCCGCGTTGCTCTGGGTAATGTCCAGGCGAACCTTGCGGTAGCCCTGCAACCCTGCGATCACCTGCGCATCGGTCAGCACTTCATGCTCGATGACCTTGCAGCTGATGCACCAGTCGGCATACCAGTCCAGTACCAGCGGTTGTCCGGCGGCAGTCGCCTGGCGCAGGGCCTGTTCGAAGCCGTCGGTGGTGGTAACCGTCTGCCAGGCGTCCTGCGCGGCGGTCGGGGCAGTCGCTGGCGCACCGGTCGTGGCCTGGCGTGCCAGCGGCTGGAACGGATCGGATTGGCCGCTCAAAGCGCCGTGCCAGCACGCCAGGGCATAAAACACCAAGGCCAGCCCAAGCACCTGTTGCAGGCGCTGGCGCGCAGGTTTGGCGACCCACTCCAGAGCCCCCATGAACACACCGATGCCGGCTGCCAGCAGACCGATCAGCAGCAGGGTGATGCTGCCTGGCAGCACGCGAGCGAGCAGGGCGATGGCCAGGCCCAGCAGCAAGACGCCAATGGCATTTTTCACGGTGACCAGCCACGGGCCACTTTTGGGCAGCCAGGCCGCACCACCGGTGGCCACCAGCAGCAACGGCGCGCCCATGCCCAGACCCAGTGCAAACAGTTTCAGTCCGCCCCCCAGGGCATCGCCGCTGGCGCTGATATAAAGCAGCGCGCCGGCCAACGGCGCCGACACGCACGGCGACACCAGCAGGCTCGACACCACCCCGAGCACGGCGGCTCCCCACAGCGAGCCGCCCTTGGCATTGCCTGCCACGCGGTCTAGGCGCTGGCTCACGGCAGCCGGCAGTTTGAGCTCGAACAGGCCGAACATGGCCAGCGCGAATACCACGAAGAACAGGGCGAACGGCACCAGCACCCACACCGACTGCAGTCGTGCCTGCAGGTTGAGTTCGGCGCCGAACTTGCCCATCAGCGCACCCAGCAGGGCAAAACAAACGGCCATTGGTAGCACATAGGCCAGTGACAGGCTGAAGCCGCGCAGCCCGCCCACCTGCCCGCGCAGCACCACGCCGGACAGGATCGGCAGCATCGGCAGCACGCAGGGCGTGAAGGTCAGGCCGATACCGGCCAGAAAGAACAACGCCAGTTCATGCCATTGCCACCCCCCTGGGGATGCCGCATCGCTCGCCACTGGAGCGGCCTGGCCAATGCCGGGCACGGAAAGGCGTTGGATTTCCGGCGGATAGCACAGGCCTTTGTCGGCACAGCCCTGGAAGGTGACCGCCAGGGTGAAGGCGCGCTGGTCACCGGCGGGGCGAGGGATATGCACGTCGAGAATGCCGTGGTAGACCTCGACATCGCCGAAATACTCGTCGTGTTTCTGCTCGCCCGTTGGCAGTTGCGCGGCCCCCAGCGCGATGTCGGCAGGCTCGGCCTTGAATTCGAAGCGATGACGGTAGAGATAGTAGCCTTCGGCAATCACGAAGCGCAGGGTGATGTCCTGTGCAGAAGCCTCTACCTGTTCGAGTTGGAACGCCTGGCCGACCGGCAGGAAGTCGGCGCCGTTGTTCAGCGAAGCACCGCCCAGCGTGGCGCTGGGCCGAGCGTCGAGCAGGCCGGAAGCCGCGACGGGCAGTGCGAAAACCAACAACAGGAGGCAAAGCAGGCGGCGCATGACAGTTCTCGAACAGCAATTGAGCGCGCATCATACTGGAGCGATGCGGTACTGCCGAATCGCCAGGGCCCGATTTCATGTAACAGGATGGGTCGCCCGGATAGGGTCGCCTGGATGGGGTCGCCCAGTCAGCTAAAAGCTCTAGACCCTGAACGCCTCCACCGCCGTGCGCAACTCGCCACCCAGGCGCAACAGATGCTCGCCCTGCGCGCGCCCCTGCCCGATGCGCAACAGGTTGTCTTCACCCAAGCCATGAATGCGCTCGCCGTGCTCGCGAATCTCGCCCACGGCACCGCTCTGCTGCGCGGTTGAATGAGCGATGCGCACGGCGGTGCCGGAGATGGTCTGGATGGCCGCGACGATCTGCACCAGCGCACCGTCCGCTGCCTGGGCCTGGCTGGCCGTCGCCTGCGCATGAACCACCTGGGCGCGCATGCCGTGCACGGACTCGCGCGCTGCCGTCTGCAGGTTGCCGATCAAGCGCTGGATCTGATGGGTCGCCCCGGTCGTGCGCGACGCCAGCGAACGGACCTCTTCGGCAACCACCGCGAAGCCGCGACCCATTTCTCCGGCACGCGCCGCTTCGATGGCGGCATTGAGTGCCAGCAAATTGGTCTGGTCGGCGATCGAGCGGATGACGGTCAGCACCCCACCGATGGTGGCCGACTCCTCGGCAAGCTGCTCGATCATCTGCGCGTTGCTTTGTACTTCACCCACCAACGCATGCAGCCCTTTGAGGCTCTGCCCAATGACATGCTGGCCATGCTCCACCGCTTCACCTGCCAATCGACTGGCCGCAGCTGCCTGACTGGCATCGTCCGCTACCTGGCCGATGGTTGCCTCCAGCTCGCCCAGCGCGTCGCGAATCTGTGCGGTATCGCCGGCCTGACGCAGCGCCCCCTGGTGCAGGCCACCGCTGAGTTCGGCCAGTTGGTGACTGCTGCCGGCCACTTGCTCGGCGTTCTGGCGAATGGTGCCGACCAACGCGACCAGATACAGGCGCAGGCGATTCAGCGACGCTTCGATGGCCTGCAATTCATGGTTGGTACGGCCCAGGGCGATCGGCTCGGCGAAATCCCCCTCGGCCCAGGTCGACAAGGCCGGATCCAGGCGGGTCAGCGCACCGGCCAGGCGGCGTTGCATGCGGTCGATGAGCAGTGCGATCAACAGGATCAGGCCGATCATGGCCCCTTGCAGCAGACGCACTTCGCCCTGGATTCTGGCGTGCTCCCCACGCACCGCCGGTTCCAGCTCGCCAAGGCCATGCTGAACCGCGCCGATGCGTTGCTGTGCGGCATCGGCCAGTTCGGTACGCCGCTGGATCAGCTCACGGGTACGGCCCAGTTCCGCCGGATAGCGCGTCAGCAAGCTGGCCAGCTCGCGCTTGAGGTCCACGCCATCATCCTGAGCCTCGCCGGTGTTTTCGTTCTGCAAACCCATCAGCGCCGCAAAGTCATCGGCCCCCGACGCAGTGGAACTGGCCACCCCCAGCAGCGGCAGGCTCTGCAGCGTGTCTGCCTGGGCCCTGATGCCGGCGAGTTCGCGCTCGACGTCCGCGGCCAGTTCGCTGCGTCCGCTGCTGATCATTTTCTCGCGTGCCAGGGACAGTTTGGCCAAGTGCTGGCCGGCGGGCAGCAGTGCGGCCTGATAGGGCCCGTTGCTCGTGGCATATCGAGCCAGTTGTTCCAACGTACCACCCAGTTCACGTTCGGCCTGCACCAGCAGCGCCTGTGGATCGCCCGCCAGCTTGCCGGCAGCCAGCAACTGCTCGGCAGTGAATGTGCTCAGCGCATCGACGTCGCTGCGCAATGGGCCGCTCAGTTCACTGGGCAGGGTGGCGATCCCTTCACGCAGCCGCATCAGGCCCTGAGTCGCTTCGGCATGGCGCAGCGCATCGCCGCTGTTCAGGTAATCCTGGACGTTGCGCACGACGTCATCCTGAAACTGGCGGGACAGTTGCAGGTAGCGCTCCATCAACAGATAGGGCTTTTCCAGCGCCCGTTGCGACCACCACAGCGTTGCCGCCAGGGCGGTACACACGGCGACCAGCAGCAGGGTGTTCAGATTGGTGAGCAGTTTCAGGCGCATGGGGGGCACTACCAACAGCGAAATGGTCAGTGCGTGAAGGTAGGGGCGGTCTGTTACAGGCGCGTGACTTCAACGTGAAAAAGATGGCACATGGCCTGTATTTTCGCTTGGCCAATGAATTCGACGCTCAGACACATCCGGATGTCTTTACCGCGACTGCGACATGCCGATGCATCCTTTATAGTGGCGATACTGCCTTGCCTGGAAAACTTTGCCCATGGGAGGCACGTTAGCCGGGTGGCGAGGTCAGAACCCATGAATTCCGCGATAGAAAGGACATAAGCCATGCTGGACTGGAAGAATCGTGCGGGCAACGGCGGAGCGCGCGAGCGTGCCGACACCAGTGGCGGGCCACGCAGCCATGTCAAGAGCCTGCTGCTGAGCAAGGCTGTGCTGGGTGCGCTGGCTGTCTATCTGGTGGTGACCCTGTTGCTGGGCTGGTACTGGAGCGAAGAGCCCGAGCTGTTCCCGGTGCAGCAGACTGCACAGTCGGCTGCCCAGCGTGACGGGCGTCAGATGGTAGTAGGCTACACCACGGTGGAGACCCTCAAGACAGTAGCGTCGACCCTGCTGAACAAGCCTGGTGGCTACATTTCCAACGACCGCTTTCCGCCTGGCCTGTGGATGGACAACATGCCCAGCTGGGAATACGGCGTGCTGGTACAGGTTCGCGACCTGAGCCGTGCGCTGCGCAAGGACTTCGCTCGTTCGCAGTCGCAGTCTGCCGAAGACAGTGACCTGGCCCGCGCCGAGCCGCGCTTCAACTTCGACAACAAGAGCTGGGTGCTGCCTTCCAGCGAGTCGGAGTTCCAGGAAGGCATCAACCTGCTCACTCGTTACCAGAATCGCCTGTCCGACCCAAGCCAGACCAATGCGTTGTTCTACACCCGTGCCGACAACCTGAACAACTGGCTGGGCGACGTCGGTACGCGTCTGGGCTCGTTGTCGCAGCGTTTGTCTGCCAGTGTCGGTCGCGTCAAGTTGAACACCACGCTCAAGACCGAAAGCGTCATTGCTGGTCAGGCGCCGCAGGTCGACGAGGAAATCGTCGAGACACCGTGGATGCAGATCGACAACGTGTTCTACGAGGCACGCGGTCAGGCCTGGGCGCTGTCGCATCTGCTGCGCGCTATCGAAGTCGACTTCGCCGATGTATTGGCCAAGAAGAATGCAACCGTCAGCGTGCGCCAGATCATCCGTGAGCTGGAAGCGTCGCAGGCACCGGTGTGGAGCCCGATGATTCTCAATGGCAGTGGTTTCGGCATGTGGGCGAACCACTCGTTGGTGATGGCCAACTACATCTCGCGGGCCAATGCCGCGGTGATCGACTTGCGTCAGCTGCTGTCGCAGGGCTGAGGACATGCCGATCTCGACCCAGGAGGTCGAACATCGTGCAGCGTCCGACGCCGAGTCGATCGCCTGGGTCGACGAGTCCGATCAGGTGCTGGGGACCTTGCCCAGGTCCGAACTGCGCGAACGTGGGCTGATCGGTCGCGGCACCTACATTCTCCTGTTCAACAGCCAGGGTGAGCTGTGCGTGCACCGGCGTACCTTGAGCAAGGCGATCTACCCTGGCTATTGGGACGTGGCGGCGGGCGGCATGGTCCAGGGCAACGAGACCTATGCGGAGTCGGCTGCGCGCGAGCTTGAAGAAGAGTTGGGCGTAAGCGGCGTCGAATTGACCGCTCACGAGCATTTTCTATTCGACCAGCCAGGCAACCGGGTCTGGTGTGCAGTGTTCTCGGCTGTCTGGGATGGCGAGCTGCAACTGCAACCGGAGGAAGTGCTCGAGGCCCGGTTTGTCCCGGTCCAACAGGCTCTGGATGAAAGCACCACCGAGCCTTACTGTCCCGATTCGCTGGCTGCATTGCTGCGATTCCTGACCTGCCGGGACAACGCCTGACCCCGCGCGCGCTTTGCAGGAGCGGTCTTCGGCCCCGAAACAGGCTACGCGGTTCGCCTGATACACCGCGCTGTGCTTTTCGCGGCCACGGACCGCTCCCACAGGGAATTGCGGACACCTGTGGGAGCGGTCATCGGCCGCGAAAAAGACGCTGCGATACATCTGACACACCGCAGCGCGCCCTTCGCGGCCACGGACCGCTCCCACAGGGGATTGCGGACACCTGCAGGAGCGGTCATCGGCCGCGAAACGGGCACTGCGGTATTCCCTGTACAGCACCGCACTTGATGAAATCATCCGAACCTCGGCAAATGCCCCCATCAGGCACTTAGCACACACAAGGTTTCCCGCTAAACTGCTCGGCCTGATCCACTTCACATGAGGCATGCCGGTGGCCAAAAAAGCCGCATCCTTCGCCGCCCTCGGCGGCTTGGTGTTCTCCACCGACAGCGGTCGGCATTGTCCGGACTGCCGTCAGCCCATCGACGCCTGCACCTGCAAGCAAACGGCCGTGCCAGAGGGCGACGGCATCGCCCGCGTGCGGCGCGAAAGCAAAGGTCGCGGCGGCAAGACCGTGACCACCATCACCGGTGTCCCACTCCCGGCCGATGCGCTCAAGGAGCTGGCAACCACCCTCAAGCGCCGTTGCGGCACAGGCGGTGCGTTGAAAGACGGCGTCATCGAAATCCAGGGCGACCATGTCGAGCTGCTGCTCGCCGAGCTGGTCAAGCAGGGCTTCAAGGCCCGCAAGTCCGGTGGTTGAGCCGCACACCTTGTAAACTTGAAGTACTCGCCGGGGTCTACCCCTGCAGGCGCAGCAATCGTCATCTTTACCTTCTACACTGCGCAGGGCCCGACGGCCCGCGACAACCGACTTTTTTCATAGGGGACCTCGATGTCCGTACGACGCACACGTAAAGACGATGGCAGCCAATGGACAGTGGCCGACAGCCGCAGCGTTTATGGCATCCGCCACTGGGGCGCGGGCTATTTCGCCATCAACGAGGCCGGCCGTGTCGAGGTTCGTCCGAACGGCCCTGACAGCTCGCCGATCGATCTTTACGAGCAGGTCGACCAACTGCGCAAGAGCGGCCTGTCGCTGCCGCTGCTGGTGCGCTTCCCCGACATCCTGCAAGACCGTGTACGCCAGTTGACCGGTGCCTTCGATGCCAACATCGCTCGCCTGGACTACCAGAGTCGCTATACCGCGCTGTACCCGATCAAGGTGAACCAGCAGGAAGCGGTGGTGGAAAACATCATCGCCACCGAAGGCGTGTCGATCGGCCTGGAAGCCGGCTCCAAGCCGGAGCTGCTGGCCGTGCTGGCACTGGCGCCCAAGGGCGGGACCATCGTCTGCAACGGCTACAAGGACCGCGAATTCATCCGTCTGGCCCTGATCGGCCAGAAGCTGGGTCACAACGTCTTCATCGTCATCGAGAAAGAGTCCGAAGTGGCGCTGGTGATCGAAGAGGCGGCCGAGCTCAAGGTCAAGCCGCAGATCGGTCTGCGCGTGCGCCTGTCGTCCCTGGCATCGAGCAAGTGGGCCGACACCGGTGGTGAAAAATCCAAGTTCGGCTTGTCTGCCGCTCAGTTGCTGTCGGTCGTCGAGCGTTTCCGTGAAGCCGGCGTGGACCAGGGCATTCGCCTGCTGCACTTCCATATGGGCTCGCAGATCGCCAACCTGGCGGACTACCAGCACGGTTTCAAGGAAGCCATTCGCTATTACGGCGAGCTGCGTTCGCTGGGCCTGCCGGTCGATCACATCGATGTGGGCGGCGGCCTGGGTGTCGACTACGACGGCACTCACTCGCGCAATGCCAGCTCGATCAACTACGACATGGACGACTACGCCGGTGTGGTAGTGGGCATGCTCAAGGAATTCTGCGATGCCCAGGGCATGCCGCATCCGCACATCTTCTCGGAGAGTGGCCGCTCGCTGACCGCGCACCACGCCATGCTGGTGGTGCAGGTCACCGACGTCGAGCGTCACAACGACGAAGTGCCCGAGATCGTCGACAAGCAGAGCCTGCCCGAAACCCTGCAGTGGCTGGTCGATCTGCTGGGTCCGACCGACATCGAGATGGTCACCGAAAACTACTGGCGTGCGACCCACTACATCAGTGACATCGCAGCGCAGTACGCCGACGGCAAGGTCACCCTGGCGCAGAAGGCCCTGGCCGAACAGTGCTACTTCGCCGTCTGCCGCCGCCTGCACAATTCGCTCAAGGCCCGTCAGCGCTCGCATCGCCAGGTGCTGGACGAGCTCAACGACAAGCTCGCCGACAAGTACATCTGCAACTTCTCGGTGTTCCAGAGCCTGCCCGATACCTGGGCCATCGGCCAGGTATTGCCGATCCTGCCGCTGCACCGTCTCGACGAAGAGCCGCTGCGCCGCGCCGTACTGCAAGACCTGACCTGCGATTCCGACGGCAAGATCAAGCAGTACGTGGATGAGCAAAGCATCGAGACCAGCCTGCCGGTGCACGCCGTCAATCAGGGTGAAGATTACCTGCTGGGTATCTTCCTGGTCGGCGCGTACCAGGAAATTCTGGGCGACATGCACAACCTGTTCGGTGACACCGACTCGGTGAACATCTATCAGCGTCAGGACGGCAGCGTCTACAGCGCCGGTATCGAAACCCACGACACCATCGAAGACATGCTGCGCTATGTGCATCTGTCTCCCGAGGAGTTGATGACCCATTACCGCGACAAGGTTGCCAGCGCCAAGATCACCGCGCGCGAACGTACCCAGTACCTGGACGCCCTGCGCCTGGGCCTGACGCGTTCTTCGTACCTGTCGTCGTAACGAGTGGGTCTGGTTGCCCGGCTCCTAGCGCTCGCCGCCCTGCTGGGGCTGCTAAGCGCTTGTTCCGGGCTGCACACCCTGGATGCCTTGACGGCGTCCGGCGGCTATCAGCTCACGCAGGGCGTAGCCTACGGCGCCGACCCGCGGCAGAAGCTGGACGTGTACCGCCCCAATCGACCACTGCCGGATACTCCGGTGGTAGTTTTTTTCTATGGGGGTACCTGGAACAGCGGCGAGCGAGGCGACTATCGTTTCGTCGCCCAGGCGTTGGCCGCCCGTGGATTGCTGGTGGTGGTCGCCGACTACCGTCTCTATCCACAGGTGCGCTATCCCAGCTTTCTCGAAGACGGCGCCGATGCCGTTGCCTGGACCTATCGAAACATTGCTCGGTACGGTGGCGACGTTCGCCGTCTGTTCGTGATGGGCCACAGCTCCGGCGGCTATAACGCGGCCATGCTTGCCCTCGATCCGCAGTGGCTGGGTAAAGCCGGGCTCCCCGCCAATGCGCTGCGCGGCTGGATCGGCCTGGCCGGCCCCTATGATTTCTTGCCGATCGAGAATCCCGAAGCCAAGCCGGTATTCTTCTTCCCCGATTCACCGCCCCAATCGCAACCCATCAACCAGCCTCTGGCAGGCTCGCCCCCGGCGCTGCTCATCGCCGCGACCCATGACTCGACCGTGGACCCGGTACGCAACAGCGAAAACCTCGCACACCGACTGCGCCTCGCCGGCGTCCCGGTGCAGGAGCGCTATTACCGCCGACCGAACCATCGCACCCTGGTCGCCTCATTCGCCTGGCCCCTGCGCTGGCTGGCACCCGTGCTGGATGACGTCGAGCGGTTCGTCAAGGCCAAGCCTGAAACAGCGGAAGTCCGTTTGCGCGAATAGATGAATCTTGCCGGTTCGTCGCAGACGTTATTGTCAGATTTTATTATGGTAGATGCTGAAAGTGCGGCGTGCAGAGGTCATTGAGCCAGAGCCTGGCGCGTTTCAGGGTGAGGATGGAATTTTACAGTTGCAAGAGCCTTGGAAGCAGCATTCAAGCATTCTGCTATTATCAAAAGTCCATATGGGAAAAAGCCCGCTCTATGGCAGGCTTTTTCTATGAGGTCAAAGGCTCACTGGTATTTATCTTCGATCTTGCGCTTTTCTAGTGTGTAGGCTTTCAGATCGATCTCATCGGTGGTGAGTTTGGAGTCAAGCTCGTTCATGTCACTTTTTCTCAAACTGGCGACATGCTCTTTGCTGGCATGATAGTTCAAAGTTTCGGCAGCGTCGTAGCCGCTGACCGGGTCCCATAGAATGGACGCTGGCCACAGAAGCAGGTTGACGACGCCCCAACCATAGGCGCGGCCATAGAACGACCCACCGCCAGGCAATAGGCCAAGGCCGGCGCCGAGGACGGGTTGTTTGACTTCCACGGCGAGGTTTTTGGCGCGGAGCATGGCAAGTTCGGATTGCTGGGCGGAGTTGAGTCCGCTCGCGCAGCCAGTGGTCAATACGATGAGCGTGGCGGCAAACAAACTGCGAAGTGTAGGCATCCCTATTCCTTATTTACGGATTTCCAATCGATAGTGAAGTGGAAGGCGGCGTAGTCTATAGGCAGGATATGAATATGTATCGCTTGTTAGCGTGATTTTAACTAATGGTTACATTTGGCTGGAGGCGGAGTCGTGATAGTGTAGAGAAGGCTTTGTTACTTCTAGTAATGATCTCGCGAAGTTTTGCTGTATTCTATATGGATTGGATGTTGACTCTTTCTGTCATAAGAAAGTGCCGGCATTGACCAACAGCGTTTAGCTGATTGATTGTCAGTTTATCGTATTGAAGTTCTTGCCATAGGGATGTATGGGCGCTGTTCGAGGTATAGAAGCTGTGAACGGAGTGTGGACCGTCGTTTATATCCATCCGCTACGATACCCACTCATCCCTGCGCTGCAACCGCCACGCCACCCACCCCAGCGTCGCCGCACGCAGCGCCATGAACAGCAGGAAGCTTATCCACAGGCCGTGATTTCCCCATCCGCTGCTCAACCAGCCGATCGGCAACATCACCGCTACGCTGACCAGCATGGCATTGCGCATCTCCCGGGCGCGGGTAGCGCCGATGAACAGGCCGTCCAGCAGATAGCTGCCTACCGCAATCAACGGCAGCACCGCCAGGTATGGCAGGAACGGGTAGGCCGCCTCGCGGACACTGGCAATATCGGTCTGCAGGTTGATGAATACATGCCCGCCCAGCAGAAACAGCACGGCAAACCCGCTGCTGGCAATCAGCGACCACCCCAGGGACACCACCATCGAGCGGCGCAGCGTCTGCCGATCGCGCGCACCGATGGCGTGGCCGCACAGGGCTTCGACCGCATGGGCCAGGCCGTCCAGCGCATAGGCAGTTATCAACAGGCCATTGAGCAACAGCGCATTGGCGGCCACAGTGGCATCGCCGAAGCGGGCGCCCTGGATGGTGATCAGCAGAAAGACCCCGGACAGCGCCAGACTGCGCAGGAAAATATCGCGGTTGACCCCCAGCAGCGGGCGCCAGTTGCGCCATGACCTCAGCGCCGCCCAGGCCATGGCGCCCGGATACGCTCGCAGGGAGGGGCGAGTGAGTGCCAGGCCGAGCAGGGCGCCTACCCATTCGGCTATCACCGAGGCGCGCGCCGAGCCGATCACGCCCCAGTCCAGGCCGAGCACGAACCACAGGTTAAGGGCGATGTTGACCAGGTTGGTGGTCAGCAGCAGTTGCAACGGCGCGCGGGCATTCTGGGTACCAAGGAACCAGCCGATCAAGGCGTAGCTGGCCAGGGCGGCAGGCAGCCCCAGCAGACGTGTCTGGAAGAAATCGTGGGTGGCTTGTTCCAGTGCTGCAGACGGTGCCATGAAGCTCAGGGCCAGATGGCTGAAGGGCAGCGCCAGCACGCATAGCAGCAAGGAGAACAGTAGGCCCAGGGCAAGACTCTGCACCAGAATCTGGCGCAGTGCACGACCATCATGGCGTCCGGCAGCCTGTGCGGCGAACCCCGTGGTGCCCATGCGCAGAAAACTCATCAGCGACACCATGAAGGTGAACAGGCTGCCCCCCACGGCCACTGCGCCCAACTGGTGGGCATGGGGCAGATGGCCGATCACCGCGCTGTCCACCAGCGTCACCAAGGGCACCGACAGGTTGGACAGGATCATCGGCGCAGCCAGGGCCCAGACCCTGGTGTGAGTAGGGCGGTGGCGCCAATCGGTCAGTAGGATGGACATGTAGGCTCCAAGTCGGGGCCGGGATTGTAGCCCAGCCCACTGTAGGAGCGGTCCGTGGCCGCGAAGAATGCGCTGCGATACCCCTGACACACCGCAGCGCGCCTTTCGCGGCCGATGACCGCTCCCACAGGAGGATCGCAATCCTTGTGGGAGCGGTCCGTGGCCGCGAAGAATACGCTGCGATACCCCTGACACACCGCAGCGCGCCTTTCGCGGCCGATGACCGCTCCCACAGGAGGATCGCAATCCTTGTGGGAGCGGTCCGTGGCCGCGAAGGAATCGGCGCGGTCCACCTGACATACCCCAGTACACTTGTCTCAGCCGGTAACCCCGGCCACGAAACCATCAATATTGATATATATTCTCAGCCTTGCTTTTCACTGCCTTGGTACCTCGAATTGAACAAAGGACTGTTTCTGGCCTGCGCCCTGGCCCTGCTCGGCGGGTGCGATTCATCGACATCGGAGAAACCTGTCGAGCCCTCGCCACCGGCCACCGTGAATGCTCTGCCCAAGCCTGCGGCGAGCGTCGATCTGGCGGCCCTGGCGCAACGTTACAAAGGCCGTGAACTGGCCGTTGCCGACGTCTCCGAAGTCCAGCTCGACGGCGCCAGTGCCCTCGCCGTGACCTTCACTGCACCGCTGGACCCCAAGCAGAATTTCGCCGACAAGGTTCATCTGGTTGACAGCACCCGTGGCAAGCTGGACGGCGCCTGGGAACTGTCCGACAACCTCATGGAGCTGCGCTTTCGCCATCTGGAACCCAAGCGCAAACTGCTACTCACGGTCGATACCGGTCTGCTTTCCGTGAACCAGAACACCCTGGCAGCCGCACACACCGTTCGCCTCGAAACCCGAGACCTGCAGCCTACCGTAGGCTTCGCCAGCCGCGGCTCGCTGTTGCCCACCCGGCTCGCCGAAGGCTTGCCGGTCATTGCCCTGAATGTCGACAAGGTCGATGTCGAATTCTTCCGCGTCCGACCCGAGCAACTGCCAGCCTTTCTCAGCCGCTGGGGCCGCAACAGCAGCCTGCAAAGCTACGAATCCCGCGAGCTGTTGCCCATGGCCGAACTGGTCTACGGCGGCCGCTTCGATCTCGATCCCGCACGCAATACCCGCGAGACCCTGCTGTTGCCCCTCGGCGGCATCAAGCCATTGCAGCAACCAGGCGTCTATCTGGCGGTGATGCGCGCCTCGGGCAGCTACGACTATGCGCAGCCGGCGACGCTGTTCACCCTCAGCGATATCGGCCTGTCCGTGCACCGCTATGCCGAGCGCATGGATGTATTCACCCAGGCCCTGGAGGGCGGCAAGGCCTTGGCCGACGTCAGCCTGCAGTTGCTCGACGCCCAGGGCCGGGTCATCGGCGAAGGCAAGACCGACGCCGCCGGCCATGCCCAACTCGCCTCGCCGGTGAAAGCCGAAGTATTGCTGGCGCGCCAGGGCGACCAGACCAGCCTGCTGCGCTTGAACACCGCGGCACTGGATCTGGCCGAGTTCGACATCGCCGGACCCAAGGCGCACCCGTTGCAGTTTTTCGTGTTCGGTTCGCGAGACCTCTACCGTCCCGGGGAAACCGTGTTGCTCAATGCCTTGTTGCGCGACAACGACGGGCACCCGGTCAAGCCGCAACCGGTCAGCGTCGAGGTGCGCCGCCCGGACGACCAGCTCAGTCGCAAGTTCGTCTGGCAGCCGGACGCCTCAGGCCTGTATCAGTACCAGTTGCCACTGGCTGGCGAAGCGCCGACCGGGCGCTGGCAACTGCTGCTCGATCTGGGCGACGGCAAGCCTCAGGTTCACGAATTCCAGGTGGAAGATTTTCTCCCCGAGCGCATGGCGCTGGACCTCAAGGGCGCGGACACGCCCATCGCGCCCGGCGATGCGCTGGCTGTCGACGTGACCGGCCGCTATCTGTACGGCGCGCCGGCTGCGGGCAATCGTTTGAGCGGTCAGGTTTACGTGCGTCCGCTGCGCGAGGCTGTGTCGACGCTGCCCGGGTTCCAGTTCGGCTCGCTGACCGAAGGCGAACTCAGTCAGGACCTGGAGCTGGACGAGACCACTCTCGACGCGCAGGGCAGGGCGACTCTGGCCATCGATAGCCGCTGGAGCGAAGCCAAGTCCCCATTGCAGGTGGTGCTGCAAGCCAGCCTGCAGGAATCCGGCGGCCGGCCCATTACCCGTCGTCTGGTGCAACCGGTGTGGCCTGCAGATCGGCTGCCCGGTGTGCGAGGAACGTTCGAGGGCGAGAACGTCGACGGCGATGGACCGGCCGAGTTCGAGTTGCTCGTGGCCGACGCCCAGGGTCGCAAGCTCGCTGCCGATGCCCTCAAGGTACGCCTGGTGCGCGAACGCCGCGATTACTACTGGAACTACTCCGAGAGCGACGGCTGGAGCTACAACTACAACGAGAAATACCTGAACCTGAGCGAGGAAACCGTTGCAGTTGCGGAGGGTGGCACCGCCAAGGTCAGCTTCCCCGTTGAATGGGGGCCGTACCGCGTCGAGGTCGAAGATCCGCAAACCGGCTTGGTCAGCAGCCTGCGCTTCTGGGCCGGCTACAGCTGGCAGGACAACACCGAAGGCGGCGCGGTACGCCCCGATCAGGTCAAGCTCGCCTTGGACAAGCCCCACTACGCAGATGGCGATACAGCCAGGGTGACAGTGACACCGCCCGCGGCCGGCAATGGCTATCTGCTGGTGGAGTCCGCCGAGGGCCCCTTGTGGTGGCAGGAGATCGACGTACCTGCCGAGGGCAAGACCTTCGACATCAAGGTCGATCCGAAATGGGCCCGCCACGACCTCTACATCAGCGCGCTGGTGATCCGTCCCGGCGAGCGCAAGGCCAACGTCACCCCCAAGCGTGCGGTCGGCCTGCTGCACCTGCCGCTCGAACGTGCCACGCGCAAGCTGGCGCTGACCCTCGAGGCGCCTGCGACCATGCGCCCGCAGCAGCCGCTCACGGTCAAGGTCACTGCCCGCAACAGCGATGGCAGCATCCCCCGTCAGGCCCACGTACTGCTGGCAGCGGTGGACGTCGGTATTCTCAATATCACCCAGTACGCCACACCCGATCCTTTCGCCGCGCTGTTCGGCCGCAAGGGCTATGGCGCCGACCAACTGGACATCTATGGACAGTTGATCGAAGCGGGGCAGGGCCGACTGGCCAGCCTGGCGTTCGGTGGTGACGCGGCCGATCTGGCCAAGGGCGGCAAGCGCCCGCAGACCAGCGTCACCATCGTTGCGCTGCAAAGCGCTCCGGTAATGTTGAACGAGCAGGGCGAAGGGCAAATGACCCTCGATATTCCTGACTTCAACGGCGAGTTGCGCGTGATGGCCCAGGCCTGGACCGATGATCGCTTCGGCATGGCCGAGGCGCGCACGGTGGTCGCCGCGCCGCTGGTTGCAGAACTGTCCGCGCCGCGCTTCCTGGCCGGTGGCGACCAGGCCCGCATTGCGCTCGACATCACCAACCTCACCGAACAAGCGCAAACCCTGACCGTGCAGGTGAACGCAGACGGGCCGTTGACCCTGCTGGACGCCCCCCGGCAACCGCTGCAACTGGCCAAGGGGCAACGTCAGACCCTGCATCTACAGGTACAAGCCACGGGCGGATTGGGTCAAGGTCACATCAAGGCACAGATCGACGGGCTGAACCTGCCCGGCGAAACCTTGCCTGCCATTACCCAGGATTGGACCCTGGGCGTGCGTCCCGCCTATCCGGCGTTGGTCAGGCATCTGCGCAACGTGCTCAAGGATCAGCCCTGGACGCTTCCCGCCGGTGCCCTGTCGCCCTTCGAGCCCGCTGGGCGCGAAGCCCTGCTCAGCCTGTCGAACCGGCCGCCTCTGAACATCGGCGAGCAGATCAAGGCTCTCAAGGCGTATCCCTACGGCTGCCTCGAGCAGACCGTCAGTGGCCTCTACCCGTCGCTGTATTCCGATGCCGCCAGCCTGAAAAGGCTGGGTGTGGAAAGCGACACCGACGCCGAGCGCACGCGCAAGATGGACATCGGTATCGAGCGGCTGCTGGGCATGCAGCGTTACAACGGCAGCTTCGGCCTGTGGGGTGCGGATGGCGAGGAAGAGTACTGGCTGACCGCGTACGTCACCGATTTCCTCCTGCGTGCCCGCGATCAGGGCTACGCCGTACCGCCCGAGCCGCTGAAGAAAGCCAGCGAGCGACTGTTGCGCTATCTGCAGGAGCGCGACCTGATCGAGGCCGACTACAGCGACAATCTCGACCACACCCGCTTTGCGGTCCAGGCTTATGCCGGCCTGGTGCTGGCGCGCAGCCAACAGGCACCGCTGGGCGCGCTGCGCAGCCTGTTCGAACGGCGCAGCGATGCGCGCTCGGGCCTGCCACTGGTGCAATTGGCGATCGCGCTGCAGAAAATGGGTGATCAGCCCCGTGCCGACCAGGCACTGCAAGCCGGTCTGGCGGCAGGACGCAACGACAGCGACTGGCTCGGCGACTATGGCACCCCGCTGCGTGACCAGGCACTGATCCTGGCCTTGCTGCAGGAGAACGATCTGAGCAAATCCACACTCGAAGAACGCCTGTTCACCCTCTCGGATCTGCTGGCCAGCAGCAGTTGGCTATCGACCCAGGAGCGCAATGCCCTGTATCTGGCCGGTCGCAATGCGCTGGCCTTGCCCGAGCAACCCTGGACTGCCCAACTACAAAGTGCCGGCGTCAGTCACCTATTGAGTGACGCCCAGCCAGCGCTGAAACTTGCGGACGGCGCGCTGTCCGAGTCGCTCACCGTTACCACCCAGGCACAGCAGCCGCTGTACCAGCAGGTGACGCTGTCGGGCTATCCGGCATGGCCGCCGGCGCCGCACGCAGACAACCTGTCGATCCGTCGCCAATACCTGGGTCTGGACGGCGAGCCGCTCAAGCTCGATACCCTCAAGAGTGGCGAGCTGGTGCTGGTGCATCTGGTAGTGGGTGCCAAGCAGCGTGTACCGGACGCGCTGGTGGTGGATCTGCTGCCCGCTGGGCTGGAAATCGAAAACCAGAACCTGGCGCTAAGTGCCGCCAGCCTGGATAACGCCAGCAGCAGTGTCCGGCAGTGGCGCGAATCGATGCAAAACGCCAATCTGCAGCATCAGGAGTTTCGCGATGACCGCTACGTGGCAGCGCTCAAGCTGGATGGCTACGGCAGCACACACTTGCTGTATCTCGCCCGTGCAGTGACGCCGGGTATCTACAAGGTACCGCCACCGCAGGTGGAGTCGATGTACCGGCCCAACTGGCAGGCCGTCGGCATTACGCCAGCGGACCTGACGGTACGCCCGAGGTGAGGCTGGGCAAGGGCAGCGAACGGCTGCCCTTGCCATTCGACCCATGGCTCACTGAATGATCCAGCTCAGCAACCACAGGCCCAGTACGGCCCAGATGACGCCCATGATGATCGATGCACGCATGAACGCTCGGACAGCGGAGTACAGGAACAGCAAGCCGACGATCAACGCGGCGATGGTGACGACATTGGTGTCCATGCCCAGGGTCCGCGACAGGCCGTCGACGAAGTTGCCTCCTGCGTTGCCGAGCAGGCTGAACAACCAGCTCAGGCTGTCTACCACCCAGCGAATGATTGCGCCCAGCGCCTGTCCCAGCCACTCGAAAAAGCCTTCTACATGCATAGTTGCGTCCTGACTCGGTTAGTGGCATTCATGCCATTGTGCCCCCTTTGGCCATGCGCCAGCGAGCCAAGTTCCCGACAGCGCCTGCAAGGTCGACGCACTTGATCCGCAGCTTTCTGGTTTTTTCGAAACCGCGTCGAGGCAGATTCATTCGCTGTGCGCTGTTGGCGATTTGTGTGCCGGTCTTTCTTCTGTGGCTGGCCGATCGACTCTGGCCACTGCCGTTGCCCCGGGATGATCTGGCGCGCGTGGTACTTGCCGAGGACGGCACACCGCTGTGGCGTTTCGCCGATGCCGAAGGGGTATGGCGATATCCGGTCAGCGTGGACCAGGTTTCACCCTATTATCTCGAAGCTTTGCTGACCTACGAGGACCGCTGGTTCTACCAGCATCCAGGGATCAACCCACTGGCACTGGTCCGCGCGGCCTGGCTCAACCTCAGCGGTGGTCGCGTGCTGTCAGGAGGCAGTACGCTATCGATGCAGGTGGCCCGGTTGCTCGATCCGCATTCACGGACCTTCGCCGGCAAACTGCATCAGCTATGGCGAACCGCGCAGCTGGAGTGGCACCTGAGCAAGGCGCAGATCCTCACGCTGTACCTGGACCGTGCGCCGTTCGGTGGCACCTTGCAGGGCGTGGCGGCGGCCAGTTGGGCGTATCTGGGAAAGTCGCCGGCGCAGCTCACTCGCAGCGAAGCCGCTTTGTTGGCAGTGTTGCCCCAGGCGCCCAGCCGGCTGCGTCCCGACCGCCATCCGCAGCAGGCCCAAAGCGCTCGCAACAAAGTCCTGCAGCGCATGGCCGAGCACGGCGTATGGCCCATTGCACAGGTACGCGACGCGCAACAGGAGCCTCTGATGCTGGCCCCGCGGCAGGAGCCGGCGTCGGCGCCATTGCTGGCCAGGCGCCTGAACCGCAGTGACAGTCCGCCGCTGATCCACACCTTGATCGACGCCAGTCTGCAACGGCGCCTGGAAGACTTGCTGCTGGGCTGGCGAGCGCGCCTGCCCGAGCGAACCTCGGCGGCCATCCTGGTGGTGGATGCGCAGACCATGGCCGTGCGCGCCTACCTGGGCTCGGTGGACCTGGCCGATGACCGGCGCTTCGGCCATGTCGACATGGTCAGTGCCGTCAGGTCGCCGGGCTCCACGCTCAAGCCGTTTCTTTACGGCATGGCCATGGACGCCGGTCTGATTCACTCCGAGTCTCTGTTGCAGGATGTCCCGCGACGCTACGGTGATTACCGCCCAGGCAATTTTTCCGCAGGATTCAGCGGTCCGGTCGCGGCCAGTTCGGCGCTGGCCCTGTCGCTCAATCTGCCCGCCGTGCAGGTGCTCGAGGCGCTGGGCCCCAAGCGCTTTGCCGCGCAGTTGCGCAACGGCGGCCTGCACCTGAGCTGGCCCGTGGCCGCCGAGCCCAACCTGGCGATGATCCTGGGTGGGATGGGCAGTCGCCTCGACGATCTGGTCGCCGCCTACAGTGCCTTTGCCCGCGGCGGCAACAGTGCTGCGCTGCGCTGGCAGCCGCAGGATGTACTGCGCGAGCGGCCGATGATGTCGGCAGGCGCGGCGTGGATCGTACGGCGCATCCTCAGCGGTCAGGCTCGGCCGGATCAAGATCTGCGCGCCGAACTCGTCCGGCGTCCGACGCTGGCCTGGAAGACCGGCACCAGTTACGGTTTTCGTGACGCCTGGTCGATCGGCATCGGCCCGCGTTATCTGATCGGGGTATGGATCGGTCGCCCGGATGGCACCCCGGTACCCGGACAGTTCGGCCTGGCTTCGGCCGCGCCGTTGATGCTGCAGGTGCACGATGTCCTGAGCAATCGCGACACGCAGCGGGCCATTGCGGCGCCTGTCCAGCGCGTACCGTCCAGCGTCGGCGTGGCCGCGATCTGTTGGCCTCTGGGACAAGCGCTGGATCGGCGCGACCCCAACTGCCGACGTCAACGCTTTGCCTGGACACTGGACAAGACCATCCCGCCCACCCTGCAGGCGCTCGACCAACCGCTGGGTACCGGGCTGCAGGAGCAGGTCTGGCTCTCGTCCAATGGGCTGCGCACCAGCGCCTCCTGCCCCGGCGCCCAGGCAAGGTCCATCGCCCTGTGGCCGGCCGCACTCGAGCCTTGGCTGGCCAAGGCCGAACATCGCCAGATGCGTGTGCCGGACTCGGATCCGCAATGCCCCGCGCCACCGTTGCCGGCCATGGCTCCCTTGTCGATCGTCGGCGTGCGCAGCGGTGATCGGCTGCGCCATCCGGCCGCCGACGCCGGCCCATTGCGGATACACCTCGAAACACTCGGCGGGCAGGGGCAGCGTTGGTGGTTCATCAATGGTGTGCCCCAGCAAAGCAGTGCGCAGGACGCTGGTCTGAACGCAGTGTTCGAGCGCACGGGGCGCTATCAAGTCACAGTGCTGGACGAGGCGGGGCAGACCGCCAGGGCCGAGCTGACCGTGGTGGACTGAGCATGGCGGGCGCCAACCCGGCTGATCAGCTCAGCCAGAACAGTGTCAGCACGAACCCTGCCAACAGAAACGGCGTGAGCGGCAGCACGGCTGCCGACTCGGGGTTCAGGTACTCCACCTTGCGCCTATAGCGAATGCTCAACCGGTACCAGATCATCGGTGACACGAAGACCCACAGCACCAAGGCCACGATACCTCCGATCAGCGTGCCAACCAGGTGACTGCTGTCCGAGGCCAGCGCCAGTGCCCAGAGCAGCTTGACCTCGCCACAGCTCAGACGGCCATTGAGGTAGCCAGGCAAGGTCAGGGCCATGCTCAACACCAGCGCTGCGGCCGCCTCGACCATGCTCGAGCCGATCCAGGTGTGCCCGGTGGCAAACAGGCACACCAGCGCCAGCACCCCGGCGCCGACGGTCAGTTTGTCGGCGATGCGCCGCTGCCGGATGTCCTGCTCGGCGCACAAGGTAAACCACAGGAGAAGAACGAGACTTGGCATGGCAGCACCCGCTTGACGACGACAGTCACTCACTTCTGAAACAGGCCTTCTGTTTCAGATTAGACGTCTGCCGCGTGACGATGGGGTTGCTGCGACACTTTTTTTCATCGCTGGCGGCAGGCTCAGCGAGGCGGGTAGGTGGACAGGATGTCGCTCACCGCTTTCTGGATGACAGTGCTGCGCTCGCTTGGCGAAACGGCATTGTCGTTGACCAGTTGTTCGGTGCTGCCACGCCACACCAGTTTGCCGTCCCGCGCATCGAGCATGTCCAGCTGCAGGGTCGCTACCTTGTAATCGACGCTGCGTGTTTCATTCATGGCGGGCGAGGCCCAATACGGACCCCAGTAGCCACCGCCCCAGCCACCGCCATAATTGGTCGTGACCTGCTGCTGACGATTGTCGACGATCAAGTAGGCCTGCAACGTGACGTCGGCACGGCCACCGGCAGCGGCAGGGCGCAAGCCACGCTGGTCGAGCTGACTGCTGACGGCCTGGCGAATGCGCTGCTCGGTGAGGTCGCTGCGAACCCGCGGATCGTCTGGCCGATATTGCACCGCCGGCTCTTTCCAGGCCCAGCTGCGATAGGCCGCGAAGTCGCGGCTGGCATCGAAATCATGATTGACTCGAGGGGTTTGGCAGGCGCTCAGCAGCAGGGCCAGCGGTAGAACGGCAAGACGACGCAACATGGTGAAATCTCCTGTGGGTCAGGAAGGAGGATAAGCCGTGAGCGCCTTTTGCACAGCGTTGCGTAACGCCTCGTTACGATCGCTCAGGCTGCCTTGGCTGCTGGTTTCAGCACTCGCGCTCCAGACGGGCTGGCCGCTCTTGCCGTCGAACAGGTCGATGCGCACCATCATCACCTGGATCTGGTAAGTGCGTACCACCGGATAGCTGCCATAGGCGCCATAACGGTCGTAGCGATCATAGCCGCCATAACCACGTCCGTAGCCGGCCCCGTAGCCGACATCGTCGCGGGTTTGTTGCAGGCGGGTTTCCATGCGCAGGCTGGTGCCGACTCGCAAGTCGGCATTGTCGCCACTGCGCTGGGGTCGCAAGCCGCGCTGGTCGAGGGCATTGCTGACCGCTTCGGCGATCTGCGCAGAGTCCGCCCAACTGGTCCCGGCCGGTAGCTGCCCGTTGGCCCAGGCCCAATTGCGATACCGGGCATAGTCGCGCGGGGGAGCGGGGTAGGCACTGGCATCGAACGTCTGCGCTGCCTGCGCGGGGGCCGGCGGCAGGGGCCTGGAGCTGGCAACATAGGGATTGGGGCTTTGGCAGGCCGCCAGGGTCAGGCAGAAAGCGCAAAGGGACAGGCGACGCATGGCAGTCTCCAAGATACCGATCAAGCAGGGCGGCAGATCCAGTGCAGGTAGCGACCCAGGCCGGCAAATGCCGGATGGCGCCGATGGGCGAGCTCCATTTCGACCAGTTGCGCAAGGTCGGCGCGCTTCTGGAAATCGACGGGCATGTAGTCGTGGAACACACGCACACCGCTTTTGGATTCGACACGCCAGGCGCCGTCAAGTTGCGCGGCCAGTTCGCGCGGGTCCAATGGCTGCTGGGGCGTAAGGCTCTGCTTTTCGCCTGCCAGCTCATTGCTGTTCAGTTTGCGGAAATGCCCCTTGAGCAGATTGCGGTAGACCAGCGCATCGCGATTGTAGAACGCCAATGACAGCCAGCCGTTGGCGGCAGTCAGCGAATGCAGGACGGGCAGAATGGCATGGGGCTCGGCCAGCCATTCCAGCACGGCGTGGCAGATCACCAGATCGAAGGCGGGCAATCCGAGCGCGGGCAGCTGCTGCCAGGACGCCTGGATGAACGTGGCGTTCTGGCCCGCTGCTGCGAAGCGCGCGCGCGCGCCCTCAAGCATCGGTTCAGCCGGTTCGCTGAAGGTAACCTGGTGACCTTGCTCGGCCAGCCACAAGGCCATGTGACCCAGCCCGCCGCCAATATCCAGCACGCGCAGGGAGCGCTGAGGCAGGGCTTCGCGCAGGTCGGCCTGGAGCACGGCAAGGCGGATCGCGCCTTTCGCGCCGCCATAGATCTTCTCGGCAAAGCGGGTCGCCAGTTGATCGAAATGGCGATCGTTCATCGAACGAACCGCCGCTCGCTATCGGCGAGTTTGGCGCGTACCACCTGGTCCATGTCCAGGCCCAGCTCGCTGCACAGCAGCAACAGGTACAGCACCACGTCACCGACTTCTTGGCCGGCATGTTCGAGCTGCTCGGCCGACAGTTGTCGCGACTGGTCTTCGGTCAGCCACTGGAAGATTTCCAGCAGCTCGGACATCTCCACGCTGGCGGCCATGGCCAGGTTCTTCGGGCTGTGAAAGCGCCGCCAATCGTTGTTTTCGCGGATCTGATGAAGGCGTTGGGTAAGTGCGTCTAGGTTCATTGCAAAGCTCCTGAAGGCGCATAGCTTCAAGCCGAACTTTGCCGAACGCAATAGCTACAGAACCACAGGCCCCCAGGTGCCGCTCATGTGCAACAGCTCATCGCGCCCATGCAAGGCCAACTGCCCGCCGAGCCCTGCAGCGGTGGCGCTCAAGATCAACTCGCTGGGCAGGCGTACCGGTTTGTGGAATTCCACCGCCAGCTGGTAATTGCTCAACGGCAGGCGCTCGCGCAGGGCCGCCACACTTTGCGCCAGGCTCCACATGCCATGGGCAATGGCCGTGGGAAAGCCGAACAGACGCGCGCTCAGGGCGCTCAGATGAATCGGGTTGTAATCGCCCGAGACTCGCGCGTAGCGTCGTCCGGTGTCCGCCGCCGCATACCAGCGATGTACCGCTACCAAGGCCTGCTGCGGATGCGAGACGGGCGCGAGCACGGACTCCGGCAGGCCCTCGACCTTGGCGTGGCGACACAAAAAGGTACTGTGTTCCTGCCACAGCGGCCCCAAGGGATCGTCGACTTGGGTCACCAGGTCGAACGTCACCCCTTTCTCATGGCGCTGCAGGTTCTGCGCATGCACGCTGACCCGTACACCGGCGACCCCGCCCAAAGGGCGCAACACCTCGATGCGATTGCGTAGATGGACCAGGCCCAGCAGGGGAAACGGAAAGCTTTTGTCGGTCATCAGGCGCATCTGCAAGGCAAACGCCAGCACATGCGGATAAGTGGCCGGCAGCATGCCGCCTTCGCCGAACCCGCACAGTTCGCGGTAGGCCGCCAGGTGTCGCGGGTCTGCCGAAAGACTGCAACGCAGGCCCAGCTCAGGCAGACGCTCGCCAGTGATCTTGCGGTTGAGCGCCGCTTTCAGATAGGCGCTGGGCAGGTCGGGATTGCGTGCCAAAGTCTGCCAGTGGATTGCCATGTCAGGCCCCCAGAATGCTTTGGCCACACACGCGCAGCACTTGGCCATTGACGGCACCACTGCCGGGCTGCGCCAGCCAGGCAACGGCCTCGGCAACGTCCTGCGGTTGGCCGCCCTGGCCCAGTGAGCTCATGCGCCTCCCGGCTTCGCGCAGGGCAAAAGGCATCTGTGCGGTCATGCCGGTTTCGATGAAGCCAGGTGCCACGGCGTTGATGGTCGCACCGCGTGTGGCCAGCCTGGCGGCGAACGCTTCCGCCAGGCCGATCAGTCCGGCCTTGCTCGCGGCATAGTTGCTCTGCCCACGGTTGCCGGCAATCCCCGAAGTCGACGAGAGCAATACCACCCGGCCGTCATCGCGCAGCGTGCCACTGTCGAACAGCGCCTGGGTCAGCCGTTGCGGGGCGAGCAGGTTGACCGCCAGCACCGAATCCCAATAATCGGGCGTCATGTTGACCAGGGTCTTGTCGCGGGTGATGCCGGCGTTGTGCACCACGATGTCGATCCCCTCCGGCAGCGCTGCGATCAGCTGGCTGGCGGCGTCGTCGGCGCAGATGTCGAGGTCAATCGTGCGCCCGCCCAGCCGTGCCGCCAACGCTTGCAGATCATGGCGTGCCTGGGGCACATCGAGCAGGATCACTTCGGCGCCGTCGCGCGCCAGGGTTTCCGCGATCGACGCACCGATGCCGCGTGCGGCGCCGGTGACCAGCGCCTTGCGGCCTGCCAACGGGCGGGTCCAGTCAGTGACTTGGCGGGCGCTGGCCTGCAGCGACAGCACCTGGCCCGACACGAACGCACTCTTGGGCGAAAGAAAGAAGCGCAACGCACCTTCCAGCTGTTCGTCGGCGTCAGGCGCGACATACAGCAGCTGCAAGGTGCCACCGTTGCGCAACTCCTTGGCCAGCGACCGGCTGAAACCTTCCACGGCACGCTGGGCGATGTGTGCCTCAGGGGCTTCGAGGTCGCGGGGGTCGCGTCCCAGAATGACGATGTGCGCGTTATGGTCCAGGCTCTTGATCACCGGCTGGAAGAATTCGCGCAAGCGTGCCAGCTGGGTACTGTCGACGAGCTCGCTGGCGTCGAACACCACGGCTTTGAGCTTGGGTCCCAGGCCGGCGGTCCAGCTCGGCAGGTCGGCGGCGCCGTACGCGGTGTCGGTCAAGCGTGAAGCGAAGCTGGCCACCTTGTCGGCGAGCCCACCGCCGCCCAGCAGCAGGGTGCCTTCCACCGGTCGCAACCGTCCGCCCTGCCAGCGCTCCAGGCGCGCCGGCGCAGGCAGGCCAACGGCCCCTACCAGGCGACGGCCAAGGTCGGAGTTGGCGAAGTCGATATATCGATCGGACATGGAACGTGCTCCGGTTCAAAGGGTTCAAAGTGTGGACCACGGCAAGGCGCGCGTCGTTCGCCCGGGCCCCGTGCCATGCATCATGCTCGACCCGGAATCTCGCTTCAGCCTTTCAATCCAGGATGTTCGACATGAACCTAGACACGCATACGGTGCGCCGGGTTGCCATCGTTGGCAGCAATCGTATCCCGTTCGCTCGCGCCAACGGGCCCTACGCCCGAGTCGGCAATCAGGCCATGCTCACGGCCGCGCTCGAAGGCCTGATCGAACGTTATGGTCTGCACGGCCTGCGCCTGGGTGAAGTTGCCGCCGGTGCGGTGCTCAAGCATTCCCGCGATTTCAACTTGACCCGGGAGAGCGTACTGGGCTCGCGGCTGTCCGCACAGACGCCGGCCTACGATGTGCAGCAAGCGTGTGGCACGGGTCTGGAAAGCGCGCTGCTTGTGGCCAACAAGATCGCGCTGGGCCAGATCGAATGCGGCATTGCCGGCGGTGTCGACAGTGCGTCCGATGCGCCCATCGCGGTCGATGAAGGCTTGCGCCAGATCCTCTTGCAGACGCATCGGGCCAAATCGCTGGGCGAACGAGCCAAGGCATTGCTGCAACTGCGGCCACAGCATTTGCGCCCCGAGCTGCCGCGCAACGGCGAGCCGCGCACCGGTCTGTCGATGGGGCAGCATTGCGAGCTGATGGCGCAGCACTGGAACATCCCCCGCGACGAGCAGGATGAACTGGCGCTGCGCAGTCACCAGAACCTGGCCGCCGCCTATGCGCAAGGCTGGCAGGACGATCTCACCACGCCATTCGGCGGGCTGGTCCGCGACCATAATCTGCGTCCCGACCTGACCCTGGAGAAGCTCTCGGCGCTCAAGCCAGTGTTCGAGAAAAGCCAGCAGGGCACGCTCACCGCAGGCAACTCCACGCCCTTGACCGACGGCGCGTCGGTGGTGCTGTTGGCCAGCGAAGCCTGGGCCAGGGAGCGCGGGCTGCCGGTGCTGGCGTACTGGCGCGATGGGGAGACCGCTGCAGTGGACTTCGTGGGAGGGCGGGAAGGGCTGCTGATGGCGCCGGTCTACGCGGTTCCGCGGCTGTTGGCGCGCAACGGCTTGAGCCTGCAGGATTTCGATTACTACGAAATACATGAGGCCTTCGCCGCACAAGTGCTCTGCACCCTCAAGGCCTGGGAGGATGCAGACTACTGCCTCACGCGCCTGGGGCTGGATGCGCCGCTAGGCTCGATCGATCGCAGCCGCCTCAACGTCAAGGGCAGTTCACTGGCGGCAGGGCACCCGTTCGCGGCCACCGGTGGGCGCATCCTCGGCAACCTGAGCAAGCTTCTGGACAAAGCCGGCCGTGGCCGCGGCCTGATTTCAATTTGCGCAGCCGGTGGCCAAGGCGTCACTGCAATCATCGAGCGCTGACGGTTGCGCCCACGGGTACGCTTGCAGTTTCCACGCGTAGTTGGTTGGCATAGTTTTCCGCCATGATCGAACACACGATCAACTGCAGCGGGTGATAGATCATGATCGGCAGCAGAATCAAGCCCAGGCCGGGGTTGCTGCCGAAGATCAACGCCGCCATCGGTGCGCCTGCCGCCAATGACTTCTTGCTGGCGCAGAATACGGCGGCCACCTTGTCGGCGTGACTGAAGCCCAGCATTTTGGCGGTGCGCGTGGTCAGCAGCAGGATCAGCGCCAACAGCAAGGCGCTGCCGCCCACGGCCATGGCCAATACCGATGCGCCCTGCTGCTGCCACAGCCCCGATACCATCGAGTTGCAGAAGGCGGCATACACCAGCAGCAGGATCACCGCCTTGTCGATCAGGTTGGTGTAACGCTTGTGCCGTCCGAAGAATTTGCCGAACAACGGCCGCAGCAGTTGCCCCAGCACCAGCGGCAACAGCAGCATGGCGCACAGGTCGAGCAGGGTTTCCCCCAGGTCGATGCCCCCCGAACCGCCACCGACCACCAGCGCGCAGAGAAACGGCGTGATGAAGATACCCAGCACGCTCGACAGGCTGGCGTTGAGGATCGCTGCTGGCACGTTGCCGCCCGCACTGCCTGTCAATGCCACCGACGACGATATGGTCGAGGGCAGGGCTGCGAGGTACAGAAAGCCCACCATCAAGGTGCCGGGAATGAATGCCCCAAGAGTCTTGTCGCAGGCCAGCCACAGCAGCGGGAACACCACGAAGGTGAAGGCCTGAACCATCACATGCAGGCGCCAGTTCTTCAATCCGTGGCGGATCTGCTCGCTGGACAGGTTCATGCCATGCAGGAAGAACACCACGAACACGCCGATATTGGTCACCAGACCTGCGTGCATGGCGCCGCCGGTGGCGCCGAATCCTGGAAAAATCCACGCCAGCAGGACTGCCAGCACCATGCCGCAGAGAAACCAATCGGTCACCACGCGCTTGAGGTGTTTGAGAATGTGCATGAATGAATCGCCTGTGCGTCGATGGACATTGAGAACTGCAGGCTAACTCAGGCACTCTATTGCCGTCTTGCGACAGAGGGCCAATCAATGCCGCCAAACGGACATGCATCGCCACCACGCCCCATCCCAGCCTTGGCAAGCCTGCCTCGGCCGTTGTATGCGCGTGCCGAAAGCCTGGGTGCAGGGTCGTGGACGCCTGCCCACCGACATGATTGGGCGCAGTTTTCCTACGCCATCAGCGGCGTCCTCGGCGTGCACACCGATGAAGGCAGTTTCTTCGCCCCTCCGCAGTGGGGCATCTGGATTCCGGCGGGTGTCGAACACAAGGTCGTCACCTCGATGCGCGCCGAGATGCGCAGTCTGTACGTGCGCAAAGAAGAGTCGCCCTGGCTCGCGGAGCACTGCAAGGTGCTCGAGGTCACCCCGCTGGCACGCGAGCTGATCAAGGGTTTCTGCGAGTTGCCCCATGACTACCCGGCCGGTGACACCGCTCAGGCACGTCTGGTGCAGGTATTGTTGGATCAGTTGGCAGGGCTGCCCGAGGTAGCGTTTTCGTTGCCCCTGCCTAGGGAGCATCGTCTGTTGGCGTTGTGCAACCAGCTGATTGCCGCCCCTGATCAGGCCACCACGCTGACCCAGTGGGCGCATCGCCTGGGGACGTCGGAAAAGACCCTGATGCGCCTGTTCCAGCGCGAAACCGGCATGAGCTTTCGCGCCTGGCGGCAGCGCATGCGGCTACTGTCGTCGCTGCAGGCGCTGGAAAACGGTGACAGTGTGACCACGGCCGCGTTGAACAACGGTTACGAATCCACATCGGCCTTCATCGCTGCCTTCAAGGCGCTGTTCGGTTTCACCCCGGGCGAGCTTTAATGCATGAGCGCCACTGTCCATGCGCCGCGAAAGCGCTATGATCGTCCACCGCTTGGCGAGTTGTTTGCATCCTTTTACAGGCTCGGGTCGGCAAGCCGCGCTCGCTGTGAGACGATGCCGCCAGAATTCGCGTGTTTGGCTACGAAGGACCCAGAATAAAAGCTGATGAAGACTCCAAAACGCATTGAACCGCTGATCGAGGACGGTCTGGTGGACGAGGTGCTGCGACCGCTGATGAGCGGTAAAGAAGCAGCTGTCTATGTGGTGCGCTGTGGCAAGGAATTGCGCTGCGCCAAGGTCTACAAGGAGGCGAACAAACGAAGCTTTCG
This sequence comes from Pseudomonas sp. CFBP 8770, assembly GCF_014841705.1. Classification (NCBI taxonomy): domain Bacteria; kingdom Pseudomonadati; phylum Pseudomonadota; class Gammaproteobacteria; order Pseudomonadales; family Pseudomonadaceae; genus Pseudomonas; species Pseudomonas sp. CFBP 8770. Next base: position 495,472 of record NZ_JACYUL010000003.1, read on the forward strand.
CCAGGCGGCCGAATATCAGGAAGGCCGCAAGGTGCGCAACAGCCGACAGGCCCGGGCAATGGCCAAGGGCTCCAAGTTCGGCCGCAAGGAAACCGAGGACGCTTGGCAGAACGCCGAGGTTGCGGCGTTGTTCCGGCTGGCCAGCGCCGGTGTGCGTGTGCCCAAGCCGTACGATTTTCTCGAGGGCGTGCTGCTCATGGAGATGATCTGCGACGAGGACGGCGACGCCGCCCCACGTCTCAACGACGTCGAGCTGGAACCGGACCAGGCGCGCGAGTACCACGCGTTCCTCATCCACCAGATCGTGCTGATGCTGTGCACAGGCCTGGTGCACGGCGACCTCTCCGAGTTCAACGTGCTGCTGACGCCCGATGGTCCGGTGATCATCGATCTGCCGCAGGCCGTGGATGCGGCGGGCAACAACCATGCCTTCAGCATGCTCGAGCGTGACGTCGGCAACATGGCCAGCTATTTCGGCCGGTTCGCTCCCGAGCTTCGCCAGACGCGCTACGCCAAGGAAATGTGGGCGTTGTACGAAGAAGGCAAACTGCACCCGGCCAGCGTGTTGACCGGCGAGTTCGCAGAGGAAGAAGTGGAAGCCGATGTAGGCGGGGTCATGCGTGAAATCGAGGCCGCGCGCCTGGACGACATTCGCCGACGTGCCGCGCGCGAGGCCGATGAACAGCCAACCAAGACAACGGAAGAACCGCCTCCGCCTTGGTTGCAGTAAGCGGCCGCGCTTGAAGCCGATGCCGTATTCCCTGCGTCAGCTGCAACAACCCCCGGATGCCAGCTCCTGAAGGATCGGGCAGTCCGGGCGGTCATCGCCGTGACAGTGCTCCACCAAGTGTTCCAGGGTGTCGCGCAGGCTGCTCAGCTCGCCGATTCGACGGTCGAGCTCGTCGATATGTCGGCGCGCCAGCTGTTTCACGTCGGCGCTGGCACGCCTGCGGTCCTGCCACAGCGTGAGCAGCCTGGCCACTTCTTCCAGTGAGAACCCAAGGTCGCGCGAGCGCTTGATGAAACCGAGCGTGTGCACGTCTGCTGCCTGATACAGGCGGTAGCCGCTGTCGCTGCGCACGGCTGGCGCGAGCAGTCCGATGGACTCGTAGTAACGGATCATCTTTGCACTGAGGCCGCTTTCGCGAGCGGCCTGGCCAATGTTCATGCGCGAAATGTCCTCGGATGCGTTTGCGCCAGTATCAACCTTGCCCCTCTGGCAAGGTCAATACTCCAGTGGCTCGGGCTTCAAGTACAAGCCGGCGCTGCCTGCAGCGATACGGAATTTCTGAATCTGCCCGGCCTGCAGGGTCACGATCACCGGCTTGTATTCGGTCATGCCCGGCGCACACCCGGGCGTTTGCCCAGGAAGCTGACGCAAACCGACCGACACGGGGCCTGGCGGCAGGTTGAACGACGTGGCCTGCTCCTGAAACAGCCGCCCGACCAGTTGGTCCTGCAGGTACACCCCGATCTCGCAGGACGTGGCGACTTCCAGCCGCTCTCGGGAAACGATCAGAATGCCGTAGGGCTGACCGGTACTGGCACCGGCCCAGCAGCTCTGCGCTGCCAGGGCACACATTCCGAAAAGCCATGCAGTGGTGGGGCGCATCGAATTTCTCCTGGCAGGGGGGCAGCGTCCAGCTTGGACGAGCCGCTGAAGGAATTCCAGCCCGGCCGATCCGAGCAGAACTTGATCTTTACCTTGACCTTGCCTCGATGGGAAGGTTGAGAATGATCGCAGTCCCGTCCAGCGAGGTATCTCCCATGCAACTGTTCAACGTGCAAGGCATGACCTGTGGCCATTGCGTACGCGCCGTGACTCAGGCCATTACCGCTCAAGATCCGGCTGCCCAGGTCCAGATCGATCTGGCATCGGGCAAAGTCGAAACCGACGGCAACCTGCCGCCCGAGCGAATCATCCAGCTGATCAGCGAAGAAGGCTACAGCGCGACCGCCGCATAACCCGGTTAAACTGCGTCGTCTGTACTGTCAGGACGTAGTGAATACCCGATGAACTTCAAGACCATTCTGATCCTGGGGGCGCTCAGCGCGTTCGGCCCCCTGGCGATCGACTTCTACCTGCCGGGCTTCCCGGCCATGGCGCTCGCCTTCGGCACCGACGAAAAGCACATCCAGACTACCCTGGCTGCCTACTTCCTCGGTCTGTCGATCGGCCAACTGATCTACGGCCCGGTGGCCGATCGCTTCGGTCGCCGGGTGCCCCTGCTCGTGGGTGTTTCGCTGTTCACCGTGGCTTCGCTGGCCTGTGCGTTCGCACCCACGCTGGAATGGCTCATCGTTGCCCGCTTCGTCCAGGCCCTGGGCGGTTGCGCCGGCATGGTGCTGGCTCGCGCCATCGTCAGTGACAAATGCGATGCGGTCGGCTCGGCCAAGGTGTTCTCGCAGCTGATGCTGGTCATGGGCCTGGCGCCGATCCTCGCACCCATGCTCGGCGGCGTACTGGTCAACAGTTGGGGCTGGCAGTGGATCTTCATCCTGCTCACCCTGTTCAGCGCCGCCTGCACCTTGGCCGTCGCCCTGGGCCTGCCGGAAAGCATGCCCGCCGACAGGCCCAGACGCCCCCTTGCAGGCGCACCCAGGCTGTACGCCGGCTTGTTGCTGGACCCTGTGTTCATGGGGCATGCGCTGACCGGCGGAATCGCCATGGCCGGCATGTTCGCCTATATCGCCGGGTCACCGTTCGTGTTCATCAAACTCTACGGCGTACCCGCCGAACACTATGGCTGGCTGTTCGGCAGCAATGCCGCAGGGTTCATTCTGATGGCGCAGGTCAACGCGCGCCTGTTGTCGCGTCGCGGTCCGGCGTTGCTGCTGTCGCGCACCGTATGGGTATACATGGCAGCGGGCGCTGTGCTGCTTGCGCTCAGTGCGCTGCAACCAGCGGTATTGTGGCCATTGCTGATTCCGTTGTTCGTCTGTCTGGCGAGCCTGGGCGGGATCATCCCCAACGCTTCCGCGTGTGCAATGAGCGGGCAGGGCTCGCGTGCCGGCAGCGCATCGGCGCTGCTGGGGTGCCTGCAATTCAGCCTCGCCGCCGCTGCCGCATCGTTGGTCGGGTTACTGCACGACGGCACGGCAATGCCGATGGCCTGGGTGATCGCCGGCTGCGGCATCCTCGCCGTCTGCGCGGCGGTACTGACACGCCGCTGCCAGCAGCGTCGCGACCTGCCCATAGGCACTTAGCCAGCGTTGCTCACCCGCGCCTGCGGCAAGCCGTGGGGCGCCTGCAAGCGGGCTTCCAGCGTGGCGATGAAGGCCCGCGCCTCGGCTTCGCTGCGGAATGACACCGCATGCTGGTCCATGCGCACTTGCCAGCAGCTGCCACGTGGTTGCTTCAACTCAGAAAGAAGAACTTTCATTGCGATGTCCTCGGGCTCGAGATGAGGACCCAGTGTAGTCCTCATTTCGGCCGTGCGAGCGTCATCGGATGCCCGTCGGACTGACGGCGTGGCACCGCGAAGCAAACAATCATGTAGGTCTGCGAGGACGGACATTGCGGGAAAAGTCCGTCCCGGCTGTGAGGTCAAACCTGTAATGAATCATGTATCCAACAGACCTGTTGGCAAGAGAGCGACGCGTTGCGGGCGCTTGAGCAAGCGTCCCGGAAATTGCCATCGGTAAGGGCGTCTCATACAAGTACAGGGTATTGCACACCCCTCGCATTCGATGTTCATCCCCGACGATTTCGTCCAATTCCGTACAACGGCAGGGTGCATATAATCACCCCGGCAACCATTGCCAGATTGACGAACGTTTCCACAGGGAGTGAACACATGCAACCAACACCTTGCATCAGCCGGATCGCCACATTGCTGGCCGACCCCAAGCGCAGCGCCATGCTCTGGGCGCTCATCGACGGCACCACGCGAGGCGCCGACGAGCTGGCATCGCTGGCAGGTGTCTCGCCCTCGTCGGCCGGCGCGCATCTGGCGCGGTTGTCGGCAGGTGGTCTGCTGACGCTCGAAGCGCGTGGGCGCAAGCGTTTCTTCCGCCTGGCCAAGCCGGAAGTGGGGGCAGCGGTGGAGGCATTGGCCAGCGTCTCGTTGGTGCAGGCCAATGCGGGAGTGGCGGCGCGCATCAGCGTGCCCAAGCCGCGCTCGCCCAAGGCCCTGCATCAGGTACGCCTGTGCGGTGATCATCTGGGCGGCGTGCTGGCGGCCGACCTGTTCCAGCGCATGGTCCAGAACGGCTGGCTCGAACACTATGAACAGCGGCTCGAAGTGACGGCGTTGGGCAGCAGCCGTCTGGCCAGCCAAGGCATCTACACCCAGGCGCTGGTCAATCGCGGCCGCCAGCCGCTGCACAGCTGTTGCGACTGGAGCACCCAGCGCCCGCACGTGGGTGGCGCACTCGGTGCAGGGCTGCTGACCTTGTTCCTGCAGTCGGGCTGGCTCAAGCTCAACGAAGACAGCCGCGCGCTGCAGGTAACCCGATTGGGCATGAGCGAGATCGGTCGCCTGGGTACGTGATGGGGCGCGCGAGGCGGCGCTTCGCCGCCGCCGGCCTCACTGCTTGATCAGGCGAGCATCCAGGCTGTTCTGCGCCAGGCGTCGAGCCTGATCCTCGGTCATGCCCAGATGGGTGTGCAGCGCGTGGTAGTTCTCGGTGACGTAGCCGCCGAAATAGGCCGGGTCATCGGAATTGACCGTGACCTTCACCCCACGTTCGAGCATGTCGAGAATGTTGTGCTGGCTCATGTGATCGAACACACACAGCTTGGTGTTGGAGAGCGGGCACACGGTCAGTGGAATCTGCTCGTCGATGATGCGCTGCATCAGGCGCTCATCCTCGATGGCACGCACGCCGTGGTCGATGCGTTCGATCTTGAGCAAGTCCAGAGCTTCCCAGATGTACTCGGGCGGACCTTCCTCACCGGCATGGGCGACCGTCAGGAAGCCCTCGTCGCGGGCGCGGTCGAACACGCGCTTGAACTTGCTCGGCGGATGGCCCATCTCGGAGCTGTCCAGCCCCACGGCAACGAATGCATCGCGGAAAGGCAAGGCCTGATCCAGGGTCTTCTGCGCCTCGTCTTCGCTCAGGTGGCGCAGAAAGCTGAGGATCAGCCCACTGTCGACGCCCAGCCGAGTGCGGCCGTCATTGAGTGCGGCGGTGATGCCGCCCAGCACGGTTTCAAAGGCAATGCCACGGTCGGTGTGGGTCTGCGGATCGAAGAACGGTTCGGTGTGCACCACGTTCTGGGCCTGGCAGCGCAACAGATAGGCCCAGGTCAGGTCGTAGAAATCCTGCTCGGTGCGCAACACGTCGGCACCGCGGTAGTAGAGGTCGAGAAACTCCTGCAGATTGTTGAACGCATAGGCTCCACGCAGCGCCTCTACATCATTCCAGGGCAACGCGATCTTGTTGCGCTCGGCCAGGGCGAACAGCAGCTCGGGTTCCAGCGAGCCTTCCAGGTGCATGTGCAGTTCGGCCTTGGGCAAGGCATTGAGCCAGTCGTACATGGTGTTTTCGTTCTCTCATCAGGTGCAATCGTGTCCGATTCTACAGGTATTGCCCCTGCCTCGCAGCCGCAGGGGCTTGACCGGCAGGTTCGCGCCGACATCCGGGTGCCAGTCTCGGCCGGCTGCCACGCCATTCAGGTCGAAGCGCGCGTGCTCTTTTCCACCACGCACATCGGCGTGCCTGCCACCGGCTCGCGGACGATCTGCACCTGCACCTCGAATACCCACTGCATCAATTGCGCATCGACGACCTGCCCGGGCGGGCCATCGGCTACCAGCCGTCCTTGATGCATCACCGCCAAATGATCGGCGTAGCGGCAGGCCTGGTTGATATCGTGCAACACGGTGACCACGGTCTTGCCTTCGGCGGCAAGCTGGCGCATCAGGTCGAGCAGCTCGACCTGATGGCTGATATCCAGATAGGTCGTGGGCTCGTCGAGCAACACCACTGGCGTGTTCTGCGCCAGCACCATGGCCAGCCAGGCCCTTTGCCGCTGGCCGCCAGAGAGGTCCGCCAGCGCGGTGTCGGCCAGCGATTCCAGGCCCATGCGCTGCAGGGCCTGGTCCACGGCATTGCGGTCCGTGCCACTCAGGCGTCCCCAGAAGCTGTTGTGCGGGCTGCGCCCGTAAGCCACCAGCTGGGCAACGCTGACCCCCTCCGGAATGGGCAGCACCTGCGGCAGGAACGCTACATGCTGCGCCAACGTGCGCGACGACAGTTGCGCGTACGCCTGGCCGTCGAGGCTCACCGTGCCGCATTGCGGCGTAATGATGCGTGCCAGCGCCTTGAGCAGCGTCGACTTGCCACAGCCATTGGGCCCGATCAGCGCGGTGACTTGCCCGGCAGGTGGGGTGAACGAGAGATTGCGTACGATAGGCGTGGCGCCGTAGCCGATATCCACGCCGTCGGCCTTGATGATGCTCATGATGTCAGCCCTTGAAGCGTGCCAGCAGCCAGAGAAAGTAGGGTGCGCCGATGACCGCGGTCAGAACGCCAGCCGGAATCTCGCTGGGCGCGATCAGTGTGCGGCCCAGCGTGTCGGCCAGCACCAGCAAGAGGGCGCCGATCAACATCGAGGCCGGCAGCAGGTGCTGATGATGCCCGCCTACCAGCCGGCGTGCCATGTGCGGCGCGACCAACCCGAGAAAGCCCACCGGGCCGATGATGCCCACGCCCAGGCTGCTCAACAGCACCGCCGCGCCCATCGCCAGCCAGCGTATGCGCTTGAGCGCGGTACCCAGGCTGTGCGCCGCTTCGTCGCCAAGGCCGATCAGGTTCAGCGGTTTCGCCAGGCCCAGCGCCAATGGCATCAGTACCAGGAACGGCAGGGCCAACGCGAGATGATGCCAACTGCGACTCCACAGGCTGCCCGTCAAGGCCAGCAGCGCGGTGTTGATGTCCAGCGGGTGCGAAAGGATCAGAAACTCGGTGATGCTCGACAGGGTCACGGCGATCGCCACCCCGGACAATGCAAAGCGCACGCCGGAAAAACTCACACCGCTGTTGTACAGCGCCAACAGCAGCGCGCCGCCAGCGCCGCCCACACCGGCCACCAGCGGCAGCCAGGTGAAGGGCAATTGCGGCACCGCGATGATGGCGATGGTCAGGGCCAGCCCCGCGCCCTGGGTCACCCCCAGAATCTCCGGAGACGCCAGCGGGTTGCGGATCACCCCCTGCACCAGGGCACCGGCCAGGCCCAGGGCGCTGCCGGTCAGGATCGCGATCAATCCGCGCGGCAAGCGATGATTCCACACTTCGAAGTCCAGCGGGTCATGCGCCAGCAAACGCTCGAACACTGCACTTGGCGCCAGCCAGGAGGTGCCTGCGCTCAGGCTCAGCCACAAGGCAGCGAGCAACAGCGCCAGCAGGATCAGCAGGCGAGGGTAGGGCCGGGTCATTGCGTACGCCTGGCTAGGTAGAGGAAGAACGGTGCACCGATCAGCGCGGTCACCACCCCAGCCGGCGTTTCCGCCGGGAAGGCTACGGCGCGGCTCACAAGGTCGGCCGCCAGCACGATCGCCGCACCCAGCAAAGCGCTTGCCGGAATCAGCCAGCGGTAATCGTTGCCCAGGTATTGCCTGGCAATGTTCGGTGCGATCAGGCCCACGAAGCCGATGGGGCCGACCGCGCAGACGCTGGCACCCACCAGCAGCAGGCTGGCGAAAAACACCTGCAGGCGCAGGCCGGCGATACCGACCCCCAGCGAGCGAGCCGCATCCTCGCCCAGATTCACCAGATTCAGGCGTGGTGCGCAGAAGAGTGCCCACAGAGCACCGATCAGGGTGCAGGGCCACAGCAGTTGCAGTTGCGCGGCACCGACGTTGGCCAGCGATCCGGCCAGCCAGTTGAGCACGCTCTGCGCCTGCGCCTCGACCAGTATCACGGTCAGCCGCGTCAACGCCGCACACAGTGCCGCCACGGTGACCCCGGCCAGCACCAGTCGGCCTTGCGCCGCCGCCGGGGACCAGGCACCACCCAGGCTGAAAACGATCACCCAGGCCAGGGCACCCCCCACACACGTCATCAGCAACGCGCCGCCTGCGAACGGCAGGGCCACCAGGCCCGTGGAGAACAACGCCAGGCCCAGCGCGGCGCCTGCCGTGACCCCGAACAGGGACGGCGACGCCAAGCGGTTGCGGGTAATGCCCTGCATCAATGCACCGGCCAGTCCCAGACAGGCACCGACCAACGCCGCGCAGAGCGCCCGCGGCACCCGCAGCTGAGCGACGATATAGGCCATGTTGCCGCCCTCACGGCCCTGGCTGAACAGCCCGTTGAACGCATCCGCCTGACTGATCGTGAACGGCGACCAGGCGTACAGCGACATCCAGAACAGCCCGGCGACGGCTACCGTGCCAAGCCCCATCGCCCACCAACGCCTCATTCAGGGCGTCATGGCGGCTTTGCCGCCCTTGAGAATGGCCAGTGCGTCTTCGGCAATCTGCTCGGACGCCATCACCCCGCGGTTGCGTGCCCACGTATCACCGTCGACCTCTGCAACCTGATGATTGCGCACTGCGCCCAGTACTTGCCACAGGGGCTGCTGGCTCCAGCTGTCGACCAGGCTCGGATGCCGGTAGTGCCCCACCATCAGCCAGGCAGGGTCCAGTGCCAGCAGTTGTTCCAGGCTGACGAACTCGGTCGGTGCCGCGTTGCTGCGTACCGGCGGGACCTGCAAACCGATGGCCGCCAGTACGCTGCCCGCATAGGAGCGGGGTCCATGTACGGAGAAGCTGTCTTCCCGAGCCACACCGAACAGCACTTTGGTCCCGGCGGGCACCTGCCCGGCGATGTCGGCGAGGCTGCGACGGTTCTGCGCGATCCGCGCCTGCATCGCCTCGCTCTTGCCCAACGCCCGACCAATCAACTCGGCGGACTTCAAACTGCCTTCATAGTCTTCCCCGCGCGAAGGCAGCAGCAAGGTCGGCGCCAGGCTCGCCAGGTCGCTGTACAGCGCCTGGTGGCGATTGAGATCGGCAATGATCAGGTCAGGCTTGAGGCGTGCGATCTGTTCGATGCTGGGCTGGGCACGCAGGCCCACCGAACTCCATTGGCCAATGGCCTGACGTACCCTGGGCAATACGCGATTGGCATCGCCATCGTCGGCGGCGCCTACCGGGGTGACGCCCACCGCCGCCAGGCTATCGAGAAAGGAGAACTCCAGCACCACCACACGTTGTGGTGCCTGAGGCAGATGGACGGTGTGTTGGCCATCATTTATATCGATGGGCGCTGCGACGACCAGTCGTGTGCACAAGGCCAGGACACTGGCGACGATCATCGAGGTGAGGCGGGAACTGCGCATGGACAAATACCTTCGCTGTGGAACCTGCGCGCTGGGCGGGCGCGCAAAAACGGCGGGTACTATTCCATATCAGGCTGTCCTGATCAAAAAACATTCTCTTTTACGAGTGTTTCGCGCTTCTGAAATTACCTTCGAAACGATGGGTACAGCTCAACATTCCACCAGGTTGACCGCCAATCCGCCGCGCGAGGTTTCCTTGTATTTGTCGTGCATGTCGGCACCGGTGTCACGCATGGTCCGAATGGCGTGATCCAGCGAGATGAAGTGCTCGCCATCACCGCGCAGTGCCATTTGCGCGGCATTGATCGCCTTGACCGCGGCAATTGCGTTGCGCTCGATGCACGGCACCTGCACCAGGCCACCGACCGGATCGCAGGTCAGTCCCAGGTTGTGCTCCAGGCCGATTTCCGCTGCGTTCTCGACCTGCTCGGGCGTGGCACCCAGAACCTCGGCCAAGCCGGCAGCCGCCATGGCGCAAGCCGAACCGACCTCACCCTGGCAACCCACCTCGGCGCCGGAAATCGATGCGTTCTTCTTGCACAGGATGCCTACCGCCGCCGCTGCCAGGAAGAACCGGACCACGTCGTCGGCCGAGGCTTCCGGGCAAAACTTCATGTAGTAGTGCAACACCGCCGGAATGATCCCGGCCGCGCCGTTGGTGGGAGCGGTCACCATGCGCCCGCCAGCGGCATTTTCCTCGTTGACCGCGAGGGCAAAGACGTTCACCCACTCCATGGCGCTGAGGGTGGAACCGATGACGTTGGGCTTGCCGATCTCCTGCAGGTTCTGGTGCAGACGATAGGCGCGGCGGCGCACGTTCAGCCCGCCCGGCAGAATGCCTTGCCCGGTCAGACCCTTGTCCACGCAGGCCTGCATCGCCTGCCAGATCACCGCCAATTGCTCACGAATCTGCGCTTCGGAGCGCCAGGCCTTTTCGTTTTCCATCATCAGTGCCGCAATGCTCAGGCCGGTGCGCTTGCACAGGCTCAGCAACTGCGCCGCCGAGGAAAAGTCGTAGGGCAGGGCCGTGGTGTCGTTGTCCAGCACACCGCTGGCAGCCTGCTCGGCATCGACCACGAAACCGCCACCGACCGAATAGTAGGTCTGCTCATGCACCTCGCCATTCTGCAAGTGCGCCACCAAGGTCATGCCATTGGGGTGGTAGGGCAGGCTCTCATCGAGCAGAAGCATGTCGCGCTGCCAGTCGAAATGGATCATGTGATCGCCCAAGTGCAGGCATTGCCGCTGGATCACTTCGTCGACCCGAGGCCCGACGGTATCCGGGTCGACCCGGTCGGGCCATTCGCCCATCAAGCCCATCAGTGTCGCGCGGTCACTGCCATGGCCTATGCCGGTTGCGGACAGCGAGCCATACAAGCGGGCTTCGATCCGCTCCACCAGCGGTGCAATGCCCTGTTCGGTGAGATTTTTGGCAAACAAGGCAGCGGCGCGCATCGGGCCCACCGTATGCGAACTGGAGGGGCCGATGCCGATCTTGAACATGTCGAATACGCTGATAGCCATGTCTGCCTCATTCTCTCTCTATACACTCGTGCCTTATCTTTGGCCTGACAGACATTTCAGACAAACGATACTTACTAAGTCATTGTTTAGCGGGGCTCACCGATGAGCAAGATCCTCAATGCCCAAATGCACGCCTGGCTGCAGGTGTTTGCCTGCGCCGCACGGCATCTGTCCTTCACCCGCTGCGCCGATGAATTGCATGTCACCCCCGGCGCCATCAGTCAGCAGATGAAGCAGTTGGAAGATCGCCTGGGCTTTGCGCTGTTTCATCGGGTGGGCCGCGGCCTGCAATTGACTGCGCAGGGGCAGCGCCTCGCGGTGGTCGCCAACGAAGTGCACAGCCGCATCGACGAAGAACTGCGGCTGTTGCATTCCGGCACCATTGGCGGCGTATTCAAACTGCGCAGCATCCCTTCCTTTTTGAGCAAGTGGCTGATGCCACGCTTGCCCAGCCTCGAGCGGGCTTTCCCCGAGCTCCAGCTGCGGGTGATCGCCGAAGACAGCAGCGGCTCACTGCGTGACGACGATTTCGACCTGGCCATCGACCTCAACGATGGCAGCTACCCGGGCCTGGTCACTACACCATTGCTCGAAGAGGAACTGTTCCCGGTGTGCTCGCCAATGCTGCTGGAAGGTCGTCCGCCATTGGACAGCCCTGGCCAGCTGGTGCACTTCCCATTGCTGCACGACATCACCGCCTGGCGCGGCAGCTATGAATATGCGGAGTGGGAGTTCTACCTCTCGGCCATCGGCGCCGAAGGCATCGATGTGCGCCGCGGCCACACCTTCAATCGCAATCACCTGACCATCGATGCGGCGCGCATGGGCATGGGTGTCGCCATCGCCCGTCGCGCGCTGATCACCGACGAGCTGGAGCAAGGCTCGCTGATCGTGCCGTTCGGATGGCCCATCCAGGCTCGCAAGAAATACGTGCTGGCCTACCGCGAAGGCGCACTCAACACCCCCACCCGACGCGCTGTCCATGACTGGCTGGTGGCCCAGGCACAGGTCTGCCCCTGAACCTTTGCCCCTGTCTCGTACTCTGATCCGCTGATTCTTGTTACATCCAGTTACTTTCAGCGGCACAGGTCGCAGCAATCAGTAAAGGCAGGCCATGATCGCGTTACTCAAGCAGGAAAAATTTCTACTTCTGGCGGTGATCGCCGCCTGCATTGCCTTCCCGGCCGAGCACTACCTGCTCAGCCATGGTCAAGGCGTGGCACTGGGCGCGGGTATCGCCCTGGTCGTGGCGATTATCTTCGCCTCGGTGCGAGTTGCCGGGCACGCCGAGTTGCTCGCCGAAAAATTCGGTGACCCCTACGGCACCATGATCCTCACCCTGTCGGCGGTGCTGGTCGAAGTAGTGGTACTGGGCATCATGATGAGCAACGAGCCATCACCGACTCTGGTGCGCGACACCATCTATTCGGCGGTCATGCTCGACATCAACGGCATTCTCGGGCTCGCGGCACTGATGGGCGGGCTCAAGCATGGCGAACAGTCCTACAACGACGATTCGGCGCGCAGCTACAGCGTCATGATCCTCACCGCCATGGGTGTGTCCATGGTGGTGCCGGAGTTCATCCCCGAGGGCAACTGGAAGGTCTACTCAGGCTTCACCATCGGCGCCATGCTGGTGCTCTACGCCTTGTTCCTGCGCATGCAGGTCGGGCCGCACAGTTACTTCTTCAGCTACAACTATCCGGAAAAGAAGAAGCGCAAGGGCGTGACCACCGAACCCGAGAAGCCGGTTCACCTGGGTTGGTCGGTGGGTACCCTGGTGTTCGGTATCGTCGTCATCGGCGCTCTGGCCGAAGTCATGTCCAAGACCATCGACCTGGGTCTCGAGGGCACCGGCGCACCACCGGTAATGACGGCTATTCTGGTGGCAGCCATTTCCGCTGCGCCGGAAATCCTGACTGCACTGCGTGCAGCATTGGCCAACCGCATGCAATCGGTGGTCAACATTGCCTTGGGTGCCTCGCTGTCAACGGTGATTCTTACCGTGCCGGTCATGGAAGGCCTGGCCCTGTACAGCGGCCAGCCGTTCCAGATGGCGATGACGCCGGTGCAGACAGTGATGATCTTCATCACCCTGCTGGTCTGCGCGATCAACCTCAACGACGGCGAAACCAATGCCATCGAGGGCATGACCCACTTCGTGTTGTTCGCGACCTTCATCATGCTATCGATCCTGGGCCTATAAACCACCGTCTACCTGGCAACGCCCGCATCCTGTAGGAGCGGGCAGTGCCCGCGAAGAGGCCCCCGCTGACACCACCGCTTCCCGCGGACCTCACCAGTCGATCTTCTCGCCCTTGTAATCGAGAAACTGCAGCCCGCCCTTGCCCAGTTGCCCGGTGATGACATCCACCAATCCCCGGGTACTGGTGGCAACGTCCAGACTGGCACCGTCACCGCCCATGTCGGTCTTCACCCAGCCCGGATGCATCGACAGTACCGTCAACTGCGGCCGCGCCAACTCCGTCACGAAGGTATTGGTCATCGAGTTCAAGGCCGCCTTGCTCGCCTTGTACAACGCCATGGGCGAGCCTTCAGGCATCGCCACGCTGCCCAGCACCGAACTCATGAAGGCGATCGCACCGCCGTCGGCGACATTGCCCGCCAGTCGCTGGGCCAGACGGATCGGCGCCACGGCATTGATGACGAACAGTTCACCGATGTCTGCATCACTGGCCTGGTCAGTGTTGTAGCCCGCCGGCCCGGACACCCCGGCATTGATGAAGAGCAGATCGAACGTTTGCTGCTGCAGCCGCAGGCTCAGGGCATCCATGGACTCCAGGCGAGTCATCTCCAGCGCCTCCACCTTCGCGCCGGTGGCCGTCAGCGCCGGCGGCACCTTGCCCAGATCGCGAACCGTGGCCGTCACCTCCCAGCCATCCTCGCTCAAGCGTTCCACCAGGCCGAGGCCCAGGCCACGGGATGCACCAATCACCAGCGCTTTCTTTGCAGTTGTCATTGCCACTCTCCTGGACAAAGGAAACAGACTAGCACTCGCAGTGAGCAAGCGACGCGCTCATAACGCGTCGGCTTCCAGGATGATCCGCCCCCGGGAAAGGTCGGCAAGCTGCTGCGCCAGGAGTGGGATGGCCTCACTGGCCACCGCCAGCCGCAGGTCGACGCCGTTACTGGTGAAATCTTCTGCAGTGACCAACCCCTGAGCCTCGGCCACCCGAAGCTTGACCAGGGCCAGCTCACTGAATGTGCAGGAACAGCTCACCGCCACCCGCGCGATCACCAGGCGCTTGGGCGCTTGCTGCAGGCATTTGTTCGCCCCTCCGCCATAGGCTCGGGCCAACCCTCCTGTACCCAACTGAATGCCGCCGTACCAGCGAATCACCAGCACCACCACTTGATCGCAATCCTGGGCTTCTATCGCCGCCAGGATCGGTCTGCCGGCGGTACCGCCCGGCTCGCCGTCGTCGTTGCTGCGGTACTGATCGCCCAGCTTCCACGCCCAGCAGTTGTGGGTCGCGGCCAGGTCACTGGTCTGTTCGATGAACGCCTGGGCGTCCTGCACGCTGGCAATCGGCGCGGCGAGGGTAATGAAACGACTCTTGCGAATCTCCTCGCGGTACTCGCAGGGTCCCAGCAGGGTGGAAGGCATCGCTATCTCTTGGCTGTGGCAGTGATTACACCGCGGGGGTCAATCCGCATCCTTTCAGAATGATGCGGATCAGGTTGTCACTGGCGTGTTCGAAGTCTTGCCGCGTCAGACGCGCCTGTCCGGTGACCCGACAGATCTGCGTGGCAAAGTCGGCGTAATGCTGGGTACTGCCCCACAGCAGGAAGATCAGGTGCACGGGGTCGACGGGATCCATCTTGCCGGCGTCGATCCAGGCCTGGAACACCCCGGCACGCCCCGCGAACCAACTGCGATAGTCCTGGCTGAAGTATTCGCTCAGGCACTCGCCGCCGCTGATGATCTCCATGGCGAAGATCCGTGACGCCAGTGGCTGGCGGCGGGAGAACTCCATCTTGGCGCGGATGTAGCAGGTCAGCGCCTGCGCCGGATCATCCTCGGCGCGCAGCGTATTGAAGGTGCTGTCCCACAACTCGATGATGTTGCTCAATACCGCAATGTACAGGCCCAGCTTGTTGGTGAAGTAATAATGCAGGTTGGCCTTGGGCAGGCCCGCATTCAGGGCAATGGTGTTCATGCTGGTGCCCTTGAAACCGTGCCGGGCGAACTCGTCTTCGGCCGCCTTGAGAATCGCTTCTTCATTCTTCTGGCGGATGCGGCTGGCAGGTTTGCCACTGGCCGAGGCGCTGTGCGCGGGGACTTCAAGACTCATGGGCGACTTCCGAACCGATCGTTTGAATACTGCAGATGCGTTGATAGCGTACCCGCCCTGATCCGACAAGCCTTGATGGATAAACCACGACGATCCTTCAGCGTGTCTGCGCCAGGCTTTCCAGAAAGCTTTCCAGCACCAGATGGCGCCTTCTGCCCTTGCGCGTGACCCAGGACAGCGTCAGGTCATAGAACCGCTCGCTTGGTTTCAGCGCGCGCAGACGCCCCTGCTGTACCCAGAAGGTAGCGTAGTGGTCGGGAAGATAGCCGATGTAGCGTCCCGTCAGAATCAGAAACGCCATGCCCTCGCGATCCGAGGCGCTCGCGGTGCACTTGAGCACCTGGTAACGGGCCTGGATATCGGCCGGCAGACGAAATGTCGGCGCGATGGCTTCCTGTGCGTTGAGCCGGTCGCCATCGAGCGCCTCGTCACTGGCGTAGAACAGCGGGTGGCCGACCGCGCAGTACAACAACGAACGCTCACTGTACAGCGGCTGGTACTCGAGCCCCGACAGCGGACTCGACTGCGGCACCACGCCAACATGCAAGCTGCCATCGAGTACGCCCTGCTCGACCTGGCTGGGCGCGATCATGCGAATCTGGATGCGCACATCGGGACCGCGGTCCTTGAGTTGTGCCAATGCATGGGTAATGCGCATGTGCGGCAGCGTCACCAGATTATCGGTCAAACCGATGTTCAGCTCGCCACGCAGGTGCTGATGCAGGCCGTTGACACCGGTGCGGAAGCTTTCCAGCGCCGCCAGCAACTGCAGCGCCGATTGATAGACCTCGCGGCCTTCCTCGGTCAGGGAAAACCCTGCGCGGCCACGCTGACACAGGCGCAGGCCCAAACGCTGCTCGAGGTCGCTCATCTGCTGGCTGATCGCCGAGCGCCCGATGCCAAGGACATTCTCGGCTGCAGAAAAGCCGCCGCACTCCACCACGCTGCGAAAGATGCGCAGCAGGCGAATATCGAAATCACTGACCTGCGCGAGCGGATCGGGGCGACGGCTCATAGTTTAGTAGCTGCCTGACTGAAGATCGCAAAAGTTGGGTTTTCCAGACTTTATCGTCGTGACACCGTAGAGGCAACACGCTTGTCATCGCGTCTTCAATCGCTCAATGAGGTTTGTGCACATGAACATGCCCGAGAATGCCCCTGTCGGCATCACCAGCCAGCTCAAGCTGGATGCTCACTGGATGCCGTACACCGCCAACCGCAGCTTCCAGCGTGACCCGCGGATCATCGTCGCGGCCCAGGGTAGTTGGCTGACCGATGACAAGGGCCGGCAGATCTACGACAGCCTCTCCGGCCTGTGGACCTGCGGTGCGGGCCACACGCGCAAGGAAATCCAGGAAGCGGTGTCGCGTCAGCTCGGTGTGCTCGACTACTCACCCGCGTTCCAGTACGGCCATCCGCTGTCCTTTCAGCTGGCGGAAAAAATCACCGACCTGACCCCCGGCAACCTCAACCACGTCTTCTATACAAACTCCGGCTCCGAGTGCTGCGACACCGCCGTGAAAATGGTCCGTGCCTATTGGCGCCTGAAAGGCCAGGCCACCAAGACCAAGATGATTGGCCGGGCCCGTGGCTATCACGGCGTCAACGTTGCCGGTACCAGCCTGGGCGGCGTCAACGGCAACCGCAAGATGTTCGGCCAGTTGATGGACGTGGACCACATCCCTCACACCCTGCTGCCGGGCAATACCTACTCCAAGGGTTCGCCGGAGGAGGGTGGCATTGCCTTGGCCGACGAGATGCTCAAGGTCATCGAGCTGCACGATGCTTCCAACATCGCCGCCCTGATCGTCGAGCCCATGGCCGGTTCGGCAGGTGTACTGCCACCGCCCAAGGGCTACCTCAAGCGTCTGCGTGAAATCTGCGACCAGCACAATATCCTGCTGATCTTCGATGAGGTCATCACCGGCTTCGGTCGCACCGGCGCCATGTTCGGCGCCGACACCTTCGGTGTGACGCCGGACCTGATGTGCATCGCCAAGCAGATCACCAACGGCGCCATTCCGATGGGCGCCGTCATCGCCAGCACCGAGATCTACCAGACCTTCATGAACCAGGCCACGCCTGAGTACGCCGTGGAATTCCCCCACGGCTATACCTACTCGGCGCACCCGGTTGCCTGCGCCGCTGGCCTTGCCGCGCTGGACCTGCTGCAGCGCGAAAACCTGGTACAAAACGTCGCCGAGCTGGCACCGCATTTCGAAAATGTGCTGCACGGCGTCAAGGGCGCGAAGAACATCGTCGACATTCGCAACTATGGCCTTGCCGGTGCGATCCAGCTGGCGCCACGCGACGGCGACGCCATCGTGCGCCCTTATGAGGTGTCCATGAAGCTGTGGAAAGCCGGGTTCTACGTGCGTTTCGGCGGTGACACCCTGCAGTTCGGCCCAACCTTCAACGCCCAGCCGCAAGACCTCGATCGCCTGTTCGACGCCGTTGGCGAAGCCCTCAACCAGATCGACTGACCCTTTTTCCAAGGAGCCCATTGCATGAGCACTATCCAACACTTGATCAACGGCGATCTGGTTTCCAGTGGCGACCGCACGGCCGATGTCTTCAACCCGTCGACCGGTCAGGCCATTCGCAAACTGCAGCTGGCCAGTCGCGAAACCGTGCAACTGGCCATCGACGCCGCCAAGGCCGCGTTTCCAGCCTGGCGCAAGACTCCAGCGGCCAAGCGTGCCCAGGTGATGTTCCGTTTCAAGCAACTGCTCGAGCAGAACGAAGCCAAGATCGCCCAGATGATCAGTGAAGAGCATGGCAAAACGCTGGAAGACGCTGCTGGTGAACTCAAGCGCGGCATCGAAAACGTCGAGTTCGCCTGCGCAGCGCCCGAAGTGCTCAAGGGTGAGTACAGCCGCAACGTCGGCCCCAATATCGATGCCTGGTCAGACTTCCAGCCACTGGGTATCGTTGCCGGTATCACGCCGTTCAACTTTCCGGCCATGGTCCCGCTGTGGATGTACCCGTTGGCCATCGTCTGCGGAAACTGCTTCATCCTCAAGCCGTCCGAGCGTGATCCCAGCTCTACACTCTATATAGCCCAGTTGCTGTTGGAGGCCGGCTTGCCAGCCGGCGTGCTGAACGTCGTGCATGGCGACAAGGTCGCGGTGGATGCCCTGATCGAAGCGCCGGAGGTCAAGGCATTGAGTTTTGTTGGCTCCACACCCATCGCCGAGTACATCTATAGTGAAGGCACTCGCCGTGGCAAGCGTGTCCAGGCTCTGGGGGGAGCCAAGAACCACGCAGTCCTGATGCCCGATGCCGATCTGGACAACGCAGTCAGCGCCTTGATGGGCGCGGCCTACGGTTCCTGCGGTGAGCGCTGCATGGCCATTTCGGTAGCCGTGTGCGTCGGCGACCAGGTTGCCGACGCGCTTGTGGCCAAGCTGACCCCGCAGATCAAGTCGCTGAAGATCGGCGCTGGTACCTCTTGCGGCCTGGACATGGGCCCACTGGTGACCGCCCAAGCCCGTGACAAGGTCTCAGGCTATGTCGACGACGGTGAGCAGGCCGGCGCCAAGCTGGTCGTGGACGGTCGCGGTCTGAGTGTATCGGGCAACGAAGAAGGCTTCTTCCTCGGCGGGTGCCTGTTCGACCACGTCACTCCACAGATGCGTATCTATAAAGAAGAAATCTTCGGCCCGGTGTTGTGCATCGTCCGTGTCGAAAGCCTCGAGCAGGCCATGCAGTTGATCAACGACCACGAGTACGGCAACGGTACGTGCATCTTCACCCGTGACGGTGAAGCGGCACGCCTGTTCTGCGACGAGATCGAAGTCGGCATGGTCGGCGTCAACGTACCGCTGCCGGTGCCGGTCGCCTATCACAGCTTCGGCGGCTGGAAGCGCTCCCTGTTCGGCGACCTGCATGCCTATGGCCCGGATGGCGTACGTTTCTACACGCGACGCAAGGCCATCACCCAGCGCTGGCCACAACGTGCCAGCCACGAAGCGTCGCAGTTCGCTTTCCCTAGCCTTTAAGCCTCGAGAAAGGGCGGGCCGTCAGGCCCGCCCTTTGCTTTCAGGGATATATGACAGTTTTTTGAAATTACCTGTTGACGCCTCTCTCGATGTGTCTATAATTCGCCCCACTTCCGGCGCAGCCGAAACAATAAACTCTTTGTTAATCAATGAGTTGGCCGTTTCAGAGAGCTCGGAAGGGTTTCGATCTTCAAGGTCGGAAGCGGTGAAAAAGGCAGTTGACAGCGGTTTGAAACGCT